>DATAFR010000079.1:0-33277 GCA_036257375.1 Methyloceanibacter sp.
CGTGGTCGGGCTCGGGATCCTCGGTTACATGCTCTACGAGCGGCAGAACCGGCAGGTGCTGAAGATCGACGTGCCGGGCTTCTCGGGCGAGATTACCAAGGACAAGGGCATCGATATCGAGGTCGGCAAGGACCGGTAAGCCGGGATCGCGCGCCTCCATTACGCGTGTTTCATGTTGGATTCTCGCTAAGGTTTGCTACGGTCTGGCGTTTCACCCCGCCGAGGGACGCTCATGGCCCGTGCTTGTTTACTTTTGGTCGCCGCCATATCGGCCGCGGCCACGTCGCCTTGTTTCGCCGAAGAGGAATTACCGAGCAGGAAAACGATGGGTGGGAAGTCTATGGCGTGAATGGCATCGACCTGCACGCGAAGAATGTTTCGCCGCTGCATAAGGACATCTTCGTCGAGATGGACTATATGCGGCGACCGTCCGCCACCAATGGTCTCGGCCCGAGCAAGGCGGTGCTGAATCGCATCGCGGCGATCTTCGCTGCGAGTCCCGTGCCTAACCCGGAAGGCCGCGACGGCATCAACCTCCATCTCGACCTCGGCAACGAGGTGCCCTACGACGAGGATCTCAATCCGTCAGAGGATGAGTTCGTGAAGCTGAAGGAGGCCAATTTCGATCCCAAGCGCGCACCCGTCTACCACTATATGATTTGGGCCAACGGCTACGACGGCGACATGTCGAGCGGGTATTCCTTCGCGGTCCCCGGCTCCGACTTCCTCGTGACGCTCGGAACTTGGAATGACGGAAAGGGCGGCACCGACTCGGAGAAGATCGGCACCTTTGCCCATGAGCTCGGGTTCCGGTCTTGCCGGAAACCGCATTGAAGGAGCGCCAAGGCCTCGGCCGGAGCGAAGATCTTCGCGGCTACAACACGCTCTATTGGTTGAACCCGGACACGGTGCAGCCGGCGGAGGCCAGCGGGGCGATCGACTGGGACCAAAACGGCCGCATCGATGCAGTCCGTCGGCGCCTCGATCTCAACAGCGATGGTCAACAATCCGAATTGGCGGCCACGCCGAACGAATGGTCGGTCCTCGTCTTCAATGGCGGCACGATCGGCAAGCAGGTCGAAGTCGGCAGGCTCTTCAGTCTTGCCCGCAGCCAATATCAGAAGATGCGCGAGCCCGAGCTGTTCGAGGAGCAGCGCCGCAAGATTCAGCAAAGCGTCAAGCAGCCCTAAGCGCTCAGGCGCGCCGCACGCACGGAGTGCCCGCTGCGAATTGGTCTGCTCATGACCCAGCACGACATCCCTCGCCGCTATTGTAGCGGCGATACCGTATAAATCTGGTCGAGCATCTTCAGCATGATGCTGTTGGCGGTGGGCTTGCCGTCGAGCGAGACAGTGAGATTGGTCCAAATGACCAGCGTGACATCGTTGACCGGGTCATAGCCCATGAACGAGTTGTAGCCGGGCATCTCGCCGCCGTGAAAATAGACGTTGTTCGGCCCAAACGTGATCTGGGTTATGCCATAGCCGTATTTCTGGCCGAGAGGTTGGCTTGGGTCCTCCGGCTCGAGGCTGTCGAACCATTGACGCTGCAACTCGGCATTGAAAACCTTGCCCCCGACCAACGCGCGCATCCAGATCGCGAGATCCTGCGCGGTGGAAATGGCGCCGCCCGCCGCAGTGGCGTAGGAGGGATTCTGCCATGTGTCGTCATTGGGCTTGAGGGTTCCCGCCTTCGCCGCTTCCCGAAGATCGGCGGGATAGGGCGCATCCACCAAAGCGTATGACGAACCGCCGTACAAATAGCCATGCGCGTAGGGCTCGGGGATCGCGTTCGAAGTGATGGCAGGCAGCAAAGTGTGTTTCATCCCGAGCGGCCCGAACAGGCGGTCCTGAAAAACTTTCGCCAGCGGCGCGCCTTCGAGCTTCTCGACGACGAAACCAAGCAGCGCGTAATTGGTGTTGCAATAATCGAATTCCGCGCCCGGAGCGAATAGCGGCGGGCGCTTGAACGCGATGGCGAGCACCTCAGCCGGCGTCCAGGCCTTGTTCGGGTCGTCATCGAGACTTTCCGCAAGCTCCGGCGCCGACGTGTAGTTGTAGAAGCCGCTCCGCATCTTGAGCAGCTCGCCGATCGTGACGTCGTCGCCATGCGGAACGCCGGAAACATATTTCGACACCGGATCGTCGAAACGTAATTTCCCTTCCTGCGCCAGCAGCACGATGAGGGCGGCCGTCATCGTCTTGGTGTTCGAGGCGGCACGGAAATGCGTGTCGGCGCGCGGCGGACTCGTGCCGCCGAGCTCGGTAGCGCCGTAGCCGAAGGCGAACTCGCCCTGCGGCGTGCGCAACAGGATCATGGCGCCGGGCAGCAGAAGCTCCTTGGCGGTCGCCTCCACGGCGGCTTGAAGCGCAGCGGGGTCGAACGGCTTGAGCGCTGCCGGCGAGGCGCCCATGACACCGACGGAGCACGCGACGACGATCACACTACCCAGAATTCTGGTTGCCACGATCTTATCCCCACGGACACCTACGGAATGAGCACGGCGGCGCCGGTCAATTCGCCTTTACGCAAGCGTTCGAGCGCTTCGTTGGCGGCACCGAGCGGCATGGGGCGTACGCGCGTATTTACCGGGATTTTCGGTGCAAGCGCCAGGAATTCGCGCGCATCTTCGCGCGTCAGATTGGCGACCGAGCGCAGCACGCGTTCCTCCCAGAGGATCTCGTACGGGAAGCTTGGGATGTCGCTCATATGGATGCCGCCGCACACCACGACGCCGCCTTTGCGTACAGCGCGCAGCGCGGCCGGTACGAGCGCGCCGACAGGGGCGAAGATGATGGCCGCATCGAGCGCTTGCGGCGGCGTCTCGTCGGAGCCCCCAGCCCATACCGCGCCGAGGCCCAGCGCGAAGTCTTGCGCCGCCTTGTCTCCGGGCCGGGTGAAGGCATAGACCTCGCGGCCTTGCGCGCGGGCGACCTGGGCGATGATGTGGGCCGCCGCGCCAAAGCCATCGATGCCGAGGCGATGCGGGTCGCCGGCAAGCTTCAGCGAGCGATAGCCGATCAGGCCCGCGCAAAGCAGAGGCGCCGCTTCAGCGTCGCTATAGCCCTCGGGCAGTTTGAAGCAGAAGCGCGCGTCGGCGACCGTGTATTGCGCATAGCCGCCGTCGATCTGGTAGCCGGTGAAACGCGGGTTGTCGCAAAGATTCTCGCGGTGCTCCCGGCAGTAGACGCATGTGCCATCGGTCCAGCCCAGCCACGGCACGCCGACGCGATCGCCAAGAGAGAACTCTGCAACGCCCGGCCCAAGCGCAGCGATATGGCCGACGATCTCATGCCCAAGCACGAGCGGAAGCTTAGGATGGGACAGCTCGCCATCGAAGATGTGGAGGTCGGTGCGGCAAACCCCGCACGCAGCGATCCTAAGGAGGATCTGGCCGGACCCCGGCTCAGGTATTTCGAGCTTCGCCGCTTTGAGCGGTGCGCCGGCGCGTTCGAGCACCATGGCCTGCATTTCAGCGGGAACGGCCATGCGGCTTGAACTCCTTGACCTACCCGGTTCGCCCGGCGTCCTTACACGGAGCGGTGTCGCCGAAATCCGCGAGCGTGAGAGAAGCACGTTTCTCGGGCGGAAGCAGCGCTAAGATGGTGGCGGCGACGAAGCAATTGTAGGATGCCAGGGCGAGCGTCCGGTCCTGCACCGAACGGAAACGCGCCGATCGATCGAGGTTGTCCATCTGCCTCAGCGCGGCATCGACGACCTGCCGCAAAGCGGTCATGGCCTCTCCCGACAAGGATTGCGACACCTCGCCGAGAAGCGTTTCGATCGCCGCGTTGTTCAACTTGGTCAAACTGCGGCAAGAGTCGCCGCCAAGATAGTCCTGATAGGCCTGCGACTCCTTGTCTGGCGCGAGCAAATTCGCCTGCGCATCGATCAGCGCCAGGGCGAGGCTGCGCACATCCTGTGAGGCGTCGCCCAGCAACGCCTTCGCGGCGTCGCGGTAAGCCTGCCAGCGCTCCTCGGGAATCGGAACCGGCGAGGACGGCGCGGCGAAAGCAACGAGGTCGCAGCCTTCGATGTTCTTGAAGGCGAGTGCCGGCGTGCCGCCGAGAGAGGCGGCACACAAGGCAAACAGGACCAGGCGGTATATCACTCGATGCTTTCGCGGATTTGCTCGAGCTGCGACGAGCGCGCGGTCTGCGGGTTCAGCTTGAAGCGATAATACCCGACCATGTCTCTGACGCGCTGAAGTTGCATCGGCGTGAAATGCTTCATGCAGGCGTCGTCGGAATAATCCATGTAGTTCTCGACCGGGTTGGAGCGCGTCTCGCCCGGGCAGGACGACGGCTGGTCGATCGGACAGCCGGCCGCCGGCCCCGCCTCAAAGGCCGTGTCCTCGATATCGTCGCCCGGCGCCTCGCAGCCGGCCTGGAAGGTGTGATAGAGCCCGCACCAATGGCCGATCTCGTGCACGGCCGTCATGCCGAGATCGAAGGGCCAAGGCTGCTGTTCCCATGGTGTCGGCGAGTTGGGAAAGCTCGCATGGTGCAGGACCACGCCGTCGAGCTGCGGGTCGTCCTTGAGCCACCACGGGAAGGTGGCATAGCCGAGCAGGCCGCCGCCCGGCTCGCAGGTATAGATATTGAGGCAGCGCTCGGTATCCTTGCCGAGCGCGGTCTTCATCCTCACCTCTGACGGCGCGCCATATTCATGGCGGAACCAGACCGAGTTCTGAATGTAATCGACGTCGATCGTCTTAAATTCGAGACCGGTGGGCGTGTAGACCGTGTTCAGCAAGGCCACCTGGTCCTTGATCTGCCGATCCGGAAGCTTCCCTTTCCCGCGGTCGTGGATGATGTGAAAGCGGATGGGAACGACCGTCTTGCCGCGGAAATTCATCCGATGCGCGCGCAGCGCATTGATGACGCGGTTCGCCTGAATCTTCGCCGAGGGCGTGGGAGGCGGCGTGCCGCAGCGATAGAGCCTCGCCGGAGCGGGCGCGTCTTCGGCAAAGAGCGGGTCGATTCTCGCGGTGGCGGTGGCGAGACACGCGCACGCTGATGACAACAGGAATTCACGCCGATTCACGACTTAACCTCCCGAATGGTTCTGTTCTTGCTGGAGCGTTCGGTGTGGTCCCACGGCCAGGCGGCCGTCCGCGCCAAGCGGCAAAGATTACCCATAGATACAAAGTGCAGGAAGGGCTTTCAGCTTAAGGTTTTGTCACCTTCGGGACGGCTTGCGCGCTGCTTCAGGACGTCTTCAATCTGCTTGATCCAGGCGGCGTCCTCGCCGCGGCTCTCGCGCATGTCGCGGATGAGGCCGAGATTGCGCGCCGTCGTCTCGAGCTCCCATGCGGCCCGCGCCACGGCAAGCGCCTCGGCGAGCTTGTCGTGAGCGTCGTCCTGGTCGCAGGCGAGAACGGCCAATTCGAGCAGGGTGGCATGATCCCAGTAGTCGGGCGCTCTCGCCGCCTTGCGCGACGCCGAGTAGCGTACCACCGGCAGGATCTCGGCCTGGCGCGGGTCGGCCTTAGGCAGCATCTCCATCAAGGTCACGGCATTGACGCCGGGATAGGCGTCGCGCCAATCGGCCTCGAAGCCGGCGAGATAGGCGTCGATTGCCTTCTTGAGCAACGCCCGCGCCTCGGGCCTGCCCTCCTTCTTGGCGAGGTCCCAGCGATCCTTGTAGATGCGCCCAAGCAATGCGTTGGTCTCGCTCGACGGGCCGAACTCGGCGATCACTTCGGCCAGCACCTTCTCCGCCTCCTCGAAGCGGCCCTCGCGGTTAAGGGCAAAGCCGAGCTGCTCGCGCATCATTCTGGCGCGCTGCAAGGGCAGCGGCATGCGATGGTAGAGCTCGATCATCGCAGCGTGCGCCTTCACGTCGCGCAGCGACAGAAAGAGATCGACAACGACGCCGCTCTCGACTTCAAGCAGGTTCGACAGTGCGGGCTCGTTCGCCACCTTCTTGACGGAGTCGGCCCCCTCCTTCACCGCGGCACGCAGGCGGTCCTTGTAGCGTCTGGAATAATCCGCCGCCGCGCGAAAGAGGTCGGTCTTGGCGTGATCGATGTCCCAGCACGGCACGCCCTCGACCAGCTGGAAGATCGGACTGTCGTCATGCGGATTGCCGCGTGCCGCCTGAAGCTGGCCCGCGATCGCGCCAAGCGTCGTCTCGGCATCGACCGGCTCCCCGGCGCCGTCGGTCTTGTAGGCGATGCCGCGCACCAGCGCGATGTCGAAGGGGAGCACCGTGCCTTCGCCGAACACGATCACGGTCGAGCGCGGACGCATGGCGTGCCTGATGCCGAGCTCGTAAAACACGTTGGGGTTGGCGCCGGTGATGTCGGCAACGGCGTAATGGCAGAGCATCAGCCGCTCGAACATCGGCTTGTGGATGGTGCCGCCGATCTTCTCCTCGTCGGCGCGGATCGGCTCGAGCCCGGCGCGCTCCACCGCCGGCGCGATGACCTTGGCGTAGACGGAATCGAAATTGGTGACGCGGCCGGCCGCGTCCATCTTCTTGCCGAACGGCATCAGCACGAAGCAGAGCGGCGCAAGCTGATCGGTATTGTCCATGAGTCAGAACTCCGCCAAACGCATGCACCATCGGCGCAGGTTTCGCGGCTACCCTATCATGGAAGGCCTAGTGGCGGACGAGCGGCCAGCCTTGCAGGCTCGGGCGAAGTGCGGTGACCGGCGGCTCGGTGCGCTCATATGCGCCAGAGAGACGCGGCGACAGAGGACCGGTGAGCCGACGCTCTGGCACGAACGAAGCCGCCGCCCATAGCGCCTCGAAAGCGAGACGGCCGAGCCGCACCATGTCGGGGGCCGCTTCGTCGAACAAAGCGAGCGCATTGCGCTTGTCGGCGTCGCGGCGCATCGCGTCTCCGGACCAGCACATCGCGTCGCCATAAGTGACTTGCTCATGCGCATCGAGCAGGCGCGGATTGCGCGCCCAGCGAATCAGCTCGCTCGGCGACTCTTGCGGGGCAAGCTCGGACAGCGCGGCGAAAAGTTGCCGCAGGTCCTCCTCGGGCTCGATCTTGGCGAGGATCACCTTGACGCGCACGCCGCAGCGCTGCAACGCGCCCTTCATACCGATCAGGGTCTTGGCCGGGTCAGACTCGGCCGAGCGCAGAATCATGGTGAGGGATGCGCCGTCCTTGGCGCCTTCGATGAAGCGCGCCATCATCTGGAGATGGCGGCGAAGCTCGCTTTGTCGAAAATCCCTCGAACTCTCCGAACCGACCACAACGCGCATCTTCCCCCTCGCTTTTGTGGATTTGGCTGGCAGACGCTATGGCGCTTGCATCCGCCTCGCCATGAATAGCAAGAACAGGGTTAAGGAAGGCTTGAGGCCCGTGTCTTTTGTAAACGACGAGGTTTTGAGCGCCGTCTGGAAGCCGCCGATGGCCGTTGGCCGGAGGCGGAGCGCGCCGGAAGAGGCGGCGAGACAGGAATTGGTGACAAACGACTCGATCATACTGCCGAGTCGACACGCCAGGCGGAGCATTACTTGTACTCGCTACCGACTAGGACCCTCTATGCCCCAGCACCGCCGGTGCCACTGGCGAAGCCTGCCCCAAACTTCATGTGAAAAGTAAATTGTGTCGCTGTTACGACGAGAGGTTGACGGACATATGTCAGTCCCCTGAAAGTCGTATATCTCACGCTCCTTTGCCGGAGGCAAAATGAGAAGCGTTCTTATCTTCGGTCTGCTTCTTCTCGCCGGCGTCAAGCCTGCTTCGGCGACATCGGGGCCTGGCTGTCTCGTGGTCGTGAACGTTGCGAGTGGCGATGCCCTCAATCTTCGCGCTTCTCCCTCGGCCTCATCAACGATCGTCGATCGGCTGGTGCCGGGTGAGCACGGCATCATCCATCTCGACGGCGACTGCCAGCCGAAGAGCGTGGCCTGGGGCAGCCGGTGGTGCCCGGTTACGCACTATTTCGGCGACAAGACCACGAAAGGTTACGTGAAGGCTCGCTTCGTCAGAGACAGCGACTGCCCTTGATCCAGAGGCAGTCTTTCTAAATGCCCCAACGTATACCTCCGACTTATCCCCGCCTCCCGAACCGCGGTACGAAATTGCATGTGTGCAGATAGGCTAATTCTTCATCAACCGAGAGCTGCGACAAGACTATCGTAATTAATGTGCGAAACGCGCTGCCGGACGAAGTAGGGGCGAGATGGTGGCTTGGCTGGTGCTGATCGGCGCGCTGCTGGTGCCGAGCGCGGCGTTTCTCTTGTGGAGTTGGCGCGCGTCGCGCAACGAAATGGCGCTGATGCGCGCCACCGAGACCACCCCCGCGGCGCACGTGTCCACGCTTCCACCCGGAAGCCTGGTCGAAGTCAAAGGCAAGCTCCGCTGCGCTTCGCCCGTGACCGGAGAGCTGTCTAACAGCCCTTGCGCGCATTTCGTCTCGACGATCGAGCGCGATTACGAATTCTTCGAATATGACTCCCGCCACAAGACCGCGTGCCGCAAGCGCAAGACGGAAATCGTCAAGACGACCTCGCTGTTCGCGCCGTTCGAGATCGAGGACGAGAGCGGCAGGGCTTGGGTCTCGCCTGAACTGGCGATCATCGAGGGTATCGAGGCGGTTGCCCGCGAGGATGTCCGCCGCCAATTGCAGGAGGGTGAGAGTGTGATGCAGGAGGCGCTCGGCACCGTCAGCAACAGCAATCGCACGCTTTGCTTCCGCTACAAGGAAACGCACTTGCCGGTCGATGTCGACATCTACGTACTCGGCGTGGTCGGTAAGGACCGTTGCATCGGCGCTCCGCCGGACGGCGCGAAAGCGCAGCATTTCCTCATTAGCGTGAACTCCGAGGAGGCTCGCGCGGCCGAGCTCGGCAGCAAATGCAAGTGGATGCTTGGGGTCGGTACCGCCTGCCTGGTCGGTGCAGCGGTTTGCCTCGGTTCGGCGGGTTGGCTCGCGCGCCACGGTCTCGAGCGGCCGGCGCCGGCGCAAGAGGTCCTGCAAAGCGAGAGCGGATGGTGGTAGCGTTGCAAAAAGGGAGATGCCTTGGCGTTCTATTTCGTATCGGCCGTTCCGAAGCACGACCTCATCGAAGAGCTTGGCGAGGTGAGGAGTTTATCGGCATGAAGCCGTTTGGGCGGTCGCTCACTTATTCCTTGCGCAATGCCCGCATCCGCAGGGACGGCGTCGCCGTGTGGGAGGAGGAGGACTATTGCAGCCCTCCCTTGGCGCAAGAACGCGAGGCCGTGCTCGATGCCTATTTCGGCGACCTCCGCGTCGAGCCGGTGGCCGAGGGTGCCGGCTGGGCGAAAATCGAAGCCTTGCCGCGGCTCTTTCCCGAGTTCGAAGGCTGAGTGAAAGCCAACGCTCAATCGCCGCGCCACAACACGGTTGGTCTCGGCCGAAAGCAGGACTACATAATCGCATCATGACCGAACTTTTGACCAAGGAGCGCGTGCTCGAAGCGCTGAAGCGCGTCAAAGGACCGGACCTTGCCGCCGACATCGTCTCGCAAGGTCTCGTCTCTGAGATCGTCATCAATAAGGGCAAGGTCTATTTCGCCATCTCCGTCGATCCCTCCCGCGCCAAAGAGCTCGAGGCCATGCGTCAGACCGCCGAAAGCGTGGTGAAGGCGCTTCCGGGTGTGGATGGCGTGGCGGTGACGCTGACCGCGGATCGCGCGCCGGGCGGAGCGGCGCGAAGCGGCGGCAATGGCAAGGGTCAGGAGCCGCCGCCGCAAGGCTCGCCCTTTACGCGGCCAGGCGCGGCGCGCGATGCGCGCCATCGCCCGGGTGGGGTGCCGGGCGTCGCCAATATCATCGCGGTCGCTTCCGGCAAAGGCGGCGTCGGCAAGTCGACGACCGCGGTCAATCTCGCGCTGGCGCTGAGGGAGCGGGGGCTCCGGGTCGGCATTCTCGACGCCGACATTTACGGGCCGTCGATGCCGCGGTTGTTAGGGCTCAAGGGCCAGCCGCAGCAGCTTTCCGGCAACAAGCTCGCGCCGATGGAGGCGTATGGGCTCAAGGTCATGTCGATGGGGTTCCTCGTCGACGAAGAGACGCCGATGATATGGCGCGGGCCGATGGTGATGTCGGCGCTGTCGCAGATGCTGAAAGATGTGGCTTGGGGCGAGCTCGACGTTCTGGTGGTCGACATGCCGCCGGGCACGGGAGACGCGCAGCTCACCATGGCGCAGCAGGTACCGCTCGCCGGCGCGGTTATCGTGTCGACGCCGCAGGATCTTGCCCTGATCGATGCGCGCAAAGGGCTCAACATGTTCCGCAAGGTGAACGTGCCGGTGCTCGGCATCGTCGAGAATATGAGCACCTTCATCTGCCCGCATTGCGGGGAGCCGTCGGATATTTTCGGTCATGGCGGAGCTAAGAGCGAGGCGGCTCGGCTCGACGTGCCTTTCCTCGGCGAGGTGCCCCTTACTCTCGCGATCCGCGAGACCTCGGACGAGGGGCGTCCGGTGGTCGCGACCGATCCGGCTTCGCCGGCCGCTGAAGCCTTCCGCACGATCGCCGCGCGCGCTTGGAGCGAGCTTGAGCGGAAAGAGGGGGGCGCCCGCCCGGCTCCGCGAATTGTGATGGACGGCTAAAGGCTTGGACAGGAACGCGCGACTCAGCTAACTCGGAATCGGCGTAAGCGGGTGCGTAGAAGCAATTTTTGCCGATCGCTGCCCTTGACCGACCTGAAGCGAGCCACCGCGCCGGTGTTTCTTATCTATGCCGGCATCATTCATGCCATTGGCCTTTCGCTGCTTCTGCCGATGATCATCACGCTGCCCGGAAAGGGAAGCATGTTCGCGCCCAAGGACACTTCCGTCGATGTCGAGCTTGGCCCGGCCAAACCGGATCGGGACATTACCTCGGCGCTCTCGGCGCCGAAGGCGGTGAAAGAGGCGGCGATCGATACCGGGCCGCCGCCTGAGGAGCCAGACAGTGCGGCAGACGCCCCCGGCAATATTGCCAATCTCCTTCCACCCGAGGTCGAGCAGGACACGAAGTTGGACGCGGTCAAGGCGTCGGCACCACAAGCCAAGGACAAGGAAAAAGCAAAATCAAACAACGCCAAGCCGGCCACGACGGTGAAGAAGCCGGTTGCCCAGCGGAGGCCCACGCTTCGCCGCTCGGCCAAGAAGGACAAGATCATGCCCTTCGGCGGCGCCATGAGCGGGCTGTTCACGCCGGGCGCGCCGGCCAAGCGACGATAGACGAAGAGACTAGGCTGCGCTGCTGCGCGCGGTGGTGATCGAGGTCACGTTGCCCTCGGCCTTCACCCCGGTCTCGGCAGCGCCGGGATAGCCGTAGAGGAAACCCTGCACTTGCGGGCAGCCGAACTCGCGCAGCATCGCCGCCTGCTCCTGCGTCTCGACGCCCTCGGCGGTGATGATCACGTCGAGCGATCTGCCCAGCGCGATGATGGTCTTGACGATCGCCCGCATGGCGGGGTCGCGCGTCATGTTGCGAATGAATTGGCGGTCGATCTTGATCTTGGAGAAGGGGAAACGGGCGAGATAGCTCAAGCTCGAATAGCCGGTGCCGAAGTCGTCCATGGCGATGGCCACGCCGAGCTGGCGCAGACGGTTGAGCTTGCCCAGCACCTCCTCGGTGTCGTTGATGAGGAGGTTCTCGGTGATCTCGAGCTCGAGCCGCTCGGGCGGAAGCCCGGTCGATTTCAGAACTTCGGCAACGGTCTCGGCAATGTCGCCGTCGCGGAACTGCGCGGGCGACAGATTGACGGCGACGATCAGCGGCTCGGGCCATTTGACCGCGTCGGAGCAGGCGCGGCGCAGCACCCATTCCCCGAGCGGAACGATGAGCCCGGTGTCTTCGGCCACGGAGATGAAGTGCCCGGGCGCGATCTTGCCGTGCACGGGATGCTGCCAGCGCACCAACGCTTCCGAACCGCACTGCTTCTCGGTAGCGAGGTCGTATTGCGGCTGGTAGACCACCTCGAACTCCTCGCGGCCAAGCGCAAGCCGCAGCTCGTGCTCGACCATGCGGCGGCGCTGTAGCGCCTTGTCCATGCTCTGCTCGAAGAAGCACATGCGCTGACCGCCGTCGCCCTTGGCGCGGGCGAGCGCGATGGCGGCGTGGCGGAGCACGGTGGCCGCAGTGTCGCCATCGGCAGGGGCGAGCGCGATGCCGACGCTGGTGGTGACCACCATCTCCTTGGCGGCAACCTGAAGCGGCCGGCGCAAGGCATCGACCAGGCGGTTCATGAAGGCCATCACGTCGCCGAGATTGGTGATATCGACGAGGGCGATGGCAAATTCGTCGCCGGCCAGCCGCGCGATGAGATCGTTCTGCCGCAGCGTCGACTGGATGCGGCCGCCGACGTCGCGCAGCACCTGATCGCCGCCCGAATGATCGGCGGCTTCGTTGATCTCCTTGAACTTGTCGATGTCGAGGCAGAGCACGGCGATATGCGTGCGGTCACGATGCATGCGTGTGATCGCCTCGGACAACTTGTCGATGAAGGCCTTGCGATTGGCGAGGCCGGTCAGTTGATCGTGCTCCTCGAGATAGCGCAACTGCGCCTCGGCCTTGCGGCGCTCGCGACCACGCGCCCATGCGAACGCGGCGGGCACGGCGATGCCGGCGCCGAGCAGAGCGAGCGTGATGCCGACCACCCAACTGAAATAGTTGCTGAGGACGGCGGCTTGGTCGCTCTGGTCGAGATAGACGACGAGCGTGCCGCGCGATTCGCCGTTCAAGGCAAGCGGAAGCGAGAGAGTGGCAAAATTGGAGGGCGCCGTGCCGTCCTGACTTTTGTAGAGCGCAACCGTCGGCGCTTCCATTGCCGGCACCGCGAGCAAGGTGGCGAGTTCCTCATCGAGCTTCAACCCGGCCAAGCCGCTGGTGAAGGAGAGGTTGCCCTGGTTGTCGTAAAGCTCGTAGCGGAGCACTCGATTGCTGTAGCCCCACTTTTCGAGGATGTCGGCGAATTGCGTGGTGAAGGACGGACTGGTGAGCGCATGGAAGAGCGTGTCCGGCTCGTTCAGCATCCGCACCTTGAGCCGCTCAGCGGCGGTGAGCGCCTCGCGTTCGAGCTCGTAGCGGCTGATCTTGCTCGGCGCAATAAGGGCCGCGGCGGCGATCAGGGCGCTGAGCACCACCAATCCCGCCCAATACCAGTGTTTCTTGAGCGACGCCAAACCCGACATAACGTCCGGATTCTGCGCAGCGATGCGTTAAGAACGGGGTAAACTGATTGATTAACAAAGCCTGCCCCACAATGGGGGGTCTACGGAAGAAATCGCGGAAATTCTTGATTTTCTGAGTTTTCTAGCCGCCGGTTACCGACATAGGCCGCCCCAGAGCAGGGCGCTCGCCGCGCCCGATGACGAAATCGTGCCCCTTGGGTTTTCGCGCGATGGCCTCGGCAATGGCGGCGTGGAGCGGGCGATCGTCCTTGCTCGCCCTGAGCGGCGCGCGGAGATCGGCCGCATCCTCCTGGCCGAGGCACATATAGAGAGTGCCCGTGCAGGTGACGCGCACACGGTTGCAGGACTCGCAGAAATTGTGGCTCATCGGCGTGATGAAGCCGAGCCGGCCGCCAGTTTCGCGCACGCTGACATAGCGCGCAGGTCCGCCCGAGCGGAAGGCGAGGTCGTCTAGGGTGAAATGCTGACCGAGCCGCGCGCGGACGAGCGAGAGCGGAAGATATTGCTCGGTACGGTCGGCGTCGATCTCGCCCATGGGCATGGTCTCGATCAGCGTGAGATCGAAGCCCCGGCCATGCGCCCAGCGAATGAGATCCTCGATCTCGTCCTCGTTGACCTCACGCAGCGCAACGGTATTGATCTTGATGGCGAGCCCGGCGGCCGAGGCCGCATCGATGCCCTGCATCACCTGCGCAAGATCGCCTCTGCGCGTGATGTCGCGGAACTTGGCGGGATCGAGCGTGTCGAGCGAGACATTGATGCGTTTGACGCCGCAGGCGGCAAGCGCCCCGGCATGGCGCGCGAGTTGGCTGCCATTGGTGGTGAGCGTGATCTCGTCGAGGCCTTGGTCCAAATGCCGCGACAGCCGCTCGATCAGCCACATGATGTTTCGCCGCACCAGCGGCTCGCCGCCGGTCAGCCTCAGCTTGCGCACGCCGTGCGCGACGAAGGCGCTCGCCAGCCGGTCGATCTCCTCGAGGCTCAGCAGGTCCTCGCGCGGCAGGAAGGTCATGGTTTCTGCCATGCAATAGACGCAGCGAAAATCGCAGCGGTCCGTCACCGACACGCGCAGATAGGTAATGTGCCGGCCGAAAGGATCGATCAGGGGCTTTCCGGTCATGCCTCTTCGCTTTCCTCGCCGCGCGTCCGCGCTTTGCCCTTGCGGCTATAGGCCTTGGCGCTCTTCACCACGCGCTTGCGATAGAGGGGGCTTGCCAGCACGGCAGCCGCAGCGTCGCGGCGTTTCACTGTTTTTTTCGCCTTCATCTTGCGGGCGGCTCGCTGCTTCGGTCTTGCGCGGCCCTTCTCAAAGGTGACCGGCATGGGGCTTTCGTCTCTAATATAGGCCTTTCGCCCTTTCCATAGCATGGGATCGGGGATTGCAGGAGGCCAAGGATGGACGAGCACCGGTTCAATATGTCGCTCAGGAAGTATTTGAAGGAGGTGGGCGTCACCTCGCAGCAGGAAATCGAGCGGGTCGTCCGCGAAGAAGGCCTTGGCGGCACGGGGGCGCTGAGAATGAAAATGGTGCTCACCGCTGAGGGGACCGGGCTGAAGCATGTCGTCGAGGGCGAAATCGACCTCGGCTGATAAGTGGTCAAGGTGTGATCGATGGCCGAGCCCTGGCCGACCGAGCTCAAACTCGACAAGGACAAGCGCGTCCTCACGGTGACGTTCGATGACGGCAAGAGCTTCGCGCTTCCCGCCGAGCTGTTGCGCGTGCTCTCGCCGAGCGCCGAAGTGCAGGGTCATAGCGAGGCGCAGCGCGTCACCGTGGCCGGCAAGAGGAATGTGCGCGTTATGCGGATCGAGCCGGTCGGCAACTACGCGGTGCGTATTGCGTTCGACGACGGCCACGACACAGGCCTGTTCGTATGGGGCTATTTGCGCGAGCTTGGCGAGAACCAGGAGATGCGCTGGCAGGGTTATCTCAACGACCTCGCCGCGAAGCGGCTCTCGCGCTGAACCCCGTCAGGACTTCGCTTCCTTGGCGAGGAGGGCGCGTTTGCGTTCGATGCCGCCCGCATAGCCGGTCAGCGATCCGTCAGACCCGATCACCCGGTGACAAGGAATCGCGACGGCGATACGGTTGGTGGCGCAGGCGCGTGCTACCGCGCGCACCGCTTTCGGCGCGCCGATAGTCTTGGCAACGTCCGCATAGCTCATCGTCGAGCCCACTGGGATGCGCCGAAGTGCGTCCCATACGCGATGCTGGAAGGCGGTGCCGCGGATGTCCAAGGGCAGGTCGAAATCGCGCTGAGGGTGCTCGATGAAATCGATCACCTTGGCCATAAGCTCCGCGAAACCGGCATCGCCTTCGACCAGACCGGCCTGCGGAAATTGCTTCTGGAGACTCCGCGACAACGCCAGAGGATCGTCGCCGAAGAGGATGGCGCAAACACCCTTGTCGCTCACCGCCACGAGGACAAGTCCGAGCGAGCATTCGCGAACGGCGAATCTGATCACGGTATTCTTGCCCCCTGACTTGAAATCGGTCGGTGTCATGCCGAGCGTCTCTGATGAGGTCGCATAAAAGCGGCCGCTCGAGCTGAAGCCCGCATCGTAAATCGCTTCGGTCACGGTCGCGCTCCGGGCGAGTTTCTCGCGCATGCGTTTGTTGCGGTGCGCCGTGGCGTAAGCCTTGGGCGTGACGCCGAGCATGGACTTGAAGATGCGATGGAAGTGGTGCGGACTTAAACCGACAGCTTCGGCGAGGCCGTCGAGTTTCGGCTCCTCCTCGGCCGTTTCGATCAAGCGGCACGCCTCTTTCACCTTCTCGGCACGTTGCTGGACGAGAGACGGCTCGGTCGGCTTGCAGCGCTTGCATGGCCTGAAGCCCGTCCGCTCAGCCTGTTCAGCCGTATCGAAGAAACGGACATTGGCGCGATTCGGGCGCCGTGCCGCGCATGAGGGCCGGCAATAGATGCCGGTCGTCTCCACCGCGACATAGAAGCTTCCGTCGAAGGCCGCGTCGCGCGCGACCACGGCGGACCAACGCGCCTCATCGAGGCTGGGCGTCGCGGATCGTGCGGGCGCTGACATTGAGGCCGAAGAGGCGGGTGGCATTGGCTCGGCTCCTAATCTGGTGCTTGCGATCGGCTCTAGCTATGCCGAGCCTGACCGCTTCGCACCCCGATCCTTGCTGTGGAATTCCATCTTCCAGCATACGCCGGCTGTCGCCTTCGGCAAGCCGGCTATAGCGGTCCCTTGCCGCCTTCGCGCATCTCGCCATGTGGGAGCTCGACGCGATAGAGCACGCCCTCGCCGCCAGCGGTCAGCACATAGAGGACGCCGCTTGGGTCGATGCGCACGTCGCGGATGCGGCCGAGCCGATGCCACAACAGCCGCTGCTTCCGCACCACGCAATTGTTGGCAAGGGTAAGCTGCACCACCATCTCGCCGGCGAGGGCACCGATCCAGATCTCCGTGGTCGATGGCTGGGTTTCGACCGCGAGGCTCGATGGAGCGATCGAAAGCGGCACCCAATAATGCACCGGCAGCTCGGTGCCCGGCTGCTCGCTGTTCACAGCGATGGGGCGGTCCGAATAATCGACGCCGTAGGTGGCGATCGGCCAGCCGTAATTGCCGCCACGCACGATCCGATTGAGCTCGTCGCCCCCTTGCGGGCCATGCTCGTCGGACCACAATTCGCCGGTGGTGCGGTCGAAAGCGAGGCCTTGCGGATTGCGATGGCCATAGCTCCAGATTTCGGGACGTGCGCCCTCCACGAGAATGAAGGGATTATCTTCGGGCACCGTGCCGTCGGTCTTGATGCGCACGATCGAGCCCGCGGTGTCGGACAGATCTTGCGCGCGCGCACCCTCCCACCGGTCGCCCAGCGCGATGAAGATATAGCCGTCCCCGGTCAGCGCGATGCGGCCGCCGATCTGCTCCGGCCGCAAACCGGGACTCCCTTGGAAGATGACCTGCTCTTGGATCAGCGCTTCATTGTCCTCGTCGAATCTGGCGCGCAACACACGGATGGTCGAAGCTGTCTCGTTGCCTTGCAGATAAGATAGATAGACGAAACGGTTCTCCTCGAACTCCGGATCGACCGCGACGTCGAGCAGGCCGCCATGACCGACATAGAAGACCGCCGGAACGCCGGAGACGGGGCTGGTGGATGCATCGGCCCTGACGTGCTGGAGCCGCCCGGGCCGTTCGGTCACGAGGAACGTGCCGTCGGGGAGTTGGGCCACGGCCCATGGCACCTCGAAGGGGCCCGCGACCCGGAGCGCGGAGAGACCGCCTTCGGCAAGAACGAGGTCCGCGTCCTCGTCGGGACCCGTGGTCCAGGTCTTGGAGGGCGGACAGGCCAATGCCGCTTCCGCCAGTTGCATCAGCATGAGGAGGGCAGCCAAGGTCAGGCATGGTCTTGCGCAGTGCATGCAGTCCCGCGGAAATTCGGTGTCTTGGAGTGATTGCTAAACAAAGAAAAAGAGCGAGGCGGGCTTATGTCCCCCGTAGCGAGGGCTTCACTCGTCACTATATCAGCGGAATGGAAAACATGACGAGGGCGTCCCTGCTGTCATCAGACTGTCACGCAAGACCCTCAAGCGTGTCGCAAAAACGTGATAATGCAGAGGCAATCATGAGGCGAACCTCTGGCGATTCGCCCGGATAAGCGGGGAGAAGCCGTTGAGCGATCAAGCAGAACCAAGGGCCCCGACGCTCGAGCCGGGGCCGCTGATGCGCGCCAGGCAGGCCATACGGCCCTTCCGGGAGATCGCGGCAAGGCTCAAGGCCGCGCTTTGGCTGATCGTGGCCGTGGGCGTGATTATGGCCTCGCTGGTCCTCATCGCCGGTCTTTCCAAGGCCTTCGCGCTGATCGGCTTTGCCAGTTTTGTCGCCTCGGTGGTGCTGCTTCCCCGTCCCGACGCCGACCAGGCGCTTTCCGGCACGCTCGAGCGCTCATCGGCCACACAGCGCACGGTCTCGGCCATGCATGTCATGGCCGACGCGCTGCCGGACCCCGTGATCGTGCTCAACCCTGCCGGGCACGTCCTCTTCTGCAACGCTCCGGCGCGGGGCCTGTTCGCATCCTTGCTGGAGGGGAGCCACATCTCCTCGGTCATCCGTACGCCAGAGTTCCTCGATGCGGTCTCCGCGGCGCCCGAGCGCGGACGCGCCGTCACCGTCACTTATGCCGAGCGCGTGCCGGTGGGGCGGCGCATGGCGGCGACTGTCGCGCCGCTCGCGCGTGGCAGTGAAAGAGGCGGCAGCATCCTCGTGCTGTTGCGCGACCTGACCGAGGGCGAACGCATCAATCAGATGCGCGCCGATTTCATCGCCAATGCAAGTCACGAGCTGCGCACTCCGCTCGCGTCTCTGCGCGGCTTCATCGAGACGCTGCAAGGGACCGCCAAGGGCGACCCAGACGCTCGCGAGCGCTTCCTTCCCATCATGGCCGAGCAGGCCTCGCGCATGACGCGGCTGATCGATGCGCTTCTCTCGCTGAGCCGGGTCGAGATGAACGCGCACGTGCCGCCGTCTGATCTCGTCGACCTCAACGAGGTCATCCACCACGCTAAGGATACGCTGGAGCCGCTTGCGCGCGACATGGGCTTCCGCTTCGAGGTGGGCCGCTTCCCGCGGCCGGCGATCGTGCGCGGCGACCGCGACGAGCTCGTGCAGGTGATACAGAACCTGGTGCACAACGCCTTCAAATATGGCGAGAGGGGCGGCCATGTTCGCATCGAGCCGAAGCATATCCCCTCGCTCGGGCGCCAGGCCGGCCGCTACGCCATCGCCGTCATCGACAATGGGCCGGGCATCGCGCCCGAGCATCTGCCGCGTCTGACGGAGCGTTTTTATCGCATCGATGTGGCATCGAGCCGGGAGAAGGGCGGCACTGGGCTTGGGCTCGCCATCGTCAAGCACATTCTCAACCGGCACAGAGGCGAGCTCGCAATCGCCTCGAAGCCAGGCAAGGGTTCGACCTTTACGGTCATGCTGAACGAGGCGCGCGCGAGCCAGGCCGACAGGGGCGCGGCCGCAAGCTAGGCCCCGCCTATCCACGAGAGTCAGCATCCGCCGGCACCGGCGAGCCGCTAATTATTGCAGCGTCATGCAACCGACATAGGAAGCTCACGGCGCTCCGAGCGACCATCTTCCTTTCGAGGGGTGCGACTTGAGACTTTTCGTCTATGCCGCCACCGCGTGCGTGACCCTGGCCATAGGGACTAACGCGTCGCGCGCGGCCGAGATTTCTGGGGCCGGTGCGACCTTCCCCGACCTGATCTATGCGAAATGGGCGGAGGCCTACGCCAAGGAGACCGGTGTCACGTTGAGCTATCAATCGATCGGCTCAGGAGGTGGAATCAAGCAGATCGAGGCCAAGACGGTCACCTTCGGTGCAACCGACAAGCCGCTCGGCGAGAGGGAGCTTCGGGACAAAGGGCTCGTGCAATTTCCCACCGTGATGGGCGGCATCGTCCCCATCGTCAATGTCGAGGGCATCAAAGCGGGTGAGATCGTCCTCGACGGCCGGACGCTCGCAAGATCTTTCTAGGTGAGATCGTCAAGTGGGACGATCCCGTTCTCAAGGCGCTCAATCCGACCGTCAAGCTTCCAGACGAGGACATCGAAGTCGTGCATCGCTCCGACGGGTCGGGCAGCACGTTCAACTTCACCAACTATCTGAGCAAGGGAAGCGAGACGTGGAAGAGCAAAGTGGGGTCCGACGTTTCGGTCGAATGGCCGCAGGGCATTGGGGCGAAAGGCAATAAAGGCGTGGCCAGCGAGGTCGCCGACACCGAAGGGGCGATCGGGTACGTCGACTATTCCTACGCCAAGCAACACAAGCTGGCCTACGCAACCATGATCAATCGGGAGGGCAAAACGGTCTCTCCCGACGTCGCATCCTTCCAATCCGCAGCGGCGAATGCCGATTGGGACGCCGCGCCGGGCTTTGGCGTGATCCTGACCGACCAACCCGGCGAAGCCTCTTGGCCGATTACGGCGGCGACTTTCATTCTCATGCATAAAGTGCCGGTCGACCGAAGCCTCGAAGGAGCGCTCGCCTTCTTCGATTGGGCCTATCGCACAGGCGGCGGGAGGGGCGCTTGAGCTTGATTACATCCCACTGCCAGAGAGCGTTGTCGAGCGCGTGCGCGAGGCATGGAAGTCGATCGAGGACCCGGCAGGCAAACCCGCTTTTCGGCGGTTAACAAGGGCGCGGCAAGCCGGGTTGCGCTCAGGCGGTCAAAGCCGCCGCAGGCGCCCCCCAACACTATCCTCCTTATCCACAGGCTTGGAATGAATTATTGATGCTTTTCAGTTTGTTACACTGTCATAAAGTGGAATCATGGGTGCCATAAAACAATGATCGCGGGGGGCTAGCGTGCCGGCGAGCTAGCGGCGTTGCTTACCGCGCTGGCGGGGCTCACATCCATTACAAAGGGAGAGCGAAGTGAACAGAATTTCTGTCATTGCGTCGACGCTTGCCGTCGCCGCTCTTTGCACGGCTGGCCCGGCGCTGGCCCGTGACCAACTCAAGATCGTCGGTTCCTCGACGGTCTTCCCCTACACCCAGGCAGTCGCCGAGGAGTTTGGCAAGAAGACCGGCCAAAAGTCTCCGGTGGTTGAATCGACCGGCACCGGCGGCGGCATGAAGATCTTTTGCCAGGGCGTGGGTGAAGCCAACCCGGACCTGACCGGTGCTTCGCGCGCCATGAAGAAGTCCGAGTGGGAGCTTTGCACCAAAAACGGCGTCGCCGACATCACCGAAATTCAGATCGGCTATGACGGCCTCTCGGTGGCCCAATCCAAGAAGGGCAAGCCGATGGATCTGACCAAGGCGCAACTTTTCCTTGCGCTGGCCTCAGAAGTCCCGGACGGCGACAAGCTCGTTCCCAACCCCAACAAGAAATGGAGCCAGGTGGACAAGGCGCTGCCCGACGTGGCGATCACTGTTTACGGGCCGCCGCCGACCTCCGGCACGCGTGATGCCTTCGTCGAACTCGCCATGCATGAGGGCTGCAAGGTGCTCGATTACTTCAAGAAGAAGAAGGGCGAGATGGAGAAGGCCGATTTCGACAAGTTGGTCACCGAGAAATGCACGCCGATGCGTCAGGACGGACCCTTCATCGAGGCCGGGGAAAACGACAATCTGATCGTGCAGCGCATCGAGGCCGACCCCAACGCGCTCGGCATTTTCGGCTACTCGTTCCTGTATGAGAATCAGGACAAGCTGCAGGGCGTGAAGATCGCCGGCATCGAGCCCAGCTTCGACACGATCGCCGATCACAGCTACGGCCTGTCCCGTCCGTTGTTCATCTACATCAAAAACGCCCACCGGAAAGTCATCCCCGGGATGAACGAGTTCATCGCCGAGTACACCAGCAATGAGGCGATGGGGAAGGACGGTTATCTGCATGAGCGTGGCCTCGTGGTGCTTACCCCGGACCTGCTGAAGGAAATGCAGGACCGCGCCAAGAATGCGGAAAAGATGTCTCCGCCGACCTCGTAGGCTTGTGCGGTTGAAGACAGATAATCGAAGCGTGGCCGTGACCTGGGGTCGCGGCCACGCGCTCGATCTCAAAAGCGACTCGCGTCGGATGCCAAGTTCCGGCGCCCACGCGGGAAGCAGGAGTCAGAAATGATTGGCTACCTCCTGCTAGGCATCATCGCGCTGAGCGTGTTCAGCTACGTGTTTGCCCGCCGGCGAGCCGTTGCTGCGGTTGGCGGCCGGCAGCATGAGCTTCATTCGCGACCGGCCTATCACGGCGCTTTCGTTGCCGCCTGGGTCGGCATTCCCGCGTTCCTGCTCGTGCTTATTTGGCTCACGCTGCAAGGGCCTGTCATCAACACTCTGCTGCTTTGGAGCCTGCCGCCCGGCACGACCGACGGTCTCGACAGAGGTCAGATCGATCTATTGCTGAGCGAGATCAGGTCGGTCGCCGCCGGTAACGTGTTTGGCGAGCCAAGCCTGGTTGTCCAGGCCGCCGCCGAGCGCTATTTGCGCTGGCAGACGATTGCCAGCTACGCCATGGTTGTGGTTGCGCTAAGTGTGGCGCTGCTCGGCCTTCTTTTGGCCTTCCGCCGCATCGCTCCCAAGTTTCGGGCACGGCACGCCGCCGAGCGGATTCTTAACGGCCTGCTGATCGCCTGCTCGCTGATCGCCATTCTCACCACGCTCGGCATTCTGCTGTCGCTGCTGATCGAAGCCTTGCGCTTCTTCGAGAAGGTGTCGCCGTTCGAGTTCTTCTTCGGCCTCAACTGGGAGCCGCAAATTCCCATTCGCGAAGGCCAGGTGACGGCAGGCGGAGCCTTCGGCGCCATTCCCGTCTTTACCGGCACGCTGTTGATTTCTGCGATTGCCATGTTGGTCGCCATCCCCGTCGGTCTTTATTCGGCGATCTATCTCTCGGAGTACGCCCATCCAAAGTTTCGGTCCGTGGTCAAGCCGCTGCTCGAGCTCCTGGCCGGCATCCCGACCGTGGTCTACGGCTTTTTCGCCGTCCTCACCGTGGCGCCGGCTATGCGCAATTTCGGCGAGTTGATCGGCGTGCCGATTGCGCCTAACAGCGCGCTCGCCGCCGGTGCGGTCATGGGCGTGATGATCATTCCCTTTGTCTCGTCGCTGTCGGATGACGCCATCGCCGCCGTGCCGCGCGCCATGCGCGACGGCTCCTACGCTATGGGCGCGACCAAGGGCGAGACGATCACGAAAGTTCTTCTACCCGCGGCGCTTCCCGGCATCATGGGAGGCATCCTGCTTGCCGTCAGCAGGGCCATCGGCGAGACCATGATCGTGGTCATGGCCGCCGGCATCATCGCCAGCCTGACAGCGAATCCACTCGAGCCGGTCACCACGGTGACGGTGCAGATCGTCACGCTGCTCATCGGCGACACGGAGTTCGACAATCCGAAGACGCTAGCCGCCTTCGCGCTGGGCCTTGTTCTGTTCCTGGTGACGCTCGCGCTCAATGTCCTCGCCTTGCGTATCGTGCGGAAATATCGAGAGCAATATGAGTGATGCAGCAATAGGTGGGGTCCCACCGGTACGCGAATTCGCTTCCGCGGAGTCGAACCGGCGCGTGCGTCGGCGCTATGCCGCGGACCGGCGACTACAAGCCTACGGCATAATCGCCATTGGACTCGCCGTCGGCCTGCTCGGCATCCTTGTAACTTCGCTGGTCGTCACCGGATTTCCGGCTTTCGTGCAAACCAAAGTCGACCTTGCGACCTTTGTCGATCCTGCCAAGGTGGACCCCAAGGATCCGGCCGCCGGAAACTATCGTGGTCTGGTGCGGGATGCTTTGGCGAGCTTCATGCCCGCCGACGCCACCGACAAGCAGAAGACCGAGGTCACGAAGATATTGACCTCCGATGCGCCCTATATCGTGCGCGATTATGTAGTCAGCCACCCGGACGCCATCGGCAAGACCATCACGGTACCGATTGCGATGTCAGATCCCTTCGACCAGCTCAACAAGGGCGTGATCCCCAAGGAGGTCGATGCCCTGAGCTGGAGTCAGGTCCGCTATTTCGAGCGGTTGCAGAATCGCGGCGTCGTGGTCGAGGAGGGCGGCCGTACGAGCCTCAAGCTCGATGTCTATGTCGATCCCGCGAAGATCGAACCAGGGCCGCCTCCGACCGGCGACTGCGCCGCCTTGGCGCGCGACAGTCTGCAGGCCTATCTGCCCGATGTGCACGATACGGCGCTCTTCGCCATGCTCGCCGACGACGCTCCCGATGCCATCGCCAAGCTCGTTGCTTCCGATCCGAATCTGATCGGCAAGACCGTGCAGGTTTCCTTCCCCTTCTCAGCGCCTTTCGCCGAACTTGCCGAGGGCAAGAGTCCCAAGGTTCCCAATCCGCGCTTCACGCCAAGCCAGATCGAGGCCTTCGACGCCATGACGGCAAAAGGCATCGTGCACATGCCGTTCAACTGGGAGCTGTTCTTCAACGCTGACAGCCGCTTCCCCGAGCGCGCCGGGCTCGCCGGCGCCATCACCGGCACCTTCCTGATGCTCCTCGTCAGCTTCGCGCTAAGCTTCCCGATCGGCATCGCGGCGGCCGTCTATCTCGAAGAGTTCGCGCCCAAGAACCGGCTCACGGATCTCATCGAGGTCAACATCAACAATCTCGCCGCCGTGCCGTCGGTGGTGTTTGGCCTGCTCGGCCTTGCCGTGTTCATCGGGTTCTTCGGCCTACCTCGCTCGGTTCCTCTCGTCGGCGGCATGGTGATGTCCTTAATAACCTTACCGACCATCATCATCGCCACGCGCGCGGCGCTCAAGTCGGTGCCCCCCTCGATCCGCGAGGCGGCTCTGGGCGTGGGCGCCTCAAAGCATCAGGTCATGTTGCATCACGTGTTGCCGCTCGCCATGCCCGGCATTCTCACCGGCACCATCATCGGCATGGCGCATGCTTTGGGCGAAACGGCGCCGCTACTCTTGATCGGTATGAACGCCTTCATTCCGAGCATTGAAAACATGGGTATTCTCGAGCCGGCAACGACGTTACCGACCCAGATCTACAGCTGGGCCGACAGCCCCGAGCGCGGCTTCGTGTCGCGAACCTCAGCGGCGATCCTCGTGCTGCTCGGTTTTCTGGTGATCATGAACTTGCTTGCTGTCGTTCTCAGGCAGAGATTCGAGCGCAAGTGGTAGAAAGGGCTTACGTCATGGAGGCTAAAGTGGAGGCACGGCCAGTGATCCGCGTTGAAGCGCCCGCGCTGCCCGAGAAGCAGGAAGGGGCGTTGCCGGCCGAGCAGCATGCTCTCAAGATGGCGGCGCGCGATGTCAATTTGTGGTACGGCGAGAAGCAGGCGCTGTTCGACGTCTCGCTCGACATACTCGATAGCTCGGTCACCGCGCTCATCGGTCCCTCCGGTTGCGGCAAGTCGACCTTCTTGCGCTGTCTCAATCGCATGAACGACGTGATCGAAGGTTGCACGATCACGGGCGACATCACCCTGGACGGACAGGATATCTATGCGCCCCAGGTCGATCCGGTGCAGCTCCGCGCCCGCGTCGGCATGGTGTTCCAAAAGCCCAATCCGTTCCCTAAATCCATCTTCGAAAATGTGGCTTATGGACCCCGCATTCACGGCCTTGCCACCTCGAAGGCCGACCTCGAGGAGATTGTCGTCACCAGTCTGACCAAGGCCGGCCTGTTCGAGGAAGTGAAGGACCGCTTGCAGGAATCCGGCACGGGACTGTCGGGCGGCCAGCAGCAGCGGCTCTGTATCGCCCGGGCCATCTCCGTGAACCCTGAGGTGATCCTCATGGACGAGCCGTGCTCGGCGCTCGACCCGATTGCCACAGCGCGCATCGAGGCCTTGATGGACGAGCTGAAGGAGAACTACTGCATCGTCATCGTCACCCATTCGATGCAACAGGCGGCGCGCGTCTCGCAGCGCACTGCCTTCTTCCATCTCGGGAAGCTGGTCGAGGTGGACGAGACCGCCAAGATCTTCACCAACCCGACCGACGTGCGGACGCAGGACTACATCACCGGCCGCTTCGGCTAAGGCTCGGCGCGCCCAGGAGAGCGACAGAATGGACAAGCAGCACGAACACATCGTCAGGTCGTATGAGGAGGAGCTCTCGCTCCTCAACAACAAGGTCGCCAAGATGGGCGGGCTTGCCGAGCAGGTGCTCGGGCAATCGATCGAGGCGCTCGAGCGCCGCGACCCGGAGCTCGCGGCCAATACGATCCAGGAAGACGAGGCGATCGACACTTTGCAGCGGGAGATCGAGGAGCAGGCGGTGCTGATGATCGCCCGCCGTCAGCCGCTCGCCTACGACCTCCGCCAGATCATGTCGGCGCTGCGCATCTCCAACGATCTGGAGCGCATCGGCGACCTCGGCAAGAACATCGCCAAACGCGCCGTGGCGGTGGTCAGCGAGCAGCAGCCAAAGCAACTGATGCTCGGACTGAAGCATATGGGCGAGCTTGCGCTCGGCCAGCTCAAAGACGTGCTCGACGCCTTCATCGAGCGCGACGCTGACCGTGCGCTTAAGGTCTGGTACAGGGACGAAGAGATCGACGCCATGTACAACTCGCTGTTCCGCGAGCTGCTCACCTACATGATGGAAGACCCGCGCAATATCGGACTCTGCACGCATCTCCTGTTCGGCGCCAAGAATATCGAGCGTATCGGCGACCACGCCACCAACATCGCCGAGACGGTCTACTACCTGGTGCATGGCACGACCATCACCGATCAGCGCCCGAAGGGAGACACCACGAGCACGACGCCGGTCCCGCTGAAGCGGTCGGCGGGGTAGCCCATGCTTGAGATGAACGGGATGAGCCCAGGAGCCAAGGTATTGGTGGTCGAGGACGAGGAGCCCCTCGCCCTGTTGCTGCGCTACAATCTCGAGGCTGAAGGCTATTCGGTGGATGTCGTGCATCGCGGCGACGAGGCCGAGATGGCGATCGCCGAGAGCACGCCGGACCTGATCGTGCTCGACTGGATGCTGCCCGGCATTTCGGGGCTCGAGCTTTGCCGCCGCTTGCGCACCGGCAAGGACAGCCGCACCATCCCCATCATTCTGCTTACCGCGCGGAGCGAGGAAAACGATCGCATCAGAGGGCTGACCACCGGCGCCGACGATTATGTGGTGAAGCCCTTCTCGCTGCCTGAGCTGATGGCGCGTGTGCGGGCGATCCTCAGGCGCACCAGCCCCGAGCGCATCGCCTCCGTGCTGAATGTCGGCGATATCGAGCTTGACCGCGACTCGCACCGTGTGACGCGAAACGGCCGGCAGGTGCATCTCGGGCCGACCGAGTTCCGGCTGCTGGAGTTCCTGATGCAGAGCCCGGGTCGCGTGTTCAGCCGGGCGCAATTGCTTGATGGCGTGTGGGGCCGCAACGTCTATGTCGATGAGCGCACGGTCGATGTGCATATCGGGCGCCTGCGCAAGGCCATGATGCGCGGCAACGAGACTGACCCTGTGCGTACCGTGCGCGGGGCGGGCTACGCCTTCTCCGACAAGCTGGAAGAGACGGCTTAGGTCAAGCCTTCGTCGAAAATAAAAGAGGCGCCGGAAGGCGCCTCCTAGTCCTTCTGCCGCATCTTTCGCGTGGTAATAGCCTAGCCGTTGGCGAAGCGCTTCTCGCGCCGTCTCACCTGCACCGGCTGATAGGCCATGCGCGCGTGGTGCTCGCAATAAGGCAGCTGGCCGAAAGCCTTCCGCCCGCAAAAGTGAAAGTCGGGCTCGCCGGGGTCGCCGATGGGCCAATGGCACATCGACTCCTTCAGCGTCATGATGCTGGCCCGCTCGTTGAGCGGGATGACCAGCTCCTCGAGCGGCGCGGGCGCCGCGTCGAGCTCGGCCTCGTATTGCGGCTTGAGCGCGGTGGCGCCGCGCGTTCCGAACATCATCGATGGCACGCGATTGGCGCGCGGCACATGCGTACGCCGCGGTCTTGGGCTCGATGAGCGCGAGCTTGTCGCCCGCCCCGACAGGCCAAGACGATGCACTTTGCCGATGACCGCGTTGCGCGTCACGCCGCCTAAGCGGCCTGCAATTTGACTTGCGCTCAAGCCCTCGGCCCAGAGTTTCTTAAGCAGTTCAACCCTCTCGTCAGTCCAAGCCATGGTTTGGCCTCCTCGAATTGGACTCAGAATCCCCCCGTCTGCCTGGAGACGGCGTTCGAAAACTCGGAATTACTGCTGGGTTTGACCGCCCGGGCGCGACGCAGCACCCACGACATCTTGTAGCCGAGCGGTAATACACTACAATATCCGGAAAAACCCGGCAAGCGTCCGCCACGCTTGTTCGATCCGTTTTCCACCGGAACAGGAGGATTCTGCCACTTCTCCTTTCAGAACACAAACCCATGCGTGGATGGAAACGTGGACGAGCGTTGGATAACGCCGTCATGTGCCATGATTGACACGCCCCAAGCGGAGACCTAATGCTCTGACATTCCTTGCTGCCGCCGGTCGGCGGCAATTTTGTTTCAGGACAGCGAAGATCAGATGTCGGCCCTACTTCCGACCTACGCCCGCAGCGAGCTTTCCTTCGCGCGCGGGGAGGGCGCCTATCTCTTCACCGCCTCCGGCGAGCGCTATCTCGACTTCGCGAGCGGCGTGGCCGTCACCGCGCTCGGGCATGCGCACCCGCATCTTGTGGCGGCTTTGACCGAGCAGGCGACGAAGCTCTGGCACGTCTCCAATCTGCACCAGATCCCCGAGCAGGAGCGCCTCGGAGCGCGGCTCTGCGCCGCGACTTTCGCCGACATGGTGTTCTTTGCGAATTCCGGCGCGGAAGCCGTCGAATGCGCGATCAAGGCGGCGCGCCGCTACCACTTCAAGGCTGGCGCGCCCGAGCGCTACCGGCTGATCACCTTCGAAGGCGCCTTCCACGGACGGACGCTCGCCACCATCGCCGCCGGCGGACAGGCGAAGCATCTGGAAGGCTTCGGTTCTCCGGTCGACGGCTTCGACCAGGTTGCGGGCTTCGACATCGATGCGGTCGAGGCGGCCATCGGCGACACCACGGCCGGCATCCTGATCGAACCGATCATGGGCGAGGGGGGAATGCGCGAAGTGTCCTGGCGCTTCCTCCAGGATTTGCGCACGCTCGTCGACGAGAGGGGAATTCTCCTTTTGCTCGACGAGGTGCAGACCGGTATGGGCCGCACCGGGCGACTGTTCGCGCATGAATGGGCGGGCATCACGCCCGACATCATGGCGACCGCCAAGGGCCTCGGCGGCGGCTTTCCCGTGGGCGCCTGCCTGATGACGCAAGCCATTGGCGAGTGCATGACGGCAGGGAGCCACGGCTCGACCTTCGGCGGCAACCCGCTCGCCATGTCCGTCGGCAATGCCGTGCTCGACGTCGTGCTCGAGGACGGCTTTCTCGATCATGTCGCAAAAATGGGGCTAAGGTTGAAGCAGCGTCTCGCCGCGCTCAAGGACGAGCATGGCGAGGTCATCGAGGAGGTCCGCGGGCAGGGGCTGATGCTCGGGCTGAAATGCAAGTTGCCGAACCAGAAAATGATCGAGGCGCTGCGCGCGCGGAAGCTGCTCAGCGTGCAAGCCGGCGACAATGTCGTGCGCCTCCTGCCGCCCTTGATCGTGGGCGAGGCCGAGATCGACCTAGCCGGGGCCATGCTCGAAGACGCTTGCCTCGCGCTCACGCGCGAAGCGCTCGCCCACGCTTAACCACCACCCTCCCGCCGCGGCGAGCCTCCCATGTCCCCCAAGCATTTCCTCGATATCGATGCGCTGGATAGCGAGACGCTCCGCGCCATCATCGATCTGGCGGCGTCGATCAAGCGCAAGGTCCGCGTGCCGAAGAGCTTGAGGGTGAAGCCAGGCGCCGTTCTCGCCATGATCTTCGAACGGCCGTCGACGAGGACGCGGGTGTCCTTCGAGGTCGCCATTCATCAGCTCGGCGGAACATCGCTCGTGCTCAGTCCGCAAGACATGCAACTCGGCCGCGGCGAGACGCTTGCCGACACGGCGCGCGTGCTGTCGCGCTATGTCGACGCCATCATGCTGCGCACCGGGCCGCACGAAACGCTGGCCGAGCTTGCCGCGCATGCGAGCGTGCCGGTGATCAACGGGCTGACCTGCCGGTCGCATCCCTGCCAGGTGATGGCCGATGTGATGACGTTCGAGGAGATGAAAGGGCCGATCAAAGGCCGCATAATTGCCTGGATTGGCGACGCCAATAATGTCGCGACCTCCTGGGTGCATGCCGCGGCGCGCTTCGGCTGCAAGCTCAAGATCGCCTCGCCGCGAGCGTTTGCGCCTTCGTTCGCGCTGCTCGACTGGGCCAAGGCGGAAGGCGCCTCGATCGAGGTGAGCGACGATCCGCTCGAGGCGGCGCGCGGCGCTGATTGCGTGGTGACGGATGTGTTTGTGTCGATGGGCGACAATGACGCCAAGAAGCGCGAGGCGGCACTGCGTCCGTTCCAGGTCGATGCGAACGTCATGCAAGCCGCGGCCAAGGACGCAATATTCATGCATTGCCTTCCGGCGCATCGGGGCGATGAGGTGGCGGCTGAGGTGATCGACGGTCCGCAATCGGCAGTCTGGGACGAGGCCGAGAACCGTCTGCACGTGCAGAAGGCGATCCTCGCCTGGTGCCTCGGCGCCAACGGCTTCGCCAAGCGCCGCGAAGCCAAGCGCAAGGCGCGCGGAGCACGGAAATGACGGAGCGCCCGCCGGAAGGGCGGATCGAGCTCAACATCCCCCAGGACGATCTGATCCTGCCGTTCCAGGCCGAGCAGGCCGAGGTGGTCGGGCGACTGGTCAAGCTCGGGCCGACCGTCGATACCATCCTCTCGCGTCACGCCTATCCCGAGGCCGTGTCCAAGCTGCTCGGCGAGGCGGTGGCGCTCACGGCCCTGCTTGGCGCTGCGCTCAAATTCGAGGGCAAGTTCATCCTGCAAGCCTCGACCGACGGGCCGGTCGACCTTCTCGTTGCCGATTATCAGGTGCCCGGCGGTTTGCGCGGCTATGCCCGTTTTTTGGCCGAACGCCTTGCCGAGCTTCCGCTTGACGGGAGGCTGCTCGGCGAAGGTCATCTCGCCATGACCATCGACCGGGGGACGGAGATGGAGCGCTACCAAGGTGTGGTCCCGCTCGAAGGCGAAAGCCTGACCGAGGCGGCCGACACTTATTTCCGCCAATCCGAGCAGTTACCGACCTATATCAGGCTCGCGGTCGCGCGGCATTACCGGGCCGGTGGCGCGGGCGGACGGCCTTGGACCTGGCGTGCCGGCGGTCTCCTGGTGCAGAAGCTCACCCGCGAAGGCGGCCGCTCATCGGCACGCGAGGCGGCTTTCGCCCATGAGGATTGGACGCGCGCCAAGGCGCTTGCCGAGACGGTCGAGGATCACGAGCTGCTCGATCCGACGCTGCCGGCGGACAGGTTGCTCTACCGGCTCTTCCACGAGGAGCAGGTGCGCGCATATCGCGCCATTCCGCTCGAGAGCTATTGCAGTTGCTCGCGGGCCCGCGTCGAGGAATTGCTTCGTCGCTTCTCCGCGGAGGACCTTGCCGAGATGGTGGTCGATGGCGAGGTCTGGGTGACCTGCGAATTCTGCAACAGCCGCTACCAGTTCGACCCGGCTTCCTTCGCCGACGCTTAAGCGCTCAGCGTAGCGGCGAGACCTTTGAGGAAGGCCATGCAGGCGTCGAGCTGGGCGATCGAGACATACTCATCCGCCGCATGCGCCTGGGCGATATTGCCGGGGCCGCAGATCACCGACGGGTATCCGGCCTGCTCGAAGAGTCCGGCTTCGGTCGTGTAGGAAACCGCGTGGGTATGCTCGGCGCCCGTAAGCTGAAGCGCGAGCGCGACGGCCTCAGATTGCGGGCGCGCCACGAAGGCCGGGACAGAGCCGTGCACTTCGGTGTCGATAGCGGCCTCTTGCGTCACCCGTTGCATGCGCGGGAGCAGCGCACGCTTGGCGAAGGCGGTAAGGTCGCGCGGCACTTCGGCCGGGGCAGCGTCCGGCAGGCTGCGCACTTGCCACTGAAACTCGCAATGCTTGGGCACGATATTCGGCGCCGTGCCGCCCTTGATCGTGCCGACCGTCACCGTCGAAAAGGGGGGCTCGAAGCGCGGGTCGTTCTGACGCGAAGCGATGTCGGCGCCCAGGCGTTCGAGCTCGGCGATGAGTTCCGCCGCGGCGGCGATGGCGTTGACGCCGAGCTCGGGCATGCTCGAATGCACCTCGCGGCCGGTGACGCGCGTGCGGTAGGAATCGATGCGTTTATGCGCGTCGATCACCTTCATGCTGGTCGGCTCGCCGACGATGACGACGCGCGGCTGCGGCAAATCCTTTCCAAGCCGGGCGATCAACGGGCGCACGCCGGTACAGCCGACCTCTTCGTCATAGGAGATGATGATATGGATCGGCTCTTTCAGCTTGCGCGATTTGAACAGCGGTACGGAAGCGAGCATGCAGGCGAGAAAACCCTTCATGTCGCAACTGCCGCGCGCGTAAAGCTTGCCGTCGCGTTCGGTCAGCGTGAAAGGCTCTGAAGTCCAGCGCTGGCCCTCGACCGGCACGCAATCGCTATGGCCTGAGAGGCCGATGCCGCCATCTCCTTGCGGGCCGATGGTGGCGAAGAGATCGGCCTTGACCCCGTCGGCGGAGGGGACGCGGAAGACCTCTATGCCATGTCCGTCCAGATAGTCCTCGACGAAGTCGATCAACGGCAAATTCGACTTGGCGCTGGTCGTGTCGAAGCCGACAAGCTTGGCGAGCAGTTCTCTTGGGGCGATAGGCGTGGTCAAAACTCAAGTCTCATCGTTGTGCGAAACAGATGCGGGTGGTGGTCGCAAACGCCGATCTTCCGCCTCACGAATGGCGCGAGATGCGACGCCTTCCATGCCGTGCTTTGCGAAAAAAAGCCAGCCATTGATATGCATCAAGCTGAAGACCGCGAAAGAGGCTGCAACGTATGGCTGTGCCGGACAAGCTCGAACGCAAGGCAGGCCCTTTTAGCCCGCAACGCGAAACTGCGGGGCGCCCTTGGCACGCGCTCTCTGTGGACGAGACGTGCGCGGCGCTCGCAACCGGCCTCGAGGGCCTCTCCGCGCAAGAGGCAGAGTCGCGCAAGCGCCGGTTTGGCGCCAATCGATTGCCGGAACAACCCAAGCGAAACGCGATCCTTCGCTTCTTGCAGCAATTCCACAATGTGTTGATCTACGTGCTGCTTATCGCCGCCTTGCTCGCCACTGTAATTGGCCACTACGTCGACGCACTCGTTGTGCTCGGCGTCGTGCTCGTCAATGCGATCATCGGATATGTGCAGGAAGGCCGCGCGGAACGCGCGCTCGAGGCGATCAGCGGCATGATCGACCCGCGCGCCTCGGTCATTCGCGAGGGCAGGCGCAAAGTGGTCGCAGCCGAGGACATCGTTCCCGGCGATCTCGTGCAGCTGGAGCCGGGCGACCGCGTGCCGGCGGATTTGCGTCTCGTCCGCACCCGCAATCTACGCATCGACGAGGCCGCGCTCACAGGCGAGTCGGTGCCCATGGAAAAGTCCGACAAGCCGGTCGCGCCGGATGCCGTGCTTGGCGACAGGATCTCGATGGCGTTCTCGGGAACCTTCGTCGCCGTCGGTAACGGTACGGGTATTGCCGTCGGCACCGGTTCGAGTTCGGAACTCGGCCGCATCAGCATGCTGGTCGGCTCGGTGAAGACCTTGACCACGCCTCTGCTCCGGCAGATG
>DATAFR010000080.1:0-14005 GCA_036257375.1 Methyloceanibacter sp.
AGTTCCGTCTAGGACGATGAACACTATGGATGCGCTCAAGGCGCCCCGGGGCCTTCAAGGCTCGTCCTTGACGCGGACGAGCGCGGCAGCGGCTGGCTGCAATCGTCAACCTCCGACGACGCCATCCTGAGCAAGGACCTCAACGGCATCATCATGAGCTGGAATGCCGGTGCCCAGCGCCTGTTCGGCTATTCGGCCGAGGAAGTTCTGGGAAAATCCGTCACCATTCTCATCCCAGAGGACCACCTGGACGAAGAGCCGAGGCTCCTCGAGTGCATCAGGCGTGGCGAGCGCGTCGAACCCTACGAGACGATTCGCCGGCACAAGGACGGCTCTCCGATCAACATCTCCCTCACCGTGTCGCCGATCAGGGACAGCTCCGGGAGAGTCGTCGGTGCATCGAAGATCGCTCGTGACATTACCGATCGCAAACGCGCCGAGCGGGCCTTGGCCGAGGCGGCCGAGCGGCAGAGCCTTTTAGTGGCGGAGCTGAGCCATCGAGTGAAGAACACTCTGGCCACCGTCATCTCCATCGCCAAGCACTCTTTCTCCAAAGACCAAACCATCGAGGAGGCGCGTCACTCTTTCAGCGCTCGCATTTGCGCGCTCGGCCAGACGCATGGGCGTCTCGCAGAGACGAATTGGTCCGGCGTGTCGCTGGAAACCATCCTGCTCGACGAGCTCGCGCCGTATCGCCGCAACGACGATCCCAACGTGCATCTCGCTGGCCCATTCGTCAGGCTCAGTCCGAAGCAGGCGCTGAGCCTGGGCATGGCGATCCACGAATTGACCACGAATGCGGCAAAGCACGGAGCGCTGTCATCCAAGAGAGGCTCGGTTGACATCGCCTGGGCGATCGATGCGGGCGAGCTTGCGATCCATTGGCGAGAGACAGGCGGCCCGATTGTTTCAGAGCCTAGACGAACCGGGTTCGGCCGGCTGTTGCTTGAGCGCGCTCTCGCAGCCGATGTCTCCGGGGAGGTCCGTCTGGATTTCGCCGAGACGGGCCTGCGCTGCGACATCATTTTGCCGCTGCGCGACGCGAGCGCTACGTCTTAGCCGGTTGATCGCCGCTCGACAGCGTCCGCAGCCAGCGAATGGCAAGCCACAACAGAACGAAGATGATGAGCGCCGTCAGCAGCGGCGCGGCGAGCGCCAGCAGCGAGAGAATGAGCGAACCGCCGAGCTCCGCCGTCGCCACGGCCGGATTGCCGAGCGTGCCCGTCATCACCGTCGATTTCGCGCGCACCACGGTCGTCACCGATTGCGTCAGTCCGGCGATGCCGCCGCCGGCGATGATCGCGGCGGCCCATTTCACCATCGGCGGGAGGTCGGTGATCACGGCCGCCGAGACAAGCGTGCCGGCGACGAAGGCGGCGGGTGTCGCCAGCGTGTCGAGCAGATTGTCGACGCCGGGAATGTAGTAGGCGAGGATCTCCGCGATCGCCGCGACGCCGAGCAAGATGAGCGCGGCCGGCGTTCCGAGCCAAGCAAAGTTCTCGCTGAGCGGGAGATAGCCGGCGTAAGCCGCGGCACTCACCACCAGCATCGGCAGGAAGAGCCTCAGTCCCGTAGCGGCGGCGAGTCCAATGCCGAGCGCGACCGAGAGGCCGAGATCGAATTCAGACATGAGCCGAGATTACCATGTGCGTGGCTTGCGAGCGGGCGCCGAATCATGAGAGAACATAACAGGAACTTGAGCGGCGCGAGGAGCGTGCCCAAGCATGGCAAGGATTGCCACAGAACGGAGTCCCGGTCTGGTTCGCGTGCGGAAGCAGCGCTTTCCGGTTCGTCTGCGCTTCTGTGCCCTAGATGGCTCAATTCGCGTCATCGTCGAAGCCGACAACGAGGACGACGCTCGCTATCTCTGCCGGGAGATGCGCTGGGAGTTCATCTGCCTCTGCGATGCATAGGCTCGCTTGGGGCCCTACTTCTTGCCTTTGCCGCTCACGCTCTCCTTGAGCGCCGCCTTCAGGCCGACCGGCTGGTGGTATTTCTTGAGCAGGTCTTTGAAGGCTTCGTCGGCGAGGTCCTGAAAACTTTTCCCCTTGCCCCGCGCGACCGCGTCGATCGCCTGCCAGGTATCGTCATCGAATTGCACGCGCTTGCCGGGCATCGCGACTCCTCCCAAGTGTCGATCAGTAGGCATCCGACCGCGGATTGGCCTGCCGCCAATCCGAGGGACGCGCGAAAGTTCCGCGCCAGATGCCGCGTTTGGCGTCTCTCGCCTCCGTCTCCGCGCCTGCATATGGATTGCCGGCGGCGCCGCCGAGATCGATCGCATAGCCGTCGCGTACCATGGCTTGGCCGAGATCCGGCACGCCCGCCGCGCTGCACACTGCGACGATGCGCCCGAAGCGGTCGGTGGCGCGCGCCTCGCAATTCACGTTGCCGCCTTTGATCAGCGTGGTGAGCTTGGCTTTCGCCGCGCGGCCGCACAGCCATGACTTGCCGTTCGCCTCGTTGCAGGTCTGATGCAGCTCGGGCGCGTCGATGCCGAAAAGCCGGTACTCGGCGCCGTCTCCCGCTTTGATCGTATCGCCATCGAGCGTGACAATTTTGGCATTCGGACCGAACGGCTCAGGCTTCGGCACGCAATAGCGCTCGATCAGCATCACGAGGATGACGACGAGCACGAGAGCGATCAGCTTGCCAAGCGCCTGAGCAAGCTTGCGTGAGGCTTGCCGCTCGTCTTTGCTTTCCTGGTCGGTGCTCCGCGTCACGCTTAAAGCAGGTAGCGCAGATTCGATGCGCGCGCGAGAGCTAGCCGCCGCCGTCGATACGCCTGCCGATAATGGCGATCGACTGCTGATAGACGCCCGCCGCGTTCCAGCCTTGGATGGCGGAGAAATTGGGCTCGCCGGGCTGGTAGCCCGCGCCTCTCACCCAGCCGTGGCCCTTGAGAAAATTGGCGGTGGAGGCAAGCGCGTCGGCCTTGTTGTTGAGATTGACCACGCCGTCGCCGTTGCCGTCGACGCCGTAGAGCAGAATGCTCTTCGGCAGGAATTGCGTCTGCCCGACCTCGCCGTGCATGGCGCCCCGCGTCGCGCTCGACAATACGCCGCGATCGACGAGCTGAAGCGCGGCATAGAGTTGGTCGGTGAAATACTCCGGCCGGCGGCAATCGTAAGCGAGCGTGGCGACCGCGGAGATGGTCGGCTGATTGCCCATGAAACTGCCGAACGCGGTTTCCATTCCCCAGATGGCGATCAGCGGGCCGGCCGGCACGCCGAAACGTTTTTCAATCGAGTTGAAGAGGGCTGCGTTTGAGGCCTTCATGGATTTGCCGCGCGCTGCAATCGCGGGGCCGCCGCGCTTCGCCATGAACTGATCGAGGCTCAGCTTGAAACTGTGCTGGCCGCGATCTGCCCGGATGGTCCCTGTCGAATATTTGGTCGCCATCAGTGCGGCGATCGCCTTGGGGCCTACGCCATTGCCTTGGGCTTCGCCGGCGAAGGCCCGCTTCCAGGCCTCGAAAGCCGCGCCGGTTTTGCCGCAAGGCGCGGCATAGGCTTGCCCGGCCGCCAGTAAAAAGACCGCGCCAACCAACGTTGTGCAGTGCAAAAGTTTGCTAGCCATGGGTTCTTATGCGTTCCCTCTAAGGCCTTTTAAGGCCGGCCCGGTTGTTAGAGAACGTTAACCTTAACCATTTTTGTAAAAAAGTCCCGACTCTTATCAAGAACCGGCGTACAATAAATAGAGTGATGGTGTTCCCTCCCATCACTCCCCGCAGGGAACTTACTGGAAGAAGCCCCGATCCCCCCGTACGGGGCTTCTTCTTTTATAAGCCCTCTCAACTTACGGTTCTGCGAATTCGCGCGAGCGTGGTGGAGGGCGGAAACCGACTCGGCTGAATTTCCGCCTCGCGCCGGTCTTGCTTTTGTGGCGTCTGGCCGGTTATTCGATTGTGCCGTTTCTTTGTGCGATGACCAGTTAGAAGCTAGAGGGCGTTCCCATGACGAAGATCTATCCGCAGCTTGACATCCCCGAGACACTTGCCGCTGGCCCAGGGCCCGGGAACACCGACCCGCGCGTGCTTGAGCGCTTCGCCAAGACGGGCGTCGCCGATCACATGCAGAAGGACGTGATCCGCGGCATGATCGAGGCCAAGGAGATGCTGCGCGAGCTATGGGGGACGAAGAATGTCTACACTTACGGCGTCGCTGGCACCGGCTTCTCGGGACTCGATTGTGTGCTCTCGCTGATCCTTCCAGGCGATAAGGTCGTCACCTTTCCGAATGGCACCTTCTCCGGCATCGACAGCTTGACTATTAGAATGAAGGCCGCGACCGCCGAGGAGTTGGCGGCTGACTCGCTCAACCCGAAGCCCAAAAGCGTGGTTGTGGTCGAGACGCCGCATGGCCAGTCGGTGTCCGGCGCGGCCATCGACAAGGCGCTCGCCGAGCACAAGCCGATGTGGGCCTTCATGGCGCATTGGGAGACGGGTTCCGGCCGCATCAACGACCTCAAAGGCTTCAGCGACGCTTGCCTCAAACATGGCGTGATGGGTATTTGCGACGCGGTGTCGAGCCTCGGCGTCGCCGATTTCAACATCGACGACTATCCGGGCGTGGTCGCCTGGGCATCGTGTCCCCAGAAGGGCGTGCTCTCGCTGCCGCTCACTTACGCACCGGTCAGCTTCACCGACAAGGCGATCGAGATGGTGCGCAAGCGCGGCTGCCGCACCTATGTGCACCACCCGATCCTCGATGCGCGCCATTGGGGCATCATCGACGGCAAGGACACGCCGACCCCGGCCTATCACCAGACCCATTCCTGCTACGCGGTCGCCGCCTTCCACGAGGCGCTCCGCATCATTCTCGGCTATGGCCGCCGCCGCAAAGCCAGCGACTACGCCTATCACGAGAAGGCTCTCCGCCAGGCCGTCGAGGCGATGGGCTGCGATGTCACCTCCAACATGACGAGCCTCGTCGTGCTCAACCTGCCCGGCAAGCTCAAGGGCAAGGAGAAGGAGCTGGTGCAGGGGGCCCGCGCGCAAGGCTTCGGCATCTGGCCCACGTTGTCGGAGCCGGTGCAGGTGCGTATCGGCATTCTCAACCAGCTCTCGCCGCAGCAGATCGGCGAGATCGTCAGCCGCTTCGCCGACGCCATGCTCGCCATGGGGGCCGAGTTCGACAAGCAAAAGGTGATGAACCAGCTCAAGTCGTACTACGCGAAAGCCGCCTAGGGGTCGGCCGGCGCCCGCGTTTACCGGGCGCCGCTTCACCTCGGCGATCATTGGCTCGTTTCAGCCGATCTCCCGCTAAATTTTGGCCACAACTGCCACCGACAGTTGACCCCGCGCCAGGTCCGCCGGCGAGGGAAACGGGGACTGTCGATGATCGACCTTTATCAGCTGCTTGGGATCAAGCGGTCTGCCACGCAAGACGAGATTCGCAAGGCGTATCGGCGCAAGGCCAAAGCCTCGCATCCCGACAGCGGTGGCACGGTCGAAGCCTTCAATGCGCTGGCGGCGGCGCATGATGTCCTGACCGACGTTAGGCGGCGCGAGCGCTACGATACGACCGGCGAGATCGAGACGGCGCGGCCCGACAATGTCGACGGCAGCGCGATCGAAGTCATCGCGCAGAAGCTCGGCCTGATCATTCACGCCGAGCAGGACGTGACCTCGCTCGATATCGGCGCCGTGCTGGAACAGACCATCCGCGACGATATCGTCGTGCGCAAATCGAACATCGCCAATCAGAAACGGGCGATGGAGCGGGCCGCACGCTTGCGCGCGCGGGTGAAGCGTAAGGGCAACGGCCAAGACAACGCGCTGGCTCGCGTGCTCGCCTGGCACGAGGGTTCCGCGAAGGACAATGTCAGAAAGAGCGAAGAGGCGGTCCGCTCGATGGAGCGGGCGCTCGAGATCCTGGAAAATTATTCCTTCGGCGAGGAGCGTCCCGCGCCCTCGTCTGAGGAAGAGGTGTCGGAGGCCCTGCACGATGCGCTACAGGCTCTGGACGATCTCGCCGCGATCTTCAACGCTCAAGCAAAAGCAGCGATGAGCTGATCAATCCCGTCACGCCGGGAACCCTCCACGAAGTGAAAGCGTTGTTCGCTTCAAAACAAGGAGGATCGGCCATGAGGGAACAGCGCGGCTATATCACGTGTGCGGTTGCGACGGCGAACGGCTTCGCCATGCCGTATCGCGCGCGGCCAGTCTCGGAGCCGGAGGAGGTCAAGCTCGACGGCGAAGAGCGGACACCGGCGCCAATGCGTTCAGGCGCAGCGAAGAAGCTGCGGGCCGAGATCGAGAAGATCCTGCGACGATAGACGAGAACGAGCGTCAGCCCTTCGACTGCAAGTCGCGCAGAGCGTCGGCCATCAGCCAAGAGAGTTGCTGCGCCTGGATGCCGAAGGTCTGCATCTGGGTCTGCACGTAGCGGCTCTGCAAGGTCACGACCTCCTGGATGTCCCTGGCGCGGGCGAGATCGCTTGCCAGCGCGAAAGAGCGCTCGGCGTTCTCCTTGGCAAAACCGACCGCCTTGTCCTGGATGGCCTTGAAGCTCCCGCCAAGCTCCGCGGCGCCGGGCGCGCTCGCCCAAGCGCCCATGGCTTGGGTCAGGAATTCCATGAACTGGCCATAGGCTGCGCGCGCCTGCTCCACATTCTTCTCGGCCAATTCGCGCAGCTCGGGCGGGATCTCGAAGGAAGGGGTGTCTGCCATGGGCTCCTCTTAGGCGCAAGCAATACGGGGGCGCAAGCCCGTAAGCTTCTAGCAGTCTTAGATTAATGCATTTCTTGCCGGTTGGGGGGCGGGATGCGCGCTCCTTTTCTGGCTCCATTTCCGCCCAAATCGGCCCTGCGACATCCTTGCAGCGCCGCCCTGGAATGGCCCAGGCAGAGCCACCTGAGAGCCGATTTATCGTCTTGTTTTTCCATAGCTTAACCCTCCGCCAGCGTCTACGCGCGCCTGGCCTGACCGGTCGGGGAACCTCGCCGGTCCCACCATCCCAAGACAAAAATCGGAGCATGCATCATGTTTGGAGTGCGCATCATCGTTTTTGCCTCAACCCTTCTCGGCCTCGCGGCGTTGTCGTCGCTCGATCACGCCGAGGCGCGCCAGCGCGATTCTGACCAAGGGACCTACACCAAGTCCTCGCGGGGCTCCTACGCATGGAAACATGCGAGGAAGCCCACCGTTCATCACTCCCGGTCTTACACCCATTCTTCAGCCAAGAAGACCTACACGCAAAAGACCTCGCGAAAGTCCAACAGCCGCATTTCAGTGAACGCCGAGGCTCATGCCGGCTCACGCTCGCGCATGGGCGCTACCGCAAAGGTCTATGCTGCGGCGAATCCGCGTTCGGCGAAAGGTGTCGGTCCGCGGCCCGGGGCTTGGTGCGGCTGGTGGATGCGCACGCAATTGGGCGGCGGTCCCGAGCTCAACCTCGCCCGCAACTGGGCGCGTTGGGGACGTGCAAGCGGGCCTCAAGTCGGCGCGGTCGTGGTCTGGTCCCGTCATGTGGGCATCATCACCGGCCGCTCGGCCAAAGGACAGTGGATCGTGAAGTCGGGCAACGATGGCGGACGCGTGCGCGAGCGGCCACGCTCGGTGGCCGGCGCCGTGTTCCGCGTCGCTTAGTTGGAGCACGAAAGAAAAGGGGCCGGTCTCGAGCCGGCCCTTTCACCCATGAGCGCCTAGTGCGTCCTTTCGAACTCGGCCACGCTGCGCTTGACTTGCGCCTTGGCCGGCTCGACGACGTCGGAGGTGACGCGCGTGGAGAGATCGCGCATTTCTTCAGCTTGTGCCCGGAGCGTGTTAAGCTGCTTGGTCCAATAGCTCGAATGCAGCTCCATGGCTTCGGCAATCGTCTTGGCGCCAACCAGGCTCTTGGCGAAATCGAAGCCGGAATTGATGTTTCGCTGCGTGATGTCGATGACCTTTCGGTTGAGCGCGACGGCGCCTTGACCGGCAGCGTCGAACGTTCTCTCCCAGCTCTCGAGCACTGCTTCGAGGGCATCCTTGGAACGCTCGTAAATCTCGCGGGTCTGCGCGATGTTTTTCTCGGCGAGCACCCGCACCGCTTCAGGCATCTTCGCTTCTTTGGTGAACTGCTCGAACTCTTCAGCCGTCTTGCGATAGGCCGCGCGCGCTTTGTCGGCGGCCACTCTTGCAGGGGTGGGTTCTGTCATGGTGGGGCCTCTTTACACTACGCAGGGGTGTCGACTTACTGACCCTGTAACCTTAACGGTTCGGCGACAAGAAGTCACCGAGTCTTGCTGAGAACGCGCTTGAAGTCACATTCCTGCCGCAATTGGACACGCGCCGCGCGCGACTGCGAAAATCACTGTCCCACCCGGCTTATATGCGTGCGTCTTGCCACGCCGTATCGACTACCATCGCGGCGACGATGGCGTTCATCATCGCCGGGCAAAGCGAGACGCCCGCGGTGGCGACCGCCAATTCGAGCTCGCTCGGGCTGACATCGAGCGTGATCCGGACCGAGCCGAGCGGAGGAATCACGTCGAGTTCTCCCTGGTCGCCATGCTCCATCTGCAACATCGAGCGATCCTCCCAAAGCGACTTAACGGATGAGAATGTCACTTCACGCGCTAATCGGGGATTGATGCGATCGTTTGCATTTGTAGCGATTGCGCAGTTGCACATTTGCACGGCTACACTTTCGAGGCGCGGGCCGTTCGCTTGCATTCGGCGAGGCGCACACCAGCTATCAGCCCGCGCGAACAGATCACGCCGTGGCCGGCAAAGCAATGATGCAGAACTACTCGGCCGCTTCGGCCAGCGCGTCCAGGCCGGCGAGATGCTTCTCGGCCTCGAGCGCGGCCATGCAGCCGAGTCCCGCCGCGGTCACGGCCTGACGATAAACGTCGTCTGCCACGTCGCCGGCGGCATAGACGCCGGGGATGTTGGTCGCGGTCGAGTGCGGGGCCGTGATGACGTAGCCCGACGGCTTCATGTCGATCTGGCCCTTGAACAGCTCGCTCTGTGGCTCATGGCCGATGGCAATGAAGATGCCGTCGACCGGGACATGCACGATCTCGCCGGTGAGGGTGCTCTTGAGGTTTGCGCCGGTGACGGAATGCGGTTTGTCGGTGCCCGTCACCTCGGCGAGTTCGTAATTCCACATGATGTCGATCTTCTTGTTGGCAAACAGCCGCTCTTGCAGAATCTTCTCGGCGCGCAGCACGCCGCGGCGATGCACGAGGATCACTTCGCTGGCGATATTGGCGAGATAGATCGCCTCCTCGACGGCGGTGTTGCCGCCGCCGACCACCAGCACCTTCTTGCCGCGATAGAAGAAACCGTCGCAAGTGGCACAGGCCGAGACGCCGTAACCCTTGAAATGCTCCTCGGAGGGAAGGCCGAGATAGCGCGCCTTTGCCCCGGTGGCGATGATCACCGCGTCGGCCGTGTACTCGGTGTGGCTGTCGCCCTTGAGCCAGAACGGGCGCCGCTTCAGGTCCACCTCGACGATGGTGTCGTGGACGATCTCAGTGCCGACGTGCTCGGCCTGAAGGCGCATCTGCTCCATCAGCCACGGCCCCTGGATCACGTCGGCGAAGCCCGGATAATTCTCGACGTCGGTTGTCGTGGTCATCTGCCCGCCGGTCTGATTGCCGGCAATGAGCAGGGGCTTCAGCATCGCGCGGGCGGCGTAGATGCCGGCGGTATAGCCCGCGGGGCCCGAGCCGAGGATGATCAGTTTGGCGTGTCGCTTCTTGGCCATGGAATCGGAGCCTCAAAAGGAGTGAACAGGTAAGCACAAGGGGGTTAATCCGCAAGTCACGCGCCCGTGCGCGCAAATCAGCCTTGAGTTTCAAGGCCAAGGGCGCGCCTGATTGCGGTGGCGACCACCTCGGTGTCGTTGATGGGCACGTAGCTCCAAGCGTCGAGCTTGCCCTCGAAGGGGCGGGTTGCGCCGCGCTCCCGCATCAGGCGGTGGAAGCGGGCGAGCCGGGTCGAGCGGCCTTGCAGCGATTGCACATAGACCGGCTTTCCCGTGCCGGCCGCCTCGGTGACCATGTTGACCGAGTCCTCGGTGACGACGATCGCGTCGGCCAAGGCGAGGAAAGCGAAATAGGGATTGTCGCCGGTTCCGTCCCACAGCGTGTGGGGCACGTCTTTGATCGCGGCCCGGAGAGCGGCAAGAGAGTCCGCCCGTGTGCGGCGCGACGGCGTGACGAGAAGCGAGCCGCTATTGTCGCGCGCGAGGCCGGCGAGCTCGGCACCGAAGGATGCCGCCAGCTCGGGCGGGAAGCTGAAAGCCTGGCTCTCGCCGCCGAGCAGCACGGCGATACGCGGGTGGGGAAGGGCCTCGATCTTAGGCGCGTAGCGCTTGCCCGCTTGGGCAAGCTTCGCCGCGGTCACGCTGTGCACCGCGCCGAAGGTGGTGATGACGTTCGGCGCTTCGAAGCCGTCATGCACGGGCGCGGCGATGAGGTCGAACAGTTGGGGAGGGACTTTCGGATTCTGAATGTGCAGCGCGAAGGCGTGCGGGTGCGAGAGCTTCTTGATGGCGAGCGCGATGGGGACGCTGCGCCGCCCGATCGAGATAATGAGGCGTGGCCAGGGCGCTTTCAGCTTCTCATTGGAGGCGACGGAGCGGAGGAGGCGGGCCGGCGGGACGAGGAGTTGCAGCGGGGCGGGGACGAATCTCATGGCGCCGGTCACGCGCACCCGCCTCAGGCTAAAGGGGAGCCCGACGGCTTCCGCCACGGCGATGCCTTGGGCCTCCATGCCCACCGAGCCGTCGGTGACGATCCAGGTCTTCTCGCCTCGCGCCTTTTTGCTGCTGGCGATCAGGGTTGCGGCATCCTCCGGCGCAGAATTTCTGGAACGGTTAGCGTTCAATTTCTTTTCGATTCTTTTGGCTGGAGGACTTAAAATTGCGGGAAGGGCCCGAAGCGCCGCGAATCTCGCTGTCGCCCTTCTAGCCCGCGATCGCCCCAATCGTCCAGGGAGAGAGGAAGATGCGTTCAGCCCGGCTCGATGCAACCGATTGGCGGATTCTGCGCGAGTTGCAGGCCGACGGGCGCATTACCAATGTCGAGCTTGCGCGGAAAGTGGGCATCTCGGCGCCACCTTGCTTGCGGCGTGTGCGCGCGCTGGAGGAGGCCGGGATCATCAAAGGCTTTACCGCGCTGCTCAACGACAGGGCGCTCGGCTTCGACGTCACCGCCTTCGCCATGATCAGGCTGCACAGCCAGGCCGAGGCCGATCTCATCGCCTTCGAGGAGCGGGCGCGCAGCTCCCCCATCGTGCGCGATTGCTACATGCTTTCAGGCGAAATCGACTTTTTGCTGAAATGCGTGGCGCCGGATTTGAGCGCGTTTCAGGATTTCATCATCCATGAGCTGACGGCCGCCCCAAACGTGGCGAGCGTGAAGACCTCGCTCGTGATCCGCGCCTCGAAGCATGCCGCCGGTCCGCCGACAGAACTTGTCGCCGAGACGGTGGCGCCGGCGCGGCAGATGGAGCGCGCGCGGAGCTGAGGCTCCCTGTCAGGCATCATGAGTAGAACGAGCTCCGCAAATCCTGTTCTTGTCGAGGTGACAAGAGGGACGCTCACAGAGAGCCGTCATGCCGGCGCGATCGCCGTCGCCGACGCCAATGGCAGCCTTGTATTTTCTTTCGGCGACGTCGAGCGACCGGTGTACCCGCGCTCTGCGGTCAAGGCGATGCAGGCGATTCCGCTCGTCGAGAGCGGGGCCGCCGACGCCTTCGCGCTCAGCGATGAGGAGCTCGCGGTCGCCTGCGCTTCGCATAGCGGGGAGGCTGTGCATCTCGCGGCGGTGCGAAGCCTGCTTGCCAAGGCCGGGCTCGACGAAGGCTACCTTGCCTGCGGCGCGCATTGGCCCGTCAGCGAGACGGCCATGCGCGAGCTGATCCGCTCGGGCCGGCGCCCGCAAGCGATCCACAACAATTGCTCGGGCAAGCATGCCGGGATGCTCGCGGCCTCCGTCCATCTTGGCTTCGACCCCAGGGGCTATGAACGGCCGGGGCACCCGCTCCAGGTCATGATCGCCGGAATCATTTCAGAGACTAGCGGAATCGCGTTGGACCGGGATCGTATGGGGATCGACGGCTGCTCGGTGCCGACCTGGGCGTTGCCGCTGCGGGCCTTGGCGCGAGGTTTTGCGCGGCTTGGCGGAGGCGAGGGACTTGCCGCTCCGCGGGCGCGCGCGGCAGGACGGCTGATTCAAGCCTGCTTCGCTGCGCCGGTCTTCGTCGCCGGCGAGGGCCGCTTCGATACGCTCGTGATGGAAAAGCTCGCGCCCTCGGTTTTCGTCAAAGGCGGCGCTGAGGGCGTGCATTGCGCTTCGCTGCCCGAGCTCGATCTCGGCATCGCGCTCAAGATCGATGACGGGGCAAAGCGCGGGACCGAGCGCGCACTTGCCGAAACGATCGCCGCTCTCCTGCCTAAGGCGAGAGGCACTCTCGCCGATCAGCTCGATGGCGAGATCCGCAATTGGCGGGGCACAAGCGTTGGCCGCATCGCGCTAAGCCCCGAGCTAGACCAGGCTCTCGCAGGCTTGATCCCCCGCTCTTCGACCAACATGCCGGCCGCAATGGTCGGCAAAGGCTGGTCGTGAAGGCGAGCTGCGCGGATGGCGCCGTCCTTGGCGCCGGCGATCAGATTGTTGGTGATCAGCGCCGTGCCCGCCGATGTGTCGGCCGAGACACCGATGCCGATATGCGCGTTGCGGATCAGATTGTCGGTCACGCTCACGTCGCGCAGATAGTTAAACCAGCCGGCGAGAATGCCGTAGCCTTGCGCATTTTCGATGACATTGCTGCTCACAACGCTGTCGGCTTCGACCGCGACGCCGTTGCCGCGTACATCGGCGCTTTTGCGCATGGTGAGATTGCGGACGAGATTGCCTTGCACAACGGCAAGCCGGCCGCCTTTGTTGAAATTGGTCACCGCGATACCGGTAGCGGCCTTGTCGACGAGATTGTTGGCGATCACCGCGCCTTCGAAGGAGAACTCGGCATAGAGCGCGACCTCGCCGAGCCCCGTGCAGGAATTGCCGAGCATCTGGCAATTGGAGCCTGAGTTGGAGCGGATCGCCGAGTAGGCGCAGTCGACGATGCGGTTGCCGCTGACGATGACGGAGCCCGCGCGAAACACATTGATGGCGTTGCCGTTCTCGCCGCTGCCGCCGCTCCTTGCTTCGATGCGCTCGATGCGGTTCGAGGCGACGATGGTGCCGTCTTCTCCGACCGCGGAACGCCACACCAGGATGCCGTTGTCGCCGCAATCGTGCACGTGGTTATGCGCGATCTGAAAACCCTGCGCGTCCTGGCTGAAGAGGGCGGCCTTGCGAATGTCGCTCAGCTCGCAATCCTTAATCCAGCCCGACACTTTGCGCACCACGACGCCGTCCTCGCTGCTGCCGAGGAAGCCGGCAATTGGCGATGTCGAGATGCTTGACGTCGGCGGCGGCGAGAAGCGCGCCGTTCTCTCCGAGCGGCTTTGCGCCGCCGTCGAGCACGAGGCCGGCCAGGCGCACATTCTCGACCTGCTCCAGGCCCACGATCGCGCCGCCGTCGCGATAGCGGAGGATCGAGCCGCCGGGCACGCCTTCGATTACGGTGCCGGACTTGAGGGTCAAGCGGCTGGTCGAATAGATCCCGGCAGGAAGGAAAAGCGGCGTTCCGTTCTCTGCCGCCTGATCGGCGGCAAGCTGCAATGTCGCCGTCTGATCGAGCTCGCCGCCGCCCGGCACGATGCCATAGGTGCTGAAGCCTTGCGGGTTCGCGCCGGCCTCGCCCGCGATCGTCCGGCGCGGTCCGGCCGCTATCCCGAGGCTGAAGCCGACGCCGCCGAACAAAAGGTCCCGGCGTCCGAACGTCACAGCGACTCTTCCTTGGCCCCGACCACAAGCGGGTAGGCGAGCCTTGTGGCAGGCTCCTGCTCGGCCGCGAAAGCGAGAACGAAGCGCGCGATTTCTTGCGCGCCATGCAGCAGACGCTCTTCGCTGAAGGATGCGGCTGGAGGCGGTACATGAACGAACAGCGCAAGGCGGGGAC
>DATAFR010000081.1:0-16025 GCA_036257375.1 Methyloceanibacter sp.
TGGTGCGGTCGAGAGGAATCGAACCTCCACGGGCTTAGCCCACAGCGCCCTCAACGCTGCGCGTCTACCATTTCCGCCACGACCGCAAGAATTCCCGAAGCTTTCAGCCTCGGATATGGCTATAGGCTACCCTGTCGGCAAGCGCCGTGGGCCCGCTGCCTTAGCAAACCTGCCAGAGGCGTGCAAGGTTAGCCTTGTTATTCGTCAGAGCCTTCCATGGGACCGCGCATCGCAGATCTGGGAGAGGTGACAGCCACCGCAAAGAAGCGCGTGGAATGGCGCGCAAGCGATGCGCCTGTCCCCTACCCCGACGCGCTTGCCTTCATGGAGGCGCGCTCTTCGGCAATCGCTCACGGAGACGCCGCCGAATGTGTCTGGCTGCTCGAGCACCCATCCCTATACACGGCCGGCACCAGCGCCGACGAAACCGAATTGCTCGCGCCAGCGCGTTTCCCGGTCTTCCGGACCGGGCGCGGCGGCCGCTTCACCTATCACGGCCCGGGCCAGCGCGTGGCCTATGTCATGCTGGATCTAACCGCGCGCGGGCGCGACGTGCGGTCCTTCGTCCGCGCGCTCGAGGATTGGCTGATCGCCGCGCTTGGCCGACTCGGCATCGAGGGCGAGCGCCACCCTGGCCAGGTCGGCATCTTCATTCGCGGCGCCAAGATCGCCAGCATTGGCGTGCGGGTCAGGCATTGGGTGACGCTGCATGGCGCGAGCCTCAACGTCGATCCGGATTTGGAGCACTTCTCCGGCATCGTGCCGTGCGGTCTGACCGGCACGCCGGTCACGAGCCTCGCCGCGCTCGGCATCGAGACAGGCATGGATGAGGTCGATGCAGCGCTACACGCCGCCTTCGACGAGACATTCGGCTAAGTGACAAGCGTCATCGCCAGCGATCCGTCGCGATCACCTTGAAGCCCGAGGGCGGCGCGCCGCCCTCATCGGTGATGGTCACGGCAGTCACCTTCGCGTGCGGCGGACCATCGGCACAGCGCTTGAGCATGTCCGCAACGACGTCCGGGGAACCCGAAAACACTGCTTGAACGCTGCCGTCGCTCATATTTTTTACCCAGCCGTCGAGTCCGAGCGACCGCGCGGTCTCGTAGGTCCAGGCGCGGTAGTAGACGCCCTGAACCCGGCCTTCGATCCTGACCGTCACGGTCCGCCTGTCGTCAGAATTGTTGGTCATCGCAACGCTCTCTGCCGTCAATTAGAGCACATGACTGGCTAGCCACAAATTCTCCCTCTCCCCTTGGGGAGAGGTCGCGACGGCGCCGCTTTCGGCGACGTCGCGGGTGAGGGGGAAAGGGAGTCGCGTGTTAGCCGCCCCTCACCCCAACCCTCTCCCCGATGGGGAGAGGGAGTGGCTCAAGCGAATTCGAGGATCACCGCGTCGACATTGAGGCTGTCGCCCGGCTTGGCCAGGATCTTGGACACCTTGGCATCGCGCTCGGCCTTGAGCACGTTCTCCATCTTCATCGCCTCGACCACGCAGAGCGCGTCTCCAGCCGCGACCTCCTGGCCCTCGCTCACGGCAAGCGAGACCACGAGACCGGGCATCGGGCAAAGCAGGAATTTCGACGTATCGGGCTTCAGCTTCTCCGGCATCTTCGCCATCAGCTCGGTCTCGCGCTCGGTGAAGACCCGCGCCTGCGCCTCGACGCCCTGATAAGTGAGCAGGACACCGTTCAGGATCGGACGCACTTGCACCGCGGCCGGGGCGCCGTCGACGGTGCCTTCCCAAACCGGCGCGCCGAACCACCAGGACGAGACCAAGGTGATCGTGCGCGGCTTCTTCTTGCCTTCGCCGCCGAGCGTCACGCTGATCGGCCCGTCGAATCTACCCTCGACGCTCACCTTCACCCGCTCATCGCCAAGCTCGACGATGCGGGTCTCGGCGAAGCGCACCGGCTCGCCGTGCATCTGCTGAGTGATGGCGCGGCGTCGCTCGTTGCTCATATGGTCGATCGAAGCGGCGACGGCGACCAAAGTATCGCGGACCTCGCCCACGGGCCTCGGCGGCTTGAAGCCTTCGGGAAATTCCTCGGCGATGAATTTGGTGGAGAGCCGCCCTTCCTTCCAACGCTCGTTGCGCATCAACACGGCAAGGAAGGGAATGTTGTGGCGGAAGCCGTCTATGGCGAAAGCATCGAGCGCGCTGCCCATCTCCTCGATGGCGCGCAGGCGCTTCGGCGCATGCGTGATGAGCTTGGCGATCATGGGGTCGTAATAGACGCTGATCTCGCCCCCTTCCTCGACGCCTGAGTCGAGCCGCGTGGTGACGCCGCCCTCGGTGCCGAGCCTTGGCGGGCGATAGCGCACCAGCCGCCCGGTCGAGGGCAGGAAATTCCGCTGCGGATCCTCGGCATAGATGCGGACCTCGATGGCCGAGCCTTTCAGCTTCACGTCCTTCTGCTTGAGCGAAAGCTTCTCGCCGAATGCGACCCTCAGCATCTCCTCCACAAGGTCGAGCCCAGTGACGAGCTCCGTTACTGGGTGTTCCACCTGAAGGCGCGTGTTCATCTCGAGGAAATAGAAATTGCGGTCCTTGTCGACGATGAACTCGACCGTGCCTGCGGAGTCGTAACCCACCGCCTTGGCGAGAGCCACGGCTTGCGCGCCCATCGCCTCGCGCGTCTTGGCGTCGAGGAACGGGCTCGGCGCCTCCTCGACGACTTTCTGATTGCGCCGCTGGATCGAGCATTCGCGCTCGTTCAGGTGGATGACATTGCCGTGCTTGTCGCCGAGCACTTGGATTTCGATATGCCGCGGCTCCTCGACGTATTTCTCGATGAACACGCGGTCGTCGCCGAAGCTCGACTTCGCCTCGGACTTCGACGAGGTGAAACCCTCCTCCACCTCCTTGCGGCTATAGGCGATGCGCATGCCCTTGCCGCCGCCGCCCGCGCTCGCCTTGATCATCACCGGGTAGCCGATCTCGTCGGCGATCTTCACCGCTTCCTTGGCATGCTTGATGACGCCGAGATGGCCGGGAACGGTCGAGACTTTGGCGCGTGCGGCGAGCTTCTTCGACTCGATCTTGTCGCCCATCGCCTCGATGGCTTTGACATTGGGCCCGACGAACACGATCCCCGCTTGCTCCAATGCGCGGGCAAAGGCGGCATTCTCGGAGAGGAAACCGTAGCCGGGATGGATGGCGTCAGCGCCGGTCGCTTTGGCCGCGGCGACGATCTTGCCGATCTCGAGATAGGACTGGGAAGCTTGCGCCGGGCCGATCGACACCGCCTCGTCGGCCATATCGACATGCATCGCATCGCGATCCGGCTCGGAATAGACCGCCACGGTCTTGATGCCGAGCCGGCGCGCGGTCTTGATGATGCGGCAGGCGATCTCGCCACGATTGGCGATGAGAAGCTTAGAGAACATACGGGTCCCCGCCCCTTTTCTGCTCCCAGGCTTTCTAGAGGCTCGCTTGGGGCGAGTAAACTAGGTGCGGCGCAATAAGCGGCCCTATTCGGCCGCCGTTGGCAGCTTGGGCCGCCGACCCTTGCGCCGCCTTGGCCGGCGTTCGTGGCCGGAACCCGACGGGGCAGAGGCGGCCGAGCTGAAGGCATGCACCTCGGGGGATAATCGGCCTTCCGCCGGCTCCTCCGGCGCCACGAAGAGCATGCCGGCTTTGGCGGCAGAGTCGGCCTCAGCCACGGTTTCTGCCGCCCCCGCTTCGGCCTTGGCGACGGCATCGGCATGGGCAAGAGCGGCGTCGGCCTCGGCCTTGGCCTTCTGATGGTCGCGCGCCAGGTAGGTGTAAATCGCCGGCGTCACGAACAGGGTGAACAGCGTGCCGATGGTCATGCCCGCGGCGATGACGAGGCCAATGTCGAAGCGGCTTGCGGCGCCGGCGCCCTTGGCGATGAGCAGCGGCACCATCGCCACCACCATGGCGGCTGTCGTCATCAGGATGGGGCGGAGCCTGATAGCCGCGGCATGCTCGATCGCATCGCGCCGGGAATAGCCCTGCTCCTCCTGGAGCTTGTTGGCGAAGTCGACCATCAGGATGCCGTGCTTGGAGATCAGTCCGATCAACGTGACGAGCCCGATCTGCGTATAGATGTTGATCGAGGCAAGCCCGGCATTGAGCGGAATGAGCGCGCCGAACATCGAGCAAGGCAGCGCGATGAGGATGATCAGCGGATCGCGGAAGCTCTCATATTCCGCGGCCAGCACCAGGAAAATGACGATCAGCGCAAACACGAAGGTGTAGACCAGCGTGTTGCCTTCCTGCACGAATTGCCGGCTCTCGCCCTGGAAATCGTAGGTGAAGCCCTCGGGGAAGCTTTCCTCGGCCTTCTTCTTCAAGAAGTCGATGGCCTCCCCGACCGTGCGGCCCGGAAACGGCACGGCCGACAACGTCGCCGAATTGAGCTGCTGGAAATTGGTGAGCGAGTTCGGCTCGACCACCTTCTTGATCGAGGCCACGTTGGACATTGGCACCATAGTGCCGGCGCTGGTCCGCACCTGATAGCGCGTCAGCCAATCCTCGTTCAGCCTGAACTCGCGCGGCACTTGCGGGATGACCTGATAGCTTCGGCCGTAAAGGTCGAACAGATTGACATAATTGCCGCCGAGCAGGGTCGCGAGTGAGTTGCCGATATCGGCCATGGTGATGCCGAGCCGGTTCGCCTTGTCATTATCGATCTGATACTCGATCTGCGGCGTCTCGAAGCGGAGATCCGAATCCGAGAAGATGAACATCCCGCTCTCGCGCGCCGATTTCTCCACGTCGGCCAGTACGTCGGCCAGCTCGCGGAAATCGCGCGTGGTGGTGATGACGAATTGCACCGGAGGACCGCCGATCGAACCGGGCAGAGGCGGCGGCGAGAAGGTCAGCGCCTGCGCCGGCGCGATGCTGGCGATCTTCGGTTGCAAATCTTGCAGCACGGCTTTGTGGTTTCGCTCGCGCTCGCCCCAGGGCTTCAACAGCACGCCGGCAAAGCCTTGATGCACGTCGCCCATGCCGTTGATGGCGAAGACATGCTCCTTCTCGGGGACCGTGCTGAAGATGGCGTTGAGCTGCTGCGTCGACTCCTCGAGATAATCGAGATTGGCGTATTGCGGCGTCTTCACCAGGGTGAAGAGGATGCCCTGATCCTCCTCCGGCGCGAGCTCCCGCTGCGTCGTCATATACATGAGCCCGGTCGCCGCGATCACGCCGAGAAGCACAAGCACGGTCACCGGCCGGTAGTTGAGGCTGCGGTTGAGGCGCCGCTGATAGCGCTGCTTCAGTCCCTCGAACAACCGGTCGAGCTTGCGCGTGAGCCAGCCACCCTCGTCATGCTCGTTCTCGGCCTTCAGCAGCTTGGAGCACATCATCGGCGACAGCGTCACGGCGATGACGCCCGATACGATCACCGCACCTGCGAGCGTCAGCGCGAACTCGCGGAACAGCACGCCGGTTAGGCCGGAAACGAAGGCGATCGGCGCATAGACCGCCGCGAGCGTGATGGTCATGGCGATGATGGGATAGAGAATTTCGCGCGCACCGAGCAGCGCCGCATCGAACGGCCGCATGCCCTGCTCGATATGCCGGTGGATATTCTCCACCACCACGATGGCGTCGTCGACCACGAGCCCGATGGCTAGCACGAGCGCGAGCAGCGTCATGAGATTGATCGAGTAGCCGAGCGCCGCGAGCAGTGCGAGCACCCCAACCAGCGACAAGGGAATGGTGACGATCGGGATGATGGTCGATCTGAGATTGCCCAGGAACAGAAAGATCACCACGATGACGATGATTGCCGCCTCGCCGAGCGTCTTCATCACCTCCCACAGCGAGGCACGGATGAAATTGGTGGCGTCGTAGGCGATGGCCGCTTCCAGCCCCGGCGGAAGTTCGCGCTGAAGCTCCGGAAACGTCTTGCGCACGTCCGTGATCACCGTCAGCGGATTGGCGGTGGGCGTTGCGTAAACGCCGATGAACACGGCCTTCAGTCCATCGAACGCCGACGATGAATCGGCGTTTTGCGGTCCGAGCTCGATCTCGGCGATATCGCCGAGTCTGATCAAGGAATCGCCGCGCGCCAGCACGACAAGCTTGCCGAACGCCTCCGGCGTATCCAGCGATGTCTTGGCGTCGATATTGGTCTGCACGAAATCGCCCTTCACCTGGCCGGGCGCCGAGGTGAAATTGTTGGCGGCAAGCGCCGCGCGCACGTCGAGCGGCGTCACGCCGAGCGAAGCCATGCGGTCAGGGTCGAGCCAGATGCGCATGGCGAACACTTGCCCGCCGAGGATCTGCGCATTGGCCACGCCGTTGACGGTTTGCAGCTTCGGCTGCACCACGCGTGTGAGGTAGTCGCTGATCTGCGAGGCGGTCATCACCTTCGAATTGAAGGAGAGATACATCAGCGCGTAACCCTCCCCAGTCTGCTTGGTGACGATCGAGTCGTTTGCCTCGCGCGGCAAGATGCTCTTGACCTGGGCGACCTTCGACAGGACGTCGGTCATCGCGCGGTCCGGGTCGGCATCGAGCTTCAGGTTGAGCGTCACCGTGCTGACGTTCTGCGTGGACGAGGCCGTGAGCGTATCGATGCCCTCGGCACTCGCCACCTCCTGCTGGATCGGCGCGGTGATGAAGCCCTGGATCAGGTCGGCGTTCGCACCCGGATAGGTCGTAGTGACAGTGATCGTCGTGTTGGACAGCTCGGGATATTGCCGGACCGGCAGCTTGAAGCCCGCCTGCGCCCCCACCAGGAGGATCAGCAGGCTCACCACCGTGGCGAGCACTGGCCGCTTGATGAAGATATCGGTGAAGTTCATGGGCTTACTGCTTCGGCAGCTCCGCCGGCGGCTTCAGCGCGCCCGAATTGTCGACCTTCACCGTTGCGCCGGGCTGCAATTTGAGCTGGCCGCTGGTCACCACCTGCTCGCCCATCTTGACCCCTTCGAGGATGGCAACCCGGTCGCCCTCGGTCGGCCCCACCCGCACGAAGCGCCGCTCGACGGTGAGCTTGGGCTCCGCCGGCACGCTTCCGGTCGGCGCCGCATCGGCCGCAACGGCCGAGGCCACGGGCTCGGTCGACGCCGTCGGCGCAGGGGGAGCGGCAGGCTCCAATGCGCCTTCCTTCACTACCCAGACGCTGTCGCCATAAAGACCGTAAGTCACGGCCGTGCGTGGCACCGTGACGAACTCCTTTGCGCCGCCGGCGAGCACACCAACATTGGCGAACATGCCGGGCAAAAGCTTGCGATCCGGGTTGGGAACCGTTGCCCGTACCATCAGCATGCGCGCGTCCGAGCTGAGCTTGGCATCGAACGCCTCCACCTCGCCCTTGAAGGACTGCCCCGGATATGCGTCGGCGGTCAGCTCAATCGTGCTGCCGACTTGGAACTTGCCAACGCTCGTTTCCGGCACCGGGAAATCCACCCAGATCGGATCCAGCGCCTGCAGCGAGACTAGTGCCTGGCCTGCCGACACATATTGACCCTTCTCCACATGGCGTAAGCCCAGTCTGCCGGCAAACGGAGCCAAGATCGTCTTCTGGGCGATAATCGCATCGACATGTTGCACAGAGGCCGCGGCGGAATCGCGCTTGGCGATGGTCTGATCGAGCGTCGCCTGCGAGACGGCACTGGTCTTCACGAGCTTCGACTGCCGCTCGTAATCGAGAATGGCCTGAGCCAATATCGCCTTCTTATCGGCCAGATCGGCTTCCTCGACCGAGGTGTCGAGCTTGACGAGCTTCGCGCCCTTTTGCACGTTATGACCGCTGTCGAAGAAATAGTCGGTGACCATGCCGCCGAGCTGGGGCGCCACGTCGACGCCCTCGACGGCGGCGAGCGTACCGATGGCGCTCACGCGGTCGATCCAGCTTTCCGTCTTGGCCGCCTCGGCGGTCACGGTCGCCGGCGGGGGAACCATCTTCGACACGAAGTCGGAGATCATCTTCGGCTTGAAGACGAGGTTGAAATAGCCCACCCCGCCCAGAAACAGGCCGACGATGATTGCGGCGATGAGAAAACGCTTAATCATGATGCTGTAGCTTGCAGCCCCCGTGCCAGGCGAATCCGCCGAGAGACCGTAGCCATGGGAAAAGGCTAAATTGCGCCCCGCCCCGGCGCTGGCGACAAGGGGATAACAGCCTTGCCGCGGTTTGAAAAACCGGCTCCCGCCACCTTTGAGCCGTGACCCTATGGTCAAGATTCGCGGCCGAATTTGGACCTGCCGATCAACAATAAGAGAGGCGAGATTTGAGTCATCTACGACGAGCGGTTTGTGCAGCGCTCCTTCTCCTTGCCGCAACCGGTGAAACGCGAAGCGAGGCACCGCCTCAGCCCGCCGCTCCCGACGAGCCCTACGGTATCGCCCTGGAAGGTTTCCCCTATCCCTATCCTGTGCACATGTTTCCGATCGCCTATGAGGGCGAGAAGCTGCGCATGGCCTATATGGATGTGGCGCCCAAGGGCGAAGCGAACGGACGCACCGTCCTCCTGCTGCATGGGCGGAACTTTCCCGCGAGCTATTGGCAAAGCCTGATCGAAGCGTTGACGGGCGCGGGTTATCGCGTCATCGCCCCCGACCAGATCGGCTTCAACAAAGTCCTCGAAACCGGCGTCTGACCTGCATTTCGATCAGCTTGCGCGCAACACCGAGGCCCTCCTCGCCGCGCTCGGCATCGACAAGGTCTCCCTCGTCGGTCACTCGATGGGCGGCATGCTCTCGGTGCGTTTCGCCCGTATGTATCCGGAGCGCGTCGACAAGATCGTGCTGACCGCGCCAATCGGGCTCGAGGACTACCGGCTTTATGTGCCGCAAATCCCCCCTGAGCGCCTGATGGAGATTGAGGACAAGGTCACGCCCGAGAGCTACCTCAATCAGCTGATCAAGGGCTCGCTCACCCTGTCGGAGCAGGCGCTCGCGCCCTACGTGGGAACACGCACCCGCGTCAAGGGAAGCGCCGAATATCCGCGCTGGCTCCGCACCTTTCCGCGTTGATGATCTGGCGCGAACCTGTGGCGCACGAGATCCCGCTCCTCACTCAGAAGGTGATGTTCGTCATGGGCGGGAACGATCATCTCGCGCCCGGCCGCGATTTCGCGCCCGAAGAGCTGCGCGGCAAAATGGGGCAGAACGCCGAGCTCGCCAAGGTGCTGGCCGGCAAAATGCCGAACGCTCGCGTGGAAGTATTCGAGGGCATGGGGCATTTGCCGCACCTCGAAGCGCCTGAACGCTACAACGAGGTCGTGTTGCGCTTCCTCGGCGACGGCCAGGACGCTCAGTAGGGGCGAATTCGGCTAGTACTTGATCACCGTACGGCCAACGATGTCGCCGGCGCGAAGAACCCAATACGGCTCAGCAGCCCTTCTTCGCCTCGACCTTCCTGATCACCTTTACATTATGGCGCTCGGGGGCGTTGAGCGGAACGTCGGCAGCGTCGTCATACTTGCAGCCGGCATTGCCGAAGGCCTGGATCGCTTTCGGCGTGTGGAAGCAATAGCCGTTCTCTTTGTAGATCCAGTTGCGAACTTCCCACAGCGGCTGACAGCCGAGTTGCATCAAATCCGATTGCTTGTAGTAGTCCTTGTCGGGCAGCCGATCAGCTCGTAGCAATTGGCGCGCGCGCAGGTTGCGATGGCGACAACAAAGCCGCAGCGCCGCCGGCAATTGCGATCAACGTCCCCAGCCCAGTAAAACGCATCGCTTCCTCCCTTTTGAACTTGCGCTCGGCGCGGACAATACTTGATTTTCTTCGCTGCCGAAACGGCAGGGGATCAACGGTTTTAACCATGTACACGGCCGGCCGACCATGCATGGCGCGCGGCGCGAGAAGCGTGCTAGAACCGCTGTCCAACCGAGAGGGACCCACCATTGACATTCGATCGCGCCCGGCTGGCTGTCGTCTTTGCGTTGCTGTTCGGTTTCCTCTGCGCGGGCTCCTCGCAAGCTTTCGCGCAGGCCGGGACCATCACCAAGGGCATGCAGAACAATTGCGCCAACGACTACAAGAAATTCTGCGGCGACTACGGGCTGCAAACGGCGGCGCTAAACCTGTGCATGAAAAAGGCCGGGCCGAGCCTCTCGCCGGCCTGCGTTCAGGCGCTGGTCCAAGCCGGCAAGGTCTCGCAAGCCGAGGTGGATAAGATCAAGGCGCAGATGAAGGGGCGGTAGAACCTTCCAGCGTCTGTCTCCCGCTGAATCCACCCGACCAGGAACAAGGAACTCTCGATCATGAAAACCCTTCTCGGCTTGAGCATGTTCGTGGCTCTGGCGCTGACCGGCACGGCGAGCTTCGCCGCCGATGCGTGCACCAAGATCACGGCGACGGGCCACCCGCAATATCCGGTGATTGCTTTCAAGGATGGCGACAACATCGCTGGCGCCGCGCCGACGCTGGTCGCCGCTATCGCCGAGACGCTCAAGGTGCCTCTGGAGTCGAAATACATGGGGTCTTGGGAAGATGCGCAAGCGGCGGCGCGCGAGGGCAAGGCCGATATGATCTTCGGCATCTACTACAACGATGAGCGCGCCACCTATCTCGACTATGTCCAACCTGCCTTCATGTTCGACGACGTAGCGATCTTCGTCGTCAAGGGCAAGGAGTTTCCCTTCAAGGGTCAGGACGACCTGATCGGCAAGAAGGGCCTGACCAACAAGGGCGAGAGCTACGGCAACGATTTCGACGCCTTCATCAAGGACAAGCTCGACGTCACCCGCACCGATGGCATTGATGACGCCTTCAAGGACCTGATCGCCGGGAAGGCTGATTATTTGATCGCGGGCTATTATCCCGGCCTCGCCGAAGCGGCCAGGGCTGGATTGAAGGACCAGATCGTGCCTCTCGATCAAGCGGTGGTCACGGCCGAGATGTTCGTCGCTTTCTCCAAGAAGTCGCCGTGCCGTTCTCTCGCCGAGGGTTTCGGCACAGGCATTGCGCAAATGACGACCGACGGCAGCTTCGATAAGATGCTGACCAACGCGATAAACGCCTGGGACACCCAGCAAGCCAAGAAGTGACGCGCCGGGGTTAGTTGCCGGTGAAGCCTTGCATCGCCCGCGCAAAGTCGTTGTCGGCGGTCGTGCGTCGAGCCGCTGGCGTCGAGGCATCGGCCTCGCCCGGCGGCGGCCCCTTTGGTTCCGGCGGCGGAAGCGGGAAGCCGGTGGTATCGCCGAACATGGCGGCGGCAAGCTTCCGGTCCAGCCCATAGACATCGGCGGCGGTCGTCACCTTGCCGGTGTCGTCCACCACGGCGGTGAAATAGACCATATGCACGGGAATCTTCTTTTCCAGCGAGATCGAGCTGTTGCTACCGGTCTCCCATAGTTCCTTCACGCGCGAAGCAGGCCATCCCTTGTCCTCGGCGAGGAGCACCTCGGCGAATCGCTGCGGCTTCTCCATGCGCACGCATTCATGCCCGATCATGCGCGAGCTCTGCTTGAAATACTTCTTCCGCACCGGCAGCGTGTCGTGCATGTAGACGGTGTGCCGGTTCGGGTAGAGGAACTTGATCTTACCGAGATTGTTGTGCGGTCCCGCCTTCTGCGAGAAGGTGTAAGCGAGCGGGTTGACGCGGTTCCAATCGACCTTGGTCGCGTCTACGGGCGAGCCGTTATAGCTGACAAAGAGCTTGTGGACCCGGAGGATCGAGTAGTTTCCCTTCTGCAAGGGAGGGATGATATTTTCCTTCACCACCGTCTCCGGTGCATTCCAGTCCGGATTGAAGACGATGGTCTTCATGTCGGCGGTAAAAACCGGCGTGGCGTAACCGATCGTGCCGACCAGCGTCTTGTCGGCGAAGATCGTCTTATTGTCCTTCACCACATAGAGCATGAAGGCGGCTGAGTTGTTCAGCACATAGATGTCGCCGAGCTGCTCGGGCATCCAGCGCCAGCGCTCCATATTGATGGTCAGCCGCTTGATGTTCTTGTCGTTGTCCGCGGGCGCGGCGCCCCCGCCCTCCTCGCTGCCACCGCTGCGCGCTTTCAGCAGCGCCTGGCGCAACTGCTCGAACTGCTCATGCTTGGGATGCAGCGAGCGGAGATAAGCATCCGGCGCATCCTGGGTTTCGATCTCGGTCAGAACGATCTTCGGATCGCGCACGGGTGGGGTTTGATCAAACAGCTCGCTGATCTTTGACGGGCTGAAGCGTCCGCCGCGGGCAAAGCGCGCATATTTCAGGATGGCGAGATCAAGTCCGATCTCGGCGAGCGCCTCAGCCTCTTGGTTCGCCGGCAGCTCGCCCGCCGACGGGAGAGTGAAGGCCTTGGGGTCGAGCCCCCAATCGCCCGCCTTCTCGATCTCGGAGATGGCTGCCTGCCCTTTCGCCGAGACTCCCATCTCCGTCATCCAGAGTGGCGCGCCCGTGCGGCTCGCATAAAAGGCTTGCAGCGCCGCGACATCCTCCGCGTTGGCGTCCTTGGTGACGTTGGAGTCGGCGAGCTTGGAGCGGATCAGCGCAACGACAGGGTCGGCGGGCGCGGGCGCCGTCCCTTGCGCGAGCGGCGGCTGCCCTAGGGCTTCAGGCGGGGCCGGGGGCGCCGGCGGCAGTGCCTCGGGCGCTGCCAAGGGAGGCGGCGGCGGGGTCTGAACCTCAGGCGGTGGCGCGAGAGGCTTGATCGAGGGCTCGAGCGACGGCGGCGGCAATTGCTGCGAAAGCGGCGGGGCGTCGGAGACCTGAGCCCAAGCCGGCAGGACGGGCGTCAAAGCCAAGGAGGCCATGCAGAACAGGGCGGCTAGAGAACCCCCGCGCATCCGATTTCCCTCGCGATCCGCCTTGAAATTAGCCCGAGATGGTACCTTTCGGCCACCCCCGATATAGGCTTCCGCTGCCGCCGATCGCGGCAAGCCCAGGCATAGCAACCCCAAGCCCCGGCAATGGGTTTAGCCACTCTGGGCAAAACCTTTGCCAACGCAATCATTTTGCATGAGCAAGCAAGCGCCTACATGACCGGGCGTGACTGCAATTGGGAGGAATCATCGCAATGTCCAGAGTCCTTATTCTTACTGTCCTCACCGTGTCGGCCATGGTCTTGTCCGGAAGCTCCTACGCGACCCAGCAGCAGATTTTGGATCCTGCCGTCCACAATTTGACTCGTCTCGATACTCTGGAGCTCGGCAAGGAGACCGACAGCTCCCACATGGCGCCGAAGGAATACCGCCTGAAAGTCGGTCAGGGTTATCGCTGGAAGATCCAAGCCGCACCCGGCGCGGAGTACGCCTTGGTCGCACCGGCCTTCTTCCGCAATATCTGGATCCGCAAGGTCGAGGCCGGCGAAGTTGAAATCAAGTCGGCGACGCTCGATGAGCTCGAGTTCGAGAATGGTGGCGAAGCCGAGTTGTTCTTCGTTGCTATCCGCCCAGGAACCTACGACTTTGGCCCGAAAGGCATGATGGAACGCGGCATCGTCGGCAAGAGTCGAAGCCGCCGCCGACAGCTAGGCGCGATTCACGTCGGCCGTCCCGCAAGCTGGCGCGGGGCGGCCGGCGTCACTTCAGCGACGCTCTCGCTTCGGACGCACAAAACCCACGTCCGCCAGAACGGCGGCCTCCCCGCGCGAACCGGTGGTGACGCTGCTTATTTGCTTTCGAGCGTGGCCGGACCTTCTTCCGGCTTGGCGCCGACTTTCGCCCCGAGTCTCGCGCCGATGCTCTCGTCCTGGAAATCCACCCCTCGGAAAGCAGCTCGGTCGCCGAGCTGAAGCCAAGCAATTTGGCGAAATCAATTTTTTGCGGCTGCTTCATGACGTGATTCCCCCTTTAGTCGTTGAAGCCGAACCATAGGGCGCTCGACGACGTGCCCTATTTCGGCAGAAGCGGGACGCTTCCCTCGCCCGAGTTGGTCTTCCAGATCTTTCGGGACGACTTCGACCTAGCCTATTCGGAAGGCACATTCGTAATGCTGACCTTCCACCCGCATGTCATCCGGCGGCGCTCGCGCATCGGGCATTTGGACAAGCTGATCGAATACATGAAATCGAAGCCAGGGGTCTGGTTCGCGACCGCCGGGCAAATCGCAGGCTATGTGCAAGGCGCGGCGAAACCTTGAGCCTGCGGTTGGCTCCCAGTCGTCGGTCGCTGACCGTTTGGCTTTTGCTTCGTGCCAAAAAGGTACATTCGCAAACCGACACAAGATCGTCTGTCGTGCGCTCGGCGAATGCAGGGGAACTACGTGCGCTGTTCGGCGTTTGAGTTTCCGTGGAGAACCGAGTTACGGGGGTTTGGGGCATGTTTCCGAAGTGGCAGCCGATCAGTACCGCGCCAAAAGACGGCACGCGGATTCTTATTTTCGAAGCGGAAGAAGGGACGCAGGGAACCATCCGGGCTTCGTGTTGGCGTAACGACACCATCCCGACCGGATGGACTGGAAGCGAGAACTCCCCCAGCCATTGGTTGCCCCTCCCGCTCGCTCCCAACAAGACACGGCAAGCATCGAGCAGCAACCCTATGGTAGCCACGATGGAACGGTAAGGAAGGTCTAGTGACTGAAACGGGGCGCGGGGTTGTAAGCATGAGGGAGTAAGCGTCATGACGAGTCTTTCGGAAATGGCCAGCCCCAAGTTACGGCGCGAAGGCGATACCGCCCTGAATGCAAGGAGCCACCTCATGATGCCGAGGATGGAACCCAGCGAAAGCCTGGCGGCGAAGCTTCTCGTTGCCCGACAAAGCGAAACCGCGGAAACGGAGAGCCGGACAACGGACCTGCTGCTGCAGGGGCTGGTCGACCGGCTGCCGAAGCCGAACGGCGTTTGGTCTCTCGACGATCGCGCAAAATGGTTGCGCACGGCGGCGAGCGTCTTCGACTTGGTCTACAAGGCCGGTGACGACGAGCAGCGAGGGATCAGCGTCGCGATCACTGAGCGAAACGCCTAAGCGCGTCGTACGGACCTTCTCCAAGGACTCGCATCGTCGCGATCGTGGGACGTGTACGCTTTTCACTCGACCCGCCGAGGCCGACCTTGCGCCATTCATGTTGGAACAAACACACGTGGCTGGTGTTTTGAATTTGGGCACTTAGAGGGCGATCCAGATGTCCGACCAGGTCGAAGCATGCCGTGCTCGTGCGCTGCATTGTTTTGCGATCGCGAAGAATGCCGCCACACCCGAGGATCGGCGCGAATTTCTTGGTTTCGGAGAAGCCTGGGATCGACTTGCGAACGAAATCGAGCGAAACGAACGATTGGTCTCTCTCATCAACGAGCTTGCGACTCGCGAGTTCGAGGAGGTCGAGCCGCACTCTTCGCGTCGCGGCATGCGGCCCCTCCGGCGTCTGACTGCAGCCATCCTCACGATTTCCGAGCACTTCATGCTCGATCCCCTCGCCGCCCCCGCCGACGATGGCGAGGACGACCGGGCCCACTCAGACGTCAGGCGTGCTGTTACTTGATCTTGCAGGTGAATTTGTAGGCCTTGCGGTCGGCGCCACGGGCGCTGAGCAGCATCTCATTGAGAATCCGGGGTGTTTCGCTGCGTCAAAGCGACTGGCCATAGGGATCGGGCTTTGCAAGACTCCATTCCCTGAACGGGAAGTCTCACCCGGCAAAATTGAGACCAGACGGGGGCGACCCGCATTTGGTGCAACGCTATAATGCGGGCCTTCACGGGAGGGAGGGCGCATTATGGCCGACGTATCAGTCAAAAATCTCATCATGGGATTCATCGCCGCGGCGATTGCCGTTGTCACCGCGCACGAGATCATCAATTTCCTATTGCTCAAAGCCGGACTCTTCCCGCGCGTGCCGTGGTCCATGGCGCCGGCCGCCGTCACCGGGGTCCCGCAGATCGTCAGCGACGTTTTTTGGGGCGGTCTCTGGGGCGTGCTCTTCGCGCTGATCGAGGACCGTCTCCCAGGCGGCAACCTCACCCTTAAAGGTCTGATCTTCGGCATCGTCGGACCCGCGCTGATCGGGGTCTTCATCCTCCTGCCGTTGATCACGGGACGCTTCCCGCTGTTCTTCGGCGGCGATCCGAAGCTTATCGTCTCAGTATTGTTGATCCTGGCGGGCTTCGGCGCGGCAATGGGTTGGCTTTATGGGCTGCTGACATCGCGCGTGGTGACAGCCTAGCCGG
>DATAFR010000082.1:0-1614 GCA_036257375.1 Methyloceanibacter sp.
GGCATCTATGCGGTTTACCGCGTGCCTCTCGACGCCATTCCCGACCTCTCCGACGCGCAAGTTATCATCTACACCGAGTTTCCGGGCCAAGCGCCGCAAGTCGTCGAGGACCAGGTCACCTATCCGCTCACGACGGCAATGCTGACCGTGCCCAAGTCACGCGTGGTGCGCGGCTTCTCTTACTTCGGCGTCTCTTTTGTCTATGTGATTTTCGAGGAAGGAACCGACGTTTATTGGGCGCGATCGCGCGTGCTCGAATATCTGAGTTCGGCCGCGCGTCGGCTGCCGCAGGGCGTGACCCCGAGCCTTGGGCCCGACGCCACCGGGGTTGGCTGGGTCTATCAATATGTGGTGCGTGGCGCGCAACGAAGCCTCGCCGAGTTGCGCACCATCCAGGATTGGTACCTCCGCTTCGGCCTCTCGAACGCGTCGGGTGTGGCCGAGGTCGCGAGCGTCGGCGGCTTCGTCAAGCAATATAGCGTCGTCATCGACCCGCGCCGCCTCCAAGCGCTCGGCATTCCGCTCTCGCGCATTGGCGAGATCATCAAGGAAAGCAACATGGATGTCGGCGGCCGCACGCTCGAAGTGTCGGAGACAGAGTTCGCCGTGCGCGGCCGCGGCTATATCAAGAACCTGTCCGACCTCGAGCAGATCGTCGTCAAGAACGAGGGCGGCGTTCCGGTGCTGCTCAAGGACGTGGCGCGCGTCGAGCTCACCTCCGACGAGCGCCGCGGCATCACCGAAATGGATGGCGAAGGCGAAGTTGTCGGCGGCATCGCCCTTCAGCGCTCCGGCGAGAACGCGCTCTCGGTCATCGACAACGTGAAACGGAGTATCGCCGAGATTGCGCCGAGCCTGCCCGAAGGCGTGACCGTCGAGGCTGTCTACGACCGTTCGTCTCTCATCTACCGCGCTATCGACACGTTGAAGCGCACGCTAATCGAGGAGAGCCTGATTGTCGCGCTCGTCTGCGTCATCTTCCTGTTGCATGCGCGCAGCGCGTTCGTCGCCATCATCACGCTGCCGCTCGGCATTCTCATCGCCTATATCTGCATGTGGGCCTTGGGGCTCAGCTCCAACATCATGAGCCTCGGCGGCATCGCCATCGCCATCGGCGCGATGGTGGATGCCGCCATCGTCATGATCGAGAACGCGCATAAGCGGCTCGAGCGGGCGCCCCCCGGCAAGCCGCGGGCCGAGATCGTGGTCGAGGCCGCGGTCGAGGTGGGTCCCGCGCTCTTCTTCAGCCTTCTCATCATCACCGTGTCGTTCCTGCCCATCTTCGCCTTGGAGGCGCAGGAGGGCAGGCTATTCAAGCCGCTCGCCTACACCAAGACCTTCGCCATGGCCGCGGCGGCGCTCTTGTCGATCTTTCTCGTTCCGGCGCTGATGACGGTCTTCGTGCGGGGCCGCATCGTGCCGGAGCACAAGAACCCGGTGAACCGGTTCCTGATTTGGATTTACCGGCCTGCGATCGAGCTCGCCCTGAAGTTCAAGACCGCTACGATCGCGGTCGCATTGGGCGTTCTCGCCTTGAGCCTTTGGCCCCTGTCGAAGCTCGGCAGCGAATTCATGCCGAACCTCAACGAAGGCACGCTGATGTATATGCCCGTG
>DATAFR010000083.1:0-5046 GCA_036257375.1 Methyloceanibacter sp.
GGCGGAGAATGCCATTCCGCGATCCAGCTGATCGTGAATCCTGATTCTAAAAATGCGCGCGGGGCGAAACGCTATTCTAACGTCGGCTTCTGCCTCGCGAAGCTACGGACTTTATCAACACAATCGGCACTTAGCGGACATCAGCCCTTTGCGTTTATCCCCGCCCTCCGCGGCGGCATTAGAATGCGCCCACCTCGTCCTTCTAAGGGGCGCTCTCGCGAGGCGTTGCGATGGCGGGACGGGGTGCGGCGCCTGCGGGCTCGGCTTCCGCGAGCCGAGCACTCGGGCGGCATCGGGGCTCCCCCCGGGACCACTACATGAGTCCCTGTCAGGAGCTGACTGACCGCCCGGCCAGAGCCGGCAACGGAAAGCGGGGCCCGGTGTCGGAGTGAGAACGCCGCAAATGAGCAAGTGCTTGCTAGCGCAGGCGCGTGACGCATTTTTTGATGCGCTACCGCTTCGCTACTTGAGCGCTTGTTGGCGCGCCGAGAGGCGCCCGCCGCATCTGGCGACAGATGCGGAGCCATAGGTTTGCGCTTTTCGGCGCGCCATCCCCCTCGCGGGGGAGATTCGATCAAACACCGGACGCGACTGCGCGCCGCGGCAAGGAGCCCTCATGCCTTGGTCGAACGCAGCAGCACACTCCCCGCTCTCCCCTTGGGGGAGAGCACGCGCTCGCATTCCGAGCGCGATGAGGGGGAAGCGGCTCCGCCGCGTCAAAGGAGAGAAGGTTCCGCGCTTCGCCACAAGTGGCTTCGCGCGCCGGGCGGGAAGCCCTTTCCCCGCAGGGAGAGGATGATGGAACGGTCGGATGAAACGGAGCTTCGCCGATATCGAACGGAGGATCGCGACGCCCGAGGAGCTGAAGGCTATCGCGCCTGGCGCAAGGCGCTCGAGAGTTCGCGTGAGCTGCGAGAGCCTCTGGTCTCTACGCAGTCAAACCAGGAGCAGCTTGCGCGGAGGCGGCGAAGTACCAAACAGCCGGCAGGCTGATGATGGTTCCGAGAAGGCTGATCACCAGAACGTAGAGGCTGTGGGCGTCCGCTCTGTCCACATGACGCGCGAGGACGACCGGTTTTGCACACTGTACGAGAAAGTCGGTCATGGGGCATCCTCCATCAGCATGAGGAGAATCCTACGACACCTTGCCGACGCGCGCTGTGGCATTTGCCACGTTTCGGGCAAGAGAGGCCCGGCGCCACCGTACGCCATGCACTACGGAGACGACCTCAGCAGCACCGGGCTCCCGACCACCGTTGGGGGACTGACCCGCAAGGTGGATCGGGAGCGAGTCTAGTGTCGGATCGTGGCCGTCAATTGGTCAGGTCGAACGGGCGATTCGCACGAGCGAGCCCGCGGAATGGCCGATTTGGCCGTTGTCCGACGCTGTCCGACCCCGGAAACGGTGACGAACCTGCAAAAAATTGGCAGTTCAAGCTTCCCCCGTATTTTGACCGACGCGTTAACCCTTTTTGCGGAGGCAGCCTGATGAAAGGCGGCCCGGTGTTGCCCGGATTGGTATGACACCACCGGGCCTAGCCATCTCCGGAGTGTCGTGAAACAGGTGAGATGGCTAATGGCAAAACCACCGCCGGGCCGCGCCGTTCCCTTGCCGGCAAGTTATGCACAGGCGTCTCAGCCACAGGGAGTTGCGATCGCCTGTGCCGGATTGTTTCCGTCCGGCGGCCCGCTTGCGTGCCTGATCGCCAGCCTTGCCGTCGGCTTGCTGTTCGCATCGGCGACGGCATCGACGTTGCCCATGCTGACGCGTTGGATGATGCCGCTGCTCAGCCTGGCCGGAGGTGGCTCCGTTGCCTTCACCCTCCGCCGCGATGGCGGGACAGACGGTAAAGATCCGCATTTGAAATAGGGCACCACCCTTTCTGTCGGAGGGCATACAAGGCGGCGAGAGCCCTCCCCAAATTGCGTCTGAAAAATGGCAAATGCCGCAGCGAGTGTGGCCACGCTGCCGCTTGCCTGAGACCATTTTCTGTTGTCTTCTCAAGCGGGAAAGCGCTCGGGAAACGGGGGAAAACGCGTTGCGGGCCCGCGTGTCGATCATCCTGCTTTGCGCAGGCCTCACGGCTTGCGTCTCCGGCGGCGGCGACGATCCGCGCATCCACTATGTCGCTTTCGGCGCCGAGCAGCCGCAAGGCAACCGCGTCACCGTCTGCCACGCTTATACCTGCAAGATGCAGACGCCTTACACCTTCAGCCGCGCCGACCTCGCCGAGATCTCGGCCATCATGGCGAAGGTAAAGCGCAACGACAGCCCCTTCGAGGAGCGCCGCGCCGTGGCCTATGCCATCGCCAAGATGGAGACTGATGTCGGCAAGAAGCTCGGCATCAAGGACAAGGCCGGCATGCAGTTCACCGCGTCCGGCGATCCCTCGCAGATGGATTGTGTCGACGAGGCGACCAACACCACGAGCTATCTGCTCGTGCTGAAGTCGAACGGGCTAATCAAGCACCACACCGTCGAAGGCACCATGTCCAAGGAGAATCTCGCCAAGGGCATCGTCAAGCTCAATCCGGTGCAGTATTGGCCGCATTGGACGGCGGTGTTGAAGGAGAACAAGTCCGGCCAGAAATATGCGGTCGATTCCTGGCTGTTCGACAACGGTGAGAACCCCGCCGTGGTGAAGGTCGAGGACTGGTACATCAAGGACGCCGACCGCTAATCCCCCGCCTCCTGAATCGACATTAGACTCTCCTCCGTGCCGCCGTGAAGCGTCGGGTCGTTGTGGTGTGCCCGAGCAGTGCGACCGGCGGCGCGCTACTAGCGCTCAGGGTGGGGGTGAGACGCAGTGGACAAAAAGGGAGGCAGGGAGAGGAGAATTTTGGGGGAAGTGACAGGGAAATGACTTAGTTGGCTTGCGCCACGCGGCTCGTGACCGGGTCCATCTGCATGAGAGCTTCGATGCGTTTGCGCTCTCTTTGGAACTCTGCGAGCTGGCGGCCCTCGAGTTGCAGACCGCGCGGGACCTGGATGGTCATCGGATTGACGAAGCTGTTATTGACCAGCACCTCGAAATGGCAATGCGGGCCGGTCGAGAGTCCGGTCGAGCCGACGAAGCCGATGATCTGACCCTGCTTCACGCTGACGCCCGGAGTGACGCCGGGAGCGTAGCGCGACATGTGGCCGTAGGCGGTGGCGAAGCCGTTGGCGTGGCGGATGCGGACGTAATTGCCGTAGCCGCCTTCGCGCCCGACCCGCTCCACCGTGCCGTCGCCGGCGGCGAGGATCGGAGTGCCGGTAGGCGCGGCCCAGTCGACGCCGGTGTGCATGCGGCGATATTTGAGCAGCGGATGGTTGCGGGCGCCGAAGCCTGAAGTATAGCGGCCGCCCTTGACCGGATTGCGCATGAGGAACTTCTTCGCGCTGTTCCCCTGCTCGTCGTAATAGTCGACCACGTCGTCGGGGGTGCGGAAGCGGTAGAATTTGCGGACGTGCCCGTCGATGGTCATCGAGGTGTAGAGCAGTTCGCCCACTTCGTCGTCGCTGGCGCCGTCGAAGAACATCTCGAACGTGTCGCCCGGCCTGACCTTCTGTTTGAAGTCGACGTCATAGGAGTGGACGCGCAGCAGCTTGAGGATGGTCTCGGCCGGAATCTTCTGCTCGAGCGATGCGTGATAGAAGCTCGTATAGAGCGTGGCGCGGGTCTGCGATGCCGGCGTCTTGACGTCGTTGCCGATCGCCTCGCGCGAGGCGACATATTCGCCTTGCCGGTTGCGCGCGACGGTGGCGAGATGGCTATCCTTGGCGAAGACGGAGACCTTGATCGGCTCCATTTGCCCGGTGTCGGACGGCGCGGGCACCAGCGTGAAACGAAGCTCCTGTCCGGACTTCAGGTCCTTGGCGCCGAAGATGGGTGCGAGCGCGTCGATGATTTCGTTTGCCTGGTCGGGCTCCGTGCCGGCCTTGGTGAAGAGACTCGCAAGGGTGTCGCCTTTGCCTACAGTCACAGTCTTGCTTTCGGCGCTGGCGAACATGTCGTCATCGAATTCGTCTTCTTCCTCGTCGGCAGCGTCCTCGGCGGATTTCTGAATCACCGTCATATGCGGGGTGGGCGCAAGGCCCAGCCCCTCTTCGGGGTGGTAGGCGGCTTGCAGCAACTGCGCTCCGCCTTCACCGAGCGCGCCCGTCACATCGACGCCTTCGGCGTAAGCGAAATTCTCTGCGGCCTCGGCCACGAGCTGATTAACCTCGTCCTGTCTAAGCTCGACGCCGTCCGACTGCGGCAGGATCCCGCCCGGCACGTCGATCACGGTGATGCTGACGGCCTGCGGCGCGTCGTTGGCTTCACCGCCGGCGCCGACCGGGGTCTGATCCGAATAGAGCTTGAAAGGATTGAAGGGAGGAAGCTTGTCGACATCGGTGGGAAGCTCGGTAGCGAGCCCAGCGACGATGCGGAAATAAGGCTTGATGGTGATGTATTCGCGGCTGCCTTGCCGCTCGATCACCGTGTCGTGGATGACTTGGCGGCTGACGAAGCCTGCCGCGGTCATCTGAATGCGGTCTTCCTTCTGGCCGTTGGCGCTCTGCCCATCCTTGGCGAGTTGCGCGGTGCGCATCGGCTGCAGCGCCGCGAGGCTCGCGCGTTTGAGCGAACTCATCATGCCGGAACCATCGCCCATGTTGAGCGAGGCATAGATGGCTACCCCGATGAGGCACACGCCGACCATGCCGGCGAGACAAGTGCTCGCGAGCCATTTGAGCCGGCAGCTTGCCCCATCGGGGCCGGTTTCGCAGAGATAGACCGGCGGCAGCTTGCGCTCGGATCTTGGTATTTCGCCGAGAAAGATGGATGGGAGTCCGGACGCGGCCACTGGCACCAAGGCCTGGCCGAGCTTACGACGCGCAAAGCGACCGCGGCTCCTAAACAATCCGCATTCCCCCCGTCTATCGGCCGCCGCCCGCACGCTTATTCGCGTGCCGTAACTTCGCGTCCGGGCGGACAACACCGAAGCGGTTGCTGTCCCTCTAGCAAGGCAGGATCGTCGCCGATCGGGGGTGGTTTTTCCCTCGTGAAGCCCTTGAACCGA
>DATAFR010000084.1:0-11196 GCA_036257375.1 Methyloceanibacter sp.
GGAAACTTCACCGCGGCGGCAACCGCCTTCTGCGCGTCGGACACGTAACTACCGAGATCGCGGTCGCGCAGATCGACATAAATATACGTGACGAGCTGCGCGTTCTCGGTGCGGATGCTCGAAGGTCCTTGGGCGAGGCTGACCTTGGCGACCTGACCTAGAGGAACAGTGCCGCCGTCGGCGGTCGGGATCAGGACCTCGCTCGCGATCGCTTCAGGGTCGCTGCGATAGTCGCGGGGGTAGCGAATGCTGACGGTGTACCGTTCCCTGCCCTCGACCGTGGTCGTCACCGGCTCGGCGCCGAGCGCCGTGGCGATCACGTCCTGCACATCGCCGACCATCAAGCCGTAGCGCGCGAGTTGCGCGCGGTCCGGATCGACATTCAGGTAATAGCCCGCGATGGCCCGCTCGGCGTAGGCGCTCGACGTGCCCGGCACTTTGCGGATCACCGCCTCGATCTGGCGGGCGAGTCTGTCGATCTCGGCGAGGTCCTTGCCGAAAACCTTAACGCCCACCGGCGTTCGGATTCCGGTCGACAACATGTCGATGCGGGCTTTGATCGGCATGGTCCACGCGTTGGACACGCCGGGGAACTGGAGCGAGCGGTCCATCTCGGCGATCAGCCCATCGACAGTCAGGCCCGGGCGCCATTCACTCTCCGGCTTCAGGTTGATGACGGTCTCGACCATCTCAGTCGGGGCTGGATCCGTCGCTGTAGCAGCACGCCCCGCCTTGCCCCAGACGGACTCGACCTCGGGGAAAGACCTGATGATCTTGTTCTGGGTTTGCAGCAGCTCGGCGGCCTTGGTGACGGAAATGCCGGGCAGCGTGACAGGCATATAGAACAGTGTGCCCTCGTTCAGTGTCGGCATGAACTCGCTGCCAAGCTTGGAGGCGGGCCAGAGGCTGACACTGAGGATGACGAGGGCGACCATGATGGTGAGCGCCTTGAATTTGAGCGCGAGCTCGATCACCGGGCGGTAGATCCAGATCAGGAAGCGGTTCACCGGATTCCGGCGCTCCGGCATGATGCGCCCGCGCACGAAAAGCGTCATCAGCGCAGGTACCAACAGCACCGACAGAAGCGCGGCGGCCGCCATGGCGAAGGTCTTGGTGTAGGCGAGCGGCTTGAACAGCCGGCCTTCCTGCGCCTCGAGCGCGAAGATCGGCAGAAAGGAGACGGTGATGATGAGAAGGCTGAAGAAAAGCGCCGGCCCGACCTCGACAGCCGCCTCGATCAGGATCTCCGATCGCGGCTTACCCGGCGGAGCGCGCTCAAGCCGCTTATGCGCGTTCTCGATCATGACGATCGCCGCATCCACCATGGGACTCATGATGTTCGAGCTCAGCCCCAACAGCCACATGCAGATGTAAGCGATCAGCACGCCAAGTGGCAGCGTGATGACGGCAACGAGCGCGCTTCTCGCATGCAGCAGGAAAATGATACAGACGAGCGCGACGATCAGACTTTCCTCGAACAACGTCCGTTTCAATGTGTCGATGGCGCGGTTGATTAGGTCCGAGCGGTCGTAGACGGAGTCGATGCTAACGCCATCCGGGAGACTCGGAGCGATCTCTGCAAGACGATCCTTGACATGCTGAATGACTGAGAGCGCATTCTCGCCATACCGCTGGAGCGCGATCCCGGAGACGACCTCCCCCTCCCCGTTCATTTCGGTGATGCCGCGACGTTCGTCTGGCGCGAGCTCGACACGTGCGACGTCCTTGAGAAGCACCGGAACGCCGCGGTCGTTCTTGACGACGATCTGCTCGAGGTCTTCCAGACTCTTGATATAGCCGCGCCCGCGGACGGCGAACTCAGTCTCCGAGACTTCGACCGTGCGGCCGCCGACATCCATGTTGCTGTCACGGATGACGTCGCGGATCTTCGACAGCGGAATATTGAGCGCTTGCAACCGGCGGGGGTCGATTACCACGCTGTATTGCTTGACGAATCCGCCGACGCTGGCGACCTCGGCCACACCCTCCGCCTTGGCCAACCCGAAGCGGATCGACCAGTCCTGCAAGCTGCGCAACTCGGCCAGCGAATGTTGCGCGCCGCGCACCACATATTGATAAACCCAGCCGACACCGGTCGCGTCGGGCCCGATGCTCGACGTCACCCCGGCAGGCAATCGTCGCGCGGCGGAGCTCAGATATTCGAGCACGCGCGCGCGCGCCCAATAGAGATCGGTACCATCCTCGAAGATCACATAGACGAAGGAGACGCCGAAGAAGGAGAAGCCGCGCACGACGCGCGATTTCGGCACGGTAAGCATGGCGGTGGTCAAAGGATAGGTGACCTGATCCTCGACAACCTGCGGCGCCTGGCCCGGATATTCCGTATAGACGATGACCTGCACGTCCGAGAGATCGGGGATGGCGTCGAGCGGCACGCGAGGGACGGCATAGATGCCCGCGACCGTCACGAAGATCGTGGCAAGGACGACGAGGAAGACGTTGCGCGCCGACCAGCGGATGAGCGCAGCAATCATGGTTGCGACTCCTGCTGCGTGAAGCTCTGAAGGGCGGCGCGGAGATTGCTCTCGGCGTCGATCAAGAGTGTCGCCGAGGTGACGATCTCCTCGCCGAGCGTGAGACCTTCGGCGACTTCGGCGTAGCCTCCGCCGCGGCGGCCGAGCTTTACCGCGCGCGGCTCGAAACGGCCCTCGCCCTTGGCGACGATGACGACCTGCCGCTCGCCGCTGTCGATGATGGCGCCGCTGGAAACAGCCGCAACAGCGGCGCCCTCCCCGACATGAAACACCACGTCGGCATACATGGCCGGCTTCATCAGAAGATCGGGATTGGCAAGCTCGATGCGAACCGAGACGGTGCGCGTCTCTTGATTGAGCACTGGATAGATGAATGTGACCTTGCCTACCACCGGATCGGCCGGGCGCGCGCGAAGCGTCACGGTCACCGGCGTGCCGACTTCGATCGAGGCGATGTCGGCTTCCGCCACGTCGGCGGGCCTCGACTTTCTCCGTCCGCACGCCGATGCGCTGAATCTTGTCGAGACTGATCTTGACGGTACCCGGATCGTCCTGCTCGTCGGCATAGACGGGGATGTAGTCCATCCCCATTGGATCCTTCTTGGGCACGGCCGAGGTATCCGGCGCACCCATCGGATTGCGGTAATAGAGAATCTTGCGCTCGGTATTTGGCTGAGTTTCGTTTTGCTGGGCCGCGGCAGGCAACGCGTGCGGCGCGGGCCAGCTCGCATACCAGTAGGCGCCGCCGGCACCCAAGGCCATGCCCAGGCTGAGAATGATCACGCTTTGCAGATGCTTCATGGCGCGTCTCTGAATCCTCGTTGGCGATCCCGCCCAAGCCAAGCCGGGCAGATTAATCGGCGCGTGCGCCCGCGCGAACCAACGCTCACGCGAGCAGGCACGATTCGAGAGGATTTAGAGGCGAGGAGGCGGTGGGGGCGGACTCTCTGCGCGAGCGAGCCAGCGTTGAATCGCAAAGGATGCACGTTCCGTCGCCGAGACAGTCAAAGCAAATTGGAATGGGGCCGAACCGAAGGCGGACACACTCGAGCATTTCAGCATGCATCCGAGCGCCGAGCCGCAGTCGGGCATGGATTCCTCGCAGGGCTTGCCGTCGTGGCAGCAATCCTCTGGCGCGGCACTCACCACCACGGCGTGCGCATTGGGCGCGGCGAAACCCCCAGCCAGCGGGAGCATGGCGACCGCCAGAGCGACGAAAGAGACGAGAATTGTGCGAAAAATGCTCATGGCTTCAATGCCATGAGTACCGCCTGAGGCTCGGGACGGTCAAGCAACAGGATCGTGAAGTCCGGTCAGCGGGTTAATTTCCCCTGCCGCCCAGAAAGGCCGGGGATCAGCGATAGTTGGCGACGATCGGCGCGGTGCGGCAGAGGATCTCGACGTTGTAGGCGCCTTGCAGCTCGCCATAGGGCTTGCCGATGGGAATGCCCTTGATCTTCAGCGCGGGGGTGGAGAAGAGCGGGTAACGCTGGCAGTCGATGCCGTTGGCCACGCACTCGTCATTGTAGGCCATCACGGTGCGCAGGGCCTTGCGCAGGTTGATGTAGCCGAAATTGTAGTCGGTGGCGGGCACCTCTCCCGCGACGTAGCGGTCGTGGTTCAAGCCCAGATTGTGCCCGAGCTCATGGATGAAGCTGTAATTGTTGATGGCGCAGCCGCGCTCGCTCACCGAGTAGGCCCACTCCCTGGTGTCGGCGCCGATCTGATCGAGCGGCGGCATCCAGCCGATGCCGCAAGGATTGGTCTCCTTGTAGCCGACCAAGAGATGCACGAGATCGGCTTTGGACTGGTCGCACAGCGCGGGGACCTGATTGAAATATCCCGGCTCGTTGCCTGAGAGCCTATCGAGATCGACCTCCATTCCGGCAATTTGCCTGCCATCTTTTACCGTTTGGTCGGCCTCGACATAGCTGACTGGGCGTGCATCGGCGAGCTCGGCCTTGATGGAGAAATTGCCGCCGGTGTTGCGGAAGGCGTCGTTGAGCTGCTTCATGGCGAGCTTGATCTCGGCCCTGATATTGCTGGTCTGCGCCTTGGCGGCCGGCGTGTAGAGCACCAAGACACGGATCGGACCGAGTTGCTTCGCCGGCTGCACGTCGCAGCGCGGCGCATCCTGTATGCTGCGGTCGCTCTTCCGCTGCGCGCCGTTGGGCAGAGGCGGCAGCGGAATGTCGCCTTCATTGGGATAGGCACCCGGTTTCAGCTCGACCACCGCATGCGCTCCGCCTTCCATCGGCACGATGCGATAGCGGCCGGATTCAAGCTGGATATCGCCGTCGATCTTGCCGTCGGTGATGACCAGATCGCAGCGGTCGACAGGCGAGTCGCTCCCTTCGACCGTGCCGGCAAACACATCGGCCTCCCCCTCTTGCGCGGAGAGAATGCAGGTGACGCTCCCGCCGCCCGGGAGGGCGATGCGCATTTTGCGCTCGCCGCTCTGCACAGTGCTTAACTTTGCCGGGCCGCGGGAGAAACCGAGAAGAACGTCACCGCGCCCACCGCACCGGAGCGCAGGCCTGGAATCGCTTCACCCGAGGGGGCGCCTTGGCGCTGGGTCGAGGGTTCGAACAGATCGATCGGCTCCCTCTCTTGCGCCGACGCCTTCTCGGCCATCGCCGCGGCAAAAAGCAGCGGGATGCAAAGCACAACATTTCGGGTTATTGCCAAGATGCTCATAGCGCATGCCCAATGGAGTTCGGCTGATACGCAGCGTTTTGCTTGGCCGTGCAGTATAGTCCGGCACTGTCAGCCGTCAGCATAATCTTCGGTAATGCGAGGGGACGGCGGAGCTTGGCTGGCATCAACCTCCGCCTAAGTCCGCTTTTTGCCCGAGTGGCTGTATAACCTCCGGTGAGAGCGACGCGGCGAAGGCGATCTCATATGCTGTCCCCTGTTCAGCCGAACGAGCAGCCGATCCCGGACTTGAGCGGCAAGAAGGTGCTGATCCTCGTCCAGGGCGAGCTTGCGCAAAGTCCCCGTATGCTCAATCACGCGCGGGCGCTTTGCGAAGCCGGAGCCGAGGTGACGCTGGCCGGCTTTGCCGAGCTGCCCTTGCCGGAGGATATCGCCCGCGCCCCGGGGCTCTCGATCCGCCGCATCACCCGAGCCGGGGGCGAACGGCTCGATACGGTGCCGCGCCTCTTCTACCTCCCAGTGGCGGCGACCCGTGCGGCCCATGCGTCGCTGCAACTGGCTTGGCTTCTCTCGGCGAAGACGGGCCGGTTCGATGTCGTCATCGTGCAGAACCCGCCGGCGCTCCCGGCACTGCCGCTTGTGCTTCTCGCGGCGGGCGCGCGCGGGGCGCGGCTCATCGTCGACTGGCACGGCCGCACGGCGGCTATGCTCAGCTTGCGGCTCGGGCGCCGGCATCCCGTGGTCTATGTCGTCAGTTGGCTTGAAGGATGGTTGGCGCGCCGGGGCTCTCATCATCTCGCCGTATCCGACGCGATGCGGGAGGATTTGCGCGCACGCTTCGGCATCGACGCAGCCGTGCTGCGCGATCGCCCGCGCGCGAAGCCGGCCACGCTCAACGCCGAGCAGCGCCTCGCCATCGTACGGCGTGTGTTGAACGCCCGTCGCGTAATCTCGGCGCCGGAGGATGCCTTCGTCCTGGTCAGCCCCACGAGCTTCAGCGCCGACGAGGACATGGACATGCTGCTCGATGCGCTCGTCACGGCGGCGCGCCGGTCGCCGGCTACGCCGATCATTCTGTTCGCCACCGGCTATGGGCCCTTGCGGCCAAGATTCGAAGCGCGCGCCCACAAAGCCGCGACGAGCAAGTTGCGCATCGTGACGGGATGGCTGCCGGAGCCGCTCTATCGCGATCTCCTGCGCGCGGCCGATCTCGGCATCTCCATGCACCGCTCGGCCTCGGGCGTCGATCTACCCATCAAGGTGGTCGATATGATGGAGGCCGGTCTGCCGGCGGCGGTGCTCGACTACGGGCCGTGCCTGTCCGAGCTCGTGCCGCCGGAGCTCAAGCCCTTCATGTTTACCGATGCTGACGGTCTCGCCGCTCGCCTCGGGGAGCTGCTGCAAGGCTCGAAGCTCGCCGATCTGCATGTGCGAGTCGCGGCGGCGACAGGACCCTTGTGGGGCGAGGAATGGCGGCGGGTGGCGTTGCCGCTGATCGGCGGCAATGCGAGCGAAGGCGCGCAGGCGTGATACGCGCGCTCGTCCTGCATCCTTCCTTGAAGAAGCACCGCGGCAAATTCCGCCGGTAGACCGATCCTGAACAAGATCGACCTTCTGCCGCACGTTGATTTCGACGTGAGCCGTGCTGTTGCGAATGCGAGAGCCATCAATCCGCAAGTCACCGTGCTTCCGCTCTCGGCTCGCACCGGAGAAGGACTCGATGCGTGGTACAGGTGGCTCCGGAGCGAGAGCGCCGCCGCCCGCGCCTTCGATCACGCGCTCATCTAGACGGACCGCTCTCCGCTATCGCGATCAACAGGAAAGCGGGTCTCTCGCGTCATCGAACGCCAATGCAACCCGCTCCGTCAGGGCGCCGGCCTCACGCGGTGCGTAGAAGGTGTGTCTGCCAATGGGCTGACCCTTGCCGCGCGCCCAGGCGGGCAGCGAGCCGCCGCGCCTTTGCTTCACGATGACCGGATTCAAGAAATGCGTTGCGCCGGCGGTAGGGTCCGGCATCTCGCCGGCAAGGACGGCGTCCGCGATCAAGGCCGCGTCCCGGTAGCGCGGATCTTCTTGTGAAAGCTTCTCGATCTGTCCGCGCTTGGTCATCCACGGCTCGAATTGCCAGGGGCGCGTCACCACGTCCTTGATGTTGTCGCCCCATCTGCCGCTCCGCTTGCGATTGAGGATCACATGGGCGACCGCGACTTTGCCCTCCTCCGTCTCACCGGACGCCTCGAAAACGATCGTCCTGATCAAATAGTCACGCTCCTCCGCGTCGAAGCTCGGAATCGGGACTAAGACCGGCACCACCTGACCTGGTTCGGGAAGAACCGGACCGGCATCGGCGGTCTTGATTGCTGGCGGCGCAACCGACGGCAGGCATCGGGGAGCAACGCCGAGCGCGGCATGAAGTGGTGTCGCGGCGCCTAAGAGCGGAAGCACAAACAATACGCACGATACTTGTCGAATCCGCACGCCCGTCTCCTTTAATTGTTGCGGATATTTTTGGATGGACCATGCGGATTCGACGCACGAAGGCGCTCATTTCATGACGAGAAGGGAGCAAACTTGGGAACAATTAGGGCAATAGGAGAGGGCTGGGTCCTTATTGCGCGGATATGCTGTGCCGTTAACCTTAAATGTGACGAGAAAGAGAAATTGCCTTTTTCTTCAGTCACGTGCAAGCGCTTCGAGCCGGTCCGCAAGCTGGTTGAGCTGCCATCGGCGCGCGAGAATGGAGGCCTTGTCCCAGTTCGGCTTTTGATCGCGCAGATTAGGAAGCGGCGCCTTCTTGTTCATGGTGGCGACGGCGCGGTAGAGCCGCAGACTTTTCGCCATTGCCGGAAAGCGCCCTGCTTTCAGTGCGGCTTCGAGACTGCCGTAGCGTTGCAGCAGCGTCGCGGCACCGGTCGCGCCGACTCCCGGAGCGCCTGGGACTTTGTCGGAGGGGTCGCCGCGCAAGGCGATAAAGTCGGGAACCTGTTTCGGATCGACGCCGTAACGCGCGCGAACCTCCTCGGGGCCGATGCGCGCCATCTCGCCCGCGCGGACGGGATAGAGAATGGTGGTGCGGTCGGAGGCAAGCTGGAAGGTGTCGCGATCGCCGCTGGCGACGAGGACCGTGCCGCCGCGCTTTTCCTCCTTGGCGGCAGCAGCGGCGAGAAAATCATCGGCTTCGAAGCCGGGTGCCTTCGCATTCAGAAAGCCGCAAGCGGCAACGAATTCGGGCAGCGCCTCGAGCTGCTCGATGACGGCGTCGTCGAACTCGCGCCCGCTCTGATAGGCGGGGAACTCCTCATGCCGATAGGTAGGCACGTCGAGCGTGTCCCAAGCGACCAGCACGGCACGCGGCTTCTCCTCGCGGTAAAGACGCACCAGCATATTGGCGAAGCCGAGGATGGCGCCGGCCGGCTTATCGCCACGCCGCATGATCGTCTTGGGCAGCGCGTGATAGGAGCGATGCGCGAATGAATCCCCGTCGATGACGAGCAACGGCCGGCGGGCCTCGGCTCGAGCTCGCGCGGCGCGCTTCTTCGCTACCGGCTTCTTCGCTTCTGCTCGCGGGACCACTTTTCCGCGCGCGGGCGCAGCATCGCGCAGCAGGATCCAGGTCGGCGCATGATCGCTTGCGCCTTCAAGTCCCCTGATCTCGCGGTCGACACCGGCGTCGACCAGACGCTTTGCGGCTTTCGGGTTGAGCAGCAGATGGTCAAGGCGAAGACCGGCGTCGCGCTCCCAGCGGTGCCGCTTGTAGTCCCAGAACGTGTACATCGGGGTATCCGGGTGCATCTTGCGGATGGCGTCGACCCACCCCTGATCGAGTAGGCGGCGGAACAGCGCGCGCGGCTCGGGCTGCACCAGCGCGTTCTTCGCGTACGAGTTGGTGGGATAGATGTCGGCATCGGTCGGCACGACGTTGAAATCGCCGGCAAGTACGACGGGCGCATCGAGAGCGTAGAGCTCCGCCGCGTGCTTCAAGAGCCGCTTCATCCAGGCAAGCTTATATTTGAATTTCGGTCCCGGTTGCGGATTGCCGTTTGGCGCATAAAGCGTCGCGATCAGCACACCCTTGACCGCCGCCTCGATGTAGCGGCTTTGCTTGTCGCCGGGATCGCCGGGCAAAGCGGTGCGGGTCAGCACCGGCTCACAATCCCGCGCGAGGATTGCCACTCCATTCCACGATCTTTCCCCGCGCCAGACCGCTCCATAGCTGACCTTTTGAATTGCCGCGATTGGAAACTCCGCGTCGGTCGCCTTCAGCTCCTGAAGGCAGGCGACATCGGGGCGCGCCTGGCGCAGCCACGTCAATAGATTGGTCAAGCGCTTGTTGACGTTGTTGATGTTGAAAGTGGCGATTTTCATCGCCGCTCAGCTCTTGATGCGCGACATCGCCGGATCGTAGAGCGGATCGAGAAAGACTTCCGCGGGCACGCGCTCAGTGGCGACCTCGAGCTCGTAAGAGCCGGACAAGACCTTGGCATGGTCGACGCCGTTCTCCGGATCGCGGACGTAACCGTAGCCGATGGAGCGGCCGACCGTGTAGCCGTAGCCGCCACTCGAAAGCCAGCCAACGCGCTCGCCGTCGCGGTAAATGGTCTCTCGTCCGAGCAGAATGACAGAGGAGTCCGCGGTGAATCCGGCGAAGAGCCGGGGCAATGGCTTGGCGGTCTGGGCCTCCAGTGCCGCGCGCCCTTGAAACGGCGTATTCGATTTCAACTTCACGGCCCAGCCCAAACCGGCGACCAGCGGCGAATGGTCCGGGCCGATATCAGCACCCCAGGCGCGATACCCCTTCTCCAGCCGAAGCGACTCGATGGCGAGATAACCTGCATTGGCGACGCCGTGCGCCTTCCCGGCTTCCATCAGCGCGTCGTAGACGGTAGCCGCGAATTCCACGGGGGTATGCAGCTCCCAACCCAGCTCGCCGACATAGGTGACGCGGAGCGCCAGCACAGGCGCCTCTGCGAGCGTGATGCGCTTGGCTCGGCCGAACGGAAAGCCGGCATTGGAAAGATCGTGCTCGGTCAGAGCTTGGAGGACGTCGCGCGCGCGCGGCCCCATGACCGACAGCACGGCGTTGGACGACGTGACATCGGTCAAGCGCGCGTCGAGCCCTTCGGGAATCGAGCGCACGATCCAGTCGAAATCGTGCGTGGCGAAGCCCGTGCCGGTCACGATGTAATATTCGGTGGGCGAGATCCTGGCGACAGTCAGATCACACTCGATGCCGCCGCGCGCGTTCAGCATCTGCGTGTAGACGAGATGGCCCGGCGACTTCGCGACATCGTTGGCCGCGATCCATGACAGGGCCTGCTCCGCGTCGCGGCCGACGAGAACGAATTTGGCGAAGGATGTCTGGTCGAACACGGCGACACGCTCGCGGCAAGCCTTGTGCTCGCGGCCGACCGCTTCGCACCAGTTCTGCCTCCCATAGCTGTAAACGTCCTCGGCCTTCTCCCCGCGCACCGAATCGGCGAACCAGTTCGGCCGCTCCCAGCCGAGCTTCTCGCCGAAGCACGCGCCTTGCGCCTTGAGCCGGTCGTAAAGCGGCGAGCGGCGCAGCGGCCGCCCGGAGCGGTACTCCTCGAACGGCCAGGCCATGGTGTAGTGCTTGGCGTAAGCCTCGAGCGTGCGCGTGCGCACCCAATTCGTGTCGAGATGGTTCTTGCCGAAGCGGCGGATGTCGACCGGCCACAGATCGTAGGGAGGCTCGCCTTTGGCGACCCATTCGGCGAGCACCATGCCGGCGCCGCCGCCTGAAGCGATGCCGAAGGCGTTAAAGCCCGCACCGACATAGATGCCGCGCGTCTCAGGGGCTTCTCCCAGGATGAAATTTCCGTCGGGGGTGAAGCTCTCGGGCCCGTTGATGAACTCCTTGACGCCCGCCGTCTGCATCGCCGGAACGCGGCCGATGGCGAGCTCCAAAAGCGGCTCGAAATGATCGAGATCCGAGTCGAGAAGCTGAAATTCGAATCCCTCGGGCAGGCCCTCGACCGCCCATGGCTTGGGATTGGGCTCGTAGCCGCCCATCACGAGACCGCCG
>DATAFR010000085.1:0-28292 GCA_036257375.1 Methyloceanibacter sp.
TGCAACACACGGACCGTCATCTCGGCGATCACGTTTTCGTGTTCTGCACTGTTTTTCGGGGCGTTCGCTTGCGTCCTAACGAGCTCGGGAGAGGCGACCGCGGCGGACGCCCCCGTCGTCTCATCCGGATCAATGCAAACGCCGGGCTTAAAGCCCGGCGCTTGTTGTTGCGCGCGGCAGCAGCCCGAGCCGCAACCCGCTCAGCCGATGAGCCGAGTTAGCGCCGGAACTAGCCGGTGCGGCGTGTCTTTGTGGCCGTAGGCTTCATGAAGCCCGGCGTTGTGCCGAGAATGGCATAGGGATGAGCATCGGCGACAATCGTGCGTCGGCCAGTGAAGCGCGATGCCTGCTTCGCGGCAGCATGGATCCCCTTGGTATGGCTCGCAGTGCGGACATTTGAGCTCCGGGTCTTCGCGGACCGGCTGCTCTTGCTTGCGCTTGCGGCCCGTACCTTCGCCTGAGTGTCCCGCTTCTTGGCGATGGGTTTCACCCGCGGGGAGACCTTGGCCGCAACACGCTTATTCCCGCTGGAGGACTTAAGCGCAGCGGTGACCGTCTTTGGCGCGGGCTCCAAAGCAGCGACATCCACCTTCGCCGAGGCAGCCAAAGCCGCACCGGCTTTCGCCTTGGCTGTCGCTTCGCCGAGCGCGGCCACAGCATTTTCGCTGGTCGTCGTTGTGACACGCACTTTGGCGGTGCCCGAGTGGATCATGCCAATGCTGGCCGCAGCCGCTTTCGAGAGGTCGATGATTCGACCGCCGATGAAGGGACCGCGGTCGTTGATCCGCACGACCACCGACTTGCCGTTCGCAAGGTTCTCGACCAGCACCCGGGTACCGAACGGCAGCGACCGATGTGCTGCTGTGAGTTCGTTGGGGTTCATCTGCTCGCCATTCGCGGTCTTGTTGGCTGGCAGGGAATACCAAGAGGCATGACCAAGTTGATCGGCCTCAGCCAGATTGACAGGTAGCATTACGGCAGCGCCCAGAAGCCCCACCCTAATCATCTTGGCTCGCATTTCGAACATGCGTTTTGCTCCTTATTCAATTGTCTGGGAGGTTCAGAGACCGACGAAGACTCGAGCCGGTCGCACACGTTGGTGCAGTGCAGTAAGTACGGAGCAGGAGGGCGAAAAAGGGGCAGGGAAGGGGTAATAGAGGGGCGATTTGTTGGCGGTGTTAACGTTAATTTTTAGGCGAATTTTTCGAAAGTCTGCGAAAAGCTGAGACTTCTACTGAGCATCCTCGTAGGGGACTCGGAATGAGCCTTGGACGCACGGGGATCGACCCGCAATGAGCGGGTGAAGACTGCGGCTACGCTTCGCCCCCTTCCAACTCGGCCCTGCCCAAGAGACGGGGCCGGCAGGGTGTTTCTTGGGCGCAACACATTCTGCCTAACTCTTTGTCATCCTTCGCCTAATCCTTGCCCTTTTCGACGAATACTGTATGAGGGTGTTTTACAGTGTGATTCACAACTAGGGACAACCCAAGGAAGGACTTCAGGACCAACTGCGATGACGCAGAAAAAGAAGACTCAAGAGATTCAGGAGAGCCAATACCTCTCCGAGGCAACCTCGAACCTACACAGTGAGCCGATGACCGGCGCTCAGGCCTCCTACCTCAAAATGCTCGCCGAGGAGGTGAAGGAGCCGGCGGCATTCAAGCAGGGCTTGAGCAAGAGGGAAGCTTCCAGGCGCATCGATGCGCTCATGGAGCGGCTGAGGCTCGGCGATTTGCCGCCGCACACAGACTAGCTGACTTGCCGCTTCGCGCGGGACTGAGTGATTGGCGGCTGCGCAAGGACTAGGTGATGGCAAGTGCGTGCCGGGTCAGCATCTTGCGGATCGGTTTCGTCCTGCTCGCTGCCCAAGCGCCGCCTCTTGCCGATGCAGGCAGTGCCATGGCTCTGACGTTGACCTCGTCGGCTTTCCAGGCGGGAGGCAAGATCCCATCGAAATATACGTGTGAGGGCGAGGATATCTCGCCCCCGCTCGCGATCGACGGTGTTCCCGACGGCGCCAAGAGTCTCGCAATCATCGTTGATGATCCCGATGCGCCGGACCCAAAAGCGCCGAAGCGCGTCTGGGTGCATTGGGTGGTTCACAATCTGCCCCCGGGCACGAAAAGCCTGGCTGAGGCTGCGGCGCTGCCGCAGGGCGCCGTTGCCGGCACCAACGACAGCAAGCAGAATTCCTATCATGGCCCATGCCCGCCTATCGGCCGGCATCGCTATTTTCACAAGCTCTATGCGCTTGACATCACGCTTCCGCCTGCGCCGCTCACCAAGCCCGCACTCGAGGCGGCCATGAAGGGCCATGTCCTCGCGCAAGCCGAGCTGATGGGCACCTACCAGAAGGGCGATCCATAGGCGGCTGCGGCCTTACTCCCTCGTCACTTGACTGTGACCTTCCGACTGGCTTGAGTGGCGCCCATGGCTAGACACCCCATGACGAAAATCCTTCGTCTGACAGCGCGCGCCGGCGCCTTCGCGGCGGTGCTGATCGGACTTGCGCCCAACGCCTTCGCCGCCTGTGCCAGTCCCGCCGAATTCGGCCGGTGGCTGCAAAATTTCAAGAAGCAGGCCGTAGCGCAAGGGATCTCGCCCGGTACGGTCTCTCACGCGCTCGACGGAGTGACCTACGATCCCGCGACCATCGCCAAGGATCGCGGGCAAGGGGTGTTTGCGCAAAGCTTCCTGCAATTCTCCGGCCGGATGGTGAACAACAACCGCATGCAAGTAGGATCGTCCCTGCTCAAAAAATATGCCGGCGTGTTCGACAGGATCGAGCAGGAATATGGTGTGCCGGGTCCCGTCCTCGTCGCCTTTTGGGGACTGGAGACCGATTTCGGCAAGGTGATGGGCAACATGGAGACGATGCGTTCGCTCGCCACCTTGAGCTTCGATTGCCGCCGCCCCGAGGAGTTTCAAGAGCAGCTCATGTATGCGCTGAAGGTCGTGGAGCGCGGGGATCTCTCGCCTGAGCAGATGCGCGGTCCTGCACATGGCGAGGTCGGGCAGTTCCAATTCCAGCCGAAGAATTATTACGAGCATGCCGTGGATTTCGACGGAGATGGACGGCGCGATCTGATCAGAAGCGCGCCAGACTCGCTCGCTTCAGCCGCCAATTACCTCCAATCGATCGGCTGGAAGCCCAATCAACCCTGGCTCGAGCAAGTGCGCGTGCCGGCTGATCTGCCTTGGGATCAGGCCGATGTCACCATCAAGAAGCCGCGTTCCTTCTGGGCGCAGCACGGCGTGACCTACTTGAACGGCAAACCGATTCCCGCCGACGAGACACCTGTCGGCTTGCACTTGCCGATGGGACGCAACGGTCCCGCCTTCCTCACTTATCCGAATTTCGACATCTATCTCGAATGGAACAAGTCGCTCGTCTATTCGACCACCGCCGCCTATTACGCGACGCGTCTTGCCGGCGCGCCTGCGCTTGCGCGCGGCAATGCCCCCGTCGATTCTCTGAGCCTCGCCGAAACCAAGGAGCTGCAACAGCTGCTCGCGCGCCGCGGTTTCGATGTGGGCAAGATCGACGGCGTTGTCGGCGCGGCGACGCGCGATGCCATCCGCACCATGCAGGTCAAATACGGCCTCCCGGCCGACGGCTATCCCAACGCCGAGCTTCTGGCCCAATTGCGCAGCGGGGGTTAAGCCTCTACGCGGTTTCCACGCTAGCCATCAGCGAGAAGAAGCCTTCGGCCAGCGTAGGATGAATGAACATCGCGTCCTTGAACAAGGTCAAGGGCGCGTCGGCCATCATCAACGCCATCAGGATTTGCACGAGCTCGCCTCCGTCGGGTCCGAGGATCGTCGCGCCGAGGATGCGATCGTCGTCGGCGTTAATGACGATCTTCATCAGTCCGTTGGTCTCGGAGCGCTCGATGGCGCGCGCCACATAGGCCATCGGCACGCTGCCGATCTTAAGACGGTAGCCCTTGGCTCTCGCCTCTTTCTCGCTCAGCCCGATACGGCCAAGCTCGGGATCGGTGTAGAGCGCATAGGGGACCATGCGTTTGTCGATGCTCCGGTTCTTGCCGTTCGCCACATTGTCATAGATCACGAGATAGTCGTCATAGGAGACATGTGTGAAGGCGGGTCCGCCTTTGACGTCGCCCAACACCCACACGCCGGGCACATTCGTCTCGAGCTTGCCGTTGTGGCGAATATAGCCCGCTTGGTCGGTCTCGATCCCGGCCTTGTCCAGACCCAAATCGTCCGAGTTGGGAACCTGTCCGATGCAAACGAGAAGGTGCGAGCCTTTCAGCGTTTCACCGGTTCCGTCCTTTTTCTCGATCGTGATCTCGACGCCGTTCGCCGTCTTCGCCACCTTGGTGGTCTTTGCGCCAAGGCGAAACCTCATGCCTTCCTCTTCGAGTGCTTCCCGCAAGCTCTGCGAGACTTCGGGGTCTTCGCGCGGGACGATCTGGTCTCCGAGCTCGACGACCGTGACCTCGCTGCCCAAGCGGCGGAACATCTGCCCGAACTCGAGTCCGAGATAGTTTCCGCCGAGCGCGATGAGATGCACAGGCACCTCCTTAAGGTCCATGATGTTGCGATTGGTGAGAAAATCGATCTGATCCAGTCCAGGAATGGGGAGGACGCGCGGTCGTGTGCCGGTGTTGATGAAGACCTTGTCGCTTGAAAGCCTTTCGCCGTTCACCTCGACCTCGTGCGGGCCGGCGAAGCGCGCGTGGCCGCGATAGAGCGTGACATTGGGATTGTTCTTGACCTGGTCCTCGATGCCCGATCTGAAGGACTCAACGACGCCGTTCTTGCGCGCGACGATCTCCGCCATGTTCACCTTGACGGGGCCCGGGTGAATGCCGAACTTGGGCGCGACTCTCGCATAATGCGCAATGCGCGCGCTCGAGATCATCGTCTTGGTCGGCGTGCACCCATAATTGATGCAGGAGCCGCCGAGCTGACCTTTCTCGATAAGCGCCACGCGCCAGCCAAGTCCGGCGAGGTTGGTCGCAAGCGGCACGCCGCCCTGGCCTGAACCGATCACGATCGCGTCGTAGGTCTTCATGGTTTCCCCTGGGACTAAGGCCTAGCGTGCCGGAACCGGCTCCGGCTGAACGCGTGTCCAGATCAGATGGTCGAGCGCGATGACGCCGGGTCCGCGCGCGAGGATAAGGAGCAAGAGCGCGAACCAGAGAATGTGCTCGGGCCAGCCGTCGGGATAGACGAAGAGCTGGATCACCAGCGTCATTGCCATCAGTCCGAGAGCGGAGAGCCGCGAAGCAAGCCCCACGACGAGCAGCACCGGAAGGATGTGCTCGGCGGTGGTGGCTAAATAGGCGGCGAGATCGGGCGGCAGGAGCGGAACTTTGTATTCCTCCCGGAACAGAAAGAACGTGTTGTCCTTGATTTGTAGGAAGCCCTCCACCTTGGTCTGGCCCGACCGCCAGAACACGCTCGCGACCGCAATGCGGGCCACCAGCGCCACAAGACTGTAGGGAATGCGCTCGGCCAACCGCCGGCCGGCTTCGAGCCAATCGATCAGGCTAGACATCCGCTTGATCTCTCCGTGTTTCTTGCCTGCCCCATGAGACAAGATCGGCGCTTTTCAAGGAAATGCCGATCAATGATCGAGACGATAGCCGGTCGCTATTGGACCCGGCGCTCAATTACCGGTCATAACGGCTCACAAGCTGTTGAGGTCGGGAAGAAAACGCGCCCTGTCGGCAAGGCCATTAGCTCACCAATGCGCAGTGCCCCCCCCACAGCTCCCGTAACGGCCGCCACAGTGCCGAGAGTCCGGCCACTCGACGGCCGCCAGGAGAGCCATGGATGAAAAATCCCGCCTTTAGCAGCATCCAAGAGGCCTTCCTCTACTGTCGCGACATGGATGCTTCGCTGGAAGAAAGGTTTGAGGTCTTCAGCGAAGCGACACGCTATCTGATCCCGGGCTATCAGGAGGCCGTGGATCGGATGGTGCAACGCCTGAAGGCGCACGATGCCGGCCGGTCGGCGCCCAAGCCGGGCGAACCGATGCCGCCCTTCGCCATGCCCGACGATCAGGGACGCATCGTGACGCTTGACGGTTTGCTGAGGGAGGGTCCTCTGGCGATGACCTTCCACCGTGGCCATTGGTGTCCATATTGCCGGATCAACACGAAAGTGCTGGCCGAAGCGCAAGCTCAGATCGCTTCAGACGGCGGCCGGCTCGCGGCGATCATGCCGGAGCGGCAAGTGTTCGCAGCGGCCTTCAAGGCCGAGGGAGGAATCCACTATCCCGTCCTGACCGATATCGACAACGGCTATGCGCTGTCTCTGAACCTCGCGATTTGGGTCGGCGAAGAGATGCAACACATTCTGGAGTCGGGCGGCCGGGACATTCCCGATTATCAAGGCAACCAAACTTGGGTGATGCCGATCCCCGCGACCTTCGTCATCGGTCAGGATGGCCTCGTCAAAGCCCGTTTTATCGATCCGGACTATCGCAACCGCATGACCGTTGCCGATCTGCTTGTGGCTCTGAGAAACGCTCGAATCCTGCGCGAAAACGGCCATGAGGGCTGAACGCGACGCACCGAGGCAACTACCCATCCAATCAGCTGGATGGTATGAAAAGAGGTCGGGGAACCTGGGACTCCGTAGCGTTCGGGTTTCGGCCCGGCGGCCGTTCGCCGGGGGCTTGAGGACTGTCGCATGAACTCGAAACCGCTCTCGCAGCTGCTCGAAGAGGCCTTCGTTCAGTGCCGCGACATGGATGCCTCTCTGGCCGAGCGGTTGCAAGCCTTCGCCGATGCGGTGCGGCGGTTCGGCCCACAGTTTCAGGATGCCGTCGATATCCTGGTGGACCGGCTGAAACAGCACGACGTCGGTGAGAACGCACCGAAACCTGGCGAACGGATGCCGAATTTCGTCTTGCCCGACGAGCGGGGACAGCTCATCAGCCTGGATAGACTGCTCGAAAAAGGGCCCGTCGCGGTGACCTTCCATCGCGGGCATTGGTGCCCTTATTGCCGCATCAACACGCGCGCTCTGGCCGAGGCGCAGGATCAGATCGCAGCCGAAGGCGGACAAGTCGCCGCGATCATGCCCGACCGTGAGCATTTCACCGCCGAGCTCAAGGCCGAGTCCGCGGCGCCGTTCCCGATCCTCACCGACTTCGACAACGGCTACGCCCTATCCCTCAATCTCGCATTCTGGGTGGGGCAGGAGATGCAGGAACTGATGACGCGCGCCGGGTGGGACGTCTCGCGGTCGCAAGGCAGCGACACTTGGCTTTTGCCTGTTCCGGCCACTTTCGTCGTCGGCACCGACGGCGAGGTAAAGGCGCGCTTTGTCGATCCCGACTACCGCAAGCGCATGACCATCGAGGAGCTTTTGTCGGCGCTCCGCACCGCGCACTAAGCCGCGGCGTAGCGCGACCAATCGTAGGCGCGCAGCATCTTCATCATCGCCGAAGCCACGGGGGTACGCTGCCGGCCGGCAACGCCATAAAGATAAATCGTGCGCTTCAGCTCGAAATCCTGCACGGCGACCCGCGCTAGCGTCGCCGGACCTTGCGTGCTACGCGGCAGGAGCGCCACGCCGAGCCCCGCCTCGAGCAAGGCGACCAGGTCGCCGTCGGCGCTCACTTCGTGGAAGCGCGTCACGTCGAACTCCCGCGCGCGCAAAAGCTCGAGCAGGGCAGGCGTGGTTTCGCAATAGGTACGCACCATCAATCGTTGCTGTCTGAGATCGTCGAGAGCGACGGTCGGACGCTGCGCAAATTCATGCATGCTGTTGACGGTGAGATGAAATTCCTCGGTGAAGAGCGGCCAGCTGTCGAGCCGGTCCCATTCCTCGCCGAGCTGCGCCGCCAGGCCGAGCTCGACCTCGCCCTTCTTGAGATATTCGAGAACTTCAAGCCCGGTTCCCCGCAACAGTTTCAACTCGAGACCTTCGAACAGCTTGCCGAGTTCGACGACATGCGGGGTGACGAGAGAGGGGTCGATCGTGCGCGAAAGGGCGAGCCTGAGCGATCCGACCTCGCCCTTCTTGATGGCTGAAGCGAGCGCGCGGGCGCTGAGCGCGCTCTCGTAGCATTGCTTCAGGAGCGGTAACATGCGCTGGCCGAGCTCGGTCAATTGCGCCGAAGGCCGCTCACGACGAAACAGGTCGCCGCCGAGTTCGCCCTCGAGCTGGCGAATGGCGCGCGTGAGCGAAGGTTGGGCAACGTGGCACTCCTCGGCAGCGCGCGTGAAATTGAGCGTCCGCGCCACCGCCAGGAAGTAGCGGACCTGATGCATTTCCATGGGAGATGCGCTCCGCCGCTCTACTTTTCGCGTAAACGAGGTGAGATCGCGGCAGGGCGAGCCGTGCGCCTAAGCGGCCGGTCCGGACGCAGTCCGGCCTGATACCTCGCCCTGCAAGCGGTCATCGACACGGAAAGTCTGGATTCGCGAACGTTGTTATTGGCTGAGTTGTACGCTTGAGACCGCTTTGCCGTCGAGATGATTTGGCGGAGATCAGCACCATTGGCGCCGAGTGAAGTCGCGAAGCACGCTGTAAAGGGCATTTTTATCCCGCGCGGCAAAGGCCTTAGGCGGCCATAGCGCGACCCTATCGACTTCTTAGCCAAAGGGCATTTCCGGTGCGGGGCAGGCGCCCGGCATGATCCTCGCCAACAGGACGCCGTTGTCGCCAGCCACCTTAGGAGTGCCCGCCATGAACATCGCCATGACCGAGCGCGGGAGCCTGACCGCCCTGCCGCTCAAGGACAAAGTCTCCTTGGTGACGGGATCGACCAGCGGAATCGGGCTCGGTATTGCCCGCGCATTCGCCGCTTCAGGCGCCGCCGTCGTTCTCAACGGCTTCGGCAAGCTCGAGGAGATCAAGGCTACGCAAGCCGCCATCAATTCCGATTTCGGCGTGCCGGTGGCCTATTCCGCCGCCGATATGACCAAGCCCGAGTCGATCGAAGAGATGATCAAGATGACTCTCGATATGTTCGGGAGGCTCGACGTTCTGGTCAACAATGCCGGCATCCAGCACGTGGCGCCGTTGCAGGAATTCCCCACCGCCAAGTGGGACTCCATCCTCGCCATCAATCTGAGTTCTGCCTTTCATACCACGCGGCTGGCGCTGCCGAGTATGGTCGCCAACAAATGGGGCCGCATCGTCAATATCGCCTCGGCGCATGGGTTGGTCGGCTCGGCCTTTAAGGCCGCCTATGTCGCGGCCAAGCACGGCATGCTCGGCCTCACCAAGGTGACCGCGCTCGAGACCGCGGAGCAAGGCATCACCTGCAACGCGATCTGCCCGGGCTATGTCTACACGCCGTTGGTCGAGGCTCAGATCGAAGGCCAAGCCAAGGCGCATGGCATCCCGCGCGAGCAAGTCATCCGCGACGTGCTGCTCGCCCAGCAGCCGAACAAACGGTTCGCCACCACCGACGAACTTGGCAGCATCGCCGTGTTCCTCGCCTCCGATGCCGCCGCGTCGATCACCGGAGCCGCAATTCCGGTTGACGGCGGTTGGACCGCGCATTGAGCGAGCAAGCCGGGAGAGAAACATGCCCAAACCCAAGTCGCTTACTCCGCTCGAAGCGGTCAATCAGATCCGCAGCAACAATGACGGCCAAGTCGTGCTCGTGCTGCAAGGCGGCGGCGCTCTCGGCGCCTATCAGGGCGGCGTCTACCAGGCCCTGCATGAGGCGGGCGTCGAGCCGGACTGGATCATCGGCACCTCGATCGGCGCCATCAACGCGGCCATCATCACCGGCAACAAGCCGGAGGACCGTCTGGTCCAGCTCCAGGAATTCTGGAAGCGGGTTGAGCGCGCGAATTTCTGGGGCGCTTTTCCTGCCTGGGCCGGGGTCGGCGATGCGCTGGCCTCATGGATGACCCTGACGAAGGGCATTTCCGGGTTCTTTGAGCCCCACACCCGCGCCTTTCTCGGCGCGCATTTGGCGCTCGGCCCCGACCATGCGGGCTATTATTCGACCGAGCCTCTGCGCAAGACGTTGGAGGAGCTCGTCGATTTTGATCGCATCAATCGCGGCCATCCGCGGCTGACCGTTGGCGCCGCGCATGTGCGCTCGAGCATGATGCATTATTTCGATTCGAAGGAGATGCAGCTGACGCCGAGCCATGTGATGGCTTCAGGCGCATTGCCGCCGGCCTTCCCGGCGGTGCGCATCGACGGCGAGCTTTACTGGGACGGAGGGATTCTCTCCAACACCCCGACCGAGCGCATCTTCGACGACCAGCCGCGCCGCAACTCGCTGATCTTCGCCGTGCATCTTTGGCATCCCACCGGCGAGGAGCCGGAGACCATTTGGCGAGTGCTCAACCGCCACAAGGATATCCAATATTCGAGCCGCATCGCCAGCCACATCGTCCGCCAGCGCGAGACGCACAAGCTCCGCCATGTCATCACCCAGCTCCTCGAATACGTACCCGAGGAGGAGAAGAACGATCCTCTCTACAAGGAGCTTGCCGGCTATCGCTGCGACACGCGCATGCATGTGGTGCGCCTGTTGAGCCCGCGGCTGGAGAACGAGAACCACACCAAGGACATCGACTTCTCGCCCGCGGGCATCCGTCAGCGCTGGGAAGCCGGCTACGCCGACACCATGAGCGCTCTGTGGCGACAGCCCTGGATCGGCGAGTTCGGACTGCTCGACGGCGTCATCTTGCACGAGCCGCAGCCCGGCGCCGAGCCGGCGGCCGAGATCGAGCCGGGCGAGCCCGAGCCGGCCATGCACAATCCGGGTCCGCATAAGCTCGCCGCTGAGTGAGTAAGGGAGGGGCAATGACTGTATGCACCGGCATATCGGCGATCCAACTGCTCGCCGCCGCCTTCACATTCCTCATTGCCGTACTTTGGCTCGAGGCATTCTGGGTGAAGATGCCGCAAGAGCTGCATGGCGGCGACATCGCCTTCGCGTTCAGGAAGCGGACTTGGCTCAATGCCTTTGTCGCGGCGGGCGCGGTTGGCGCGGCGGTGCTCCTGCTGTTCTGGGTGCATAGCTGCACTGGCGGCGTCTGAAGACGCCTTCGACCATAGGCACAAAGGAAAAGCCCGGCTCGAGGGCCGGGCTCTTCTACGCGGAACAGGATCTCTTCCAAACGGGCAGTCGGTTCTATGCGATCGCGACCGAGCCCTTATGCAAGGGGCGCTGGGGCAGGGGATCGGACCTGAAGGCCTGTCCGCCTATTTGATGTCTGTGACGACTGGGGCCGGCGGCAATTCAGCTGTGTAGACCTGCTGGGTATGATGGAAGCAACCGCCGAGCGCCAAGGACGCGGCGATGGCGGCGAGAGCAACGATGGTGCGCATGAACGGGATCCCTCTACTGACACTCAACTTGGTACGCGAGACTTCGCCCATCTCACCGCGTTAGGCTTAGAAAAGCGTTAATGGCCGCACCATTTTAGGACCGCGCCGGCTGGGGACTGTTTCGGCAAAAACGCGAAGCCCGGCGGAGGACGCGGGTTCGTTGCGCAGGAATCCAATGGGTTGGGTGAGCTAGCAAGGGCTCTGAAGAAGAGCGCGGCGCCCCCGAATGCGTTCGCGACTCATTGTGGGGGCGCCGGGGATGGAGGCAGGAGACCCAACGCTGAAATCCTTTCCACCCCGCCAAACCCTGGGCTCAACCGCGCCGCAGTCCTTGCGCTGGATCAAAACGCGAGGTGGAAATCGCCGCCCGGCTGATCGAGATCAGTGGGCGAGAGCCTCGGGCTTCATGGGCGTTCTCAAGAAGATGGCGAGCAGCGCCGCCACGATGAGCGCCGCGGCGATGCCGGCGACACAAGCCGTCCATCCGAACATATCGAAGATGACGCCGAGCACTGCGCTACCGATCAGCCCGCCGAAGAAATAGCAGGCAAGATAGAGCCCGCTCGCCGCGCCACGGTCCGACATCGCGGCGCGGCCGACAAAGCCCGTCGCGCAGGCTTGCGCGAAGAAAGTGCCGGCGCCGACCAACACCATGCCGATGAGAACGGCAGGCAGGCTCGGCTGAACCAGAAGCGGGAGGCCGAGAAAGGCGACAAGAAGTGCGCCCCAGAAGGTGGGTCTGGTGCCGAAGCGCTTCACCGAGCGCCCCGCCAGCGGCGTCGTGGCCATTGCCGGAACGAAGACGAAATAGACGAAGCCCAGTGTCATGGCGCCGACGCCGAGCGGCGGCTGAACCAGAACGAAATTCACGAAAGTGAAGGTGCCGATGAAGGCGAACAGGATACAGAAGCCGATGGCGAAGCTCGCGCGCAAAGCGGGGTTCTTCAGATGCATGATCCAAGCCTCGAAGTGCGAGCTCATGGCTGGGGTCACGCATTTCATGCACGGCGTCTTCTCCACGGTGAAATAGACCAGCGCCGCGCCGAGTAGATTAAGGACGGCGAAGAAGTAGAAATTGCTGGCCAGGCCGAAATGGTCGGCAACTGCGGCGGAGAGCAGGCGTCCGATCAAATTGCTGGCGACATTGCCGGTAATATAGGCGGCGAAGGCGCCGGCCGAGTCGGCCGCGCTGTAATGCTCGCCGAGATAGGCCAGCGTGAGCGTGAAGGCGGCGGCCATGCAAAGCCCCTGCGCGACGCGCAAGATGGTGAAGGTGGTGAGGTCCGGCGCATGCGCGAGCAGCGCAGTGGGGATGGCGAGCACCACGAGGCTGATCAGAATGCCCTTCCTGCGGTCGATCTCGCGGCTGAAATAGCCGACCGCAAGACCGGAAAATGCCATGCCCAAGGTGCTGGCATTGACGGCGAAGCCCATTTGCGCCGGCGTCACGCCGTAATGCTTGGTGAGTGAGGGAAGGATGGCTTGCGTGGCGAAGAGATCCACCACGGTGAGAAAGGCAGTCAATGCGATGACGATGAAGCGGAGCGCGGCGCCGGCGGAATGATGTGCCTCGGTCGGTTCGGTTGCGACGGCATGCAAGGTGTCGTTCATGACGAGCGCCTCGGCGAAAGAAGAGGGGATGTGACGCCCTGGGAAGGAAAGGGCGTCACATCCGAGGGGGGAGGGGTCTTACATGTTATGGTCGTTGGGGTCCTTCAACAGGTCGGCAGAGAGCAGCACGACGGTCTTGTCGCCGGTGTTCTTCCACCAATGCGAAATCTCGCTCGTCTCGGCCACGACCTCGCCGGCCTTGTGCACGATCGGTACGGCGCAGTTGCTGGCATATTCTTCGATCTGGCCTTCAACGATGTAGATGATTGCCGGACGCTCGCCATGGCTGTGCCACGGCACCGTGCCTCCGGGCTGGATGACGAGTTTGCGCAGGCGGAACTTCGTGTCCTTGATGTTCACGGGCTCTTTCTCGACGTCGATCATGGCGATGACGGTGTCGGTGACGCTGTCATGCCCAACGTCGACGGGTTTGGTTGCGCCGGGCTTCACCTGATCCGCGGGGCATTCGCCGGCGAACGCGGCTGACGCCGCGAGGCTCGCTGCGAGCGCGACGCCGGCGAGCAGGACTGAGCGGCCGAACCGGCCTTTCTCTTTGAATGAAAACATCTCCGTTTGACTCCTTTGGCTAATGGCGTCGGCCGAAGCAACGGCCGCTTTCGATAGAGCGCAGGATCAGCCGAAGGCGCGCGTAACGGAAATGCCGGCTGGCTTCTGACTCGATAGCCGAACGCTATTCCGCGCAGAAAATGCAGCCATTCGATAGCGACACGGTATTGGCGGAAAAGGGTTATCCGACCCTACCTTTCAACCATTCGAACGGACATCCATGGCCTTCCGCTCGGAGCCCCGAACCCCCAAGGCCAACCAACATCTAAAGGAGACTTGAAATGAAGCAGCTTCTGATCGTCGTGACCCTGGTCGTCGCCTCTGCCGCGCCCGCCATGGCCGAAGGTTTTCCGAACCCCTACCTGACCGTCGGCCGCTAAACGCGACGGCCGGTTTCTGAACCTGAAAGGAGACTCCCATGAAAACGCTTGTTATCGCCCTTGCCCTGGTCTTCGGCTTCGCCGCACCGAGCATGGCCATCGAGTTCAACAACTACACCGTTGGCGGTTTCGGCCGCTAAGCCAGAACGGTCACGCGCTGTGACCCTCCTCTCTCAAGAATCGCGGGCGCTCTCGCTGAGGCGCCCGCATTTTTGTGCGCGAGCGATGGCTTCACGCGTTGCACAGTTTGCCTCAGCCGTCCGTCCCAACGCCGATCCGCGCCGAGACGGGCTCCAACGCCGTCACGTCGTAATAATCGGTGAGCTTCACCGGCCATCCCGCCTCGAACGCCCAGAAATTCGCTTTGGTCGTCTCGAGGATCTGGCCGGTACGTTTGATGTGGTATTGCAGCGCGATCTCCGCGGCGGCGCTGTTCTTGTTGATCATGAGATTGCTGGTGTCGTAGTGGAGAATTTCAAAGTGCTGAATCGCCTCACGCCACCGCTCCAGCGCAGGTTGTTTTCCCCTGCAGGTACCCGCCCAGCCGATAAATCTCTGTGGGAAGATGCATCACATGGCAGAAATCGTCGGGTAAATAGCTCGCCAGCCAATCGAGATCTTGTGCCCGCCATGCATCGTAAATGTCCCCGAGAATCGTCTCCATTGTTCTTGTCATTGTCCCCGCTCCTTTTTCTTGTTGGTTCCGATTCCTAGCACAAGGCCAGGGGGTTAAGAAGAAAAGGCGTACACTGACGATCTTCCCTTGTGGCATTTTGGTCACAAGAATCATCCCGGGGTGTTTCGGGGCTTCGTGATAGAGTTCCCAGGCGTGTTTGCCCTGCGTTCGGCGAGGCCAAACTGCCACGAAGGGCAGCAGCGAAGGGATGCGCGGACGCCGCATCCGAAGCCTGAGGGGGAAGCCATGGAAAGCTGGATGACGGACTTGATCGTCCAAGTGATTTCGGGTGCGGTCGGCGGAACTGCCGCGGGTTCAATTCTCAAGGATCTCAGCCTGGGCAAGCCGGGTGACGCCATTAGCGGCGCCATCGGCGGCGGTGTGGTCGGTCAGATTCTAAACTCGGTAATGGGTGGCGCTGCCGGTGGCGACGTCGGCGGAATGGATCTCGCTTCGGTGGTGAAGGACATCGTCGGCGGCGGCGTCGGCGGCGCGGTGGTAATGGCCATCATCGGCATGCTGCGCAACGCCATGATGAAGCGCTGAGCGATTGCAGCCAGAGCGCCTGCGCTTCGACCCGCTCGTAGGCAGGGCGCTCTGGCGTCGCTCCGTCTTAGGCAGGTGTCAGCGCCGCCAGACTGGCGGTGAAGGCCTGGATGCGACTGACGTCATGGTACTCGGCGAGCCCGACCGGCCAGCCGTCCTCGAAGGTTCAGAAATTCACGATCTTGGTCTCGAGCTGCACACCCGTTTGCCTGTGGCGGTAGTGAATTGGGATTTCGAGGCCGGCACGATCCTTGTGGATCATCAGATCGCCGGTGTCGAAGCGCAGGACATCGAATTGTATGGCGATCAGCCCAAGCCGCCTCAGCGCGGCCGCCTTGCCGCTGCACAAGCCACCCAATGGATGCAAGTCTGTTGGGATATAGATCATGTGGCTGAAATCGGCGGGCAAATAGCTGGCCAGCAAATCGATATCCTGCAACCTCCAAGCGTCGTAGATGTCGTTGATAATGGTCTCTGTCTTGGTCATGTTCTCCCCCCTCCACGACCGAGCACACGCATAAATAGCATGAGTCGCAACGTGTACTGACAATTGTTTTGGGGGTGGCGTGGCAATCTTGCGAGAGCGTAGGCAGAGGAACGACGATGAAGCCCGATCTCCGCCCCATGCTGGCAACGCTTACCGACAAGCCGTTCGACGATCCGGCTTGGGTGTTCGAGACGAAATGGGATGGCTTCCGCGCCGTCGCCGTTGCCGGTCCCGGCCATGCATTGCTCTACTCACGCAACGGCAACGACATCTCGCACAAATATCCATCGATCTGTACGGCGCTCGCCGCCATCAAGCATGAGGCGGTGCTCGATGGCGAGCTTGTTGCGCTCGATGCGCAAGGGCGCTCGCGCTTCCAGTTGTTGCAGAACGCCGAGCGGGAACCCGTGCGCCTCCTCTATTGCGTGTTCGATCTGCTCTATCTCGACGGCAAGGACCTGCGTGGAAAGACGCTGCTCGAGCGTAAGGCCGAGCTTGCGAAGATTCTCCCGAAGAGTCGGCTCCTCTTTTACAGCGCGCATAGCGTCGGCGAGGGGATCAAGGCCTTCAATCGCGCCAAGCGGGCGCATGAGGAAGGCGTCATGGCCAAGCTCGCCAGCGGGCATTATCACTCGGGCACGCGCACACGCGAATGGTTGAAGGTCAAGACCAGCCAGGAGCAAGAGGTGGTGATCGTGGGCTTCACCGCGCCGCGCCGCTCGCGCAAATATTTCGGCGCGCTGCTGCTCGCGGTGCGTGAGGACGGCGAGTGGGTCTATGTCGGGCGCGCAGGCACCGGCTTCGATGCGAAGCGGCTGCGCGACATTCACGCGCTGATGGTGCCACTGATCAGGGATAAGAAGCCAATTGCCGCCAAGGTCCCGGATGAAGCGAACACGACCTGGATCAAGCCCAAGCTGGTCGCCGAGGTGAAATTCACCGAATGGACGGAGGCCGGCGAGATGCGGCACCCGGTCTTTCTCGGCTTGCGTACCGACAAGCCGGCCACCGAGGTCACGCGGGAGCTGCCCAAACCCTTAAGTGAAGCCAAGCCAAAAACCGGATCCAAGCGCCGTTGACCCACATCAAGGCGGACCCTTCGCCTCGCCCTTAGCGTTTTGGCAGTCTCGCATCAGCCTGAGGAGCGACGCCATGAGCACAGGCCTCGACACCTTCGACAAGACCGTCCAGGAATCCAATCTCTGGCTCAAGGACGTTATGGAGCGGCTCAAGACTCGCGACCGGCATCACGCCTATTCGACCTTGCGTGCCGTCCTCCATGCGTTGCGCGATCGCATCGGGCCGGAAAGCGCCGCGCATCTCGGCGCGCAATTGCCGATGCTTCTGCGCGGGCTCTTTTATGAGGGTTGGGACCCGACGGGAAAGCCGACCAAGGAACGCCACGAGGCGGCCTTCCTCGCTCATATCGCCAAGGAGCTGCCGCGCGCGGAGCCGGGCGAGGTCGAGCAGGGCGTCACCGCCGTGCTCGATGTTCTGTCGAAGCATATCGACCGTGCGACGGCGGCCAAGCTTGCCGGCATGTTTCCGCTCGAGCTGCGCAAGTTCTGGCCCGCCTTCATCCAGGACGCCGCGCGCGAGCGGCAGCAAGGCGCCGCCTAGCGGCTCTTGCCCTTGAAGGCCCGAGTGCCGGGCTTGCCGGCCTTCGAGCGCGGGCGGGACTTCTTCAGCGCGGCGAGAGGTATCTCGCGGTTATGCGGGCCCATTTCTTCGAGCGAGGGTTTATGCGGCCGGTTCAGCGCCAGCGACTCGGCTTCGGCGGCTGAGCGCTCGATTTCCGACTGACGCGCCCAGGGGTCGTTGGCGATCGCCAACTCCATCTGCCGCAACCGCTTGATCTCGTCTCTAAGCCGAGCCGCCTCCTCGAATTCGAGGTCGGAAGCTGCCGCGCGCATGCGCTTCTCCATGTCGGCGATGACGCCTTCCAGATTGTGCCCGATCAGCGCGTGCTCCTCCTCGCCGAAGCCGGTGCCGGCATCCACCAGCACATGGTCGCGTTCGTACACGGAGGCGAGAATGTCGCCGATATTCTTCTTCACGCTTTCCGGCGTGATGCCGTTGGCTTCGTTCCATGCCACCTGCTTCTCGCGGCGGCGGTTGGTTTCGGCGATAGCGCGCTCCATCGAGCCGGTCATGCCGTCGGCATAAAGGATCACGCGCCCATCGACGTTGCGCGCGGCGCGGCCGATCGTCTGGATGAGCGACGTCTCCGAGCGCAGGAATCCCTCCTTGTCGGCGTCGAGAATGGCGACCAGAGCGCATTCCGGGATGTCGAGCCCCTCGCGCAGCAGATTAATGCCGACCAGGACATCGAACGCACCGAGGCGGAGGTCGCGGATGATCTCGATGCGCTCGAGCGTCTCCACGTCCGAATGCATGTAGCGCACGCGAATGCCTTGCTCATGCATGTACTCAGTCAAATCCTCCGCCATGCGCTTGGTCAGCGTGGTGACCAGCACGCGATAGCCTTGCGCTACGACCTTGCGCGCCTCATCGATCAGATCGTCGACCTGGGTTGAAGCCGGACGCACCAAAACCGGCGGATCGACCAAGCCGGTCGGTCTAATCACCTGCTCGGCGAACACGCCGCCGGTTTGCTCAAGCTCCCAGCCTCCCGGCGTGGCCGAGACATAGATCGATTGCGGCCGCATCGCGTCCCATTCCTCGAAACGCAGCGGACGGTTGTCCATGCAGGAGGGAAGGCGGAAGCCATATTCGGCCAGCGTCGATTTGCGCCGGTAGTCGCCGCGGAACATGCCGCCGATCTGCGGAATGGTGACGTGACTCTCGTCCACGAAGACGAGCGCGTTGTCCGGCAAATACTCGAACAAGGTCGGCGGCGGCTCTCCGGCTTTGCGCCCGGTGAGGTAGCGTGAATAATTCTCGATACCGGCGCAGGAGCCGGTTGCCTCGATCATCTCCAGATCGAACAAGGTGCGCTGCTCGAGCCGCTGGGCTTCCAGCAAACGCCCGGCGCCGTGCAGCTCGGTCAGCCTTTGCTTCAGCTCCTCCTTGATACCGCGGACCGCCTGCTTCAGCGTCGGCTTCGGCGTTACGTAGTGGGAGTTGGCATAAACCTTGACCATGCTGAACTCGTCGGTTTTGGCGCCGGTCAAGGGATCGAACTCGGTCAAACTCTCGATCGTGTCGCCGAACAGCGAGATGCGCCAGGCGCGGTCCTCCAGGTGGGCAGGCCATAACTCGATGGTGTCCCCGCGGACGCGGAACGAGCCGCGCACGAAATTCGCGTCGTTGCGGCGGTAATGCAGCGCCACCAGGTCCGCCATCAGCTGGCGCTGCTCGACCCGGTCGCCGCGCTTCAGGCTGAAGGTCATCGCCGTATAGGTTTCGACCGAGCCGATACCGTAGATGCACGATACCGACGCGACGATGATCACGTCGTCGCGCTCGATCAGCGCGCGCGTCGCCGCATGCCGCATGCGGTCGATCTGCTCGTTTATGGAGGAATCCTTCTCGATATAGGTGTCGGTGCGCGGGATATACGCCTCGGGCTGGTAGTAGTCGTAGTAGGAGACGAAATACTCGACCGCGTTGTCGGGGAAGAAGCTCTTGAACTCACCATAGAGCTGGGCGGCGAGCGTCTTGTTCGGCGCCAGCACCAGCGCCGGCCGCTGCGTCGCCTCGATCACCTTGGCCATGGTGAAGGTCTTGCCCGAGCCGGTGACGCCGAGCAGCACCTGGTCGCGCTCATGCGCGTTCACCTGCGCCACCAGCTCGGCGATGGCTTGCGGCTGGTCGCCCTTCGGCTCGAGATCGGATTGGATGCGCAAAGGCACGCCGCCCTCGCTCTTGTCGGGGCGGGGAGGGCGGTGCGGCACGAAGGACGGCGCGCCCGCGCCTGTCACCAACGGATGTTCCTGCATCAGCGGCTGCGGCGCCTCGCCGAAGCCCGGAGGCCGACGGTCGGCGCCAAGCGGCAAGCCGCTTGCGGGCGAGCCCGTGGCTTCACCCGTGACGGCGCGCGGCTCGGCGCGCGAGCCGAACGTCTTCGGAACACGATAGGGCATGGGGCAAATATGGCGGCTTGTGCGGACGGATGGAAGGGCCCTCGCTTAAGGGGGAGCATGCAAAGCTTGGCTTTTTGTTCAGCGACTTTCCGCTAAAAAGGGGCTCGCTCAATTGCCGGGTTACCAAGATGTCCTTGCTTCATATCGTCCATGACATGCCGCTTTGGATAACGACAGCCGTCATCACCCTCTGCGCGTTGGTCTACAGCATCGGGCTGACATTGGTGACGCGTATCCTTTTTGGCGTCGACCGGCTTAAGCTCAATAACGAAGTCGCCGGCTTCAAATTCGCGGTTGTGGGTGTTTTCTACGCCGTGATGCTGGCCTTCGTGGTGATCGCCGTGTGGGACGATTTCCGCCAGACCGAGGGAGCGGTGCGTGACGAGGCCAAGGCCGTGGTCGACTTGCATCGGATCACCTTCGCCCTACCGGTCGAAAGCGGCGCCGCGATCAGAGTCCATCTCCTCGACTACGCTAACGACGTTCGCGAGAAGGAATGGACCACGATGGCAGTCAGCGAACCGAGCGACGCCGTAGTCAAGGATCTCGATCAGCTGAGCCAAGCGATTTTCAACGTGCAGCCGGAGAACTATCAGGATCTCGCGCTCTATCAGGACGCGCTCCGTCTCTTGGCGGTGATGACCGACAATCGTAATGAGCGTTTGGATAGCTCCGACGGCTCGATGCCCGGAATCCTGTGGTTCGTGCTGATCGTCGGCGGCCTGATCACCCTGGGTTACCCGGCCTTCTTCGGCACCACCAATCTCGTCGCTCAGATCCTCATGACCGCAGCCTTGGCCGAGCTCGTCGCTCTCTCCTTGCTGCTTGGTCTCGCGTTCGACTATCCGTTCACCGGAGAGGTGCAAATCTCTCCGAAGCCCTTCGATCAGGCGCTGCGCCAGATGCCGCCGAATTGGCCGCCGCCCTGAGCCGAATGACGACGCTCGACTTTTCCAAGCCCGCCTCTAATCGGTTGTATCGAGTTTGGGACTAAACCGGCAAAGAGCGAGGGAGACGGGCGCCGGGTGCGCGCTCGCGCAGGAGGTGGTTTGAACGAGACGAAAACACTGGAAGAGGCTCTGGCCGAAGCCTTTACCAAAGCGGATTCCCTTGAGGCTCCACTCGACGAAAGGCTGAAATTCTATCTCGGAGGGTCGCGCAAGCTTCTTCCGGACCTCGAGGCGACCTACGATCAGCTGGTCGACCGCATTAAGGCTAACGGCGCCGATATTCTCGTCCCCTCAGTCGGCGAAAAGCTGCCCGAATTTCTCATGACAGACAGCGAGGGCCATCTCGTCGATCTGGCCGGTCTTTTGCGCAAAGGACCGCTCGTGATCAGCTTCAACCGCGGTCCGTGGTGCGATTATTGCGGGCTTGAGCTGCACGCGCTTGCACGCGCCTACCCTGAAATCGTCGCAGCTGGCGCCGAGGTGGTCTCGATCGTGCCGGAAACCGCCAAATACGCCAGCGTCTTGCGAGAGAGCCGGGGGCTACCCTTCGAGGTGCTGACGGACCTCGATCTCGCCTACGCCCTGTCGCTCGGCCTCGTCTTCTGGGTGGGTGACAAAATCAAGCAGGCTTACCGGGGATTCGGCATCGATCTTGAGCAATTTCAAGGCCATGGCGGGTGGCTCCTGCCCATCCCGGCGACGCTCGTGATCGGCCAAGATGGGCGCGGGGACATTCTGCGTGCGCTCCACTGAATGGAGCGACGTCATTGTTGCTGTTCTTGCCGGAGGGGCACCCCAAATTGCCACTTTCGCTTCCGATCATCGTATAATGAAAAAAAACAATTGACTCGCGTGGTGGGACGGCAAGCCTGGGCCAGTGAAGCGTGAGTCGCGCAGAGCTCACGTTCGTTTGAGCGGTCGAGAGCGGTATTGGAGCAGATCGGAGCAGAAGCCATGGCTACGAAAACGAGTGGGAAGAAACGCACAACGAGTAGGAAGACCGGTCCTCGCAGGACAGCGAGGAAGGCCGCGCGTACCGCGCGCAAGACCGGGCGCGCAACCGCGCGTGCCGTCCGTAAGACAGCGCGCAAGACCAGCGCGAAGAAAAAGGCTCCGGCGAAGCGGGCGAGCGCGCGCAAGACAACCGCGAAGAAGACATCCGCCCGCAAGACGGCGGCGCGCAAGCCGGCAGCACGCAAGCCCGCAGCACGCAAGGCTCCGGCGCGCAAGCCGGCAGCAGCGGCGAAGCCAGTGGCGGCGCCGAAACCCGCAGCGCCCGCACCCGTCGCGGCGAGGCCGGCAGCGGCCCCGATGGCCCCGCCGCCCCGTCCCGCCGCTCCGCCTTCGCCAGGCATGGGAAGCAGCTCGATACCGCCGCGGCCCGCGGCCCCATTGGGCGGCGGCAGCGGACCGGCTCCTTCGGCGCCGCGCCCGGTGACGCCCTCAGCCCCGCCGAGCTCAAGCCCGAGCCCGCAGCCTTATCGGCCGTCTTGGGCGCGCGATGACGACGATATGTAGGTAATGCCAGGGAGGGCCGGCGTTAGAACGCCGCTCTCCCTCGTTCCTCGCGACTGAAGCGCCGCTTCACGTCACGCGTGGGCGCCGGTGACGTTATGCCCTCTCACCCGCCGCGGCCGCCGTCCTTATTTTCCCCAAGTACCGCAACTGACGCGAACACGAGGCCCCTATGTTTCCCGCTTCGACCGTCCCGGGGGCCTGGCCCCAAATCCTTCCCATCATGCTTCTCGTCTGCTCCAACGTCTTCATGACGCCGTGTATCTAGCCGTTAAAGCCATTGTTTCCAAGGGTTTCGGGGTTAAGCCAGAGCCATTCGGGTACAACGGGGGTACACGTGGGTGCACATTTATAATGTCGCTATCCCATTTGGTAGCAGGCGTTTTGCAATGGTTTAGCCCCTGGTAGCAGGGCGTTTGCAGGAGGCCAGTCAGTTGCTAAACCCCATAATAGATCAATGGGTTAGGCGGAAAACTTTGGATCTGGCGTAGTTCACAGACTGGATTAACTAGGGGGGAGTCAATTCACTATCCCCTTGATATTGTTTGATAAAGACGTCCCTAATTTTGGGCTAGTATGCTCGGGAAGTGCTTGATTTATCTGAGACTTAGCAGGGGTAAAATAGGATTATCTTGGGTTTTCAGACACATAAGATTGATTTCGGTAGCAGTTCAAGGGGTTGTCTGGTACTAGTCAAATCCCTAACCGCTTGATAGCGCTCGATATACCGTGGCCTTACTGAGGTTAGTCTCCCGCATAATCTCGGGGACTGTATTCCCTGACTGCCGTAGGGCTTTAATCTCAGCCACCTTCTCCGGTGTCAGTTCTAGCTTACGGCCGAAGTGCACCCCTCTTTCCTTGGCCTTGGCGATGCCGTCCATCTGACGTTCCCGGCGGATATCGTTCTCGAATTCAGCAATCAGCGCCAGGATACCCATCACCAGCTTGCCGGTGCGGGATGTGGTGTCGATCGTCGGGTCGTCTACCGCCCGAAAGGCCACACCCTTGTCGGCCAGCTCGGAGATAATCCGGTAGAGGTCTGAGGTCGATCGCGCCAACCGGTCGATCTTGGTCACCAGCAAGGTATCGCCTTCTCGGAGGTACTCGAGGCAGCGCTTGAGCTTGGGCCGGCCGATATCCACACCAGACCGCTTCTCCTTAAAGACCTTGTCGCAGCCGGCGAGCTTCTCTAGCTGCACAGAGAGGTCTTGGCCGGTGCTGCTCACCCTGGCGTAGCCAACGGTGGTCATGGTTCTCTTTTCTTCTAAGAATTTGCGAGAACCTAGATATGAGACATGGAAAGAGACACGTCAAGAGCTGCTCTTAAAATGTAGACTTTTTGATACGCTGTGGCCGTTGTCACAGCAATCAAGAGACGGTTTGCCTAGACTGACAGTGCAGCCAAGCCGAACCCGGGTAAATCCCCGCGGGGCTGCGGGAAGGGCTCCGGGCCGACACCTCTCGGGGCTCTTCCTTCTTAGCGAGAAGCCCGACCTTGCCGCGTGCCGGGCTTCTCAATGCGCAAGTTGCGCGCACCGGCGGCCAGGTTTGAGGGGAGGCGAACCAGCCGATGCGAATACTAAAACGCTCGACCTAGTGACCCGTTCCTGGCGCTGGTGAGGAACAAAGCCCGCCGCGAGATGTTTCTGATTCAAGTCAGGTCAGCCGCACATCCTGGTAACCCCCCGTTACGCTCTTTGGTTGGCCTGGAAAGACCCTGCGGTGCTAAGCCCGCGGGGTCTTTCGTTGTAAAGAAGACTCGCTAAGCGGATGCGAGCGTGGCTTATAGAGCCATGAGTGACCGCGTTAAGCTTGCGCGCGAGATCGCAGCACGAACCAAGCCCCGCTTCATCGAGATTAAGCGTGAGAAGCGCAGCGGTGTGCCCTTCACTGAGGAGGAACGTAACTCGATCCGTGGGGGTCTAACCGCCGAGGAGTATCGGTGGAAGCTGATCCGCGAGTGGTGCGAGGATTAGTCACTCTTCTACGCGCTCTATTTCCCCAGCGCTTCGCTGATAGCTTCGCGCGTCTCCTGAACCTGGGTATGGCCTTCACGGGAGACGATGATCGTATGGGCATTCGGGTGAGACACCTGCGGGATGGCGCGGGTGACGCCGGTCACCTTGGCAACAACGATGTAGACTGGCCCCTCCGCCTGGCAGAGTAAATTTCTTCAAGGGCCGTACGCTGCCCACCTTCTCCACCACGCTGGCGAGACTTTCTTTGACGTAGACCCGCTCCCAGCCGTAGTCGATCACGATCGCACCTCGCGGCTCGTCGCTGGTGGAGGTGGCGCGGATGCGCCAGATCTCGTCCGGGTTCACTTGCTGCGTATCGCCATCGAGCGTCTGGAAGGTGAGGATTTCCGCCGCCGCCGCCCAGCTCACAAGACAGAAGCATAGAAGCGCCTGCACTGAGAGATATGATTTCATGGCATCCATCAGCAAAGCCCGGCGCGTCTCCATCGGCCTCACGTGGTCATACGACATCGAGGACAATAGCGCTCGACATGCGTGAAGCCCTCACCGGCAAACTGTTCTATGGTAGCGCGCAACGGGTCCATCATCCGAACTTTCCGGTCCCTTCACGGTTAATCAATGGTTTCCAGCGTAACTTTTTGGGGACCCTTCGCCCCCAGGAGGAAACCAAATGAAGTTCGTCGTCGCTACTCTCTCGTTTCTCGTTCTTGTCTTCCTCGTGAGCGGCTCCCTCATTTTTGTGGGTGGGGTACTGAACCCCGGGGTATTCACCGCCGCACTAAACTGAAGCGCAAAGAAAGAAGCCCCGCTTCCATGGGGGGCGCAGGGCTTCTCCGGTCCCATGGTGGAGTAGGGACACTCCACTGCTCCTGCTCCATCATGAAACTATAGCCAAGAAAGAAGCCCCGCAGCCATCCATGGGGGGCGCAGGGCTTCAGGTCCCGTGGAGAGGTGGGACCTAGGAGCAGGGGAACCATGCTCGGCTCTGCTCCATTGCGAAATTCTATATCGTGCAGTGGACGAAAGCGGGGCGGTCATCATGCTTTGGCGAACGGCGTGTGACCCCAATCCAGCGGCGATGACACCCCTAGCCACCCCCCGGGGGCTATCCCATGGGACTCCTGACGCACCGCTGCTTCACATTGCTTAGGGATGCTTATTGCCGACTTCGGTCAAGGCACGCGAGGATCGCGTGCAGCAAGATAGATCGCAATGACATCGCGCTTGATCGTGCGCGACCATTTTGAGACGATCAGTCACATCGAAATTGGATCAGGCCAAAGCGAGCGACCACAAAGAAAGCCCCGCCGCGAGCGGGGCTGAAGGTTGAGAGAAACGCCGCACTGTCTCGGGAGGAGCACATGCGGCAATTCCAATCGTATCAGGGAGCGCTACAAAAGAAAGCCCCGCGGCGAGCTTGCGCACGAAGGGGGAACTTCCCAACGTTCTAGAGGTTTTACATTTGACAGCGGCGGGCTCCGTTTACGTCGATTGTCTGAAGGTTCAGAGAGGCTCGGCTGTGCTTATGGCGTGGTCGGGCTTTTCATTTGTGGAGCGCGATGCAAAGAGGATACGCCAAGATCGCCTATTCGAAGGCATAGACGAAAGGCGGAAATGGGTTGGATACGATCCGTTGTCCGACAGGCTAGTTGATTTGCTCGATCAGCTTCCTGATGGGGACGAGGCTGAAAGTTGCGCGCAACAATTCGAGTCAAACCCCAACGGCGGCCCAGCGTCTGCGTCCGCAGAGTACTATCGGGGGATAGCCCGAGAGTGTCGAAAGGTTGCTGCTAAGACCGCAAACCTCGACGCTAGGCAACATTGGTTGGCGGCCGCGGATCGCTGGCTGGAGTTTGCTCGCTTAGTCGAGGCCTCCGCCGGGGAATAACGAAAGCCCCGGCAAGGACTAACGTCGCGGTTCGCGCCCGGTCGTCGCTCATCTCACTCCGCGCCGATCCATTGCCTGAATCCGGTCCTGAAATTGCCGGGTGAACTGGTGCTCGCTCGGGTGATCCAGATTCTGCGTGCGATCCTTGAGCTTCGCTTTCTCACAGCGACGGCGAGGATATGCAAGGCCTGCCGGGAATGATTCAGTCCAGGTAGTAGTTAGAAGCTTGATAGGAAGCCATGCCGTCTGCTTGCACGCACCGATAAAAGCCTTGCGCTTGAGGCGGCGTTCACATCTTTTCACCGCTTGCGCGTAAAGTTCCTGGTGCCGCCTCAGCCATCGTTGATGGTTGTCGAGTTCCATCCGTGCCGTAAGGGCTGCTGCTTTGGACCGCTCGACCGTCGCTCTGGCGACGGGCAGTTCCTCATCGGCCAGACGGATTAAATCCATAAAATGGATCGCGTCAACGAGATGACTTCTATCGGGGTCTTTAGGCAAGGTTGTTGACTCAATAGCGTCGGCCTCCATGCCAGCACCCGTGCCAGCCATGGATGCGCTACCACTTGCGTGGCAACGTTGTTGGATATGATGAAAGTGGGGGAGCGTGACGCAAACACACACTACAGAGTACTTATGGCGCTCCGGCCAACCCCATCGATCGGCTACTAATCAAAACTCTTGAGACGTTCTGCCGTTCCTGAGGGAACTGCTGAAGGGTCGCCCAATAGGCCTGGAATACGGGACCCTAGACCCTCGGGCAGGCCCGAAAGGGACGTTGACGCACCGCTGCTTTGCATCCCTTTTTCGCGGTGAGGCGGTTTGGCTATCTCAGCCACGTGTGCGCACCCACCGACCACCCCCTCTCCAGACCCCCCGGGGGTAAGGAAAAGGGACGTCGCTGGCCGTCGCTGAGGTGGTAAAATTAGACTACATTAGAGCCTCGGGTCATAGCCCCATGACCGACGATGATACGCTCCACACTATTCGAGCTTGGGTGCAAGATAACACTTTGCCCCCTGAGGAACAGGTAAGGCGCCTGCGGGTCAGGGTGGAGCGCTTAGAGGCTAGGGTTGGAGCCGAGTGCCGGAAGAACATAGAGGACCACGAAGCATCGACGCGCATTTTTGGCTGGCTTCTCGCCACGTGTTTGGTGCTGGGTGGTCTCGCTCTTTGGTCTGTGATCAGCTATCTGGGAGCGCAAATAGCACTCAAAGATGTTTGCAAGTTCGTCTCGCGCGAAGCGGTCACGCTCCCTAATGAAGCCATCGGTATGGGGAAACCGGTGGACACATTAGAAGGGGCTAATGATGTGTGCTTTGAACAAGACGCTCTGCCACGCTCGCGCGACTAGGATGAAGTCAAGCGGGTATCCGAGATATAGGCCAAGGAGTTTCGCGGTTCCTGACACTCGGGGAGAGATCCCTAAGTTTCATTCCCTCCATAACCCCATAAGAGCCTCGCGCCGAACACGACAACCACGCCAATAATGATCAAAGTGAATTGATCGGTAGGGCTGTGATGACGTTTGTCATAGCTCGCATTCAGTGTCGGACGTAAGTTCGCCCGGAACCAATCTACTGTTGCGGAGTTTGCGACTTTCGGCGGCGTCGTCATGATTACCCCGATCCCGCGACGCCGTATTCGGCAAGGTGTGACGCGTACAGGAGGCTTGGCGGATCGAGCCTCCTTTCTCTTAAGTCATCCCCTCGGCCCCAACGGCTTGCCAGGCTCCAATCGCCACGGCGTGACCGAGTGCAACTGACCTCCGCATTCCGCACAACAGAGCCGTGCTACGGATCTGTGGAAGCGCGTCACCCTAATCACGTAAATATGATTGGCGCTCCCGCATAACCAAGGAGCCGTGATTCGTATCTAAAGAGTCGGATGACACCCCTACGAAAGGTCACTTCCATGTTTGCATTAAGATTGAGCCTCTTGCCGCTCGCAGCTATGGCCGCCTTGACAGCCGCATCACTTGGGCCAGCGAGTGCGCAGCCGCGCTTCATACCCATGGTCCACACGCAAAGTGCTGTAGGCGCTAAGGAGGTCGGCAACCGGGACCGGTATCGCTACGACTATCGTCCGTATTATCGGCGGTATGGATATTACCGACCCCGTTACCGGCCTTACTATGGCTATCCGCTCGACCTTGAGACGTATTCGGTGTGGCGCAATAAGCGGCCCACGTGGTTCCCCGACTACTAAGCTCGCTATTCAAGTCAGGCCGATCATCCTCTCCGCCCCAGCGGCTTCCCGAGCCCCCTTCGCCACGGCTTGACCGAGTGCACTGGGCCACCGCACTCCGGACAGCGGAGCCGTTTTGAAAGCTGCGCGATGGTGAGGTTCAGCCAGATGCGT
>DATAFR010000086.1:0-1559 GCA_036257375.1 Methyloceanibacter sp.
GGCGAAGAAGGCCCCGGCCCGGAAGAGTGCAGCGCGCAAGCCGGCGAAGAAGGCGGTGAAGCCCGCCCCGAAGCCCGCGGCGGCGATGCCAGCCGCGCCGAAGCCGGCAGCCCCAGCGCCTGCGGCGCCGCGTCCGGCCGCGCCGCCGATGGCAGCGCCGGTCCGTCCGGCGCCGTCGCCCGGCATGGGGAGTTCCGTGCCGCCGCGTCCCGCAAGCCCGATGGGCGGCGGAACGCCGGCGCCTTCCGCACCGCGCCCGGCAACGCCAACGTCATCGCCGGGCTCGAGCCCGAGCTCGCAGCCCTATCGCCCTTCCTGGGCGCGCGACGACGACGATATGTAGAGCGACGGGGGAGGGCCCGCCGAGATTGCTCGCTCTCCCCCTCCGCCGCCTAAAGACGGCAGAGCCATCCATCTAGCCTGGCCGCGAGCGCCCCGCGCCTTGCGCGTTCCGCGAGCGAGTTCATCGAACATACCCGAACCATCCCCCTCGAGGCCGCCATGATCCCCGCTTCGATCGCCGCTACACCCTGGTCTTATCTGGCGCCGATCCTTCTCCTCGCCGGCTCCAATCTTTTTATGACCTTGGCGTGGTACGGCCATCTCAAGTTCAAATCCGTGCCTCTTGTCACGGTCATCGTCGTGAGTTGGGGCATTGCCTTCGTGGAGTATTGCCTGGCCGTGCCGGCAAACCGCATCGGGAGCGCGGTCTATTCTCCGGCGGAGTTGAAGACGATCCAGGAGGTAATCACGCTTGCCGTCTTCGCCGGCTTCACCGCGATCTATTTCCGCGAGCCGCTCAGCCTGACGCAAGGGGCGGGCTTCGCTCTGATCGCGCTCGGCGCCGTGCTTGTGTTTCGCGGCCAGCCGTAACCGTCGCAAGCCCGCGCCACGGACTGTCCGGGCATGAAAAAGGGCTGGCCAGCCCCGCGCTAGATACCTCGGAACAAATTGCCGACCGCCAGGATCAGATAGGCGATCACCGCGACCCAGAATCCATGCTCGGTAATGAAGGGAATTTGCGAGAAGTGGCCGATCACGGTTAAAGCCCACAAAATCGCCGAAACGATAAAGACCACCGTCGACGGTGCTGATAGAGTCATTTGCTGCCCCCTTGTTGACGAGTGGACTTTAATCGTTTTCTTTGGGAAAGCGAGGCGTTTGCTCTATCGGGCGCGGGCGCGGGCGCGGGCGTCGGGGCGGGGCGAGCGGCCGTTAGTTGCGGCGGGTAAGGAGGGAAAGCGATGCGTCCAATGACGCGGTTGGTCCTGGGGACGGCGTCTCTCGCCGGCATTTTCGCCGCCGTCGCGCTCGGCTTGCCCTCTCATGTCACCGTGAGCCGGTCGGTGGTCATCAACGCCCCCGAATCGGTCATCTTCCCCTATCTCAACAACCTGCACCAATTCGAGGATTGGTCGCCGTGGAAGGCGCGCGACCCGCAATTGGCCGTGAGCTATGGCGGTCCTGAGAGCGGCCAGGGCGCGCGCGTCACGTGGTCGAGCAAGAAGCCTTCGATCGGCACGGGCAGTATGGAGATCAGCGAAGCCCAGCCCAGCCGC
>DATAFR010000087.1:0-46847 GCA_036257375.1 Methyloceanibacter sp.
ATGCGCCGGACGGCAAGTTCGATCTTGCCGCGCTGAAGCGCGAGGCTGCCGCCTGGCCCGGCATGGTCGGGCTCGATCTCGCCAAGGACGTCACCTCGGGCCAGAGCTATGCCTGGGACGAGACCGACTGGGAATGGGGACGCGGCTATGGACGGCAGGACAGTCCTCGCTTCCATGTGGTCGCCATCGACTATGGGCTGAAGCGCAACATCCTGCGCGAGCTGGCCTCTGCTGGCTGCCGGCTCACGGTCATGCCGGCGACGGCGACCGCTGAGGAGATTTTGGAGCGCAAGCCTGACGGCGTGTTTCTCTCGAACGGTCCGGGCGACCCCGCGGCGACCGGCATCTATGCGGTTCCCGAGATCAAGAAGCTGGTCGACTCAGGCCTGCCGGTATTCGGCATCTGCCTCGGCCATCAGATGCTGGGCTTAGCGCTCGGCGGAACCACGGCCAAGATGCATCAGGGCCATCACGGGGCGAACCACCCGGTGAAGGACTTCACCACGCGCAAAGTGGAGATCACCTCGATGAATCACGGCTTCGCCGTAGATCGCGACAGTCTGCCGGCCGAGGTCGAGGAGACGCATGTGTCGCTCTTCGACGGCTCGAACGCGGGGCTGAAGCTGAAGGACAAGCCGGTGTTCTCGGTGCAATACCACCCGGAAGCCTCGCCGGGCCCACAAGACAGCCACTATCTCTTCACCCGCTTCGTCGAATTGATGGACGATAAGAAGCGCGGCGGATCGAGCTAAACCATGCCCAAGCGCACAGATATAAAGTCCATCCTGATCATCGGGGCTGGACCGATCGTGATCGGCCAGGCCTGCGAGTTCGACTATTCCGGCACGCAAGCCTGCAAGGCCCTAAGGGAAGAGGGCTACCGCATCGTGCTGGTGAACTCGAACCCGGCCACGATCATGACCGACCCCGACGTGGCGGACGCCACCTATATCGAGCCGATCACGCCGGAATTCCTCGCCAAGATCATCGAGAGGGAGCGCCCCGACGCGCTGCTTCCCACCATGGGCGGACAGACCGCGCTCAATGCCGCGCTGTCGCTCCAGCGGGCCGGCATCCTCGAGAAGTTCGGCGTGGAGATGATCGGGGCGCGGGCCGAGGTGATCGACAAGGCCGAGGACCGCGAGTTGTTCCGCGAGGCGATGCACAAGATCGCCTTGGAGACGCCGCGCTCGCGGCTGGCCGATGCGGCGGTGCTGAAGCGCGCCGACCGGCAGAAATATAAAGACGCCATCGCCCGCATCGAGGCTGAGACGCCGGAAGGCGAGGAACGCGCGCTGGCGCTTACCTTGTTCGAGGCCGAGTGGGCGCGAGGAGAATCCGAGCGGCGGCGGCGCTATTCGGAGAAAGGGCTGATCGAGGCACTCGAGGCCCTGCCCGAGATCGGTCTCCCGGCCATCATCCGCCCCTCCTTCACGCTTGGGGGCACCGGCGGCGGCATCGCCTATAACCGCGAGGAGTTCCTGGAGATCGTCGAGCGCGGGCTCGACGCCTCGCCCACATCCGAGGTGCTGATCGAGGAGTCGGTGCTCGGCTGGAAGGAGTACGAGATGGAGGTCGTCCGCGACAAGGACGACAACTGCATCATCATCTGCTCGATCGAGAATATCGACCCGATGGGCGTGCATACCGGCGACTCGATCACGGTGGCGCCGGCGCTCACGCTCACCGACAAGGAATATCAGATCATGCGCAACGCCTCGATCAAGGTGTTGCGCGAGATCGGGGTGGAGACCGGCGGGTCCAACGTGCAATTCGCGGTGAATCCCGCCGACGGGCGCCTCGTCATCATCGAGATGAATCCGCGCGTGTCGCGCTCTTCGGCACTTGCGTCGAAGGCGACAGGTTTCCCCATCGCCAAGATCGCGGCCAAGCTCGCCATCGGCTACACGCTGGACGAGCTCGCCAACGACATCACCGGCGGCGCCACGCCCGCCTCCTTCGAGCCGACCATCGACTACGTGGTAACGAAGATCCCGCGCTTCGCCTTCGAGAAATTCCCGGGCTCGAAGCCGGTGCTGACCACCTCGATGAAGTCGGTGGGCGAGGCCATGGCCATCGGCCGCACCTTCCCCGAGTCGCTGCAAAAGGCGCTGCGATCGATGGAGACGGGCTTGACCGGGCTCGACGACATCGCCTTCGAGGGCCTCGGCCAAGGCGACGACAAGAACGTGGTGCGCGAGGCGCTCGGCACCCCCTCCCCCGACCGCATCCTCAAGGTCGCGCAAGCGCTCAGACTCGGCGTCGATCACGCGCAGATCTACGATTCCTGCAAGATCGATCCCTGGTTCATCGAGCAGCTGCAAAACATCATCGACTGGGAAGAGCGGGTCCGCGCGCACGGGCTGCCGAAGGACGCCGCCAATTTCCGCGCGCTGAAGGCGATGGGCTTCTCCGACGAACGGCTTGCCAAGCTCGCGGGGCTGGAGGCGAGCGAGGTGGCGGCGCGCCGCCGCGCGCTCGACGTGCATCCCGTCTATAAGCGCATCGATACTTGCGCGGCGGAGTTCGCCTCGCCCACGGCCTATATGTACTCGACCTACGAGGCGGGCTTCGCCGGGCCTCCGGTCTGCGAGGCGCGGCCTTCCGACAAGGAGAAGATCATCATTCTCGGCGGCGGACCGAACCGCATCGGCCAAGGCATCGAGTTCGACTATTGCTGCTGCCACGCCGCCTTCTCGCTGTCGGCGGCCGGCTATGAGACCATCATGGTCAATTGCAATCCGGAGACGGTCTCGACCGACTACGACACTTCCGACCGGCTCTATTTCGAGCCGCTGACCGAAGAGGACCTGCTCGAGATCGTCCGCAAGGAAGAAGAGAACGGCAAGGTCAAGGGCGTGATCGTGCAATTCGGCGGCCAGACGCCGCTGAAACTGGCGCAAGCGCTGGAGACCGCCAAAGTGCCGATCCTCGGCACCTCGCCCGATGCCATCGACCTCGCCGAGGACCGCGACCGCTTCAAGGCGCTGATCGAGCGGCTCGGTATCAGGCAGCCGAAGAATGGCATCGCCCGCTCGGCCGACGAGGCCAAGGCCATCGCCGCCGCGATCGGTTTTCCGGTCGTCATCCGCCCGTCTTACGTGCTTGGCGGACGCGCCATGGAGATCGTGCATGACGAGCCGCAGCTCGCCCGCTACATCGCGGAAGCTGTGGTCGTGTCAGGCAAGAGCCCGGTCTTGATCGATTCCTATCTCCGTGACGCCATCGAGGTCGATGTCGACGCCATCGCCGACGGCACGGATGTGTTCATTGCCGGGGTGATGGAGCATATCGAGGAGGCCGGCGTGCATTCCGGCGACTCGGCCTGCTCGCTGCCGCCGCATTCGCTGAAACCGCATATCGTCGCCGACCTTGAGCGGCAGACCATCGAGCTCGCGAAAGCGCTCAACGTGGTCGGGCTGATGAACGTGCAGTTCGCCATCCAGAACGACGACATCTATATCCTGGAGGTCAACCCGCGCGCCTCGCGCACGGTGCCCTTCGTCGCCAAGGTGATCGGATTGCCGGTCGCGGGTATCGCGGCGCAGGTCATGGCCGGCAAGCCGCTCGCCTCATTCGGGCTGAAGCGGCCGAAGCTCGAGCATATCGCCGTGAAGGAAGCCGTGTTCCCCTTCGCGCGCTTCCCCGGCGTCGATCCCGTGCTCGGCCCCGAGATGCGCTCGACCGGCGAAGTCATGGGCATCGACCGCGACTATGCCGTCGCCTTCGCCAAGAGCCAGCTCGGCGGCGGCTCTCGGCTGCCACTGTCAGGCACGGTGTTCGTCTCGGTGAAGGACAGCGACAAGGACAAGCTGGTGGCGCCGGTGCGCGAGCTCGCCGAGATGGGCTTCCGCATCATCGCCACCCGCGGCACCAAGCGGCATCTCGATGCGCATGGCATTCCGTGCGAAAAGATCAACAAGGTGCTGGAGGGGCGGCCGCATGTCGTCGACGCCATCACCAATGGCGAGGTCGATATCGTGTTCAACACGACGGAAGGGGCCAAGGCGCTCGCCGACTCCTTCTCGATCCGCCGGTCGGCCTTGCTCTACCACATTCCCTACTATACAACGCTGGCCGGCGCGGCCGCCGTGACCGAGGCCATCAAGGCGCTCAGGTCCGGGGGCCTTAAGGTCGCTCCCCTTCAGAGCTATGTCGGCCAGCGCGCCAAGGAAGTCGCCTGAGACGGCTTGAAAATCGTCAAAATCAACAGATTCTTGACTTAGACCGGCCAATTCTTGGACAGTAGTTCAAGGGGGCTTCTAGGAGCTTTGACTGAGATGGACAAGGTGCCGATGACCGCGGAAGGCTATGCCGCGCTTGAGGCTGAGATCAAATATCTCAAAACCGTAGAGCGCCCGCGCATCATCAAGCAGATTTCCGATGCGCGTACCCACGGCGACCTCTCGGAGAACGCCGAATACCATGCCGCCAAGGAGCAGCAGGGCATCACCGAAGCGCGCGTTGCCGATCTCGAGGACAAGCTCTCCCGCGCCGACGTCATCGACGTCTCCAAGCTCAAAGGCGACCAAGTCATGTTCGGGGCGACCGTCACGCTGCGCGACGAGGATACCGACGAGAAGGTGAAATACCGCATCGTGGGCGAGATCGAGGCCGAAGTGAAAAGCGGCAAGATCTCGATCACCTCTCCCATCGCCCGCGCGCTGCTGGGCAAGCGCAGGAAGGACATCGTGGAGGTGTCGACGCCGGGCGGCGGCAAGTCCTACGAAGTGCTCAAAGTCGAGTACAAATGAGCTCGGGATCCGTCAAAAATCGGCCTTTAGCAGGACCTTTCGCTCAGCCGGCGCAGCCTCACAATTAAGTCACCTACGGGAGGCTTGCGGCCTAGCGCCCACGGCCCTAGGCTCGCTCGGGGGCTAGAAGAACAACGACTCAGGGCCATGCTGACAGCGCTCACGACCGGCTTGCGCTTTAGGCTCGCGATTCTGCTCGCGACCTTTGCCGCGCTTTGCTTCGTCGCACCGCCAGCCGTGCTCGCCTTTGGCCACGGGTCTGCCACGGCCGATTGCATGGCGCATGCCGACATGGTCGGCCATGGCAAGATGGCAATCGCCCAGGACACCAAGCATCATGGCGACCATTCGGCTCCGACCGGAAATCATCAGCCATCGTGCTGCGGGTTGTTCTGCATGAGCGCGCTAGCCGCCGATGCCGGCATCCTCGAGCCTGCGGCGGCTCCCTCCACGCCCTTCCCGGCGCGGGACACCGTTCTGTTCAGTCGCGTACCAGAGCGCCTCGACCGGCCGCCGATTTCGCTCCGCATCGTCTGAGCTGCTCGGGCGGGATCGAAGTCCCGTCGAGTGCTTCGTCAACGATAGACGAGGGATGAATCATGTTCTCTCACCATATGGGGCGCGTACTCGCTATCGCGATCGCGCTCCTGCTCTCAGCTTGCAAGAGCTTGTCGCCCGACGGGCGGATGAGCACCGTCGCTGCGGTCGCCGGCCAAGGGCTGAACAAGAATGTCGTGAAGATTGGTTCCGCCGGCGATGCCGCGCTCGCGCGGAACGAGGTCTCGCGCCTGCTGCGCGCTCCGCTGAGCGCAGATGCCGCGGTGCAGGTTGCGCTCCTCAACAATGCGGGGCTACAGGCGGCCTATAACCGGCTCGGTGTGGCCGAGGCGGTTGCGGTGCAGACAAGCCGCCCCCCGCTGCCGAGCTTCTCCTATGACTGGGTCAAGACCTCGATCGAGCTCGATGTCGAACGGCAAATCGTCGCAAGCATCTTGTCGCTCGCCACCTGGCCGGCGCGGTCGAAGCTCGCAGGCGTCCGCTTCGAGCAGGCGGAGCTGCGCGCGGCGCAAGAGACCTTGCGTGTCGCGGCGGAGACGCGGCGGGCTTACATCCGCGCCGTCGCTGCCCGGCAGATCCTGACGGCGCTCAATGAAGCCAAGGCAAGCGCGATGTCGGCTGCAAGCTTGAGCCAGTCCCTCACCGAGACGGGCGCGGTGAACAAGCTCGATCATGCCAAGAGGCAAGTCTTCGCGACTGAGCTTGAGGCGCAAGTAACGGCGGCGCGCCAGCAGGCCGACGCGACGGAGGAGCGTCTTACGCGGCTGTTGGGACTATGGGGAACCGACCTCGCCGGGCTTTTGCCCGATCAGTTGCCGCCGCTTCCCGGTCATGCGCGCCGTCTCGGCGCGGTCGAGCAGGAGGCGATGGACCGGAGAGTCGATATCGCCGTGGCACGGCTCGAAACCGAGGCGTTGGCGCGCTCGTTCGGACTTACGCGCAACACGCGGCTGATCAACGTGCTCGACGCGTCGGGTATCTCCAAGACGCAGAAGGACAAAGGGGAGCCATCGGCCGACGGCGGCGGCTACAATATCGTGTTCGAAGTGCCGCTTTACGACTTCGGCAAAGCGAAAGTGCGCGAGGCCGAACAGCGCTATTTCGAGGCGCTGAACCTGTTGCGAGAGAAGGCGATCAACGCACGCTCGGAGGCGCGCGAGGCCTTTAGCGCCTACAAGGCAACTTACGCCATCGCGGCGCAGTTCGAGCGGGAGGTGCTGCCGCTCAGAGACACGATCTCGGCAGAGACCGAGCTGCAATTCAACGCCATGCAGGTCGACGCCTTCACGCTGCTCGAAGCCGCACGCGCCAAGGCGCAGGCGAAGGTCGCGAGCATCGAAGCCAAGCGCAACTTCTGGCCGGCTTCGACCGATCTCAGCGTGGCCGTGCTCGGCGGCGGAAGTTTGAGCGAGGGAAGTGGAATGGTCGTTGCCGTCGATAATAGCGGCGCGGCTGGACGAGAGTAAAAGGATCATCGCGATGTTGTCCCGCCGTAACTTCCTCACCGGCTCCGCTCTCTTGGTCAGCGTTGCTGCCGTCACTGGCCGCGCGGCCGCTGCCATTCCCGAAGCGCAGAGCTATGCCTCACCCACCATGCAGCCGCCGCTTTCGCCACCCTCCGGCCAGGACTACCAACCGGTGGTGACGCTCAACGGCTGGACTCTACCGTGGCGCATGAACGGCGAGTGGAAGGAGTTCCATCTCGTCGCCGAGGAGGTCACGCGCGAGATCGCGCCCGGCATGACGGCAAAGCTCTGGGGCTACAACGGCCAGACGCCCGGGCCGACCATCGAGGCGGTCGAGGGCGACAAGGTGCGCATTTTCGTCACCAACAAGCTGCCGGAGCATACGACCGTGCATTGGCACGGCATGATTTTGCCGAACGGCATGGACGGCGTCGGTGGGCTGACGCAACCGCATATCCCCGTGGGCAAGACCTTCGTTTACGAGTTCCTGCTGAACAGAAGCGGCACCTTCATGTACCACCCCCATTCCGACGAGATGGTGCAGATGGCCATGGGCATGATGGGCTCAATCGTGGTGCATCCCAAGGACGCGGGCTTCAGGCGCGTCGATCGCGACTTCGCCTTCATCATGAGCTCTTACCGCTTCGACCCCGGCACCTCTCTGCCCAAGGTGGCCGAGATGACCGACTTCAATATCTGGACCTTCAATGCGCGGGTCTTTCCGGGTATCGACGTCTTGCCGGTGCGGCTCGGCGATCGGGTCCGCATCAGGATCGCCAATCTCACCATGACCAATCACCCGATCCATCTGCACGGGCATCATTTCGCAGTGAGTTGCACCGACGGCGGCTGGGTTCCCGAGAGCGCGCAATGGCCGGAGTCCACCATCGACGTGCCGGTAGGCTCGATCCGCGCCGTCGAATTCGTGGCCGACAACCCGGGCGACTGGGCGTTTCACTGCCATAAGTCGCACCACACCATGAACGCCATGGGTCATAATGTGGATAATTTCATCGGCGTGCCCGAGCACGGCCTCTCCCGCGCCATCGAACGCGCGGCACCCGGCGCCATGGCGATGGGGACGCGCGGCATGGCCGACATGGGAGAAATGTCGATGCCGCTGCCGCCCAACACCTTGCCGATGATGACGGGAACTGGGCAGTTCGGTCCCATCGAGATGGGGGGCATGTTCACGGTGATGAAGGTGCGCGAAGATTTGGCACCGGGCGATTACCGCGATCCAGGCTGGTATAAATTTCCGCAAGGTTCGGTCGCTTATGCCGTCGATGCCAGTGACGCGGGCGAGGCGGTGCGACATGAGGCGGGCGATGCCGAGCCCTCGTCTCCGTCGCAGGGCCATCAGCACCAACACTAGAGGAAATGTTCATGAGTCCAATGCGGCTTGCAATATTTGCTTGTCTCGCCTCTGCGACGCTCGCGCTCGCGCATGAAGGCGCGACCGGCGTGGTGAAGGAGCGCATGGATCTGATGAAGCGCCAGCAAAAGGACATGAAGCTGATCGGCGACATGGCCAAGGGCAAGAAGCCTTTCGATGCGGCCAAGGCGGCGGAAGCCGCACGCGATATCAGCGTGACGGCGAAGAAGATCCACGAACTCTTCCCGGAAGGGAGCAGCGGTCACCCGAGCGAGGCTAAGGCGGCGATCTGGACGGACTGGAACGAGTTCTCCGCCAAGGCCGATGAGCTCGACGTCTCGGCGGAGGCATTGGCCGGCTCGCTCGGCGAGGCTCCCGGTCAGGACTGGAAAGGCGCCTTCAAGAAGGTGACGGACGCTTGCAACGGCTGTCACGAGAAGTTCAGGGCGGAAAAGCAAGGTCATCACTGAGGCCGAAGCGGTCCCGGTGCTTTCAGATTGCCTCCTTCCCGGTTGCCCAAGCCGCGCCGGCGGACCACAATTGCGCGTCAGTCCCAAGGTAAAGAGCAAGGCCCCCGGCCAGAACATGATCGACAAGCTTGAATTTATCATTGCGCTCGCGCGCGAGCGGCATTTCGGCCACGCGGCGGAAGCCTGCGGGGTGAGCCAGCCCACGCTCTCGGCCGGCATCAAGCAGCTCGAGGATTCCTTCGGGGTGCTCTTGGTGCAGCGCGGCTCGCGCTTCCAGGGTTTCACGCCGGAGGGCGAGCGGGTGCTCGACTGGGCGCGGCGCATCGTCGGCGACACCCGCGCCATGCGCCAGGAGATCGATGCGCTCCGGCACGGCCTGGCCGGTCATATCCGCATCGCCGCCATCCCAACCGCGCTCGCCATGGTGTCGATGATCACCACGCCCTACCGGGCGCGGCACCCCGACGTGAGCTTCACCATCCTCTCGCGCAATTCCATCGAGGTGCTGGGATTATTGGAGAATCTGGAGGTCGATGCCGGGCTGACCTATCTCGACAACGAGCCTTTGGGCCGCGTGCAGACGGTCCCGCTCTATAGCGAGGAGTACCGGCTCCTCACCTCCTCGGACAGCCCGCTCGGAGACCGCGATCGGGTGACGTGGGCCGAGGTCGGCAAAGTGCCGCTCTGCCTGCTCACCCCCGATATGCAGAACAGGCGAATCATCGAGCAATTGCTGCGGGAGGCCGGCGCGGATGTGGCCCCCACCCTCGAATCGAATTCGGTCGTGGTGCTGTTCGCCCATGTCCGCACCGGGAAATGGGCGAGCGTGATGCCGGCAAAGCTCGCAGAGGTCTTGGGTCTGACCGAGAAAGTGCGGGCCATTCCTATCGTCGATCCGGTCGTAACGCATTCGATCGGGCTCGTCGTTCCGCATCGCAACCCTTTGACGCCGCTGATCAATGCTCTGGTCAGCGAAGCGAAGCAGCTTGCTCCTCTTCTCGGCGCCGATCGTCCGTTGCAAAAGAAGGCCTCGAGACGCGACGAGAAGGCCCCCGCCCGCTGAGCGCGTCCTCGATCGGACTCCTTGATTGCCTCATAAGCTATTGTAATAACGAGAAGAATTTAGCTTGTTCGGGTTGTCACTAATCCTCGCCGCGCCTATCTCCCTGAGGGAAGGCGTCGCCCGCTTGGGCGATGTTCGGGAAGTGACGAAGCGATAAGAAATCCCGATCGGGCCATTGTCCCGCTTTGTTGATTCTCCGGGGTTTTTTACGCATTTTCGAGTCTGCTCATTAAAGCGGCTGGGCATGCCACGATACGAGCCATGGAACGCCGACCGCGCGAGCGAAATCATCGCGCGGTTGAGTCATATGAAGGGCGCCGCCCTTCCAATTCTGCATGCTTTGCAGGAGACGTTCGGCTGCGTGCCGGAAGAGGCCGTGCCGCTCATCGCCGAGGCGCTTAATCTTTCTCGCGCCGAGATCCACGGCACCGTCACCTTCTATCACGACTTCCGCAAAGAGCCGGCCGGACGGCGCGTGTTGAAGCTTTGCCGCGCCGAGTCCTGTCAGGCGGCCGGCGGCGATGCGCTCGCCGCGCGCGCAGAGCAGAAGCTCGGCGTCGGGATGGGCGAGACGACGCTCGACCGCCGCGTGACGCTGGAGCCTGTCTATTGCCTCGGCCTTTGCCATTCTTCCCCGGCAGCAATGCTCGATAAACGTGTCTTCGGCATGCTCGACGAGGCGAAACTCGACGCTCTGGTGAAAGAGGCGCAGGCATGAGCGCGCGCATCTTCATCTCCCGCGATTCAGGCGCGCTCTGCGTGGGCGCCGACGAACTTGCGCGCGCCTTCTATAAGACCTTCGAGAAGTGCGGGCTCGACGTCGAGATCGTGCGGACAGGCTCGCGCGGGATGTATTGGCTCGAGCCGCTAGCCGAGGTCGCGACCGACAAAGGCCGCGTCGGCTATGGTCCGATCAAGGTGAGCGATGTCGATGCGCTGCTCGATGCCGGCATGCTCGAGGGCAAACCGCACACGCTCGGCATCGGCGTTGTCGAGGACTATCCCTGGCTCGAAAGCCAGACGCGGCTGACCTTCAAGAATTGCGGCATCATCGACCCGCGCAGCCTCGAAGATTACAAGGCGCATGGCGGCTATGAAGGGCTCGAGAAGGCGATCGCCGTAGGGCCCAAGGCCACCCTCGAAGAGGTCGTCACCTCCGGCTTGCGCGGGCGCGGCGGCGCAGGCTTCCCGACCGGCATCAAGTGGCGCACCGTCGCCGACACTCCGCCGCAACAAAAATATATCGTCTGCAACGCGGACGAAGGCGATTCAGGCACTTTCGCCGACCGCATGATCATGGAAGGCGATCCCTTCGTGCTGATCGAAGGCATGACCATCGCCGGAATCGCGGTCGGCGCCACTTACGGCTACATCTATATCCGCTCCGAATATCCCGACGCCATCGAGGCGATGGAGATCGCCGTGCGCGAGGCGAGGAAAGGCGGCATGCTCGGGCGCGGCATCGCCGGCTCGTCATACGATTTCGACATGGAGGTGCGGGCCGGCGCCGGCGCCTATGTCTGCGGCGAGGAGACCTCGCTGCTCGAAAGCCTCGAAGGCAAGCGCGGCGAAGTGCGCGCCAAGCCTCCCCTTCCCGCCCATGTCGGCCTGTTCGGCAAGCCGACCGTCATCAACAATGTGCTCTCGCTCGCGACCGTGCCGATCATCATGACGCAAGGCGGTGCCTTCTACCGCGATTTCGGCATGGGCAAATCGCGCGGCACCATGCCGATCCAGCTTGCCGGCAACATCAAGCATGGCGGACTTTACGAGACGGCGTTCGGCATCACGCTCGGACAGCTCGTTGACGATATCGGCGGCGGCACGCGCTCGGGCCGGCCGGTGCGCGCCGTGCAGGTCGGCGGGCCGCTCGGCGCCTATTTCCCGCGCGAGCTGTTCGACACGCCATTCGATTACGAAGCGTTCGCCGCGCGCGACGGCCTGATCGGCCATGGCGGCGTCGTCGTGTTCGACGACACCGTGGACATGGCGAAGCAGGCGCGTTTCGCCATGGAGTTTTGCGCCATCGAGTCTTGCGGCAAATGCACGCCCTGCCGCATCGGCTCGGCGCGCGGCGTCGAGCTTGTCGACAAGATCACGGCGGGAGAGGACTTTGCCGCCAATCTGCTCGTGCTCGAAGATCTCTGCAACACGATGAAGTTCGGATCGCTTTGCGCTCTTGGCGGGTTTACCCCCTACCCGGTGATGAGCGCGCTCACGCATTTCCCCGAGGATTTCGGCGCCAAAAGCAAGCGCCTCGAAGCTGCTGAATGAGGAAACGACGATGTCGATGACACAGGAAATCGATTACGGGACCCCGGCCTCCAAGGCCAAGAAGGAGGTCAGCCTCACCATCGACGGCGTCAAGGTGACGGTGCCGGAAGGCACCTCGATCATGCGCGCGGCGATGGAGATGGGCACGCAGATCCCGAAGCTCTGCGCTACTGACATGCTGGACGCCTTCGGCTCCTGCCGGCTCTGCCTGATCGAGATCGAGGGCCGCAACGGCACGCCCGCCTCCTGCACCACGCCGGTCGCCGAAGGCATGGTGGTGCATACCCAGACCGACCGGCTGAAGCGGCTGCGCAAGGGGGTGATGGAGCTCTATATCTCTGAGCACCCGCTCGACTGCCTGACCTGCTCGGCCAACGGCGATTGCGAATTGCAGGACATGGCGGGCGCCGTGGGCCTGCGCGAGGTGCGCTACGGCTATGACGGCCAGCGTCATCCGAACCCGGGCCTCGACACGTCCAATCCTTATTTCACCTACGAGCCGTCGAAATGCATCGTCTGCTCGCGTTGCGTCCGCGCCTGCGAGGAGGTGCAAGGCACCTTCGCCCTCACCATCGCGGGCCGCGGCTTCGACTCGGTCGTTTCGCCGTCGCAAGAGCAGCCGTTCCTCGACTCCGAATGCGTGTCGTGCGGCGCCTGCGTGCAGGCCTGCCCCACCGCGACGCTGAACGAGAAGAGCGTGATCGAGATCGGCACGCCCGAGCATTCGCTCGTCACCACCTGCGCCTATTGCGGCGTCGGCTGCGCCTTCAAGGCCGAGATGCGCGGCGAGGAGCTTGTGCGCATGGTGCCGTGGAAGGACGGCAAGGCCAATCGGGGGCATTCCTGCGTCAAGGGCCGCTTCGCCTTCGGCTATGCCACGCACAAGGATCGCATCCTGAAGCCGATGATCCGGGCCAAGATCATCGATCCGTGGCGCGAGGTCTCCTGGGAAGAGGCGATCAACTACGCGGCATCCGAGTTCAAGCGCATTCAGGCGAAATACGGCCCCGCTTCCGTCGGCGGCATCACCTCATCGCGCTGCACCAACGAGGAGACCTTCCTGGTGCAGAAACTCGTCCGCGCCGGTTTCGGCAACAACAATGTCGATACTTGCGCGCGCGTCTGCCATTCGCCGACCGGCTATGGACTGAAGACCGCTTACGGCACGTCCGCCGGAACGCAGGATTTCGACTCGGTCGAGTATGCCGACGTGATCATGATCATCGGCGCCAACCCGACCGACGGCCACCCGGTGTTCGCCTCGCGCATGGAGAAGCGGCTGCGCCAAGGCGCCAAGCTCATCATTCTCGATCCGCGCCGCATCGATCTGGTGCGTACGCCGCATATCGAGGCCGACTACCATCTGCCGCTGAAGCCCGGCACCAACGTCGCCGTCGTCACCGCGCTGGCGCATGTGATCGTCACCGAAGGGCTGGTGAACGAGGCATTCGTGCGCGAGCGCTGCGATTGGGACGAGTTCCAGGATTGGGCCGAGTTCGTCTCGCACCCGCGGCATAGCCCGGAGGAAGTCGAGACGTTCACGGGCGTGCCAGCCGAATCGATCCGCGGCGCGGCGCGGCTTTACGCGACCGGCGGCAACGGGGCCATCTATTACGGACTCGGCGTGACAGAGCACAGCCAGGGCTCGACCACGGTGATGGCGATCGCCAATCTCGCCATGGCGACCGGCAATATCGGCCGCGAGGGCGTGGGCGTGAACCCGTTGCGCGGTCAGAACAACGTGCAGGGCTCCTGCGACATGGGCTCCTTCCCGCACGAGGTGTCGGGCTATCGGCACATTTCCGAGGACGCCACGCGCGCCATGTTCGAGACGCTGTGGGGCCGCCCGCTCGACTCGGAGCCGGGCTTACGCATTCCCAACATGATCGACGCCGCGCTCGACGGCTCGTTCAAGGGCATCTACATCCAGGGCGAGGATATTCTTCAATCTGATCCAAACACGCAGCATATGGCCGCGGGTCTCGCCGCCATGGAATGCGTGGTGGTGCAGGACCTCTTCCTGGTGGAAACGGCGAACTACGCGCATGTCTTCCTGCCCGGCTCGACCTTCCTCGAGAAGAACGGCACGTTCACCAACGCCGAGCGGCGCATCCAGATGGTGCGCAAGGTGATGAGCCCGCGCAACGGCTATGAAGACTGGGAGATCACCTGTCTTCTCTCCAACGCGCTCGGCTTCCCAATGCACTACAATCATCCGTCGGAGATCATGGACGAGATCGCGGCGCTCACCCCGACTTTCGCCGGTGTGTCGTTCAAGAAGCTCGACGAGCTCGGCTCGGTGCAATGGCCGTGCAACGAGAAGGCGCCGGAAGGCACGCCGATCATGCACATCAACGGCTTCGTGCGCGGCAAGGGCAAGTTCGTCATCACCGAATATGTGGCGACCGACGAGAAGACCGGCCCGCGCTACCCGCTTCTGCTCACCACCGGCCGCATCCTCTCTCAATATAATGTCGGCGCGCAGACGCGGCGCACCGCCAACGTTGTTTGGCATGAGGAGGACGTGCTCGAGATGCATCCGCATGACGCCGAGCAGCGCGGCGTGCGCGACGGCGACTGGGTGAAGCTCGCAAGCCGCGCCGGCGAGACGACGCTGCGCGCCAAGATCACCGAGCGCGTGGCGCCCGGCGTGGTCTACACCACCTTCCATCACCCGAGCACGCAGGTGAACGTGGTGACCACCGAGTTCTCGGACTGGGCCACCAACTGCCCCGAATACAAGGTGACGGCGGTGCAGGTCATGCCGTCCAACGGGCCGTCGGAATGGCAGGAAGAATATGAAGAGCTGACGAAACAGGCGCGGCGGATCGCTGAGCCTCTGATCGCGGCGGAGTAAGGCGCCGTGCCGAATCTCTGCCGCGATCTCGCGTCCCGAGGGGAGCGCCGCTGCATGTCGCCTGACCGCCTCGTCTACATGGCGAACCAGATCGGCAAGTTCTTCGAGTACCAGCGCGAGGACGAAGTCGTTCCTGGAATCGCCAATCATATCAAGAAGTTCTGGGATCCGCGCATGCGCAAGGCGATCTTCGCCTATGTCGATGCCGGCGGCGACGGGCTCGATCCTCCCGTCAGGCAGGCAATCCTGCATTTGATGGAACACGGTCACAAGCCCGGCCACTCGACGGAAACGAGCTTCCAGGGCACTTAATTGATAGGTCTCCTTGTTGTTTCCGGTGCGCGTCTGAGCGCGGGCCTTTCGGCTTCCCAATCGCCGCTCGGCGCTTGAAAATTGCTTGGCGGTTTGATGACCATGTCGTTCGGAGCACGTTGTGACAAGCGCGCCATCGTCGGGGCAGACCCAACACTCAATTCCCACCGGTTTGCAACGGTTGCGCTTTGACCGGGGAGAGCTGGCCGGGGCGATTGCCGATCTCGGAGTCCTGGTTCCCATCGCGGTAGCGCTGATCGTGCAAAACGGCCTGTCCGCGAGCGCTGTGCTCTTGCCCGCCGGGCTGCTCTATGTCGCCGCAGGCCTGTATTACCGCCTACCGGTGCCGGTGCAGCCGCTCAAGGCATTCGGCGCCATCGCCATTGCCCAAGGACTTGGCGCCAACGAAATCGCTGCCGGAGCGTTGCTCATGGGTGGTGTCTTCGTTGCTCTGGGCGCGTCCGGATGGCTCGACCGCGTTGCCAGGATTTTCCCGCACCCGATCATCCGCGGCGTTCAGCTCACAGTCGGCCTACTGTTCTGCAAGCTTGCCTGGACGCTGGTGACCGCGCCGCCGACAGCATTCACCGACCATGTCGAGCCGACTTGGTGGCTCGCGACAGGCACCCTCGTCGTGATCCTCGCCGGACTGCTGATGGATCGCCATGCCGTGGCTCTCGTCCTCTTCGTGCTCACCATCATGGCCATGGCGCTGGCCTATCATGGCGCGTTGCAGTTCGGCCCCTCCCCGCTGCAACTGCCGGAACTGAGCATGGGGGTTTTCGCCAAGGCGGCCGTCGCGCTCGTGGTGCCCCAGCTGCCTCTGACCTTTGCCAATTCGTGTCTCGCCACCGCCGACGCCGCGAGAAGCTATTTCGGCGCGGCCGCCGCGAGAGTGCAGCCCGGAAGACTAGCGCTGAGCCTAGGCGCTGCGAATTTGCTCGCGGGTTCGATCAGCGGAATGCCGGTGTGTCACGGGGCGGGCGGAATGAGCGCACATTACGGCTTTGGCGCCCGCACCGGAGGCACGCCAATCATGTTAGGCGTCACGGTGTTGTTGCTCGCGCTCGTCATCGGCGCCAGCCTGCCTGCCTTGCTGGCCAACTTTCCGCTACCGATCCTTGCGGGACTGCTGGCCATAGCCGGCCTGCTGCATATCGCCTTGCTCAAAGATCTCCGCGAGCCCGCGCACTGGGCGCTCGCCATCGCGGTCGGCGTCACCGGACTTCTCGCCAATCTCGCGATTGCCCTGGTCGTGGCTTTGCTCGTCTGGTGGGCGGCCAGGGCGATTATCGCCCGCCGAAGTGCGGGAGAGAGCGGCGCCTCATAAGAGGGCCGCACCTGCCCGCCCTCACAGTCGGCTACGGCGTTACGGCGACGCCCCAAGGCAGCCGGCCCACGGGCACCGACTTCTCGGCCTTGAGCGACTCGACGTCGATCACCGTCAAATCGTTGGTCAGCCCGTTGGCCACGTAGAACTTCTTGCCGTCTCTGCTCATCTCGCCGTGCCAGGGACGCTGGCCGACAAGAATGTATTCCTTGACCTCCTTGGTGGCGACATCGATGACGGCGACGCGATTGGACGGTCCCAAGGGGACAAAAATCAGCTTGCCATCCTTGGTGAAGTCCATGCCCACCGGCTGGAGCTGCTCGGGCCGCACGCCGGGAACCTCGAAGCTGATCTTCTGCTTCACCTTCCAGGTGGCGGGATCGATCACGGAGATCGTGCCGCCAACCTCGGAGGAGACCCAGAGCTCCTTGCCGTCAGGGGTGAACTTCGCCTCGCGCGGGCGGCTGTCGACCAGCACATTGGCGATCAGCTTGTTGGAGGCGGTGTCGATGACATGCGCCATGCTGGTCGATTCGGAAGTGGCGACCGTGTATTTGCCGTCGGGGCTCACGCCCATGCCCTCGGGCTCGACGCCGACCGGCACCTCGGCGAGGATATCCCCGCTCTTGACGTCCATGATGGTGACGAGGCTGTCGTCCTCGTTGGCGATATAGATGATGTCGCCCTTGGGGCTGAGCGCCATCAACTCGGGATCGGGACCGGATTCGAGCTGTCGGCTGACTTTGAGCGTGCCGATGTCGACCACGTCCATGATGTCGCCGTCGCCGGCGGCCACGAACAGCTCCTTGCCGTCAGGGCTTACCACGATGCCGCGAGGACGCCGCGACACCTTGATGGTGTCGATCTTCTCCAGCGTGTCGGCGTTCAGCACGGTGATGGTGTTGTCCTTCTCGTTGGAGACGAAAATCATCGGCGTCGCGGCGAAGGACGGGGCGGCGAAGAGAAGAAGCGCCGCGGCGGAGACCGCGGCAAGAGCGATGCGAGTCATGGGGCTACCTTTGTCGATGTTTTTACTTGAACTTGCACTTGGTCTCGGGTTGATCGAAGCCGAGCGTGTCGGTGACGTTGGTGGGATGCAGGAAACCCTCCTGCGGCGACGTGGAGACGGGAACGCGCGTGCCGCCGCCGAGCACGATCGGCTGGCGCATTTGATGGTCCCAGGTGCGGAAGCTCATCGCCTGGCCCTTGAAGCCTTCCAGCTTGAACTGGTCGGACAGCATGTAGGCCTTCACTTCCTGCGGCGTGGTCTTGCCCGACTTCATCGCCGAATCGGCGAGCGCGCGGAAGCCGAGCCAGGCGGTGTAGTCGCGCTCGACCGGCGGGCGCTTGGCGATGCGCGGGATGGCGTTCTGGAAATGCATGGCGCCGGATTCGGTATAGGACTTGTCCCAGGCCACCGCCTGCAAGCCCTGCGTGCCGACGACCGGACGCGGCAGATAGGTGCGGTAGAGGAGATAGTCGCCGAAATCGTCCTCGCTGTTGATCACCCACACCACGTCGTGGTCGGGAGCGCTCTCCGTCTCCATGGGGATTTGCGCCTGGATCTGCTGGTGGCCCGAGTCGAGATTGCGCGCGCCGGGCGGGAGGGCATAGACGTGGTCCTCGACCACCTTGCCGCCGAAGCGCCCCGCCGACCGTTTGACCATGGCGAGGTAGTCCTGGTCTTGCGGGCTGTCGCGGCGGATGATGAACCAGCGCGGCCATTTCTTCCAGATGAGATATTGCGCGAGTGCGTCGGCGCGCATCGCATAGTCGGGGATGACGTGGAAGACATTGATGCGGCATTGCTCCTGGCGAAGCGAGGTCGCGCTCGAACGAATATTCATGATCATGGCGTCCTTCGCCTCGGGCAGATCGGCGACGGCGAGGAGATCGGCGGGCTCGAGATCGGCGATGATGAAGCGTTCGCCCTTGCCAAGGACTTCCTTCGCCTTGGCGACAACGTCGGCGTCTCCCGGCACGATGGCCTCTTCGAGCTCGAAGGAATGACCGACGAAATTTCCGGCCTGGTTCGCTTCCTTCAGCATCAGGCGCGCGCCCTGGATGCCTTTGTCCTCGATCGGCTTCTCGGCGTAGGAAAGCGGAAGCGGCTCCTCATATTGCTTGCCGAGATAAACGACGCGCATATTCTTCATTGGCGCGGCGCCAGCTTCCGGCGTCGCCGCGGGCGCAGCGGGAGGGCTTGCATCCTTCGCAGCGCCCTTTGGAGCGGCGGGAGGCGCCGCCGCGGGCTCTGCCGGCGCGGGGGACGACGGCGTCTCGGCCAGCGCAGGGAGCAGCAGGACCGAAGCCAGAAGACCTAGACTTAGACTCAGGACCAAACCGGCATAGAGTTTCCGGCTGGGAGGCAAGCTACAGACTGACAAACGCGACATAGGCGAGAGCTTTGCTCCTACGCGGCTGAAGGGGATGGGGGACGCGCCGACACTTGGGGAGACGGGGTCAGGACATTCAGCGCGCCTATTTTTCAGACCTGCCGCCACTTGGCAATGCGCAGTGCACAATATGGCAAGCGCAGATGGAAACTAAGAAGCTGATTCTTCCGCATAATATGGGCGGTCAGTAAGGAGGCTGCCAGGGATTGGCAATCTTTCTGCCACCCCCCTCTCCTCTGCCGAGAGCCGCGCAAAACAAAAGCCGCCGAGCCTAAGGCTCGACGGCTTTCCAAAATTTAATGGAGGCCGGGCACGCCGGCTGCTGGCAAAGTCTATTGCAGCGGCGGCTTGGTGGCCGAGCTCGGGTTCACCGAGCGGATCCAGGTAATGACCTTCCACAGGTCGTCAGAGGTCTTGATGATCCCACCAAAGGGGGGCATCGGGCCGACCACGACCTCTTGCTTGACGCGTTTGTAGCCCTCCTTCTGCAACTGATCGGAACCGATGGCCATCAGCCGGAACAGGGTATCGTCGTCGGGGCCGTAGACCCAGGTGTCGTTGGTCAAGGGCGGGCACATGCCGCCACCGCCGCCACCGCCATGACAGCCATTGCAGCCGAAGGAGAGATATTTCTTATGCCCCGCGTCAATAAAGGCGGCGTCGGTGATCTTGTCCTTATAGGGATTATGCAAACCGCCCTTGGGCGTCGCCTTGATCAGGTCGAGCAGCGGCGTGGCGTCGTCGGCCTTGCAGCAATCGCCACCGCCAGCGGCTGCCTCGCCGCCGGTCGGCTTCTCCTCAGTCTGCTTCGGCGGCTCATCGGTCGCGCAAGCCTTCCATGCAAACGCGCCCACGCCGGCGATGAACACAAGTGTGAAAAGTCCGGTGATGATTTTGCGCACTGCTCGTTTCCTTACCCAGTTAAGTTGTTGGCTTTAATTGCGTTTAGTCGATTTCCCCCCTCGGGCGCGGGCTAAAAAGCAAACACTCATAGCGCCATATTGGCCACGGCGATAGCCGCCGCTGAACGGTGCGGCATTTTGGCTTCCTTGTGGGTTAACCTTGCCCCGTCATTGGGTCACGTCGAAATCCATGCCTTCGAACGTATAGCGGGGAACTTGCGTCCAGATGCCGTCTTCCTGGACCGGGACCTTGTGGATCTTCACATCGTCCACTTCAAGCTTGCCGCCCTTCTGGGTCACCCAGAAGTCGATGTCGTAATACTCATCCTTGCTGCCGGATTTGCGGAAATCGGTGCAGGCGAAATAGTGCCCATCGGATTTGAGCCGCCGCACCGGTTGATGCATCTCGACGAACTCGAGCGGGATGGTCTCCCCGGTTTTGTCGTCCTTCAGGTTCAACACGCCGTTCTCGCGGTTGGTGGCGATGTATTTGTGGATCACGCTCATCACCTGCCAGGCGCGCGTCACCTCCATGTCGCCCGGATGCTCCTGCACCGGCAGCCACCACCAGGCCACCGGCATGCGCGTGATCATGATCCAGGCGTCGCCTTCTTGCTTCGGCCCCTTCTGCACCCTGATGTCCATCAAGGTGAGCTTGTCGCCTTCGGGCTTGTACCAGAAGTCGATGGCGTATTTCTTCTTGTCGTTGTCCTTGTCGTGGAAGATGACGTTGGCGAACCAGCCATAGCCTTCCATGCCGCGCACGATCTTGACCTGCTCGTAGGTGAGGTTGAGATCGGCGTCGAGCTTGGGGTCGTGGAAGACGAAGACGCCGTCCTTCGACCGCTCGGCGATGGTGGCGGCGACCGCTTTATTGACATCCTCCTCGCTGAACTCGGTGGCAAAGAGCGGAGCGGATAAGCAAAGGGCCACGGCTAACGCCGCGGCCCAGGCAATCGGAACAATTTTACGCAACAGACTCACCGTCATTGGCTGGTGCTTTGCTCGGCATCGCCGGGTTTCGGCGCTGCCGCAGCCTTGGACGAGCTCAGCACCAAGATCGCCTGCTGGGCCTGGAGGTTGCCGTTCTTCTCAGCCACCTCGGACGCGGTCTGGCCGAGCTTGTTTTTCAGCGAGACGTCGGCGCCGGCGTCGATCAGCATGCCGATCATGGGCGCATTGTTATGCGTCGCGGCGATCATCAAGGGGGTGACGCCAGCCTTCGACTGCGCGTTCACGTCGGCGCCACGATCGATCAGGCCGCGCGCGATGTCGGTTGGACGCGTGCTGCCGGGCAAGAACATGGCGCCTTCGGCCGGCGAGGTTTGTCCAGCGGCAATCATGAGCGGGGTGAGCGCGTCGTCGCCGGACACGCTGTTCACGTCGGCGCCAGCCTCCAGCAGGACCTTGGCCGATTCATATTTGTCTTCGGCGATGGCCAGCGGCAAAGGCTTGAAACCCTGCTGGCCCGGCGCCTCGATGTCGGCGCCTTTCTCTAACAGCACCTTGATGGTGGGGACGTGATCGCGCATCACCGCGGCCACGAGAGGCGTCGGGTCGCCCAAATTGGGGTCGGCGCCGAGCTCCAAGAGGAGCTTGGCCATCTGGTCGCGGCGCTGGCGCGCGGCGCTTTGCAGCGGCGTCCAGCCCTGATTGTCGACCTTGTTCACGTCGGCGCCCTTGGAGACCAGGAATTTGACGCGGTCGAAATCGTTGGCGATCACCGCGTTGCTGAGCTCCTGGGTGATATCGGCGCCTTCCTCCAACCATTGCTCCAGCTTCTCCTTGGTCACCACCTGGTCGGGCGACGCGAGATCGGGACGCGCCTTGAAATCGGTCTGCGCCAGCGCGGTGTAGCTGCCATGCGACGGCAGGTCGCCCGGCACGATGCACTTGCTGCATTGCACGAGCGGCACGCCGTAATCCTTCAGAATCTGGGCGACCTCCTCGGCCTTATCCTCCAGCGCAAACTCCAGCATGTATTTCAGGAAGGCGTCGGTCTTGCGCACGCCGATGCCGAGATCGAACTCGAGCGGCACGCGATCTTCCTCGAGATTGACCGGCTGAATGGTGAGCGGCTCGTTCTTCATCGTCGTGAGCCAGCCGGCGAAAGGACCCCACACGGCGGCCACGTCCAGCTCGCCGTTCAGAGCCTTCTGCACGACCCACCATGGCTGATGCTCGACGATAAGGTCGGCGTCGTGGGTCTGGGTTTGCAGCGCTACGTTATCGACGATGCCGCGCTTGGCGAGAGCCTCGCGGATGCCCGAGGTCTGGAACACGCCGATCTTGAGATCCTTGAGCTTGGGATCATCGAGCCCGGTGAGCTTGAGGCCCCTGTCGTTGCGATAGGCGAGAACGTAAGTCGAGCGATAAACCGGGAAGGTGGTGAGTAGCGAGCCGTAATTGGTCGGCATGTCGAACATCGCATCGCACATGTCACGGCCGAAGGTCTCTCGCGTGAGGCCGCGCTCGATGAAGGGACGCCAGGAATAGGTGACCTTTGCCCCCATGGCCTCGCCGAGCAGAGTGGCGAGCTTGTTCTGGAAACCTTCCTGCTTGATGTTGGAAAGCGGCATGTTGCCGGGGTCGGCGCAGACATTCAGCGTCTGCAGCTTCTTCGCCTTGTAGGCGGCCTTGGCGGCGGCGCGGATGGCGATCTGCTCGCTCGGGGTCAAATCCTCGAACTCTTTGCTCAGATCACGCTTGACGGGGTTTTTGGCGGCCTCGGCCGGCAGCGAAGCGAAGGCAAAACTGGCAACGCAGAGCGACGCTATCAGGATACGAAGGGACATGGGGGCTCGGGTTTCTTCAGTTAGCGGTTGGGTGACCGTGCGGGGCTAGCAGCCTCGCCACACTTTACCCTTCCATACGAGGGGAACTCTACCCCTTTAATTAAGGAAATGACGCCCGATGCCGCAAGGGCACCGGGCGTCGTTAGTCTAACTAAACAGTTTCGCCTATTCGAAGATGCGGAAGGTGTTCAGCTCGCCACCCTGGGGGATCTTGTCCAGTTGGGCGGCCTTGGTCATGGCCGTGGCGCCGATGGCACCGAACTTGTCGTTCAGGTCGAGGCCGGCCGTCACAGGAAGACCGATCCAGCCGCCGATGCCGGAGTACACGCCGACATACTGCTTGCCGCCGACCTTGTAGGTGATCGGGTTGCCGATGATGCCTGAACCGAGCTTGCGGCTCCACAGGATCTTACCGGAGCTCCGGTCGACCGCGCGGAAGTCACCACCCAGCGAGCCATAAAACATCAGGCCGCCGTCGGTAACCATGGTGCCGCCCCAGTTCGGGTACGGATCCGGGATTTCCCACACCGTCTTGCCGGTCAAAACATCGTACTTCTTGATCTTGCCGGTCGTGCCCTGCTTCTCAGGATACATGTACACGTTCGCGAACACGTAAACCGTGCCTTGATTCGTGTGCGTGCGCTCCTGGGGCTCGAGCTCCATGCACCAGTTGTTGGTGGGCATGTAGAAGAGGTTGGGCTCCTTGGGATCGACTGAACCGGGCTGTTGGTCCTTGCCACCCATAGCGGAGGGGCAAGCAGCAACGTTGCGGCCACGCTCGAGCGGAGAATGCTCGCGCACCTTGACCGGACGGCCCGTCTTCATGTCGACCTTCTCGGCCCAGTCCGTCGTCACGTATTTCGTGGCGCGGAGCAGCGTGCCGTCGGTACGGTCGAGCACATAGGCGAAGCCATTGCGATCGAAGTGGGTGAGGACCTTCCGCTTCTTGCCGTCGACTTCCATGTCGGTCAGGAAGTTTTCGTTGATGCCGTCATAGTCCCACTGATCGAAGGGGGTCATCTGATAGGCGAAAACCGCCTCGCCGGTATCGACTTTGCGGCCGAAGATCGTCATCGACCACTTGTTGTCGAAATCGCCGGTGTTGCACTCTTCGTGGGTCTTGTCGGGGCAACGATAGGCCGGGCTCCACAGACCGGGGTTACCGGTCGCGTAGTAGACCAGCTTCAGCTCAGGATCGTAGCTGTACCAGCCCCAAGCGGCGCCGCCGCCGATCTTGTAGTCCTCGCCCGGGAAGGTCTTGATACCCAGGTCCGAACCAGCTTGACCGAACTGCGGGTTGGCTTTGTTGGTGTCGGCCGTCAGGCACACGTCCTTGTCGGAACCCGTGCTGTGGCAAACCCAAGCTTCGGAGCCGTCCTTCAGATTGAAGGCAGCAATACGACCGCGGGCGGCGAACTCGTCACCACCGAAGCCGATGATCACCTTGTCTTGGGCGATCAATGGAGCGGGGGTGATGGTTTCGCCCTTCTCAGGGAAGGCATATTTGACGACCCAGACTTCCTTGCCTGTCTGGCCATCGAGGGCGATCACGAAGCCATCGAGGGTGCCATACACGAACTTGCCGTCGGCATAGGAACCACCACGGTTGACCGTGTCGCAGCAAGCGCGCGGAACAGCGGACTCGTCGCGGTCGGTCTTCTTCACGTAGTTCCAGATCTGCTTCGGGTTGTCAGGATCGGTCAGATCCAACGCCTGCACCACGTTGCAGTTTGACATGGCCGGGCAGCCGGAGACCATGAACAGAACGGTCTTGCCACCAACGTCCTTGATCACGAGGGGCTGACCCTCATGGCCGCGCAGAGCATTGGTGCCCTGCAGCCAAACCATCTGCAACTTGCCGATATTCTTCGTATTGATATCGGCCAAGGTGCTGTGACGCGTCAGAGCGAAATCCCGGCCGGGGGCTGGCCACTGATCGGGGTCCGCCATACGCGCGAGCTGCTCCTCATCGGAGCCAGCCATTGCCTGGCCGGATACGCCCATCATCACCGCGATGATGGTCCCGGCCAGAACACCAAACTTCATTTTCATATCTTTCTCCTCTCCCTAGCTACTCAGTTCACCGAACGAAAGCTGAGCTATTCTGTTTTGCCAGAGCGCAAATCACCCTTGAGCGAAGTGCCAAGAGAGCCCAGAGCCCTTGCAAGTTTTCAAGCTGTCACAGTGGATATGGGACGTGACCCGAATGCGCCGAAGCAAATCAAAACGCCTCGCGCCCGCTCCTGGCGGCGGGTCCTCCGATGAACACATCACGCGGTGACACCTCACGAGGAATCACAGCCTAGCGCTGAATGGGAGAACGGAGTGATCGAATTCTCGATGGAAACCGGCATCCCACGCATTGCCAAGCTGCCCGCCCATAATTGCCAAATGTAATGGGTTTGCAAGTGAAAAGTGCTCAAAGCAATCAAATGTGCCAAACGTTCATCCTTTTCGCTGCACTGCATCAAGTGCGCAATTCTCGAAGCTTCGCGTGTCAAGCGAAAAGTTGCACCATTTGTGTGCAGCGCGCCGGCGAGCGCGTTCTTCTCTTAACGAGCACGCGTTTAGGCTCCGAGGCCGCCCAACAAATCTCGAATCAAGCTTGAAGGCGGTCGGCGACGCCAGGTATCGCGGAGGGCCGCGTGGATCTCTCTTGCGCGCGGCAATTCTCAATGATGGCGCACGACGATGGCGACACTATAAAGAAAGACGCCCGATGCCGTCGAGGCACCGGGCGTCTCAGCCTAGAGGCTGTTCTCTATTCGAACAGACGGAAGACGTTCAGCTCGCCACCCTGGGGGATCTTGTCCAGGTTGGCGGCCTTGGTCATGGCCGTGGCGCCGATAGCGCCGAACTTGTCGTTCAGGTCGAGGCCGGCGGTAACGGGCAAGCCGATCCAGCCGCCGATGCCGGAGTACACGCCGACATATTGCTTGCCGCCGGTCTTCCAGGTGATCGGGTTGCCGATGATGCCGGAGCCGAGCTTGCGGCTCCACACGATCTTGCCCGAGCTCCGATCGACCGCGCGGAAGTCACCACCCAGCGAGCCATAGAACACGAGACCACCGTCAGTGTTCATGGTGCCGCTCCAGTTCGGATACGGATCCGGGATCTCCCAGACGGTCTTGCCGGTCAACACGTCGTACTTCTTGAGCTCGCCGGTCGTGCCCTTCTTCTCAGGATACATGTACACGTTGGCGAACACGTAGACCGTGCCCTGATTCGTGTGCGTGCGCTCCTGCGGCTCGAGCTCCATGCACCAGTTGTTGGTGGGCATGTAGAACAGGTTGGGCTCCTTAGGATCGACGGATGCCGGCTGCTGGTCCTTGCCGCCCATGGCCGAGGGGCAAGTCGCAACGTTGCGGCCACGCTCGAGCGGAGAATGCTCGCGCACTTTGATCGGACGACCGGTTTTCAGATCGACCTTCTCGGCCCAGTCCGTGTCACGTACTTGGTGGCGCGGAGCAGCGTGCCGTCGGTGGCGTCGATCACGTAAGCAAAGCCGTTGCGATCGAAATGGCTGAGCACCTTTCGCTTCTTACCATCGACATCCATCGTTGTGAGGATGTTCTCGTTGATGCCGTCATAGTCCCACTGATCGAAGGGCGTGTACTGGTAGGCGAAGATAGCCTCGCCGTTCTCGACCTTGCGGGCGAACAGGCTCAGTGTCCACTTGTTGTCGAAATCACCAGTGTTGCATTCTTCGTGGGTCTTATCGGGGCAACGATAGGCCGGGCTCCACAGACCTGGGTTGGCGGTCGAGTAATAGACTATCTTCGTCTCAGGATCGTAGCTGATCCAGCCCCAAGCCGTGCCGCCGCCGATCTTCCAATCCTCGCCGGGGAAGGTCTTCACGCCGAGATCCTGGCCATAGGTTCCGTAGTGCGGGTTGGCCTTGTTGGTGTCGGGCGTGAGGCAGACATCCTTGTCGGACCCCGTGCTGTGGCAATTCCACGCCACTGAACCGTCCTTGAGATTGTAAGCCGTCACGCGGCCGCGCGCGGCGAACTCGCTGCCGCCGAAGCCGATAATCACCTTTTCGTCGGCGATCAACGGCGCGGGGGTGATGGTCTCGCCCTTCTCGGGATAGGCATGCTTGACCACCCAGACTTCCTTGCCGGTCTGACCGTCGAGCGCGATCACGAAGCCGTCCAGAGTGCCGAACACGAATTTGCCGTCGGCATAGGAGCCGCCGCGATTGACCGTATCGCAGCAAGCGCGCGGAACGGCGGACTCGTCGCGGTCGGTCTTCTTCACGTAGTTCCAGATCTGCTTCGGGTTGTCGGCGTCGGTCAAATCGAGCGCCTGCACCACGTTGCAATTCGCCATCGACGGGCAGCCCGAGATCATGAACAGCACCGTCTTGCCGGCGACATCCTTGATCACAAGCGGCTGACCTTCATGGCCGCGCAGCGCGTTGGTGCCCTGCAGCCAGATCATCTGCAACTTGCCGATATTCTTGGTGTTGATGTCGGCGAGGTTGCTGTGGCGCGTCAGCGCAAAGTCGCGGCCAGGCGCCGGCCATTGATCGGGGTCTTTCATCCTCGCCAATTGCTCCTCGTCGGTGCCTGCATTGGCCTGACCGCACACGCTCATCGCCATAGCGATAAGGGCGCCGGCCAGAAGACCGTGTCTCGTCTTCATTCGCTTTCTCCCTAGCTTTGAGTTCACCGAATTTGGTTGGGAGTGTCTGGGCGCGCCGCTCCAGCGGCATGCGCAAGCGAGCACAGAGTTGCTCCCGCTCGAAAAAATCCCCGCCAGTTGGGGAAGGTCAGGCAAGTGACGATGCCTGGTCGCTGCCTTCCCCCGCTTGACGAGTCTTCAAGTTGTCATGACGCGGAGAAGCTAGCGCGGCGGGCGCCGCGTGGGTTACCACAAAGCTCCTGGGAAATGACCCCGGCATCCTTGCCGTGTCATGCCATTTCTTCTTCCAAAATTCCCGCGCTTCTTCCTGGAGAATTCCCGGGCGCTTTGCCGCCGCCGCGACGATTGTCAGCTGGCAAGGACGCCGATAGAGGCACGAATTCCGCCGATAGATGGCGGGAAACCGGTTGGAACCCGCCGCGGGATTTTAAGGACGGTCATCGACTCACGCCTATGCCCGACTTGGCAATTGAGATCACGACTTGAGGGCTCCGAGCCCCAAAGCCGGACAGCCGGTTGGCAAACTTGGCAAGCGTCCCGTCGTCGCGACTTAGGACCACTCCCCGCGCGGGCCCTTGGCCGTGGCGGAAGGAAGGTGCTGGATGGCGATTCGCATCAGCTCGGGCAGCGTGCGCACGCCGAGCTTCGCCTTGAGCTGGGTGCAGGTGTTGGCCACCGTCTTGTAGCTGACATGCAGATGCTCGGCGATGACGCCGTAGGGCTTGCCCTCGGCGACGAGCGCCAAGGTTTGCAGCTCGCGCACGGTCATGCGCCGCAAGGGATTGGTCGTGCCCCTCGCCTCCATGAAGGCCACCTCGGAAGCGAGGTCGTGGCTGAGATAGGGGCGGTTCTCGCGCACCCTCTGAAACGCCTTCACCACCTCGTCGGAGGACGTGTCCTTCAGCACGTAGCCCGTGGCGCCGACCTCGAGCGCACGGCTGACGATGACCGGATCGGAATGCATGGTGAAGACGAGGATCGGCGTGCGCTGATCGTGAAGCCGCAACCGGCGAATAAATGAAAGCCCGCCGAGCGCACCCGTGCGCATGGCGAGATCGACGATGATCACGTCGGGCTTTTGCGTGCGGTACATGCGGAAGCCGTCGGCAAGGCTCTGCGCTTGCACGATCTGATCGACGCCGGCATCCTCGAGCAGCTGGCGGCAGCCTTGCAGCACGATTGGATGGTCATCGATGACGAGGACGCGGGTCATGACAGCCCTCCAACGAATTCAGGCGCGCTTGTCACCGTCGTGCTGGCGCGCTCAATCGGGATTTCGACGTGAATGATGGTGCCCTTCGCCGGCGCGCTCTCGATCTCGCAGGTTCCGCCGAGAGAGCGCACGCGTTCGGTCATAGTGGTGAGCCCGAAGCCCTTGGGCGTTGCCGGGGCAATCCCCTTCCCGTCATCGCTGAGCGTGAGGCTGACCCGGCCGCGGAACCGCTTGCTTCCATTCTTGCGGGTCGACTCCTCGAGGAGATCGATGGCGAGAGAGCCCGCCTTGCCATGGCGTATGGCGTTGGTGATGCCTTCCTGAATGCAGCGGTAAAGCGTGAGGTCGATCGCCTCTCCGTAGGAGTCGGCCAGCTTGCCGAAGGCGATGGAGATATGCGTGTCGGGATGGCGGCGCTGAAAGCCGGCGACGAGCTCATCGAGGAGCTCGCTGAGTTTCACGCGTCCGAGCGGGCCAGGCCGCAGCTTCTTGAGCAGAGCGCGATTGAGAAGCTTGAGGCGCTCGGCGATGGACAGGATCTCGCCGACGCGGCGGGTGATCATCTCCGCCTGGCGGTCATCGGGGAGCTGATCGGCGAAGTTCTGGATGGACGACGCATTGGCGGTGATGCCGAACAGGCAAGGACCGGCCTCGTCATGCAGCTCGTTGGCGATTTGCCGCCGCTCCTCCTCCTGCACGGTGATGAGCTGGCGGTAGAGGCGGCTGTTCTCGTCGCGTGCCGTGTCGAGCGCGCCGGCCAGCGTGTTGAAACGCTCGGTGAGGACGGCAAGCTCCTTGACCTTCGGCAGCTCGAGTCTGGTGGCGTAGTGGCCGTCCTCGAGGCTCAACATGCCCTTGGAGAGGTGCGCGAGCGGATCGAGCACGCGGCCAAGCACGACATAGAGAATGGCGAGGATCAGCGCATTGAGCACGAGCCACACAAGCGCGAGCGAGGAGAAATCGTGCCAAGCCTCGGCGATCTCGTCCGCGGGCTCGCCGACAATGACGACCGGGGTCGAATGATCGATGGCAACGATGCGCACCGCGCGCCCGACAAGCTGCGGCCGCACGAGCCTTGCGAACCACGTCGGTGCGTGATCGGGGGCACCGGCGACTTCCGAGGGCTGCGGCGACACGACGGTGAGCTGGCCGATCTGGTCCATGAACATGATGCGGACGTGGCGAAGATGCTTGAGCTGCAAAGGAAGCTGCTGGTTGAGCTCGCCGAGGCGGCCTTGCGCGGCGAGGTCCTTCATCGTGGCCGCGACAAAGCGCTGCGCCACTTCCAGCGAGGCCTCGATTTCGACCTTGGTGGCCGTCCGCGTGTTAAGGATGGAGACGGCGCCGGCGAGAATCGCCGCGAGGAGATTGATCACCCCCACCGCGACGAGAAGTTGCGTCCTTACCGGCCGGTCATACCAAAGCTTTTGCAGCACGCTCTAATAGTCTCCACAACCAATGCGCTCCGCCCCATCATCTTGGGGGCAATGTAGGAGCAATTGCTATTTCCGTTGACCGTTGCCTGGTCGTTTTCCCCCGCTTCGATAGCCCATTTCTTGGAAGTCCTGGCAGGGAGTCGCGGAAAATTGGACTTCATGTCGGACCGGGAGAAATAGCAAGGGCAACCGTGGCAATTGGATTACCAAACTTTCCCGACCACTATTGGGACGCTGGCTAGAGACGTCAGTATCAACCTGGCACTAGGCTTTGGGCGGCGTTCTCGGGCTTCCTAGCTGTCCGGGGACGCTGCCAGATAGGGTTTTTCTCGCCGGCGAAGGACGTAGCTCTCGTCGTCTCCTTCCAAACGGGGCTACGGCTTTTGCGATCCAGCGATCGCCGTCGGGGGTGGGGGTGTGGTGCGTGCGCTGCACCCCCCAGCCTCCCAACAGCCAAGCCCATTTTTCCATCGTCGATAGCAGAATGGCCGAAGGCGGTATCCGCGCCACCGGCCATTCTATGCAGGTTGGGCCGGCATGATTGCTCATGCCGGCCTTATTATATTGTCTTGGTTAAGGGACGACGGCGACGCCCCAGGGAAGCCGCCCGACCGGCACCGATTTCTCAGCCTTGAGACTCGCCACGTCGATGATGGTCATGTCGTTGGTGAGACCGTTGGCGACGTAAAGCTTCGAGTGGTCCGGCGAAAGCTCAAGATGCCAGGGCCGCTGTCCCACGAGGATGTAGTCCTTCACCTCATAGATCTTGGGATCGATCACGCCCACGCGGTTGGCGGGGCCAAGGGCGACGAAGAGATTTTTGCCGTCCTTGGTGAACTCCATGCCGACCGGCTGAAGCAGCTCGGGCCGCACGCCGGCAACCTCGAAGCCGATCTTCTTCTTCACCTTCCAATTGCTGGTATCGATCACCGAGATGGTGCCGCCGACCTCGGAGGAGACCCAAACCTCCTTGCCGTCGGGCGTGAATTTGGCCTCGCGCGGCCGCGTATCGACCAACACGTTCTCGATCAGCTTGAGCGTGGCGTTGTCGACCACATGCGCCATGCTGGTCGATTCCGAGGTGACGACCGTATATTTGGAATCCGGGCTGACGCCCACGCCTTCGGGCTCGACGCCGACGGGGACCTCGGCTTTCACTTCGCCCGACTCGGTATCCATGATGGTCGCCATCGAGTCGTCCTCGTTGGCGATGTAGAGCGTGCCGCCCTTGGGATCGACGGCCATCAATTCCGGATCCGGCCCCGAATCGAGCTGACGGACGACTTCGAGCTTGCTGGTGTCGATGACGTCGATGATGTCGCCGTCGCCCGCCGCGACATAGACTTCCTTGCCGTCGGGGCTGGTGATGATGCCGCGGGGGCGGCGCGCGGTCTTGATCGTCTTCAGCGTCTCCAGCGTGTTGCCGTCGATTGCGGTGACGGTGTTGTCCTTCTCGTTGGACACGTAGATCTGCAAGGCAAGCGCGGGCGAGGTTGCCAGCGCCAGCATGGCGGCAGTCGCAAACAAAATCGGGCGTTTCATCTCCGGTACCTTTTCTATTTGGGGAATTTGCACTTGGTTTCGGGCTCGTCGTAGCCGAGGGTGTCCGTGAGGTTCTTCGGATGCAGGAACCCCTCCTGCGGCGACATCGAGACGAGCGAGCGCGCGCCGGTGATCAAAAGCGGCTGGCGAAGCTGGTGGTCCCAACTGCGGAAGGAGAGCCCCTCGCCCTTGAAGGCGGCAACGGTGAAGGCGTCAGACAGGATGTAGGCGCGAATGTCAGCTACGTCGGACTTTCCCGACCGGGTCACCGCCTCGCCGACGGCGCGCACCGCGATCCAGGCCGAGTAGTCGCGCTCGGTCATCACGCGCTTGGCGAAGCGTTCGAAACGATGCTGCATTTGCGTGCCGGCGTATTGCTCGTAGGAGCGGTGCCAAGCGACGGCGATCAGGCCTTGCGTGCCGACCACGGGTCTCGGGTCGTAATCGCGATAGGGCACGTACTCGCCGAAATGCTCGACCGTGTCGACGACCCACAAGACGTCGTGCTCGGGCGCACCTTGGGTCACCTCGGGCATCTGCGTCTGAATTTGCTGATGGCCTGAATCGGTGCGCGGATTGGCGGTGTCGAACTTGTATTCGCGCTCCTCGACGACCTTGCCGCCGAAGCGGCCGGCGGCGCGCTTGACCGCGGCGTCATAGTCCTGGTCCGATGGAGCCACGCCCTTCAGCACGAACCATTTGTTCCATTTCTTCCAGATCAGATATTGCGCGAGCGCATCCGCGCGCATCGACCAGGTCGGCGCGATGTGGAAGACATTGAAACGGCAGTCCTCGCCGCGCAGCCTGTCGTCGCCCGAGCGGATGTTGAAGATGATGGAGTCTTTCGCCTCGGGCAGATCGGCGACGGCGAGAAGATCCTTCGCCTCAAGATCGGCGATGATGATGGCGGGACCGTCTTTCAGGATCTCCTTCGCCTTGGCGGCGACGTCGCCATCCGCCGGGACGGTGTCCTCGACCAACTCATATTCCTGGCCGAGTAATTGGCCGCTCTTATTGTTGTCCTGGATAGCGAGGCGCGCGCCCTGCAGGCCGTTGTCCTTGAGAATGGGATCGACCAAAGAGAGCGGGACCGGCTCCTCATATTCCTTGGTCAGGTAGTGGATCGCGATCTTGACGGCGGGGGGCTTGGCGTCGGCGGCGGGCGTCTCATCTGCGGCGCGGGCGCCGAAGCCGATCAGCACGAGAAGCGCCAGGAGGGCGGCAACTGCCGCGCCATCGATTGGCCGCAACGCGATCCATCGTGCGGCAGCGGCAAAGGGAGAAATGGAAAACTTCAATGGGTACACGTGAGCAAGTTGGGCTACAGGGAACCATCCAAGCTCGGGACTTCACACACACAATCAGCTTGCGGGCGCTTGGTTGCAGCCTCGATGGCGGGCAGAGGCTAGCCCATGGGATGCCAGAAGCGTTTCCAATCTTCCCTGGGCAGGCACGTTGGAGCGGCCGGAATAATTCTTATATCGATTGCCTACTTTTCCCGTGCCCAAAAGACGCGCGCCATCAGGTCGCGCGCTTGCCAAAGGTGAGAATGCCCGCCACGGGAACGATGAAGCCGATGACGATGGCGGCGATCGTCAACGCCGCGAGAGTCTCATAGGAGCCGCGGTCCACCGCGAACAGGAGATTGAGATATTTGGTCTGAAGCTGGCCCGCCACCAGCGCTACGTTCATGAGCGAGGCCATCAACGCGAACCAGGTGGCGCGGCGCCCGGCGGGCGCATTGACGGCGACGAGCGTGAGAGCCGGGATCATGCTCAGCTCGGCGAAGGGTGACGTCACGGTGGTGTCGACGAAGGCGATGGTGCGCGCCCCGAAGCCGAACATCTCCATCGTCCACTGATCCCAGCGCAATGCGAGCGCAACGGCCGGCAGGGATAGAATGGTGGTGATGACGGTCAGCCAGAGCAGCACCTTGGCGATCGGCTGGCGGGTGATGACGTCGGAAAAGAGCCAGGCGCCGGCGAGGCTCAAGCCGGCGCCGATCTGCGCCAGCGTGCCGTAGAAGGCCTCATCGAAGCCGAGCACGTCGATGGTGAACCAGCGATAGCCCTCCCCTACTCCGGGGCTTGCGCGATAGAGGAAGATCACGAGCGCGGCATAGAAGATGCGCTTGCGGTGCGTTTCGTCGAGGTCTTCGCCGATGCGGGCGAGCATCAGCGCGATAACGGTGAGCGAGATGATAAAGACCAGCTCCTGACCGAGCGGCAGCCCGCTCAAGCCGATGGCGAGAACGACCCCGCCGAAGACGAGACCGCCGCCGAGGATACGCCAGTCGACGGGCTTCGGCGCCGTGCCGTCGAGGCGGACCAGCATGGCACCGGTGAGAGAGATGGCCGGTATCGCGAGCCCGAGCAGGAAGACCGTCTCATAGCTGTAGATCTTCGCAAGCCAGCCGGAGAGCCCCGCGACCGAGAGAATGCCCGACCAAAGCGCGAGCCGCCCAAGCACCTGCACCATGCCGAGCTCGCGCTGGACCTCGGCGTCCGGCCGCGGCGTGCCGTCGGGACGCACGCGATCGACGACCTCGGTGGTCATGGCATCGGCGATGACGTCCTGCAACACGACGCCGACGACGATGAGGAGCTGCGCCGTTACATAGAGCGCGTTCTTGCTGGCGAAAGTAATCCACCCGCCGGCCGCGCCGGCGAGAATGACCATGCCCGAGGCGACCAGACTCGCGCCGATCAGCACATAGATGCGCCGCTGCGAGCCGAAGATCGGCACGGAATCGGCGAGCTGGCCGAACACCATCTTGATGGTCCAGGGCAGCGTCAGCCATACGGCGATGGCCGCAAGCTCGGCCGGCGTGAAGGTCAGCGCCTCCTTGATCCAGAAGGCCTCGGCGATGGCGACGAGGCCGAGCGCGCCATAGGCGTAGTAGATCATCAGAAGCGGCAGATAACGCCACCGCATGGCGCGGATCGGCGTGACCAGCGCGGCTTTCAGCTTGTCGCGAAGCGTGCGCTCTGGCGGGATGCCGGTTTCAGAAACGGTCGCCATATTTCGCTCTAGCAGGGCCGCAGAGACCGGCACTGCCCGTCTTGACGGCAAGACGGGCGCCAATTTGCCCAGGGCCTGGCTTGATTTCCCTCAAGGTTGTGACAGACACGGTCTGGTCCGGTTTGTCATGGAAATTCAGCGAACACGCCATAAGACTGGCCGGGGATTGCCATGAGGTCTCCGGTGCGCGTGCAGCAATGACGGTCCGTAACCTCGAACATGCGCTTGCCCCGCGGTCGGTCGCAATTATCGGCGCGAGCGCGGAATCGGGCTCGGTCGGCTATGTGCTGACGGAGAACATGCTCGCCGGCGGTTTCGCCGGAGAGATTTATCTCGTCAACCCGCACCGTAAGACAATCTCCAGCAGGCGTTGCTATCCCGATATCGCCTCTCTGCCGGCGGCGCCGGAACTTGCGGTGATCGCCACCAAGCCCGACACCGTGCCGGGGCTGATCGGCGAGCTCGGCAAGAAAGGTACGCGCGCGGCGGTCCTCATCACCGCCGGTCTCAATCCCGAGCTGAAGCAAGCGATGCTCGATCAGGCGCGGCCCTATTGCCTGCGCATCATCGGCCCGAATTGCCTCGGTATCGCCGTTCCCGCGCGCGGCCTCTACGCCAATTTCGGACTGAACCGTTCGCGCCCCGGCAGGCTCGCTTTTCTCTCCCAGTCGGGCGCGCTGATCACCGGCATCCTCGATTGGGCCGCAGCGCACAGGATCGGCTTCTCCTATGTCGTTTCGATGGGCGACATGGCCGATGTCGATGTCGGCGATCTGCTCGATTTTCTCGCCGCCGATGTCGCCACCGGCGCCATCCTGCTTTACCTCGAGACTATTCCCGCTGCGCGCAAATTCATGTCGGCTGCCCGCTCCGCCGCGCGCGCGAAGCCCGTCATCGTCATCAAGTCGGGCCGGTATAAAGAGTCCGCCCGGGCCGCCGCCACACATACCGGCGCTCTCGCAGGTGGCGATGCCGCCGTCAGCGCCGCTTTCCGCCGGGCCGGGCTCGTGCGAGTCGAGGAGCTCGAGGAGCTGTTCGCGGCAGCAGAGACCCTCACCTCGCTCAGGCGGATCGCCGGCAACGAACTCATGATCCTCACCAATGGCGGCGGCGCCAGCGTGCTCGCGGTCGACGATCTCATCCAAGCGGGCGGCAAGCTCGCGCCGTTGGGCGACGGCGCGGCCGCCAAGCTCGACAAAGTGCTTCCAACCAATTGGTCGCATGGCAATCCGATCGACATCATCGGCGATGCCGCGCCAGAGCGCTATGGCGCGGCGCTCGATGCGCTTCTGCCCGAGCTTAAGGCCGATGCGCTCCTGATCATCAATTGTCCGACGGCGCTTGCCTCATCGAGCAATGCGGCGCAAGCCGTGATCGACGCGATCAAGCGCGCGCCGCAGCCCGAACGGCTGCCCCCGATCCTCACCAATTGGCTCGGCGAGGAAGCCGCCGCAGGCGCACGACACAAATTCCGCGAGGCCTCGATCCCGACCTACGAATCGCCGACCGATGCGATCAAAGGATTTCTCTATTTATGGCAGCACACGCAAGCTCAAGAGGAGCTGATGCGGACGCCGCCGAGGGAGACCGAGCGCACTCATGTGGCCGAGGAGGCGGCCCGCACCATCATGCGCACGGCCGCTGCCGCCGGGCGCTCGATGCTTACGGAGCCAGAAGCGAAAGCCGTGCTCTCGGCTTACGGCATTCCGACCGTGGCGACGCGGGTTGCGGCTTCGGCCGAGGAGGTCGAGGCCATCGCCGAGGGCCTTTTGCAGCAAGCCCCGGCATTGGCGGTCAAAATTCTCTCCAAGGACATCTCGCACAAATCCGATGTCGGCGGCGTCCGCCTCGGCTTGCGCTCGGCGCAAGAAGCGGTGCATGCGGCGGAGCACATGCAAAGGCGCGTGCACGAGTTCAGGCCGGACGCACGCATCGAGGGCTTCACCGTGCAGCCCATGGTGATGCGGCCCAACGCGCATGAACTTCTTGTCGGCATTTACCAAGACCGCCTGTTCGGCCCGATGATTTTGTTCGGCGCCGGCGGCACGGCCACCGAGGTGATCCGCGATACGGCCGTGGCGCTGCCGCCGCTCGATATCGAACTTGCCCGCGATCAGATGCAGCAGACGCGCGTGTACAAGTTGCTCGAAGGCTATCGCGACCAACCTGCCGCCGATCTTCACGCCATTGCCGCGGTGCTGACTCATCTGTCGCAGCTCGTCGTCGATTGCCCGGCTGTCAAGGAGCTCGACATCAATCCGCTGCTCGCCGACGAGACCGGCGTGATCGCGCTCGATGCGCGCTTGCGCATCGAGCCGAGCGAAGTTGAGATGGCGGGACCCAATCCCAATCTCGCCATCAGGCCCTACCCCAACCAGTGGGAACGCTGGATCAGCACCGACAGCGGATATCGCGTCTTCGTCCGCCCGATCAAGCCGGCGGATGAACATCTTTATGGCGACTTCATCGCCAAGCTCTCGCCGGAGGATATCCGCTTCCGCTTCCTCACGCCGCGCAAGGAATTTTCCCACAAATTCATCGCCCGCTTCACGCAGATCGATTATTCGCGCGCCATGGCCTTCGTCGCGCTGGACAAGGAGCAGAAGGAATTGCTCGGTGTTGCGCGGCTCGCTGCTGATCCCGATTACGTCGCGGGCGAATATGCCATCATCGTACGGAGCGACCTGAAAGGCACGGGTATTGGCTGGCCGTTGATGCGGCATTTGATCCGCTATGCCGAGAAGGAAGGCTTGCGCGAGCTGACCGGCGATGTGCTCGCCGCCAATCAGCGCATGCTGGAGATGTGCCGCGCGCTCGGCTTCGAGATCGCCACCGATCCCGAGGATGCCTCAATCCGCAAGGTACGGCTAAAGCTCCCCACATCCCTGCAAGACACTGCGGCCCTCGCCGCGGAAGCCGTCTCCTCCTAGCTGATGGAATTGTCATTGTCCGCGACCGGTCTGATCGGTGTATGCAAGCGGTCTGGAGCCAAGGGGAGAAACCCTCATGGCTCGAAGGAGATCAAGACCACCTGCCTAAACTGATGCGCGCTAGCGAGTTGGGACAACGTGCCCGGTCAGATCGTGGTCGGGCACCTTGGTCAAATCCTTTTGCAGATCGTCGACCACGAGCTGGGCAAGCGCCTTGGACAGTTTCTCCTTGAGCTCGGTGAGCACACCGGGCGGCGCGACCAGCACCAGGCGATCGAATTGATCTTTGGTGTGCTCGGCCTCGATCTCCTCGGCCACAAGCCCGATGAAATCCTCCTTGGCGGCCTCGTGCAGATCGCGCCGCGGCTCGATCGCGTGCCGCGCCGTATTGGCGCTTTCCTTGACCCGCGCCGGGCGATCGAGCCCGAGGTCGCGCGAGCGCTTATGCAGATCCGCCGCGACGAAACTCAATACCGTACGATAGGCGCCCGCTTCGTCGCGCTCGACGAAACGTGCCCTGCCGCCGTCGGCGATGATGTACCAGGTCCGTGCGTGCTTCATGGCTGTTTTCCTCGACACTCAAACACTATCCCGACTTGCGCATGCTCATAATGTAGACCGCGAGATCGGCTAGCTCGCTCTGCGTCAGCGGAATGGTCGGCATCGGGTGCTTCGGCAACACGATATGCGCCATGATGGCGCCCGCGGTCTGCCCCTCTTGATTGGCGATCTCGTTGAAAGTCGGCACGTCGGCATTGACCTGTTGCTGCTGATTGTCGACCAGATGACAATTCGAGCAAAGCTGCTGCGCCAATTCCTTGCCGTGGAAGGGATCGGGCTGGTTCGTCGCCGGTCCGGCGACAGCCAAGCCGGCCCCCAGAAAAAGCGCTGTGCCGACGATCGAAACAACGCGCAAATTCATGACAAGTCCTCGCGAAGCAGCGCCCTTCAAGCGCCGCCTATATAGCGGCTTATATATAAGTGTCGAGATGCCGGACCAGCACCTGCCAAAGCCAGGAAATCAGGCGCCCATGGCCTTGAGCGCGGCCTTGTCCAAGAGGTGCACGCGCCTCGCCGATTCGAGCTTGATCACGCCCAGCTCCTTGAGCTCGGCGAACATGCGCGAGACGGTCTCGAGCGTCAGCCCAAGATAGTCGGCGATATCGTGACGCGGCATGGCCAAGTCGAGGACGGAGCTTCCGTCCGTGCGTGCGCTCATTTCCAGAAGAAACGCGGCAAGACGCTCAAGCGCATTCTTGCGGCCAAGCAGGAGAAGATGGTTCTGAGTATGACGAAGGCCGAGCACGGTCAGATTCAGGAGCTCGCGAACGAAATTCGGCGGCTGCCGCTCAGTGCCGAGCACGCCATCCCATCTATAGGCGATGACCTTGGTCGGGACGACGGCCTCGGCGGAGGCGTGATGCGCCTCATCGGCCTCGAAGCCGAACATCTCGCCCGGCATATGGAACGCGCTAATCTGGCGGCGTCCATCGGGCAGGAGCTTGGAGACGCGCACGACGCCCGAGATCACCTTATAGACATAACCGGAAGTCTCGCCCTCCGCGTAGATCTCGGCATTGCGGCCGAAGCTCATGGCGAGTCCAAGCTGGGTCCCCGACTCTGCCGCCTCGGGCTTACGCGAGACGTTGAAGGGGCGATGCAATTGGGGGGTTGCGGCAACGGCACTCTGCGTCAGCATCTCAAATCCTCCCAAGGAATGGGTTCGTCTGACGCAAATCAGTACGCCCGACCGCGCGTGCAGGAAATTCGGGGCCGACACCTAAGGGATAATACGGAGTTGCGGCGGAAACGGCCGCGAACGACGAGCCCTAATGGGGCCGATGCCAGCGGCCATGCGGAACGTGCTCCCTGAGGGCCGCTTCGATGGCCTTGAGCAGGACCTCGCCAAGCAAAGGCTCTTCGACGATCCTCGTCACGCCGGCTTGCTTGGCACGGGCGAGCACCGTCTCGGTCTTGTGCCCCACCATCAAGATCACGGGAAAATCGGCCTCGGCAAAGCGACTCTCGGGGTTGCCGCTGACCAGCCGAGCGAACACGCCATGGTCGAGAACGAGGCAGCCGGCCGCGCCCGTTCGGGCCAATAAGCCGCGCAAGGAATGCTCGTCGCAGAGTCTCACGTCGAAACCTTCAAGCTCGAGCGAAAAGCGCAGAGAATCGGCCAGGACGCCATCGCCTACGGCGATCAGGATGGTTGCGGCTTCGGCCAAATCGTACTCCTTCAAGCGCATCGCGCGGCTCTCTACAGATCACCGGACTGTCACAGCAAATACGCGGCTCGAGGAGCCCGTGCCTTGAGCTAGGTCAAACGGCCGCAGGTCTTGAACGCCTATTTCGTGGCGCGCCGCGGCGGGTTGACCTTGCCCGCGATGGCCATGCGGATCAGCTCCGACAGGCTGCGCGCGCCCATCTTGGTCATCAGATTGGCGCGATACACCTCGACGGTGCGCGGGCTGATGCCGAGGTCGTAGGCGATGGTCTTGTTGGGATGGCCTGCGACCAGGCCCTCGAGCACCTGCCGTTCGCGCTCGGAGAGAGTGGCGAGCTTCGCCGCGACGGCGGCGTTGTCGCCGTCCTCTTCCGTGGCGCCGCGATCGAGAGCGGATTGGACGGCATTGAGTATCGCTTCTTCATCGAAAGGCTTTTCGATGAAATCGACGGCGCCCGCCTTCATGGCTTCGACCGCGAGCGGCACGTCGCCATGGCCGGTGATGACGATGGCGGGAAGATTGCAGGCGCGCGAGCGGAGTTGCCGCAACAGCTCGATGCCGGTCATGTCGGGCATGCGCACATCGGTAACGAGGCATCCGTTCTTGACGGCGGAGAGACCGGCAAGAAAGGCGCTCGCCGAGTCGTAGAGCCGCACGGTCAAGCCGGCCGAGCCCAACAGGAAGGCGAGCGATTCCCGTACGGCCTCGTCGTCGTCGACGATATGCACGATCCGATCAGGCATCGACGGCAGTGCCCTCGGTTGCCGATTGCAACGTGAAACGGAACACGGTTCCGCCGCCGGGATTGGGCTCGGCCCATAACTTTCCACCATGCGCCTCGATGATGCGCTTGGAGATCGAAAGCCCGACGCCCATGCCCGCGGGCTTCGAGGTAACGAAGGGCTGAAACAGCCGCTCGGCGATCTCCTCGGAAAGACCGCTGCCGGTATCGGCGACGCTCACCTCGATGGTTTCGCCCTCGATCGGGGTGGTGGACACCACCAATTCCCTGCGCTCGCAACCTTGCATGGCCTCGATGGCATTGCGCATCAGATTGAGCAGGACTTGCTGGATCTGCACCTTCTCGACCAAGACCGTATCGGTGTGGCTGGCGAAACGGAACACGGTTTTCACACCAGCTTCCTTGGCGCCGACAAGGGCGAGCGCGCTCGCCTCCTCTACCAGCTTGCTGATGTTCTCGGGCCGCTTTTCGGTCTCGCCGCGCGCCACGAATTCGCGCAGCTGGCGGATGATATGGCCGGCGCGCAGCGTCTGCTTCGTGGTCTCGGCGAGGGCGTCGCGAATCTTCGGCACATTGGGATGCTCCACCGGCTCGAGCAACCGCTTGCAGCCTTGCAGATAATTGGAAATCGCCGACAGCGGCTGGTTGATCTCGTGCGCCAGCGTCGAGGCCATCTCGCCCATGGCGGTCAGCCGCGACAGCCGCGCAAGCTCGGTCTGCAACTCATGCAGCTGATCCTCGGTTTGCTGCCGCTCGGTGAGGTCGCGAATGAAGCCGGTGAAGAAGCGGCTCTCGCCGGACCGCATCTCGCCCACTTCGAGCTTCATGGGAAAAGTCGAGCCATCCTTGCGCTGGCCTGTGACCACGCGGTCGATGCCGATGATGCGTTTTTCGCCGGTGGCGAGATAACGCTGCATATAACGGTCGTGCTCGTCGCGATAAGGCTGAGGCATCAACATCGAGACGTTCTTACCGGCGACCTTGGACTCCTTGTGGCCGAACAGGCGCTCCGCGGCAGCGCTGAAGGACTGGATGATGCCCTTCTCGTCGATCACAACCGTCGCATCGGGGACGGCATTGAGGATGGACCGGAGATGCGCTTCGCGCGCGCGCAAGTCCTGTGCGTGCTGGTGGTCGCGGACGCGCGTTAAGCGGAGCTGCTCGCCGAACCACGCGATACCGGCGCCGACCGCGGCAAAGATGAGCGCCTCCAGCAGCGCGGGTTGCGTGAGGTTGCCGCCGCCCACGAGCAGGATGCCCAGGGCGACGCTGAGAGCGGTTGCCAGCAGCCCTGGGCCAAGGCCGCCGAAACCTGCCGCAAACAGGACGGCCGGGATGAAGATGATGAAGGAGCCGCGGTCCTCGAGCCAGGGGTGCAGCCCCCAAGCCAGCAGAAGCGTGACCCCAACGGCCGCGGCCGCCGCCCAATAATGGGTGCGTGAGGTTGCCGGATCGACGAGGGCTCGAAAGAAGCGCTCGATGTGGCCTTTTTCCGAAGGCGTCGCTAGCGGGCCATGCATGACGAATTCTATAGCGTCTCCAAGCTGCACGAAACACAACCATGCCCGAGAACGTTTGATTTTCGTCAACGCGCCGAGACGGCTTGACGGCGAAGGCTCTAGACCCGCCAATGCAGGGGGAGGAAGGCTAAAGGAGCGAGAGAGATGGCCGCAAAGGATGCCGATATGCCAAGTCACACCGCGTTGAGCGAGGAAGTCGAGAAGATCGCCAAGCATCTACAGACCCTGCGCAAGGACATCGAAGGCTTGACCGGCGCGGTGGCGCAAGCGGGCGGCCACCAAGCCGAGCGCGCGAAGGACGCTGCCAACGAAGCGCTGGCGGCCATCGAAGATGCTGTGAAACGCAATCCGACCAAGGCTCTCGGCATCGCGCTCGGCGTGGGCTTTCTGGTCGGCATCGTGCTGCGACGCTAGCCGAGGTCAGCCCAAGGAGTTGTGACGATGATCACGCGCGAGGACGTGCTGCATCTGTGCGGCGAGCTTCCCGACTGGAAAATCACGAAGATCATCGCCAGCGAGCCGAGCTATGCCGAGCTCGAGACCGCGGTGCTTTGGGCGCGGGGCGAGGATCCGGGACCGGACCACCATCCCCTGCAAGGCAAGGTTGCCTTCCTCTTCGAAGTCATCACCGCCGGGGAAGAATGGGAAGAGGAAAACAGGCGCGGCTGAGACGCGAGCTAGTGGGTCATCAACACCGGCACGGGGGTATGGTGCAGAAGATAATGAGTCGCGCCGCCGAACACCCATTCGCGCCAGCGCCAGCGCCCATAGGCGCCCATGACGAGCAGCACGCCGTTGCCCATCGCTGCCTCGAGCAGAACTTCGCCGGCCTCGCGTGACTTAGCGGTGAGCGTCACGGGCTCGATGCGGAAGCCGGCCTTGCGCAAATAATCCACTATCGCCGTCGCGCTCTCATCCACGCCGTCCTCGGTGACGCTGACGAGCTTGATGCGTTTCGCCTTGGCGAGAAACGGCCCGGCGGCGGCGACCGCCCTCACCGCTTCCACGCTTTGCTTCCAGGCAATGACCACAATTTCTCCGACCGTTCCTTCCGCGGTCTTGGGCATGACGAGAACCGGACGGCCCGAATGAAACAGAGCGGCATCGCGCGCGCTCGACCAGAAGCCTCCGTCTTGCGCGGCGATGCTCGGCAGGATCGTCAGATCGGAGACCTTGGCGCGCATGGAGACGGCCTGGCCGGGCAACGCTTCGATGGAGAGAAGATCGGCTTTGGCCTTGGGATGACTGCGCGCGATCTTGCTGAACCATTTGCGCGCCTGGCGTTTCTCCAGGGCCACCTGTTTCTTGCCCACGTCGATCAACTCGCCGAAATAGAACGGACTGAGCTCGGTCGAATAGGGCAGGCGCTCTTCCGGCGCCGGGCAAGGATGTAAGACTTCAAGCTCGGCGGTGAAGCGAGCGGCGAGCCCGAAGCCCGCCGCGGCACAAGCCTCGTTGGTGCCGTTCTGAGTGATCGGCAGAAGGATCCTGACGAGTTTCATGAGTGCTCTCGTTTATCTCCCGTCAGCATCGCGGCCCTTGAGGCTCAGGATGTAGGCGATCACGTTCAGCATGTCGTTTTGGTCGACGACGATATTGGGCATGGTCGGGTGGTAAGTCTCCATCCATACTCTGAGCGCCGTTCCCGTCATGCCGGGCCTGTCAGCCACCTCGCGAAAGCGCGTAGCCTTGGGAAGCGGCGAGTCCTCCGCGGAGATGCCATGGCAGCCCGAGCACACGCTCTGCGCATATTCGAAACCGGCTTGCGGATCGCCCACATCCTCGGCGGCAAACGCACTGGTTCCGCTAAAGGCGGCAAACGCAAGACTGAAGATCACACGTTGCATCGCGACCACCCTGGTTTGATTTCTGTGAGTTCGCGGCAATCTCGCGGCCAATAAGACGCGCGGGACGACGCGTCCGCTTTGACGCCGGTCAAGATCGGCGCGCGTGTTGGTTGAAATCGCTCGCCTTTTCTTGACCCACCTCAATGAACGTTTATCCAGATCGCGCATTCTCGAGCGGGGGAGGACGAGTGGACAGGAGGTCAGTTCATGAAAGTCAAAGACATGATGCACAAGGGCGCCGAATATGTCGCGCCGAATGCCAAGCTTCAGCTCGTTGCCAAGAAGATGCGCGACTACGACGTCGGCTCGATTCCCGTCTGCGAGAGCGGCAAGGTGGTCGGCATGGTCACGGACCGCGACATCACCGTCAGGGCGCTCGCCAACGGCAAGGACATCGGCAGCCTTGAGGCGAAGGACGTGATGAGCAAGGATGTCATATTCTGCCGGGACACCGAGGATGCCGAGGACGCCATTCGCATCATGGAGGACAATCAGATCCGCAGGCTGCCCGTGCTCAACGAAGAGAAGAAGCTCGTCGGTATGGTGAGTCTCGGCGACATCTCGCATGCGCTGTCTCGCGACCTCACGGGCGAAGTGACACGCGCGGTCTCGGCGCATCATCGCTAAATCGGAAAAGCGGAGTACAATCGCGCCATGCAAATACCGCTGCAAATCAGCTTCCGCAACATGGACCCCTCCCCCGCCGTCGAGGAGCGCATCCGCAAGAAGGCGGCAAAGCTCGAACGCTTCCACGACCGCATCATCGGCTGCAGCGTCGTGGTGGAGGCGCCGCACCGCCACCATCACAAGGGCAAGCTGTATAACGTGCGCGTCGATATCAGCGTGCCGGGCAAAGACGTGGTGGTGGATCGCGCAGGCCCGCTCGATCACGCGCATGAGGACGTTTATGTCGCCATTCGCGATGCCTTCGACGCCGCGGCGCGGCGGCTCGAGGATCACGCGCGAAAGATGCGCGGCGACGTCAAGAACCACCCTGGCCGCCCATCCGCGGGCAGCTGACCGCGACGCAGCTCACGCTTTCCAGAAGGCTTTGGTCGCGGCAAAGCGCGCGAAGGCTTGGTCGGCTTTGGCTAGCAGCGCTGCTTCAGTCGCAGGCACATTCGCCGCGACTACGGCTTTGCCGTCAGCCTGAAGACCGTCGGCAATGAGGACGTGACGCGTGGCGAGATCGTTGAGCCCACCAAGAGCATCTTGCATCTCCTTGAGCGCCGCCAGCGACTCTTGCCGCAGCTTGGCGCGTTCCGCGCCGGGAAACGTGGCGGCAAAGAACTCGGTCGCGTAACGCAGGCGCTTGGCGCGGATACGCAGCTTGTGCCGCTGCTGCACGCTGAGATCGCGCAGCGTTGCGCCCTTGCGCTTGACGCGCTTGCGGAGCCGCCTCAGCTCCTCATCGGCATGCTCGGCCACGGCGCGAGACCTGAGCGTCTGCCGATCCTTTCCCCCCGCCAACGTCCATTCGCCAACTTCGACCCATTCGACAAGATCGAGCACGGTGTTGCGGAAGCGGTCCGATCCGACCGAGCTTGCGGCGCGGCGATAGGCTCGTTTCCGCCTAGCCTGGAACTTGCGATGCGTCCGCGCGAGATCGGCATCCTTGGGATGCGACTTCCGCAGCGGCTCTAGCACTTCGGCCGCGAAGACATCGAGGTCGCGTGCGGGCCCGAGTTCGCGGGTGATCCATTTCAGCTCGGCCTTGATCTTCTCCTCCTCTTCGCCGCCGAGGATATTGGCAAAGACGGCGATGCAGGCGCGCAAGCGTCGCAAGCCGATGCGCATTTGGTGCAGGCCCTCGGCACGGCCGGCGCGCATGGCGGGCTCGTTGGCGATGATCTGCCTGAGGCAGTTCCGGGCAACGGCGCGAAAGGCGTCGCCTGCGGCCATCTCAGGCCTGATGTCGATCGCGGCGGCTTTCTCGATCTTCAGGTCTTCACCCTGAAGCAGCTCGTAGCCGCGCTCGGCCTTGGTCTTCACTTCGAGCCTGAGCGGCACGGTTTCGGCAAGGGCGCGGGCAAGCCGGAACAGCTCCTTCACCTCCCCGCGCTTGAGCTCGAGCTCGACCTCGGAGATAGGCTTCGTCGCGGTCTTGGTGGCGATCTCGCCGCGATCGATGGCCACTTCGATCTCGGAGCCATTTCGCTCGACGAGAAAGATGTGGCGGCGGATGCGCGTCTCGAACATCGGCTGCAACGCTGATCGGATTTTCGGCGTAAGCAGCGGCTTGAGCGGCGTGCCCTCTATGCCGTCGAGATCGGGATTGCGGCCGGCGATCTCGCGCTCCCACTCGTCGCGCTCCATCAGCTCGGTCTTGCTCTTGGCGGCCTTGACGGTCTGCACGCTACGGCCGCCATTCTCGCGAACGCGCAGATAGACGCCAGCCTTGTGCAGCGCGCAATCCGGCGTGTCGAAATAGGACGAGACGAGACGCTGCTTGTCTTGCTGGACAAGGCCGGCTTGCAGCGCGGGATGGGAAGCGATGCGCGCGGCATCGGCGGGATCGAACTCGAGCTTTAGCTCTATCTCTTTCCCCTGGCGCGCAGAGTCACGAGCCATAACGCCTCACACTGCTCCGATGCGACTCCGAGGGCCAAATGCGACTCAAGCTTGCGTCCGACGCAAGCCACACGTGGCGGGACAGAGGCAGTATATCATTGTCACAATCAAGTCCCCGTTCTCGCACGTCCCGCCCAAGCGAGGAACATGGCGATGCGACAGAGACTTGCGATTCAGAGCGAGAATTTTGGGAAAATTCAATCCGCTAGGGCCAGAGCCGTCGCGTCCTCGCGTGGCGGCGCGGCGCACCAGGTCTCGACTTCCGCCAACGCCCCTTCCGGCCGCTCGGTGACGATCTCGCGCTGACCGAGGAAGACGTCGCCACTATCCCCATCGATCGACACCCAGTCGCCCTGTTCAATCAGCGCACCGTCGATCTTGGCGCGATGGGCGGCGACGTTCACCTCCAATCCCGCGCAGCTCACGACGCAAGGTTTCCCCATCTGTCGCGCGATCAACGAGGCGTGCGCCGTGCGCCCACCCATCGCGGTGAGCGCACCCAATGCCGCGGCAAGGCCCGCGACATCGGCCGTGTCGATATCCGGCCTGACCAGGATTACGGGCTGCCCGAGACGGCCAAGCTCTCCGCGCTCGCCGC
>DATAFR010000088.1:0-7430 GCA_036257375.1 Methyloceanibacter sp.
CGAGCCAAGGGTGCAAGCCCCAGGCCAACATAAGCCAAATTCCGACGGCGGCGACCGCCCCCCAATAATGAACACCCGAGGCCGTCGGATCGAACAGTGCCCCTAGGAGGCGATCGATACGGCCTCCTTCGGAGCGCGTGGCTGCGGGGCCATGCATGACAAATCCTATCAGTTTCCAACCGCGCGGAACATAAGGCGATAAGGACCTTCGTCCTCCAGCACATCGTGGCGTTCGTTCCTTAGCGCGCCTCCCCCTTGGTTGCTTGATCTTAATCAAGGTTGCTACAGCCGGGCTCGGTCATGGTGCCCCCATCAGGAGGAATCTGAATCCATGGCAGCATCGCTCGAGCGCGAGGAATGGAAGGCTTTTTCCGACGCTGTGGCCCTGTTGGCCTCGGGACTGCTCACCCTTGTCGGCCTGATCCTGGCGATGAAGGGCAGCGACCCCGCCATGCGATTTCATGGTTGCTTGCTGCTCGGCGCCGCGGGGCTTTCCTGCCTCTACATCCTCACCCAGGTCATCGAGCGGCGGGAGCCGCGACTTGAGGCGGGGTACGCTGATGGTGTGATCCGCGCCGGCGTGATCGCCACCGTGCTCTGGGGGATCGCGGGATTTCTCGTCGGCGACATTATCGCCTGGCAGCTCGCTTACCCTGCGCTCAACCTCGATCTGCCCTGGACGAGTTTCGGTCGCCTGCGTCCGCTGCACACCTCGGCGGTCATCTTCGCCTTCGGCGGTAATATCCTTATCGCCAGCTCCTTTTACGTGGTGCAGCGTACGAGCCGCGCGCGGCTCGCCGGAAGATGGTCGCCCTGGTTCGTGTTTTGGGGCTATCAGCTTTTCATCGTACTTGCCGCCACCGGCTACATCCTCGGCGTCACCCAGTCGAAGGAATACGCTGAGCCCGAATGGTATGTGGACCTTTGGCTCACCGCGGTTTGGGTGGTCTATTTCCTTGTCTTCGTCGGCACTCTCGCCAAACGGGAGGAGCCGCACATCTACGTAGCGAACTGGTTCTACCTCGCCTTCATCGTCACGGTGGCGATGCTGCACATCGTCAACAATCTGGCGGTGCCGATCTCGCTGACCAGTTCGAAGAGCTACGTGATCTATTCGGGCGTGCAGGACGCCATGACGCAGTGGTGGTATGGGCACAACGCCGTCGGCTTCTTCCTGACCGCCGGCTTTCTCGCCATGATGTACTATTTCGTGCCGAAGCGCGCCGAGCGGCCGATCTATTCCTACCGGCTCTCCATCGTGCACTTCTGGTCGCTGATCTTCCTCTATATCTGGGCTGGCCCGCACCATCTGCACTACACGGCTTTGCCGCAATGGGCGCAGACGCTCGGCATGACCTTCTCGATCATGCTGTGGATGCCGTCCTGGGGCGGGATGATCAACGGCATGATGACGCTCTCCGGCGCCTGGGACAAGCTCAGGACCGATCCGGTCCTTCGGTTCCTCATCGTCGCGGTCGCCTTTTACGGCATGGCCACTTTCGAGGGTCCGCTGATGAGCATCAGAGCGGTCAATTCACTCTCGCATTACACCGATTGGACCATCGGGCACGTGCATTCGGGCGCGCTTGGCTGGGTCGCGCTCATCAGCTTCGGCACGGTCTATTGCCTGGTCCCGTGGCTGTGGCATCGCCGGGCGCTCTATTCCCAGCGCCTCGTTGAGTGGCATTTCTGGATCTCGACGCTCGGCATCCTGCTGTACATCACGGCGATGTGGGTCTCCGGCATCCTGCAAGGACTGATGTGGCGCGCTTACGACTCGCTCGGCTTTCTTGAATACTCCTTCGTCGAGAGTGTTGCGGCCATGCATCCCTTCTACGTGATCCGCGCCTTCGGTGGCCTGCTGTTCCTGCTTGGCTCACTGATCATGGTCTACAACCTCTGGCGGACCATCCGCGGCGACGAGCCGGTGGATGAAGCGGAGCAACCGCGCATTGCGGCGGCGCCCGAGTTGCGTCCGGCGGCGGCGTAGGGGAGAGCTGATGAACTGGTCGAAGCATCAAGTTCTCGAGAAGAGCTCGATCTTGCTCCTGGTCGGCATCCTGATTACGGTCGCCATCGGCGGCCTGATCGAGATCGCGCCGCTGTTCTGGCTCGGCTCGACCATAGAGAAAGTCTCGGGGATGAGGCCGTATTCGCCGCTCGAGCTCGCTGGCCGCGACATCTACATCCGCGAGGGCTGCTATGTCTGTCATAGCCAGATGATCCGCTCGCTGCGCGACGAGGTCGAGCGTTACGGCCACTACAGCCTCGCCGCCGAAAGCATGTATGACCATCCCTTCCAATGGGGATCGAAGCGGACGGGACCTGATCTCGCTCGCGTCGGCGGCAAGTATTCCGACGAATGGCATGTGGCGCATATGATCGATCCCCGCGACATCGTGCCGGAGTCGATCATGCCGGGCTACCCGTTCCTCGCCCAGCGCCGGCTCGATTCCAGCGACATCGCCGGGCGCATGGAAGTGCTCCGCATCGCCGGCGTGCCTTATAGCGACGAGATGATCGCCAACGCCAAGGCCGATGTCGAAGCCCAGGTCGACCCGGGTGCCGCTTCGCTCAAGGCGTTGCTCGCGCGCTACCCGAAAGCGCAAGTCCGGCAGTTCGACGGCGATACGAGCACGGTATCGGAGCTCGATGCGCTGATCGCGTACTTGCAAATACTGGGCACGCTCGTCGATTTCGCCACATTCGACGCCGCGGGTCCCAATCTGAGGTGAGGCAGCCATGAGCTACGAGCATGTGGCATCGATCACGCAAGTCGCCGCGCTCCTGTTGTTCGTCGCCTTTTTCATCGGGGTTTTGATCTACGCGTTCTGGCCCGGCAACAAGAAGCGCTTCAAGGAGGCCGCTAAGCTTCCCCTGGAAAAAGATCCAGGTCCCAATCACGAGAAAGACGGTTGAAGCCATGGTCAGAAGGCGCGACACGGTAGGCGAGCCGGAAACGACGGGCCATGAGTGGGACGGCATCCAGGAGCTGAACAAGCCGCTCCCGAAATGGTGGCTTTATGTGTTTTACGCCACCATCGTCTGGTCGATCGGTTATTGGCTGCTTATGCCGTCCTGGCCGCTTTTATCGAGTTATACCAAGGGTTGGCTCGGCTATAGCCAGCGCGCTCGCGTGGCCGACCAGCTCGAAGCGTCGCGCGCCGCGAAAGCCGAGTATCGCGACAAGATCGCGGCCAGCGACCTGGCTGCGATCAACGCCGACCCAGAGCTCCTGCGCTTTGCGCTCGCCGGCGGCGAGGCCGCCTTCGGCGACAATTGTGCGCCCTGCCACGGGCGCGGGGCGCAAGGCGCATTCGGCTATCCGAATCTGCGCGACGATTCCTGGCTTTGGAGCGGAACGCTCGACGGCATTCAGCAAACGATCATGCACGGCATTCGCGCCGACGACCCGAAGACGCGAACCAGCGCGATGCCCGCCTTCGGCAAGACCGGACTGTTGCCGCCGGCGCAAATCAACGATGTCGCGGAGTACGTGCTGTCGCTCTCGGGCGGCGCCCAAGACCAGCAAGCGGCGGAGCGCGGCGCCGCGATCTTCGCGAAGAATTGCGTTGTCTGCCATGGGCCACAAGCCAAGGGTGATCACAAACTCGGCGCGCCGGATTTGGCGGACGAGCTATGGCTCTATAGCGGCGACAAGGCGACCATCGTTGCGACCATTCATGGGGGCCGCAGCGGGCTGATGCCGACCTGGGTGAACCGCCTCGATCCCGAGACTATCAAGGAACTCTCCATTTACGTTCATGCGCTTGGCGGTGGCGAGTAAGCTCGTCCGCTCATAGAGATCTCACAGAGATGTTGATGCAAAATCTGCAAAGCTATTCCAGGGACGCGGCGCTCGATAGCGCCGAGGCCGGTGCGCCGCAAGGCGAAGCGGCTCCCGGAATCGCACGCAGCGATGCGCCGACGGTCCATGGCGGCGGCGAGACGCCCCTCTATGCCGCGCGCGTCAAGGTCTATCCGAAGCGCGCGCGTGGCACGTTTCGCACCGTCAAGTGGATCGTCATGGCGATCACGCTCTCGATCTACTACCTCGTACCCTGGCTGCGCTGGGATCGCGGCCCGTATCTTCCCGATCAGGCGGTGCTGATCGATTTTCCTTCTCGCCGATTCTACTTTTTCTTCCTCGAGATCTGGCCTCAGGAGTTCTATTTCATCACGGGACTCCTCGTGCTCGCGGCGCTCGCCCTGTTTCTTTTCACGTCGATCGCCGGCCGTGTGTGGTGCGGTTATGCCTGCCCGCAGACGGTGTGGACGGATTTGATGATCGCGGTCGAGCGATCCTTCCAGGGTGACCGCAATCAGCGCATGCGCCTCGATAAGACGCCTTGGGCGTTCGAGACGCTATGGCGGAAGGGCGCCACGCATGTGACCTGGCTTCTGATCGCGATCGCGACCGGCGGTGCCTGGGTGTTCTATTTTGCCGACGCGCCGACGCTCTCCCGCCAACTCGTCAATTTCGAAGCGCCTATGTTGGCCTATGTCTTCATTGGCATCTTCACCACGACGACCTACCTGCTCGGCGGCATCGCCCGCGAGCAAGTCTGCATCTATATGTGCCCGTGGCCGCGCATCCAGGGCGGCATGGTCGATCGCGATTCGCTGCTGATTTCATACAGAGGCTGGCGCGGCGAACCACGAGGGCCGCACAAAGCCGGGCAAAGCTGGGAGGGGAGGGGCGACTGCGTTGATTGCCGACAATGTGTCGCCGTCTGTCCAACCGGCATCGACATTCGCCACGGCTCCCAGCTCGAATGCATCCAATGCGCGCTGTGCATCGACGCGTGCAACGAGATCATGGACAAGGTGGGGAGGCCCACGGGGCTGATTGCCTACGATACGGTGCGCAGTCTGGAATCGGCGGGAAAGGAGGGGCTCAGCCTCAATCTCGTGCGCCCCCGCGTGGTGCTCTACAGCGCCGCCATCGCCGTCGTCGGCGCGATCATGCTGACGGCGCTGATACTCAGGCCGGAACTCGAGATCAACGTGCTGCACGACCGCAACCCGCTCTATGTGAAACTCTCCGATGGCGGCATCCGAAACGGTTACACGATCAAGCTGCTCAACAAGTCCTCTGCACCGCGGGACTTCAGGGTGGCGGTGAAGGGGTTGCCTGGCGCTGAGGTCACCGTGGTGGGGCAAGAGAAAGAGCCCGATCCGGTTATCACGGTCCCGGCCGACGATCTTCAGTCGCTTAGAGCCTACGTGACGCTGGACAAGACAGCGAACGCGCCCCTTCCCGCGGCCGATGCCGCGTTCTTCTTCGTGGTTACCTCCGCCGACGGCGCGGCCGAGGCCGAACACGAGAGCACCTTCCAGGGGCCCGAGCGATGACGGCGCAACCCAAGCCGAATCCAGTCATCAAAGGCCGGCATGTGCTCCTCGGCCTCATCGCCTTTTTCGGCGTCATGCTTCTCGCCAATGCCATCTTTCTCTATCTCGCCGTGACGACGCACAGCGGCGGCGATACGTCGAATGCCTACCAGAAGGGCCTCCACTACAACGCGACGCTCAAAGCGGCGAAGCTTCAGTCGGAGCGCGGCTGGCGGACCGAGCTCGACTATGAGGACAGAACGGGACGACTCACGTTGAAGGTCCTCGACCGGTCGGCAGCGCCGATCACCGGGCTTCATGTCGCCGCCTCTCTGGAGCGCCCGGCGACCGACAGGAATGATCACAAGGTTGCGCTGAAAGAATTGGGCGAGGGCGTTTACGCCGCCACGATCGACTTGACGCCGGGGGCATGGGTCGTCGCAATCGTCTCTCGCCCCGGGGGCAAGGTCCGCGGCAGCAGTTACCGTCTCAAGCAGCGCCTTATGGTCGGCGAGACGCCATGACAGCGCAGAGCCCGGCCGTTCGATTTGCCGCAGGCGCGGAGAGAGTGGCTCCCGCAGGCGCCACGCTGACGCTTGCCATCGAAAACATGCATTGCGGCGGCTGTTTGCGCTCGGTCGAGCGTGCCGCGCTGAAGGTTCCTGGCGCGGAGACGGCGCGGGCCTCTCTCTCGGCGAAACGGGTCAGCATCGGTTACGACCAGGCGCGGGCAAGCGCCGCCGACTTCATCGCCGAGTTGAAGGATGCCGGCTTCACCGCGGCGCCGCTCGAGACGGCAAAAACCGAGAGCGAGGACGCGCGACAAAAATATCTATTGCGGTGCATGGCCGTGGCCGGGTTCGCCGCAATGAACATCATGCTGATCTCGGTTGCCGTATGGTCCGGGGAAGCGAGCGACATGGATCCGGCGATGGCGGTCGCCTTCCGCTGGATCTCGGCCCTGATCGCTCTGCCGGCCGTGGCTTACGCGGGGCAACCTTTCTTCCGGTCGGCGCTTTCCGCGCTCAGAGCTCGCCGCCTGAACATGGATGTCCCGATTTCGCTCGCCATCATCCTCGCCACTTTCATGAGCGTCTATCAGACCATGCGCGGCAGCGAGCAGGTTTATTTCGACGCAGCCGTATCGCTGCTCTTCCTGTTGCTGGTCGGACGGTTTCTCGACGAGAGCTTGCGCGTCCGGACCCGCGGCGAGGCACAAAATCTACTCGGGCTTCAGAGCGGAATTGCCACGATCGTCGATCCTGACGGCACGCACCGGAAGATGCCCGCGCATGCGCTCCGCCCCGGCGATCGTCTCCTGGTGGCGGTGGGCGAGCGGATCGCGGCCGATGGCGTGGTTCTTGAAGGAAGGGGCCAGGTCGACCAGAGCCTGATTACGGGCGAGACGGCGCCGTATACGGTCGCTCCCGGGTACGACATCTATGCCGGCACGCTCAACCTGACGACGCCGCTCTCCGTTACGGTCAAGGCCGCCGACGACGCCACGCTCCTTGCCGAGATCAGCCGGCTAATGCTCGTCGCCGAGCAGGGGAAGGCACGCCACCGGCGGCTCGCCGACCGCGCGGCGGCGATCTATGCGCCGGCCGTGCACGGTTTGGGGCTCGCGACGTTCCTGGGCTGGCTCATCGCAGGCGCGTCCTGGCAGACGGCGCTCACCTACGCCATCGCCGTGCTCATCATCACCTGTCCATGCGCGCTCGCCCTTGCCGTGCCTGCGGTACAGATTGCGGCAGCGAGCCGCCTGTTCCGGCACAGGGTCATCGTCAAGGCCCCGGATGGGCTGGAACGCATCGCCGAAACGGACCTCGTCGTCTTCGACAAGACCGGCACGCTGACGCTCGGGCGTCCCGACTTTGGCGAGGGCGACGACATTCCCGATGCTGTGCTGGCGGCCGCAGCGAGTTTGGCGGCCGCAAGCCGTCACCCTTATGCCAAGGCCATCGTGGCGGCGGCCGAGACTCGGCTCGGAAGCGTGGTTGCTGCGGCCGGTATCGAAGAAACGCCTGGTCTTGGCCTCAGGCGTTCGACGCCGCAAGGCGAGGAGAGGCTTGGCTCCGCCGTCTGGTGCGGGGTGG
>DATAFR010000089.1:0-3195 GCA_036257375.1 Methyloceanibacter sp.
CGTACGATGCCGAGATCGTGGGTGATGAGCAGCATCGCCATGTGGAACTCGGCCTTGAGCTTGAGCAGCAAGTCGAGGATTTGCGCCTGGATCGTCACGTCGAGCGCCGTCGTCGGCTCGTCGGCGATCAGGAGGTCGGGCTCGTTGGCGAGCGCCATGGCGATCATCACCCGTTGTCGCTGCCCGCCCGAGAGCTGATGCGGGTAGGACTGGAGCCGGCCCTTCGGATCGTCGATGCCGACCTTGTCGAGGAGATCGAGCACGCGCGCGCGTGCGGTCTTGTCCGACTTCCTACGGTGAATCTTCAACACCTCGCCCACCTGCTGCTCGATCGTGTGGAGCGGGTTGAGAGAGGTCATCGGCTCCTGGAAGATCATCGAGATCTTGTTGCCCCTGACGGCGCGGAGCGCGCTCGAAGGGAGCGTCAGGAGGTCCTCGCCGTTGAAGCGGATGCGGCCCGAAGGGTGAGACGCGGCGGGGTAGGGGAGGAGCCGCAAGATCGACAACGCCGTCACCGTTTTGCCTGAGCCCGATTCGCCCACCAGCGCCACGGTCTCGGCCTTGCCGATATCGAAGGACACGCGGCGGACGGCGTGGGTGACATCGTCTCCAGCGCGGAAATCGACCGACAGATCCTGGACCGAAATGAGAGAGCCATCAACGCTCATGCCAATTCCTTGATGATGTCCGCCACACCGCGCAAGTTGGGCTCACCCACCCCGCAATTCACGAATAATCTCGTCGACTTGCGCCGCTGTAAGGTATGGCGGGCGTCTTGCCGCGAAAATCTCCTCGAGCGTCATGACGCGCTCGGGTGGTTTCTCCTCCTCGACCACGGTCACGGTGACATGTCCGGCAGGGTCGATTCCCTCCCGGAGCTCCACCGGAAGCCTAGCGGCTGGGTAGTGCTCTTTGACGATCTTGTTCATGAATGCACTCTATCACGCCTTGCGTTTCGCGGCAGGAGCGTCGGCGCAAGTCCCCCGCTCGGTTTCGACGGTAGCGTGGTCGAGGCCGAACTGCTGCTTGAGCCGCGCCTTGATGCTCCTCACCATGCGATCGGAATCTTCGGTCTCGCAAATCAAGGCATGGAGCGTGACCATGCGCCGGCTCTGGGTGATCGACCAGACATGCACGTGGTGCACTTCTTCCACGCCTTTGACGTTGGCGATGAGGTCGTGACCGATCGCCCGCGTATCGAGCTCTTCCGGCGCCCCTTCGAGGAGGATATGCCCGGCATCCGCCACCACGCGCCAGCCGCTCCGCACGATGATGGCAGCGACAAGGATAGAGAGCAGGGGATCGATGGGCGTCCAGCCTGTGATGATGATGACGGCACCGGCGATCAGCGCGGCCACAGAACCGAGCAGGTCGCCGAGAACGTGGATGGCCGCGCCTTTGACATTGAGATTCTCACGGTCTGCCCCTTGCAACAGCGCGAAAGCGGCTACGTTCACGAGAAGCCCGAGCACGGCGACCACCACCATGATGCCGCCCGACACCTCGGGCGCGGTCATCAGCCGCTCGATTCCTTCATAGACGATCCACGCCGCGATGGCGAACAGCGCAAGCCCGTTGGCGAAAGCGACCAGCACCTGGAACCGGTCGAAGCCATAGGTGCGCTTCCAGTCGGCAGGGCGCCGCGCGAGCCGGAATCCGAACCAGGCGAGCGCGAGCGAGGCAAAGTCCGTGAGCATGTGCCCGGCGTCGGCAAGGAGCGCGAGCGAGCCAGCAACGATGCCGCCCGCGACCTCGGCGAACATGAAGGCGCCGGTCAGAGCTGCGGCCAATCCCATGCGCCACTCGTTATTGGCGTCGCCCGCGCCGCCATGCGCGGGACTCGCGTGATCGTGGTGATGGGAGTGCGATCCGTGCATGTGTTTCACGCCAAGGTCTTGCGCGGGTCGAGCGCATCGCGCACCGCCTCGCCGACGAAGATGAGCAGACTCAGCATGATGGCGATCACGAAGAAGGCCGTGAGCCCGAGCCACGGCGCCTGGAGGTTGTCCTTGCCTTGCGCCAGCAGCTCGCCGAGCGAAGCCGACCCCGGCGGAAGCCCGAAGCCGAGAAAATCGAGCGAGGTCAGCGTCGTGATCGACCCATTCAGAATGAAGGGCATGAAGGTGAGCGTCGCCACCATGGCGTTGGGCAGGAGATGCTTGAACATGATGCGGAGATTCGACAGGCCAAGCGCCCGCGCCGCCGTCACATACTCGAAATTGCGGGCGCGCAGAAACTCCGCCCGCACGACGCCCACCAGCGCCACCCAGGAAAAGGCGAGCAGGATGCCGAGCAGAATCCAGAAATTCGGCTCGATCACGGCGGCGACGATGATGAGCAGATAAAGCTGCGGCACGCTCGTCCAGATCTCGATGAAGCGCTGGAACAGGAGGTCGGTCAAGCCGCCGAAATAGCCCTGGAACGCGCCAGCGGCGACCCCGATCAGCGAGGAGAAGACAGTGAGCACGAGGCCGAACAGGACCGAGATGCGGAAGCCGTAGATGGCGCGCGCGACGACGTCGCGGCCCTGGTCGTCGGTTCCGAGCCAGTTCCATTCGAGATCGGCGTTGCAGGGGTGGAAGCCGCGTTCCACCGCGAGCTTGCAGTCCGCATCGGTAAGAAGCCAAGTCGGCGTCACTGGAAACGCCATCGGCGGGTTCTTGTTCTGCGTGTTGTAGGAGAAGCGGATCGGAGGCCACAGTGTCCAGCCCCCGCCATCGGCGATCATCGCCTTGACGGCAGGGTCGCGGTAATCGGCCTCGGTCTCGAAAATGCCGCCGAAGGTCGTTTCCGGATAGGCCTTGAAGATCGGCATATACAGGCCGCCTTCATACGAGACGAGGATCGGCTTGTCGTTGGCGATGAACTCGGCAAACAGGCTGATCACGAACAGCGCGAGAAAAATCCACAACGACCAGAAGCCGCGGCGGTTCGACTTGAACACCTCCCAGCGGCGCCGCTGAAGCACGGAAAGCCAAGGCCGCGTCCTCGGCAGCCCTTGCGCCGTCACCTCCTCGACGATTGCGGTGTCGGTCGGGGCGTCCATCGTCTTAAACCTCGCGCGTCTCGAAATCGATGCGCGGATCGACCCAGGTATAGGTGAGGTCGGAGAGGAGATTGATGAGAAGGCCGAGCAGCGAGAAGATGTAGACCGTGGCGAACACGACCGGATAGTCGCGGTTCACGATTGATTCG
>DATAFR010000090.1:0-30500 GCA_036257375.1 Methyloceanibacter sp.
AATCTGCTCAGCACCTGCGTCGACCGGGCGAGAATGCGCCAGAAGCGCTGCGCGAACTCGGCATCGTAGGAGGCATGCACACGATCCTCGCTGAAGGGAATCGCGTCGGGAATCTCGTTCGGCAGCTCATTGATGCGGACATTGATGCCAAGGTCGGTGAGGGAGCGCATGAGCTCTGCATAGAAATCGGCCACGCTCCGCGGGTAGAGGCCGACGCGACGCCTTCCGCCATCGCTGGTCGAGACCCACAGCATGTGGTCGAGGAAATCGAAATCGAGCTGCAAGGTGTGATCCGCAAAAGGAATCGGGGAGGTGGTCAGACCCCGCGACGACACATAGAGCACCACGTGCCATGAGTGGTTGAGCCATGGCGTCTGCTTGAGGCGGATCTTGCCTGCGATCTGAGTCCATAGCTGCAAGGTCGCGCAAGTTTCCTTCCACGCTTCGTAGGGCAGTTCCGGCCAGACATCCCGCGATGACATGAGACACTCCTGCTGATGGCGCGCGACACGATCGCACATGATAGCGGCCAAAGCTGGAGCATTGTGGTGTCATGACTTGCTTGAGCGCTGCAACGCGCCCCCTCCCTCCCCTCGATGGGAGGGTACGAACTCCCGCTCTCCCCTTGAGGGAGAGCACGCGCCGCTCGCGGCGCGGTGAGGGGTAAGCGGGCATAGCCCGCGTCAAAAAAAGGATCCACCCCTCACCCTTCCCGCCATGCGTCGCGCTTCGCGCGCCGGGCGGGAAGCCCTCTCCCACAAGGGGAGAGGGGCTAGAGGCCCAATTGCGCTGTCCGGCCAAACCCACTAGATCAACCCGATGATCAGTCTCGCCAATCCGACGCGTTTCTTGGGCCTCGTTGGCCGCGCCGTCCCGTGGCTCACCGCGGCAACGCTCATTCTGCTCGGGCTTGGGCTCTATCTCTCCTTCTTCGTTGCGCCGCCCGATTATCAGCAGGGCGAGACGGTCAGGATCATGTTCATCCATGTGCCCGCCGCCTGGCTCGCCATCTTCGGCTATATGCTGATCGCCATCGCCGCGCTCGGCACGCTGATCTGGCGCCATCCGCTCGCCGACGTCGCCGCCAAGACCGCAGCGCCTATCGGCGCCACCTTCACCTTCATCGCGCTTGTCACCGGCTCGCTCTGGGGCAAGCCGATGTGGGGCACCTATTGGGTATGGGACGCGCGGCTCACCTCGGTGCTCGTGCTGTTCCTGCTCTATCTTGGGCTGATCGCGCTCTGGCAATCGATCGAGGAGCCGGGCCGCGCCGGGCGCGCCGCCGCCATTCTCGCTCTCGTCGGCGCCGTCAACATTCCCATCATCAAATTCTCGGTCGATTGGTGGAACACGCTGCATCAGCCGGCGAGCATCATCCGCATCGGCGGTCCGACCATCGATCCCACCATGCTCTGGCCGCTTCTCGTCATCGCAATCGGCTTTACGCTGCTCTTTGTCCTGTTGCATCTCATCGCCATGCGCGCCGAGATCTTGCGCCGCCGTGTGCGCGCCTTGCAGCAAAGCCAAGTCGAGCGCGCGGCTCTGGTCGAGGCTTAGAGTCAAAGCAATGCCCGATCTCGGCCCGCACGCGATTTTCATCATCGCCGCTTACGCGGTGACCTTCGTCGCCGTGGCTGCGCTGGCGTTCGCCATCGTCGAGGACGATCGCAGGCAAAGGCGCGTCCTCGCCGAGCTCGAGGCAAGAGGCATCAAGCGCCGCTCTGCCGAGTCGCAATCGTCCGCTGGCAAACCGAAGTCTAAGCGGAAGAAGGGGTGAGCGACATGAAGAAGCAAGCGGTGAGCGAGGCGCCGCGCACCCCATCGATGCGACGTTTCGGGCTGGCGCTGCCGCTGCTCGTCTTCGCCGTTCTCGCCGGCCTCTTCTGGTATGCGCTGCATGCGGGTGACCCCTCCCTGCTCCCCTCGCCTCTGATCGGGAAGAAGGTGCCGGACTTCGCGCTGCCGGGAATCGAGGGGCTGACGGAAGAGGGCAAAGACGTGCCGGGCTTCGCCTCGACCGATCTTGCGCAAGGCGAGCCGACTATTGTCAATGTCTTCGCCTCGTGGTGCGTCGAATGCCAGGTCGAGCATCCTCTCTTGCTCGCGCTGAGCAAGGAGCCGGGGGTGCGGCTCTATGGCATCGACTATAAGGACGACCCCGCGTCGGCGCGCCGCTTCCTCGGCCGCTACGGCAATCCCTACGCGAAGGTCGGCGCCGACACGTCGGGCCGCACGGCAATCGACTTCGGAGTCTATGGCGTGCCGGAGACTTACGTGGTGACCGGTGACGGCAAGATCGCCTACCGCCATGTCGGTCCCCTCACCGAGGCCGCGATCACGAACAAGATCCGGCCGCTGCTGAAGCCGTCCAACAGCAGGCCTCAGGGCTGAGTCGCTATTTACCGATGGTGCTGACGATCAGATTGAGCGTGTCGAGGAACTCTTGCCGCTTGGCGGGCGGAAGCGTCGCGAGCAGTTTCTGATCGGCTGCCGACGCGCCGGGTTGCGCCTCGCGCAGCGCCTTGGCGCCTTGCGGGGTCAGCTTGATGGCATAGGCTCTGGCGTCGTCCTTGGCGCGGCGGCGCTGGATCAGCCCGCGGCCGAGCAGCCTTGCGACGATATCGGCAAGCGTCGAGCGATCGACGCCCGTCCTCTCGACGAGATCGGTCTGGGTCAGACCCTCCTCGTCGGCGATAATTGTGAGCACGGCGAATTGGCGCGGAGTAAGGCCGCTCGTGCGCGCTTCCGACGCGAAAACGTCGGCGGCGCATTGACCGGCGCGATGAAGCAGATGCATCGCGGAGCGGTCTAGGTGACGGTCTTTCCCTCCTTTACCCATTTTCCCTTAGGCCGACTCGCGTAAGCCGTGTATCTCCAGAAAATTGCCCCTTAGCCTGACACGCCGCGCTGCTGTTCCTTTTACAACCCAAAAGCGCGAACAGCAAACGAGTGGTTGCAGAATGCCCATCGAAATTCCGCGCCAAATCGAGGAAATCCACAACCAATCCGCCAGATATCGGTACGGAAAAATTCGGTTACAAGAGACCGGGCGGCGAACGTGAGTGATAACGGTTAAGGCCGCGATCAGGTTCGTGTCTCCGCGTCGTCTTGGGGCACGCCGTGGCGCTGCATCAGCGGCACTTGCGCGATGGCGAACAGAAAGGTCAGCGGAAGGAAGCCGAAGGCCTTGAAGCTCACCCAGGCGTCGGTGGAGAAATTGCGCCAGACGATCTCGTTAACGATAGCCATGGCGAGGAAGAAGGCGGTCCAACGCAGGGTGAGCTTGCGCCAGCCCTCTTCGGTGAGATTGAAGACCGGGCCGAACAGGAGCTCGAGCACTGGCTTCTTGAACAGAAGCCCCGCCGCGAGCAGCGCCGCGAACAGCGAATAGACGATGGTCGGCTTGAGCTTGATGAAAGTATCGTCGCGGAGATAGAGCGTGAGCGCACCGAACACGAGCACGATCACCCCGCTCACCAGCGGCATCACCGGCAGCTTGTGATAAAGCAGCCGCGCCGCGGCGAGCGAGATCAACGTCGCCAGCATGAAGGACGCCGTGCCGGCATAGATCCCGGCCACGGCGTTCGCGGCGAAGAAGATGAGCAGCGGCCCGAGCTCGATGGCAAGCTTGGGCAGCATTGCCGGTTCGGCGGACGCCACCTTTGCCGATGCTCCCTTGCTCTCAAGCGGCGGCTTCATTCTCGCTCTTGGCTCCAGCGATGGCGCGCGCGAAATCTCGCGCCTCGAACGGCTTCAGATCTTCAATTCCCTCGCCGATGCCGATGGCATTGAGCGGCAGCCCGAAGCGCTCGGCGATGGCGACAAGGATGCCTCCCCGTGCCGTGCCGTCGAGCTTGGTGACGACGATGCCGGTCACGCCGGCGATCTCCTTGAAGATCTCGACTTGGTTCAGCGCATTCTGTCCGGTGGTGGCGTCGAGCACGAGGATCACGCCATGCGGCGCGCGCTCGTCGAGCTTCTTCAACACGCGCACGATCTTGGCAAGCTCCGCCATCAGGTCGGATTTGTTCTGCAAGCGTCCCGCCGTGTCGATCAGCAGCACATCTGTGCCCTCGGCGCGAGCTCGCTCGAACGCCTCGAAGGCGACGCCTGCCGGGTCTGCTCCGGCCTGCTTGGCGACGACCTCGGCGCCCACACGCTCGCCCCACACTTTGAGCTGATCGATGGCGGCGGCGCGGAACGTGTCGGCCGCGGCGAGCATCACGTTCAAGCCGCGACGCCGGAACAGATGCGCCATCTTGCCAATGGTGGTGGTCTTGCCGGTGCCGTTCACGCCCACGATGAGAAAGACGTGCGGTCGCGCGCCGGCGGTAAGGGCAAAATCGCGCGTCAGCGGCTCGAGCACGCTCGCGATCTCAGCGGCCAGAATGTCGCGCACTCGATCGGGATCGAGCCCTCTATCGTAGCGCCCGCTGCCAACCCGCGCGCGAATGCGGGCCGCCATCGCCACGCCGAGATCGGCCTTGATGAGCACCTCTTCCAGCCGGTCGAGCGTCTCCTCATCGAACTTTCGCTTCGTCAGCGCGCCGGCGAGATTGTCCGACAACGCGCTCGACGTGCGGGCGAGCCCTTTGCGCAGCTGATCGAACCAGCCGCGTCTCGGCTCGACCATCGCCGAAGCGTTGGGCTTGTCCTTCTTACGCTCGCCCGGCGGCAGCTCTTCCGGCGATGCCTTGCCCGGATGGGCCGCCGGTCCGCCCGGCGGCGGCGCGGGCTTGACTTGGGGTTCGGTCTTCGGCGCCGGCTTGTCGGGAGCGGCCGGCGTAAAGACGGAGGGCGCGGCCTTCTCGGCCGGACTTTCCTTCTCCCGGCTGCCGGGCGGTCTCTCTTCGGGCGGAAGCGCGCCGGGAACCGTGGCTGGCCCGGCAGGGGGCGGCCCTTTGGGTTGCGCCTTCTTGGGCGATCTCTTCTTGGGCGGCTCCTTCTTCGCCGGCTTATCCTTGGGGGGCTCCTTCCTGGCAGGAGACTCGGTCGGCGGCTTGCGCTTGGGTGTGCCGGAAGGCGGCTCCTTCTTCGCAGGCGGCGGCGCCTCGGCGGGCTTTGGTGTATCGCCGCCGATACCGAAAAAGCGCTTGAAGAATCCCGGCTTCTTGCCGTCGCTCATGACCGCACCGTCGCCAGCAGCGCAGCGCCGTCGTCGCCGGCAACGATCGCCTCGACCAGCGCGCCGGCGCCTTGCTCCGTTTCGAGCTTGACCGGGGTGAAATCGGCGGAGCGACCGCCAAGCTCATTCTCCATCAGCACGCTGATGCGGCGTCCTTTGGCGCTTTGCAGATGCTGCTTCAAGGCGGCGACGCCCTTCTCGCGCAATTCTCCCGCACGTCTTGCAATGATGCTGCCATGCACTTGCGGCATGCGTGCGGCAGGCGTGCCATCACGCGCCGAATAGGGAAACACATGCAGGAAGGTAAGTCCGCAATCGTCGACCAGCGAGAGCGAGTTGGCGAACATTGCGTCGGTCTCGGTGGGGAAGCCGGCGATCAGATCGGCGCCGAATACCATGTCGGGGCGCAAGCGCCGCACATCTTCGCAGAAGCGTACCGAGTCCGCCCGCGCATGCCGCCGCTTCATGCGCCTCAAAGTAAGGTCGTCGCCCGACTGCAGCGAGAGATGGAGATGCGGCATCAGCCGCTCCTCCTCGGCGATCGCCGCGAGCAATGCCGGGTCGGCCTCGACCGAATCGATCGAGGAGAGCCGCAGACGCGGCAGATCCGGCACAAGCTTGAGCACCGAGCGCACCAACTTGCCGAGCGTCATCTCCCCGGGAAGGTCTTTGCCATAAGCGGTGATGTCGACGCCCGTCAGCACGATCTCCGCGTAACCCTTCTCAGTGAGCCGCCGCACTTGCCTCACCACCTCGCCGGCCGGAACCGAGCGCGACGGGCCGCGCCCGAACGGAATGACGCAGAAGGTGCAACGATGGTCGCAACCGTTCTGGATCTGCACATAGGCGCGGGCGCGATTGCCGAAGCCCTCGATCAGATGCGAGGCGGTCTCGCGCACCGACATGATATCGTTGACGGCGACCCGCTCGCTGCCCTCGATGCCGAGGCCCGAGAAGGTCTTGGCTTCGAGCTTCTCCTGGTTGCCGATGACGTGATCGACCTCGGCCATGCCGGCGAAGCAGGCAGGGTCGATCTGCGCGGCGCAGCCCGTAACGATGATCTTGGCGTGGGGACGCTCGCGGCGGACTTTGCGGATCGCTTGCCGCGCCTGTCGCACGGCCTCGGCCGTGACCGCGCAAGTGTTAACGATCACCGCCGAGCTGAGCCCCGCGGCGTTCGCTTGCTCGCGCATGACCTCGGACTCAAAGGCGTTGAGCCTACAGCCGAAGGTGATGATCTCGAGGTCCGACATTGGCGGCTTCTAACACGAAACTAGGACCTGAGTCAGACCCTGGCGGGCTGAAACAGCTCCGACGGCAGCTCGCCCTCGAAGTCGAGCGCATAAGGTCCGGTCATCAGGATATGGCCGTCGCTCTCCCGCCACTCTATGAGCAAATCGCCGCCGGGCAGGCTCACCCGCACCTTGCGCCCGGTCAGCTCGCGGCGCGCTGCCGCCACCGCAGCCGCGCACGCGGCGGTGCCGCAGGCCCGCGTCAATCCGGCGCCGCGCTCCCAAGTGCGGACCTTCAGCGCGTGTGGCGCCATGACCTGCACCAGAGAGATGTTGGCGCGCTCGGGGAAGAGCGGATGGTGCTCAAGCATCGGCCCGAAGCGAGCGAGGTCATAGGCCTCGACGTCATCGACAAAAAACAGGCAATGCGGATTGCCGACATTGACCGCCGACGGCGAATGCAGCACCGGACCGTCGATCGGTCCGATTTGCAGCTCGATCCGCCTTGTGTCGTGGAAGGGCTCGGCGAGCGGAATCTCATTCCACGCGAACCGTGGCGCGCCCATATCGATTGTCACGCTGCTGTCATCATTCACGACGGCGCCCAGGAGCCCCGCCTCCGTCTCGATGCTGACATTCGCCTCGTTACGCTCTGCCGCGACCAGCGCGGCAACGCAGCGCGCGGCATTGCCGCATGCGCCCACTTCGCCGCCATCCGCATTCCAGATGCGCATGAACACGTCGGCGCGGCGCGAGGGTTCGAGCGCAATGAGCTGGTCGCAGCCGATCCCTTCCTTGCGGTCGGCGATGGCGCGCACCGCGTCAGGCTCAAGACCGAGCGCAGCGTCACGCGCATCGAGCACGACGAAGTCGTTGCCGAGTCCGTTCATCTTGCGGAAATGTATCGTGCCGCTCATGGAGCCTTTGGCGCTGGAGGTTTCAGTCGTTATATGGCGTTTTGCGCGTTCTAGACCAGGGAAGCTCGCTGCCAATGGCATCTTTTCCGCCTGAAGATACGGTCCATGCCCTTGTCCCGCACACGCTGAAGGAGCCGCTCCCCGGGAGCGGCGAAGGCCAGCTCTCCGGGCTCTCCTTAATGGTGAAGGACCTGTTTGCCATCAAGGGTCACAAGGTCGGGAACGGCAACCCGAACTACTACGAGCATGCCACGCCTGCGCACGAGACGGCGCCCGTCATCAACCGCCTGCTCGACGCCGGCGCTACTTGCACCGGCATTACCATCTGCGACGAGTTCTTCTACAGCGTGCTCGGCACCAACGTGCATTACGGCCAGCCGGTCAATACGCGCGCGCCGAAGCACGTGACCGGTGGGTCATCTTGCGGCTCGGCAGCGGCGGTGGCCGCCGCGTTGTGCGATTTCGCGCTCGGGAGCGATACGGCGGGCTCGATCCGCGTGCCGGCCTCCTTCTGCGGCCTCTACGGTCTCCGCCCGACCTTCGGCCGCATCGACACCAAGGGCGCGACGCCGATGGCGCCGAGCTACGACACGATCGGCTACCTTGCCCGCGAGGCGGAGCTCGCCCGCAAGATTGGCCTTGTTCTGCTCGAAGGCGAGAGCGTTGCGGCTCCGGTCGACCGCCTCATCCTTGCCGAGGACTTCTTTGGCCATGCCGAGGCGAGCGCCGACCAGGCGCTGTGGCGCGTGCTGGCGAGCATCGGACCGGCTCTGCCCGCGCCCGAGCATCGCACCATCGCCGGCGAAGAGATCGATGAATGGCGCAATGCCTTCCGCCTGATTCAGGGCTTCGAAATTCAATCGACGCTTCTGCCCTTCATCCAGTCGCACGCCGTCGATCTTGGCCCCGGCATCAACGAGCGCTTCCAGATGGCGGCAGAGATCACCTTCGCCGAGGCTGACGCCGCGCGCACCGAGCGTGCCGAGATCGCCAAGCATCTCTCTGCCCTCGTGCAGCCGGGAACGCTGATCGTGCTGCCGACTACGCCGACGTTGCCGCCTGAGCGCGAGATCCCTGATGGCGCCTCCTTTTCCGAGTTCCGCGCGCATACGCTCGGCTATACCTGCCTCGCCGGTCACGCCGGCCTGCCGCAGATCTCGATTCCCGCCACAGAGGCAGCCGGCTGCCCGATCGGGCTTTCCTTCATCGGCTGGAAGGGCGGCGACGAGGCGCTTCTCGACCTCGCGGTGACGCTTGCAAACACATTGCCAAAGCAAGTTCTGAAAACGGAGGAGTGAGCCTGTGACTCTTGCCCTCGCATATGTCTATCTCGGCCTCTCGATCGTGTTCGAAGTGATCGGAACCTCGGCTCTGAAGGAATCCAACTCTTTCACGCGTCTCCTCCCCAGTCTCATAACCGTTGCCGCCTACGTCGCTTCCTTCCTCCTGTTCTCGCTCACCCTGCGGACAATCCCCGTTGGAATCGCCTACGCCGTTTGGGCTGGTCTGGGCATTGTGTTGATCGCCGCAATCGGATGGCTTTGGTTCAAGCAACCTCTCGACGGTCCGGCACTGATCGGCCTTGCCCTGATCGTCGGCGGCGTCATCGTTGTAAACGCGTTCTCACGATCCATCCCCCATTGATGCATTGAGCCACTCTTAAGGAACGCGCGTTAAGCTCCTCGCGTTGAGACTGGCGAGGGCCACGATGCTGGACAAACCCGCCTCTTCCTATGGCGCAGGCTTCCGCTCGCTGACGGCGGAGACGCCGGCGCCGGTTGCGCTCCCCGTCACCGGCGCGCTGCCGTCGTGGCTGAAGGGCACACTCCTCCGCACCGGCCCCTCCAAATTCGAGGTCGGCGCCCGCACCTATAATCATTGGTTCGACGGGCTGGCGATGCTGCACCGCTTCGCCTTGGCCGGCGGGGGCGTCACTTATGCCAACCGCTTCCTCGACAGCAAAGCGTTCCGCGCCGCGCAAGAGACCGGCAAGATCGCCTATGGGGAGTTTGCCACCGATCCTTGCCGCACTTTGTTCGGGCGCGTCGCCGCGATCTTCAATCCCAAGCTCACCGACAATTGCTGCGTCAATGTATCGGACTACGCGCGCGAGATCGTCGCCTTCACCGAGACGTCGATCCCGGTGCGCTTCGCGCCGGAGACGCTGAAGACGCTTGGCGTGTTCGGCTATCGCCGCGCGCTGAAGGGCCAGGTCTCGACCGCGCACCCGCATTACGACGCAAAGCGCGCCTGCCACTACAACTACATCGTCGATTTCGGCCTGAAGAGCGTCTATCGCCTCTGCCGCATCGGCGACGACGGCAGGCAGAAGCTTGTCGCCGCACTCTCCGTCGAGCGGCCCGCCTATATGCATAGTTTTGGCATGAGCCAGGACCATCTCGTGCTCACCGAGTTTCCGCTCGTGGTCAATCCGATCGACCTCCGGCTCTCGGGCAAGCCATTCATCCAAAACTACCGCTGGGAGCCCGAACGTGGGCTCGTCTTCCATATCGTGGAAAAGGACACCGGCAGGCTGGTGCGCACGGCGACGGCCGAAGCCACTTTCGCCTTCCACCACGTCAATGCCTTCGCCGACCACGACCGGCTTGCCGTGGATGTCATCACCTATCCAGACGCAACCATCATCGATCAGCTCTATCTCGCCCGGCTTCGCGCCAGCACACCGCTCACCGCGACCGGAACGCTCACGCGCTTCCACATCCCCTTCGCGGAAGGCGAGCCGGTCACTCGCCGCATCCTGGCCGACATTCCGATCGAGCTGCCGCGCATCAATTATGAGCGCCACGCCGGCAAGCCTTATCGCTATGTCTGGGGCACCGGCGTGCACACCGAGGGCGATTTTCTCGACTCCATCGTCAAGATCGACACGGAGACCGGCACGGTCGCGCGATGGCACGCTGCCGGACTTTATCAGGGCGAGCCCGTCTTCGTGCCGGCGCCGTCCGCCAGCACCGAGGACGACGGCGTGCTGCTTTCCATCGTGCTGGACATCGGCAAGGAGCACTCCTTCCTGCTGGTGCTCGACGCCGCGAGCCTGGCCGAGGTGGCGCGGGCGGCCGCGCCTCACGCCATCCCCTTCCATTTCCACGGCAGCTTTTTCCCTGCCTAGGCTTGACTTAGCGCCCCGCGTCGCCGACATTCCGGCCAAATTCAAGGCAGCTCCGTTTGAAGAGCCGCCGCCCTGAACATCGTTGATTTGTCGCGCTACCGACCTCTGGCCTACTTGAGCGCGACAAATAATGGGGAGTCAGGGGGGTCAACACCCGACAGCGCGTTGCGCCCTCGGGTGACATTTCGCTTTGCGCTATCGGCCTCTGGCCTACTTGAGCGCGCTTTGCTTTGCGCTATCGGCATCTGGCCTACTTAAGCGCGCTTTGCTTTGCGCTATCGGCCTCTGGCCTACTTGAGCGCATTTGGTTTGGAGACGCGACGAGTGATGTTCGAGACGTTATCAGAGCGGCTTGGCGCCATCCTCGACAAGCTCACCCGCAAAGGTGCGCTGACCGATGCCGACGTCAACGAAGCGATGCGCGAGGTGCGCCGGGCGCTGCTCGAAGCGGATGTCGCTCTCGACGTGGTGCGCGACTTCACCGAGGCTGTGAAGGCTAAGGCCGTCGGCCAGGAGGTGGTGCGCTCCATCACTCCCGGCCAGATGGTCATCAAGATCGTCAATGACGAGCTGGTGCGCGTGCTCGGCTCGGATTCGCAATCGATCGACCTCGCAGCGACGCCCCCCGTGGTGATGATGCTGGTCGGCTTGCAAGGCTCCGGCAAGACGACCACGGCGGCCAAGCTCGGCAAGCGGCTTCAGACCAAGGACAAGCAAAAAGTGCTGATGGCCTCGCTCGATACGCGGAGGCCCGCAGCCCAGGAGCAGCTTCGCGTGCTCGGCGAGCAGACCGGCGTCGCCACGCTCGCGATCGTCGCCGGCGAAAGCCCGACCGAGATCGCTGCCCGCGCGCTGAAAGCCGCCAAGCTCGGCGGCTATGACGTGCTGCTGCTCGACACGGCCGGCCGCACCCATATCGATGAAGAGCTGATGGCCGAGACGGTTGCGATCGAGAAGATCGCGCAGCCCCATGAAACGCTGCTGGTCGCCGATGCGCTGACCGGTCAGGATGCCGTCAATCTCGCCAAGAGCTTCGATCAGCGCGTGTCGCTCACCGGCATCGTGCTGACCAGAGTCGACGGCGACGGCCGTGGCGGCGCCGCGCTCTCGATGCGCGCCGTCACCGGCAAGCCGATCAAGCTGATCGGCACGGGCGAGAAGCTCGACGCGCTTGAGGAGTTCTATCCCGACCGCATCGCCGGTCGCATTCTCGGCATGGGCGATGTGGTCGGCCTGGTGGAGAAGGCGCTTCAGACCGTCGAGCTCGACAAGGCGCAAAAGATTGCCGCCAAGGTCAAGAAAGGCGCCTTCGATCTCGACGACCTCGCCGAGCAATTGAAGCAGATGCAGAAGCTCGGCGGCATGGGCGGCGTGCTCGCCATGCTGCCCGGCATCGGCAAGATCAAGAAGCAGCTCGACGCCGCCAATCTCGACGACCGCATCTTGAAGCGCCAGCAGGCGATGATCGGCTCGATGACGAAGGCCGAGCGCAGGAACCCGAAGCTGCTCAACGCCTCGCGCAAGAAGCGCATCGCCGCGGGCTCCGGCACGAGCGTGCAGGACATCAACAAGCTGGTGAAGATGCACCGGCAGATGGCCGACATGATGAAAGCCATGGGCAAGAGGCGCGGCCTGCTTGGCTCGATGTTCGGCGGCGGACCGCCGCCTGAGCTGCCGGCCGAGCTTCCCGCCGGCTTGCCGCAGGGCGGATTGCCTCCGCTGCCCCCAGGCGGTTTTCCCGGTCTCCCTGGCAACTTCCCGGTCCTTCCCGGTGGGTTGCCGCGCGGCCTTCCCGGACTTCCAGGCTCTAAGAAACGTTAGATCAACCCGACTTAGGAGAGTGAAAGCATGTCACTGAAGATCAGACTGGCGCGGGCCGGCGCCAAGAAGCGGCCCTACTACCGCATCGTCGTCGCCGACTCGAAGAGCCCGCGCGACGGACGCTATATCGAGAAGATCGGCACCTACGATCCGCTCCAGCCGAAGGGCTCCGCCGAGCGGGTGAAGTTCGTCGATGAGCGGCTGAAGCATTGGCTCGGTGTCGGCGCCCAGCCCACCGACCGCGTGCTCCGCTTCCTCGACGCTGCCGGCATCCGCAAGCGCGAAGCTCGCTCCAACCCGAACAAGGGCCAGCCAGGCAAGAAGCGTCTCGAGCGCGAAGAGGCCAAACGCGCCGCGGCCGAGGAGAAGGCCAAAGCCGCCGCCGAAGCCGCCGCTGCGCCTCCGCCCGCTGAGCCTGAGGCGCCCGCCGAGCAGCCTGCCGCCGAGTAGCCTTGGGCGAGCGTACAGACCGCGTGCTGCTCGGTGAGATCGGCGCCGCACAAGGGCTGAAGGGCGAGGTCCGCCTCCGCTCTTATACGGCGGAGCCCGAGGCCATCGCCCAGTATGGCGCCCTCGAGGACGAGCAAGGCCGCTTGATCGAGATCGAGCGCGTTCGCGTCACTCCGAAAGCGCTCATCGCCCGCATCAAGGGCGTCACCACGCGCGAAGGCGCCGAGGCGCTTCTCGGTACCAAGCTCTTCATCGAGCGCGCGCGTCTGCCCGAACGCGCGGGGGACGAATGGTACCACACAGACTTAATCGGCCTTGCCGCAATCGACCAGGAAGGGGTGGAGATCGGAAAGGTGGTGGCGGTGCAGAATTTCGGCGCGGGCGATCTCATCGAGATCCAGCCGGCGAATGGCGGCGCCACCGTGCTTATCCCCTTTACCCGCGACACAGTCCCCGAAGTCGATGTCGAAGGCGGCCGCCTCACCCTTGACCCGCCAGAAGGATTGTTCGAATAGTGGCGCAATATCCCAGGGCAAATGGAGCATGTCCTGGACAGACAACAACGAGAAACCACCGCTCCATGACCATCCGCTTCTTTTCCAAGTCCGACACGCACCGCGAGTTCTCCAACTTCGCGCCCTTCCCTATCGATCTCGACGGCCTGCGCTGGCCGACGGTCGAGCACTATTACCAGGCGCAGAAATTTGCAGACCCGGAACTTCAGCAGAAAATCCGCAAATTCGATAAGCCGGTCGCGGCGAAGAACCTCGCCCACAAGCACCGAGCTAAGGCGCGTCCAGACTGGGCCGAGGTTAAGGACGAAGTGATGGAGCGGGCCGTGCGCAGGAAGTTCGAGCTCCATGCCGCACTGCGCGAGCTTCTGCTCGCAACCGGCGATGAGGAGCTTGCGGAAGCCGCCCCCACCGACTCCTACTGGGGCGTGGGCCGCGACGGCACCGGCCAGAACAAGCTCGGCCTGCTGCTCATGCGCATTCGCTCGGAGCTTCGCGAGCGTTAACGCGTTTGCCCGTTGAAGGCGGAAATCCAGTAGCCGCGGAAGCCCGTGACTCGCTACAACCGTCGAAAGTCGAGGACGATCGTCCGCGTCGTTCGAGCGCCTGCATGAGCAAGAAGCAGAAATCCGCGCCAGCGCGCCCCGCGCCCCTCTATGCATGGCTCGGGCCCCTTTCCGGCTACGCCGAACTTGGTACTGCCGGCTATCCGCGCCCGGTGCGGTTACGGCTCACCATCGTCAACATGATGGCACTCTTGATCGCCATCTTCTCCCTCGTCTACGCGATCGTCTTCGCCTATTACGACGCGCAGACCTACAGCCATCTCATCGTTGTCAATCTTCTGCTGATGGTGATCGCGCTCACAGTCCCTCTCGCGCACCGCATCAACGACATCGCCGCCGCCATTCTGCTCGCCACCATCGAATATGCCGCGCTGTTCTATTTCGTGCGCGCCTTCGGCCGCGCGTCGGGAATTCAGATCAACTATATCGTCGCTGCCGCCGTTGCTTTCGCCATCTACGGCCTCTCCCACTTCCGCCTGGTCGCGGCCGTGATCGTGGCCGCGCTCCTGCTGCATATCGCGGCGTGGTTCTTGTACCCGGAAGGCATCTACAGCGCCGAGCCGAGCCTGCTCGCCAATCTCTACCTCTCCTCCGCCGTCACAACCTTCTGCATCATTGCGCTCGTCGTCGGCTACGCCTTCAACCTCGCCGACCGGGCGCGCGCCCAGGCCGATGCGCTCCTGCACAACATTCTCCCCGAGACGATCGCCGAGCGGCTGAAGGAGAAGCCTGACGATCGCGTCGCCGACGCCGTTGCCGAGGCATCCGTGCTGTTCAGCGATCTCGTCGGCTTCACCGAGCTCGCGCAGAAGCTTGGCGCCGAGCGCACCGTCGCTATTCTCGACCAGATCGTCACCGAGTTCGACCGCCTCGCCGCAAGTCACGGCGTGGAAAAGATCAAGACCATCGGCGACGGCTATATGGCCGTGACCGGCGTAAGCCTTCGGCAGGACGACCATCTGCCGCGCCTCGCGCGCATGGCGCTCGGCCTGCCTAATCTTGTCGAGCGGCTGTCGGCCGCGCATGGCGTCGATCTCCGTGTACGCATTGGCATCGCCATCGGGCCGGTGATGGCGGGCGTGATCGGGACCGACAAGTTCTCCTACGACGTCTGGGGCGAGACCGTGAATCTCGCCTCTCGGCTCGAGTCGCACGGGCTTCCCGGCGAGATCCAAGTCTCCGGAGCGGTGCGGGACGCGCTTGAAGACGGCTTCGTGTTCGAGGCGCGTGGGCCGATCCAGGTGAAGGGCGTAGGGGAGCTTGAGACTTGGCTGCTCAAGGAGGAGCGGCGCTTCCCGGCCAACCGGACTATTTCCGCATGACCGCACCCTGGCGCGCCACCGTTCTCACCATCTTCCCCGAGATGTTTCCGGGGCCGCTCGGCTTGAGCCTCGCCGGCAAGGCGCTCGCCGACGGCAAATGGGCGCTCGACGTCATCGACATCCGCGCCTTCGCCATCGACAAGCATCGCTCGGTCGACGACACGCCGGCCGGCGGCGGGGCCGGCATGGTGATGCGTGCCGACATTGCCGCCACCGCGATCGACGCGGCGCGCGCTTCGATGCCGCCCGGAGCGCCCACGATCTATCTTTCGCCGCGCGGATACCCGTTCATGCAAGAGCAGGCGCGCGAGCTTGCAGAGAAGCCCGGACTCGTTCTGCTCTGCGGCCGCTTCGAGGGCATCGACGAGCGCGTGCTGCAAGCGCGCAACGTCGAGGAGATCTCGATCGGCGACTATGTGCTGTCCGGCGGCGAGCTTGCGGCGCAGGTGGTCATCGATGCGGTCGTGCGGCTCCTGCCCGGCGTCGCCGGCAATGAAGGCTCGCTTGCCGAGGAGAGTTTCGCGGCGGGGCTGCTCGAATATCCACATTACACGCGCCCGCGCGACTGGGAGGGACGCACCATCCCCGACGTGCTGCTATCGGGCGACCACAAGAAGATCGCCGAGTGGCGCCGCGAGCAGGCCGAGAAGCTGACCAAGCAGCGCCGGCCCGATTTGTGGGAACGTCACAAGCGGAAACCTTGATCGAGGTCAGGACGGCGGCGTACGCGCGGTGCTATCACCGCACGGCCAAGAACTAAGAGGTGCTGGGCATGAAGCGTGTCATGATGGTCGCGGGCGCGACCTTGCTTGTTTCGGTCAATGCGGGAAGCGCACAAGACGCCGACATCGCGGCTGGCGAGGCTTATGCCGAGAGGGTCTGCGCCGCCTGCCACGCGGTTCTCGCCAACGAGAACATGTCGCCGCTCCCGCAAGCCCCGACCTTCCAGTCGGTGGCCGACACGCCGGGCATGACCGAGCTTGCCCTTACCGTCTTCCTGCAAAGCTCGCATCCGACCATGCCGAACATCGTTCTTCAGCCTGACGAGATGCGCAACGTCGTCGCCTATATTCGCAGCCTCGAACGCAAGGACTAGGATGCCGCGGATCGTATCCCTGATGCTCTGTCTCTTGCCGCTCACCGCACCTGCGGCGGCGCAAGTCTACACCGACCATCTGCTCGGCAGATATTCGGCCACCGACAACGGCTGCCAGAGCGGAGCGACGCCGGAGTTCGAGATCAGGCGGGGTATCGTCGAGGGGCCTAATGTCTTCTGCATCCTGGGCGCGACCAAGCCGACCGATATCGGCACCGAAGCCTATGAGGCGAACTGCAGGCAGCCGGGCGCCATCGGCACTCTGCATTTCGACCTCTCCAATAAGTCCGACCACATCAGGATCATGCTGCCCGAGAGCCAGGATTGGCTCACGCTCTATCGCTGCGAATGATGGGCGCCTGAGGCGAATTGCCATCGACAGAGCCGGAAACCTAGGCTAGGAAACCCCCGCGCGGGCGCTTCCCTGCCCCGCGTTTACAGCGGACCAATCAAAAAGAATGGCGTTCGCCGGAAGGCTCTGAGGCCAAGGCAGGCGCCCTAGGAAAGGTTATTGCCATGAACATCATCGAGCAGCTCGAGAAAGAGCAGGCTGCGGCGCTCTCCAAGAAGCGGAAAGTCCCAGATTTCGGCCCCGGCGACACGCTGCGCGTCAATGTCAAGGTGGTCGAGGGCGAGCGCACGCGCGTGCAGGCCTATGAGGGCGTATGCATCGGCCGCTCGGGCGGCGGGCTGAACGAGAATTTCACGGTCCGCAAGATTTCCTATGGCGAGGGCGTCGAGCGCGTCTTCCCGGTGCATTCCCCGCTGATCGACTCGATCGAGGTGGTGCGGCGCGGCCGCGTGCGCCGGGCCAAGCTCTATTATCTGCGCGGGCGCCGCGGCAAGGCCGCCCGCATCACTGAGCGCCAGGAGGTCAGGGCCGGCAAGAAGGCCGAGGCCTTCAAGGGCTTCACCCGGCCGAAGGGCGAGCCCGACGATTTGAAGCTCATTCAGGGCGTGACCCCCGAGCTTGAGACGAAGCTGAACAAGCTCGGCCTGATCAAGTTCGAGCAGATCGCCAATCTCACCGACGACGAGATCGCTTACATCGATGAGCAGCTCTCGCTTAATGGCGCCATCGAACACGACGATTGGGTGTCGAAGGCCGTCGAGCTGATGGCCGAGACTACGGCCGGCGAAGTCCCCGCCGAGGAAGAGACCGAGGCCGAGGGCGAGGAAGCCGCTGCCAAAGCTAAGCCCAAGGCCAAGGCCGAGAAGCCCGCCAAAGCCAAGCCCGAGAAGAAGGGCAAGAAGGGGTAGTTACACCCCGCCTGGCTTGCTCGCGCCACCCTCCCCTGAAGGGAAGGGATCGGACCGGGCAAGCCGCTGCTTCCCCTCCCTCCCGCGAGCGGAGGCCGCAGGCGGGTAGGGCGAACCTTTGGGGGTTTGTAAACCGGCCATTGAGACGCTATCTCTGCCCTGACAAGCCGAAGCCTGCACGTCATGACCGCACCACGCAGCCTTTACGACAAGATCTGGGATGCGCACCTGATCCACGAGGCGCCCGACGGCACCTGCCTGATCTATATCGATCGGCATCTCGTGCATGAGGTGACGAGCCCGCAGGCCTTCGAGGGCCTGCGCATGGCGGGGCGCCGCGTGCGCGCGCCCGCGAAGACGCTGGCCGTGGTCGATCACAACGTGCCGACCACCGACCGCTCCAAAGGCATCGACGATCCGGAGTCCGCGCTGCAGATCGCCACACTCGCCGAGAACGCCAAGGAATTCGGCATCGAGTATTACAACGAGCGCGACCGCCGTCAGGGCATCGTGCATGTGGTCGGGCCCGAGCAGGGCTTCACGCTGCCCGGCACCACCATCGTCTGCGGCGACAGCCACACTTCGACGCATGGCGCTTTCGGCGCGCTCGCGCACGGAATCGGCACAAGCGAAGTCGAGCATGTGCTCGCCACTCAGACGCTGATCCAGTCCAAAGCCAAGAACATGCTGGTGCGCGTCGATGGCGCCCTGCCCGAGGGCGTCACCGCCAAGGACATCATCCTTGCCATCATCGGCGAGATCGGCACCGCCGGCGGCAACGGACATGTCATCGAATATGCGGGCGAAGCGATCCGCGCGCTCTCCATGGAAGGGCGCATGACCATCTGCAACATGTCGATCGAGGGCGGCGCACGCGCCGGCCTGATCGCGCCCGACGAGAAGACCTTCAAATATATCGAGGGGCGCCCGCGCGCGCCGAAAGCCGGCGCCTTCGAGATCGCCAGGCAGCATTGGGAGAAGCTCTATTCCGACAATGATGCTTATTTCGACCGCATCGTCGCGCTGAAGGCAGACGAGCTGCCGCCGATCGTCTCCTGGGGCACGAGCCCGGAGCAGGTGGTCTCCGTCACAGGGCGCGTTCCCGTGCCGTCGGAGATCGCCGACGAGACCAAGCGCAAGGCCGCGGAGCGCTCGCTCGACTATATGGGCCTGAAGGGCGGCGAGAAGATCACCGATATCACCCTCGACCGCGTGTTCATCGGTTCCTGCACCAATGGCCGCATCGAAGATTTGCGGGCCGTGGCCAAGGTCGTGGAGGGCCGCAAGGTGAATGAGAACGTGCGCGCCATGATCGTGCCTGGATCGGGGCTGGTGAAGGCGCAGGCCGAAGCCGAGGGTCTCGACACGATCTTCAAGGATGCGGGCTTCGAATGGCGCGAGCCGGGCTGCTCGATGTGCCTCGGCATGAACCCGGATCAGCTCTCGCCCCGCGAGCGCTGTGCTTCGACCTCCAACCGCAATTTCGAGGGGCGCCAGGGCCGTCTCGGCCGCACCCATCTGGTGTCGCCGGTGATGGCCGCCGCCGCGGCACTTGCCGGCCGCTTCGTCGACATCCGCAAATTCCATTGAGCGGCGGTTTTCGCGGGGAGCGCGTCGATGACCTCCCTTGTCCAACAGAAATTCGGAGCGGCGGCTGCCGACTACGCCGCGTCCACGGTGCACGCCAAGGGCGCAAGTCTCACCCGCCTCATCGAGCTGACTGAACCGAAGCCGTCTTGGCGCGTGCTCGACATCGCGACCGGCGCCGGCCACACGGCGCTCGCTTTCGCGCCCCTCGTCGCCAAGGTGACAGCAAGCGACATCACCGCGTCCATGCTGGCAGAAACGAAACGGCTCGCGGCCGAGCGCAATCTGGGCAATGTGAAGATCGCCCGCGCCAAGGCCGAGGACCTTCCCTTTCCCGACTTGAGCTTCGACCTCGTGACCTGCCGGCTCGCCGCTCATCACTTCCAGAATCCGGCGGCCTTCGCCGCCGAGGCGTTCCGCGTTCTCTGGCCGGGCGGCACGCTCGCTTTGGTCGACAACGCCTCGCCCGACGGAGAGGATTTGGCGGCATCCTATAATGACTTCGAGAAGCTCCGCGACCCGAGCCATCGCCGCTGTCTCACGCTCGCCGAATGGACGCGCCTGCTGACGGACACCGGATTCGTCATCGCGCAGAGCGAGGTGATGGATCAGGAGATCGAGTTCGCGCCTTGGGTCGCGCGCATGCGCTGCAGCGACGCCGCCATCGCGCGGCTGAAGGGCCTTTTGCACGCTTCACCGCTCCACGACGTTTTGCGGCCGCGCGAGAGCGAGAGCGGCCTTGTCTTCACCTTGCAGGAAGCGGTCGTCGTCGCGCGCAGGCCGCGTTAGCTGCCACGCGGACACGCCGCCTCCTTGCTCGCGCATGGGGGGAACGCGCGAGGGTCGAAACGGCGTGCCGTACGCTTGGGAGAGGAAGCTCCCCGACGAAGCCTAGTGGTATTTGTTCCAGTTGTTGTACTTGTAGGCGTTCTTGTTCTTGTGCTTGCCCTTGTGGTGGTTCCAGTCGTTGTCCCAGTTCTTGTGGCCGTACTTGTTCCAGTTGTGGTGCTTGTTGCCGTACCAACCGTAGTTCCATCCCCAGCCGGGATAGAGGTAGTAGTAGCGGCACCAGCCATTCCATGGCCCGCAGGCATAGCCCGCCGAAGCCGGCTGCGATCCGGCGACACTGCCAGCCAGAACCAGCCCGAGCACCGCAACCGCACCAAACAGACTCTTTTTCAACATGCTGCAATTCTCCGCGTTTTGTGCTTCCTGCATGATCGCCTGAAGCACTTGAGAAACAAATTAGGGTTACGCGGCTGAACCGAAGCTGAGCGCCAAATTCATCTGCCGTTCAGATTGGCTTCGCGCGTCGTCGATCATCGGGAATAATGGGAGGCCATGAGCAAGACCGATTGGAGCAAGCTCGAGGCGCCGAGCCTCGCCGAGTTCGAGACGATCGCCGGCGCGGCCTATCGGCGGCTCCCCGAGCACTTCCGCGCGCTCACCGGCGAGCTCCTTATTCGCATCGAAGACTTTCCCACCGACGAGGTGCTCAACCATATGGGGATCGAATCGCCCTTCGATCTGCTCGGGCTTTATTCCGGTGTCGATCTCGCGCGAAAGAGCGTCATGGACGTGACCTCTTTGCCGGACATGGTGTTCCTCTACCGCAGGCCGATCTTGGATTACTGGGCCGAACACGAGGAGACGCTGGGCGCCATCATCACCCACGTCCTCGTGCATGAGATCGGCCATCATTTTGGCCTTTCCGACGCCGACATGGAGCACATCGAATCTGAGGCCGCGGTCTGATCGGATTAGCCGTTGACGGGGGGACGAGCCAAACCCCAGACTGTTGCGGGGACAACGGGACAGGGCGGCAGAGGGAACGGCAATGCGGAGAGCTGCCCGTCTCGTGGTGGGGCTTGTGCTTTGCCTCGCGCTCGTCGCATCGAGCCACCGGGAACACGCCGCCGCGCTCGAGCAAGGCAAGCTTGTTGCGCCGGGACGCCTCGTCGTGGCGGGACGCAGGCTCTCTTGCGGCGCCACCGCGACCTTGCTCCGCGACTTCGAAGGCTTCGCCGTCTCCTCCACCGTCATCATGCTGAACATGCAGGCTCTGAAGGACCTGCCGCGCACCGTGCAATGGCTGATCTACTATCACGAGTGTGGGCACATCCTGTTCGGCCCGAGCGAGACGGCGGCCGATTGCTATGCCTTGCGGCGCGCACGGCGCGAGGGCTGGCTCAGCAAGCAGGCGCTCGAGGACATTTGCGCGGTGTTCAACATCGCCGGCCATGGCCCGATGCACCCGGACCCCGAAGCCCGCTGCGCCGAGCTAAGGCAATGCTTTATCAAGAAAAGCGAGCTCAATAATACGACCGACGAGTGAGACATTCCTGCAATTGCGCCGGTTACTCCTGCGCCTTACAGTACGATTCGACATGAGGGACGGACGGGCACGTTATGGGTTGGCGCTTGCTGGCGCCTTGGGTCTAGCGCTCTGTTTGGCGCTGCCGCATCCCGCGAGCGCCCAGCAATGGGCGGGCAAGGAAGGTTCGACCACCTCAGGCCCGAGCCTCGATGAATATCTGAAGGAAATCGGCCCTGACGGGAAGTTGATCGCTCATGGCGCGCTCAAGCTCGACGGCAAGGCGGCCAATTGCGGCAAACGGCCGACGGTGCTCAATCCGAACTTCGACAGCTGGGGCGGCGCCTTCCCGGGCTTCCTGATCCTCAACACCAAGAAGATCAACGGCCTCTCCACCCAGGTGAAGCTCTATATCTACAGCCACGAATGCGGGCATCAGTTCATCGGCGCCGACGAGACGCAAGCCGATCTCTTCGCCATCAGGCGCGGCGTTAAATATGGATGGCTCGACGCTCAAGGTATGGAGGACATCTGCACCTTCATCTCGCAGCTGAAAGGCGATTCGGTCCACCCGCCGGGCCCGCAACGCTGCGAGACCATGCGCAAATATTATCGCGAGCTGATCGGCGCGCCACCACAGCGGGCTTCGACGCCCACTCCCTCATCGCAGGCGCAAACGCTCGGCCCGGCGAATTAGCGGCTAGAAGATCCAGGCGATCATCAGCCAGAACACGACGAAGAAGATCAGAAAGCCGGCAATGGTGAAGGGCAGCTCGCCGAAAATGGCGTCGCCGCCGGAGACGATCGCCATGATGAGAATGGCCAGGAAGGACACGCCGAACGAGATCAGCGCTGCGTTCTTGAGCCCGAGACCCTGCGAGAACGGATCGCCCTCGATCCCCGACAGGAAATAGAACCCTGCGCCAACCACGACGCCGAGCAGAACAAGCGCCACTGCGGCCGCGATGAGCAATCTCAGCGCCTCGTTTCGGTCCTGCCTGTCGCTCTCGCTTGGCATGTCTTGGTCTCGCTCAGTCCTTTTCGCTGCGCATTTCCTGCGCCCTAGCGATCGTCTCCTGGATCACATACGGGTCGGGCATGTCGGCGATGGTGAATTCGGGTTCATCGCCCGCGGTCGAGATCTGGATGGTCCCCACCCCGAGGATGCGATTGACGAATCCTTGCGTGATATTCACCGAGCGGACGTGCTGGAGCGACACCGAGGTGCGGTCTTTGCTCAAGATGCCCCGCTCATACATGAGCTCGCTGTCGGTGACGGTGAGCGCCGTGGCGCGCGTCTTGATGTACCAATAAAGCAGGAGAATGATGCCGACGCCGAAAGCCGCGATCAGCAGGACGCAAAGGATGAACCAGAAGGGATGCGCCCGGAACATCGCCGGATGCGCCTCGTAGATCACCGTTCCCGCCATCGCCTTCCCTCGTCCCTCTTTGACCTCGCGGACCTTAGTCCGGGGGCTTTCGTCTGAAAAGCTAAAGATATGCGGCGCCAGCGACTGGAAAGCTTGGCCGCTTGGGGCTACATAGCCTCTCGTCGCACGAGGACCTCATGCAGAAATTCACCACGCTCACCGGGATCGCGGCCTATTTGCCCATGATCAATGTCGACACCGACATGATTATCCCCAAGCAATATCTCAAGACCATCAAGCGCACCGGCCTCGGCAAGGGCCTGTTCGCGGAGCTTCGCTATGACGAGAAGGGTGCGCCGCTTCCCGATTTCGTGCTGCACAAGCCGCCTTACGACAAGGCGAAGATCCTCATCACTGGGGAGAATTTCGGCTGCGGCTCGTCCCGCGAGCACGCGCCCTGGGCGCTGCTCGATTTCGGCATCTCCTGCATCATCGCGCCCAGCTTCGCCGACATCTTCTATAACAACTGCTTCAAGAACGGCATTCTGCCCATCACGCTTCCCAAGCAAGAGATCGACAAGCTGATCGACGACGCCTCGCGCGGCGCCAATGCCGTGCTCCTCGTCGACCTTCCCAATCAGGAGATCAGAGGGCCCGACGGCGGCAAGATCCATTTCGACATCGACCCGTTCCGTAAACGCTGCCTGATGGAAGGTCTCGACGACATCGGGCTCACCATGGAGAAGTCCGAGGCGATCGAGGCGTTCGAGAAGCAATCCCGCGCCTCCCGCCCTTGGGCCTAAGTCCTATTCGAACGGGATCGGGTCCGTCGCCTGCTCGATCAGCGTCTTGCCGTCGCGCGTGATCTTGACCTTGGCGAAGTATTTCCAGTCTGACGGCCAGCCGCCGGCCGGCACGCCACGCTTTCCCGCTTGCAGGAGAAATGTCGCCTTGTCCTCGGCGAGCGTCTCCATGTTGGTAAGCAGCGGCTTCTCTTCGTTGCTGAGATTGATCTCGACGATATCGCCCTTCTTGAGATTTGCCGCAGAGACATAGGCGATCGCCGGAGTATTGAAGCGCGGCAGGGGCAGCGCCGTCCCCGCGTCAAGCTCCTCTTGGGCGACCTCGTGGTCGGTCAGGCCCAAGGCCAGCACCTTGGCGTCCTCGGCCAAAGCCGGGGCCGCCACTCCGCAAATCAACGCCAAAGCAAACAGCGCCCTTGTCAGCATTTCCTACTCCCTTTAGGCAAGGCCGCACGGTCTAGCACGGGAACGGCCAGGGGAAACGGCAAAGGAGCGCGCCAAACATGACAACCTACAAGCTTCTGTTGCTCCCCGGCGACGGGATCGGGCCCGAGGTGATGGGCGAGGTCTCCCGCCTGGTCGATTGGATCAATTCGCGCGGGCTTGCCTCGATCGAGACCGAGACCGACCTCGTCGGCGGCTGCGCCTATGACGCCCATGGCGAGGCTATTTCCGAAACCACCATGCAACGCGCGCTCGTTGCCGATGCCGTCATGCTCGGCGCGGTCGGCGGCCCGAAATGGGACGGCGTTCCCTACGACAAGCGCCCCGAGGCCGGGCTGCTTCGCCTGCGCAAGGACCTCGAGCTGTTCGCCAATCTGAGGCCCGCGATCTGCTACCCCGCGCTAGCCGACGCATCCTCTCTCAAGCGCGACAAGGTCGACGGGCTCGACATCATGATCGTGCGTGAGCTGACCGGCGGCGTTTATTTCGGCGAGCCCAAGACCATCACCGATCTCGGCAACGGCCAAAAGCGCGCCATCGATACACAGGTCTATGACAGCTTCGAGATCGAGCGCATCGCGGCAGTCGCCTTCGAGCTCGCCCGCGAGCGCAAGCGCCTGGTGCATTCGGCCGAGAAGCGCAACGTGATGAAGACTGGCGTGCTGTGGAACGAGGTGGTGACCAAGCTGCACGACGCCCGCTACGGCGACATCAAGCTACAGCACATCCTCGCCGACAATTGCGCTATGCAGCTCGTGCGCGAGCCGAAGCAATTCGACGTCATCGTCACCGACAATCTGTTCGGCGATATCCTCTCCGACGAGGCAGCCATGCTCACCGGCTCCCTCGGCATGCTGCCCTCGGCCTCGCTCGGCGCAGCCGATGCGCGCGGCCACCGGCGCGCGCTCTACGAGCCGGTGCACGGCTCCGCGACCGACATTGCCGGCAAAGGCTCGGCCAACCCGATCGCCACCATCGCCAGCCTCGCCATGTGTCTCCGTTATTCCTTCTTTATCGGCGAAATTGCCGACCGCATCGACGGAGCAATAGCCAAGGTGCTCGATGACGGCTTGCGCACGGCCGACATCGCGCAAGCCGGCGGCCGCACCGTCGGCACGCGCGAAATGGGCGACGCGATCATCGCCAAGCTCGACGCTTGAGAACGAGGCACGGCATGAAACGAAATGTTGTTCGCGCAGCTCTGGTCGCGGCGCTTCTCCTCTCTCTGCCAACCTTGGCCGCTGAAGACGCGAGCACGACCCCCGCTGCGCCAGAAGCAGCGGCCGCCGGTGCGCCGGCGGCGTCTGCCAAGCGCGAGCTGACGCCCGAGGAGCTGGCCGAGAAGGAAGCGCGCAAGGAGTGCAAGAAGAAGATCTGCGACATCATCGCCACGCGCGATCCGAACGGCGACGACGTGTCTTGCGACATCGTCAAAACCTGGCGCGAGGAGGACATCGTCAAGATGCTCGGCGGCAAGATCGGCTGGCCTTGGGGCAAGGCGGTCTGCCAATCGAAGCTCGAGCTCATGCGCAAGCCTCTGGCCCTCGCCATGAGCGAGGCCGAATATGAGATCGTCATGCCGGCGCAAAAAGTCCGCTGTAGCCTTGCGCAGAAGGAAAAGGGCGAGCCCTATTCCATCGAAGTCACGCTCGCACCGAAGGTGAAGTTCAAGGACGGCAAGGCATCCGAAGCGAACCTCAATTGGGGCGAGGCGTCGGCGCCGATGTTCGTCTATCCGCTGATCTATGCGGGCACCGGGTTCGACAACTCGGCCAATGTGCTGGGCCCCGAAGTGGTGCGCATGGTGAACGAGTTCACCACCAAGAAGTGCACCGAGTTGAAGGCCGAAGCGCCCGCCGGCACGCCGTCCTCGCCGGCGCCATGAGAGAGAGCTCGGTTTGACGGTTCAAGAAGAGACGATCCCGGCGAAGCAGCCCAGACCGGAAGGGACCGGCGTGTCGTCCACGCGGCGCACCTCCCAGCTGCTGCGCGACTTCGTGGCGAGCCAGACCGAGCCGCGCGTCAGCCTTGGGGCACTGCGCGATGCGCTCGACGATCGCGGCTTCGGCGTTCTCTTATTCGTCTTCGCCTTTCCCAATCTCCTGCCGCACAACATTCCGCTTGTCTCCGCCGTGCTCGGCCTGCCGCTCGTCCTGCTCGCCGCTCAGCTCTCCTATGGCCGGCACAAACCATGGTTCCCGAGATGGCTCGCCGACCGCTCCTTTCCCCGGCTCGGCTTCACCGCGATCGTCATGCATGCTTTGCCCTACCTTGAGCGCGCCGAGCGTTTGCTTAAGCCCCGCCTAACCGGGATCGTGTCGTGGACCGGCGAGCGGCTGATCGGCATTGCTCTGCTCGTGCTCACCGTGGTCCTCACCCTGCCGATCCCGTTCGGCAATCTCCTGCCGGCACTGGCCATTGCCATCGTCGGTCTTGCTTTAGTCGAAAAGGATGGTGTGGCCGTGCTGGTCGGCCTCGGGGTGGGCGCGGCGAGCCTTGTTGTGGTCGCCCTTGTCGTGGGCGGTCTCGTCGCCGCCACGCTGCTGCTGTTTTCGAGCCTGTTCGGCCCAGGCTAGGTGACCCCTGCCCGCTTCAGCTCAGGTCCGAGCTGCCCGGTGAGCCACAGCCTGAACATGCGGATATCGCATTGGAAGGCCCAAGCCGGATGCGAGACCATTGCGGGCCGGTTCTTCTCGACGAGGAAATGTCCCGTCCAGGCGCAGAGATAGCCGAGCGCCGTGCCGCCAAGCGCGATCAGCGGGTTGACGGTGACAAGGCCCAGGACAAGCGCCGCCGCGCCGATCCCGGTGCCGAGCACGTGCAGAAGCCGCGTTCCTTCTTGCGCGTGATGGCGCAAATAGGTCTTCCAGAAATCGTCGAAGCTTTCCTCGCTTGCGGCCGCCAATTGAGGATCCTCCAAATGTCGATGCGCACAGCCTAGGTTGCGGCTTCGCGCCACGTCAAGCCGCTGGCGCCCGCTTTCCCTTATGCGCCGTGAACGACTAGACTGGCACGCGGGGACCGAAACCTCGGAGAGGGAGCATGATGGATCGAGCCGCGCCTTATCTCATCCTGATTGGCCGCATCGTGCTGTCGATCATTTTCATCCAGTACGGCTGGAGCAAGATCTTCGGCTACGCCGGCACGGTCGAGCACATGAATGCGGCCGGCGTGCCCGGCGCTCTGCTGCCGCTCGTGATTCTCACCGAGCTCGGCGGCGGGCTCCTCGTTTTGCTCGGGCTGTTCACCCGATGCGCGGCGATCGCCCTCGCCGGGTTCTGCGTGCTCGCGGGTTGGCTGTTCCACTACCAACCAGGCGACATGATGCAGATGATTAGCTTCATGAAGAACGTCACCATCGCCGGCGGCTTCCTCGTGCTTGCCGGCTCCGGCCCTGGCGCGCTCGCCCTCGACAATGTCGCCGCAGCTAAGCGAATTTTAGGCTAAGGCATCGCCGTGTGCGCCGTAGGCGTCACGCGCCACACGGCGTTGCCGACGTCGTCGGCGACGAGCAGCGCGCCCTTGCCGTCGATGGCGACGCCGGCCGGACGGCCGCGCGCCTCGCCGCCATCGAGAAAGCCTGTCAGCACGTCGGTGGGCAATGCTGACGGCTTGCCCTCGGCGAAGGGCACGAACACGACCTTGTAGCCGCTGAACGGCCAGCGGTTCCACGAGCCGTGCTCGCCGATGAAAGCGCCGGTGTGGAAGCGCGCCGGCAGGAGCGTGCCTTGCGAAAAGGCAAGCCCGAGCGGCGCCACGTGATTGCCGAGCGAATAGTCCGGCGCGATCGCCTTCGCGACCATTTCCGGATTTTGCGGCTTCGCTCGCTCATCCACATGCTGGCCCCAATAGCTGAACGGCCAGCCATAGAAGCCGCCGTCCTTTACCGAGGTCAGGTAGTCCGGCACGAGGTCCGAGCCCAGCTCATCGCGCTCATTCACCACGGCCCACAGCGCGCCGGACCCCGGCTCGAAGGCGAGACCGACCGGGTTCCGCAAGCCGGTCGCAAAGGGGCGCACGGCCCCCGTCGCGGGATCGATCTCGAGAATCCGCGCGCGGTCCCGCTCCCAGTCGAGCCCGTTCTCGCCGGCGTTGCTGTTGGACCCGACCCCGACATAGAGCCGCGACCCGTCGGGCGATGCGGCAAGGCTCTTCGTCCAGTGATAGTTGAGCGGCCCTGCGGGCAGATCGGCGATCTTGGTTCCAGGTCCGGCGATCTCGGTGGCGCCGTCCTTGTAATCGAACCGAATCAGCGCGTCGGTATCGGCGACATAGAGGTCGTCGCCGATCAGCGCCATGCCGAAGGGAGAGTTGAGGTCCTTGAGGAAGGCGGTTTTCGTCTCGGCCACACCGTCGCCATCGGCGTCGCGCAACAGAATGATGCGATTGGGACTCGGCACGCTGGCGCCGGCGCGCTTCAAGGCCCAGTCCATGACCATCCCCTTGAATCCGCCCACGGCGTCTCCCTCTAGCTTGGGCGTGTTCGTCTCGGCGACCAGCACATCGCCATTCGGCAAGACGTAGAGCCAGCGCGGATGGTCGAGCCCGGTGGCAAAGGGCGCAACGGCAAGCCCGGCCGCGGGCTTGGGCATTTGCCTAGCGGGCCAGCCGGTCGCCTTGGCCACGTTGATGGTCGGGATCAACGCATCGCTCGGCGCCGGAATCGTCGGATTAGGGCCCTCGGCCTGATGCTCGGGGACATCCGCCGCATCGCAAGCGGCAAGCAGCAGGCTCAGCGATAACAAGACGGCGCGTGCAATCATGGTCCAACTCATTGAAGTCACGCCTTAGAAACGCTTCGGCGGGCGACGAGGTTTCTCGCTTTGGCCGCCTTTACAACGGCCCGTCATCCACGTAAATCGGCCGCAAATCCCCGCCTGGAACGGGCTTGAACGAGGAGTGGGCGAAAGCATGGGTTACAAGGTCGCAGTCATCGGCGCCACCGGCAATGTCGGCCGGGAGATGCTCAATATCCTCGCCGAGCGCGAGTTCCCCGCCGACGAGGTGTTCGCCATCGCCTCGCGCAGATCTATGGGCGTGGAAGTCTCCTATGGCGATCAGCGGCTGAAGTGCCGCGACCTCGAGCAATTCGACTTTCGCGGCGTCGATTTCGCGCTGATGTCGGCCGGCTCTGCCGTCTCCAAGGAATGGTCGCCGAAGATCGGCGCGCAAGGCTGCGTGGTGATCGATAATTCCTCCTGCTGGCGCTACGACCCCGACGTGCCGCTCATCGTGCCCGAGGTCAATGCCGACGCGGTGGTCGGCTTCACCAAGAAGAACATCATCGCCAATCCGAACTGCTCGACCGCCCAGCTGGTCGTGGTGCTGAAGCCTCTGCACGATCACGCCAAGATCAAGCGCGTCGTGGTGGCGACCTATCAGTCCGTCTCGGGCGCCGGCAAGGAGGCGATGGACGAATTGTGGGACCAGACCAAGGGCATCTTCGTCACCGAGCCCCCCGAGCCGAAGAAATTCACCAAGCAGATCGCCTTCAACGTCATTCCTCACATCGACGTCTTCATGGACGACGGCTCGACCAAGGAGGAATGGAAGATGATGGTCGAGACCAAGAAGATCCTCGATCCGAAGATCAAGCTCAGCGCCACGTGCGTGCGCGTGCCTGTGTTTGTCGGTCATTCCGAGGCCGTCAATGTCGAGTTCGAGGAGCCAATCACCGCGCCGGAAGCGCGGAAGATCCTGCGCGAGGCGCCTGGCGTGCTCGTGGTCGATAAGCGCGAGCCGGGCGGCTACGTGACGCCGGTCGAATGCGTCGGCGACTATGCCACCTTCGTCAGCCGCATCCGCGAGGACCAGACGCTCGACAACGGCCTGTCCTTCTGGGTCGTGTCCGACAATCTGCGCAAAGGTGCTGCGCTGAATACGGTGCAGATCGCCGAAACGATCGTCAACCGCAAGCTGCTCGACCGCGCCGCTTAAGCTCTTACGCCTCGACCACGGCCGTGAAGCGCGCCGTTTCCGGCTCGAGGCTGAGCAATTGCCCGCTGCCGAGATCGAAATGCAGCCCGTGCAATGCCAGCAGCCCCTCCTTCAACCGCTTTTGGATGAAGGGGAAGGTGTGAAGGTTGGCGATCGAGGAGCGCACCGCGGCTAGCTCGAACGCCATCTCGTCGCCGTAGGCGAAGATGTCACTCTCGACGAGCTTGAGGTTGTCGAGCAGCGTGAGCCAACGGCCGATGAAACCGTGCTCCGGCACCTTGTCGCGCACCCCGCGCCGGTAAGTGTCAACGCCGCCGCAATGCGAATGACCGAGCACAATGATATGCGGCACCTTGAGCGCGGTCGCGGCGTATTCTACCGCGGCGCTCGTGCCGTGATATTTGCCTTCCGGCTCGTAAGGGGGAACGAGATTGGCGACGTTACGCATGATGAACAGCGCGCCGGGCTCGGCATCGAAGATCGCCGAGACATCGACGCGCGCATCGCAGCAGGCGATCACCATGGCCATCGGCGCTTGACCGAGCTCGGCGAGCTGGAGATAGCGTCCGCGATTCTTGGCGTGTTGATCGCGGCGAAACCGGAAATGACCCTCG
>DATAFR010000091.1:0-26019 GCA_036257375.1 Methyloceanibacter sp.
CGAGATCGACGACGATCGGCCTGTGATCCGAGCCGAGCCGGGGTCCGCCGAAACTCGCGATCTTGGCGAAGTCCCGCGAGGCGAACACGTTGTCGATGGGGATCAGCGGCGGGACGGGATATTTGCGTCACTTCATCGGCCAGGTGAAATGGAACGTGTTGAAGCGGCCGAGACCGGTCAGATAGGTGAAGTGCTTGAGTTGGTCGGTCCATGGCGTCATGTTGAAGTCGCCCGCCACGACGATCGGCAGCTTCCTGGTCAGCACGAATTGCGTGAGCGTGGTGGCGTCGTGTTCTTGCAGAACCGGATAAAACGGGCGGGCGACATGCACGCCGAGGATTTCGATCCGGGTCCCATTGACGTCGATCTCGATCCAGCGCGCGAGCAGACGAATCCATTCGGGATAGCCTGACCGGTCGACGCGTCCGTCCGCCTCGATGGCGTATTTCGAGAAGATGACGATCCCGAACTCGCCGACGCTGTAGGGGTAGCGAGCGTCGAGCGCCTGGTGCAGGGCGCTCATGTGATCCTTGGTTACCTCCTGCAATACCACGACATCGGCGTCGGTGTGGTTGAGAAATGTGTCCACGCCGTCGGGGCGGTCGTTATCGAAACGGAGATTGAAGGTGACGACGCGCAAGAAGCGCTTGCTGTCGGGCGCCGCCTCGGCGGCGGCGCCTTCAGTGCCCGCGAAAAAGAGTCCGATATTGATCGCCGCGAGCAAAGCGGCGGCGACGATGAAGCGCCAGTCGCGCAGCAGTAGCGCCAGTGCGAAAAGGACGGCGCAGCCTGCCGCCAGCATCGGCAGCCCGTTGTTGACGATGTCGAGCGCAGGCCACCATTCGGCGAGCCAGCCGAGCCCGGTTAGAGCTGCACCCAGCGCGAGTCCGAGCCCGAGACCAGCAACCTAAGCCAAGCGATCATGCACTCCTCTTGCGGCGGCCATTCAGAGATTTTGCGGCGGGCGGGTATACCGGGATTGGGGCTCCTATATGAAGTGGACTCATGGTCACGCGTAAAGGCCGCGCTTCCGATGAATGACGCCCCCTCCGACAAGGAAAAGAACCGGCTGAGTGCGCGCGCGCTTCGCTACGGCAAAGTTGGCGCCAATGTCGGGTCCGTTGCCGCGCGTATCGCGGCGCGGCGGTTGTTCGGCCTCGATCCCGAGCGCGACAAGGATGCCGCGGCGCTTGCTGCGGCACTCGGCGGATTGAAGGGCCCGATCATGAAGGTGGCGCAACTGCTTGCCACTATCCCAGAGGCGCTCCCGGCCGAATATGCCGCCGAGCTTGGACAGTTGCAGAGTCACGCGCCGCCGATGGGCCGGCTCTTCGTACGGCGGCGGATGGCAGCGGAGCTTGGACCCGACTGGGAAGCGAAATTCGCGAGCTTCGAGCGCGAGGCCGCGGCGTCCGCCTCGCTCGGCCAGGTGCACCGTGCGCGTTCGCACGACGGGCGCGCGCTTGCTGCCAAGCTGCAATATCCGGACATGCAGTCCGCAGTCGAAGCGGACCTCGCCCAGCTTTCCATCCTGTTCTCGATTCACCGCCGCATGCGCCCGGCCATCGAGACGTCCGAGATGTTGAAAGAGATCTCGGCACGGCTGCGCGAGGAGCTCGACTACGATCTTGAAGCGCGCCACACGCGGCTTTACGGGATCATTTTCAAGGACGATCCTCTGATCCGCCTGCCTGAGGTCGTGGCCGAGCTTTCCACCAAGCGGCTTCTAACCATGACCTGGCTCGAAGGCCGGCGGCTCCTCGATTACACGAGCCGGCCGCTCGAAGAGCGCAACCAAATCGCCCGCGCAATGTTCCGCGCCTGGTGGTACCCATTCTCGCATTACGGCGTGATCCACGGCGACCCGCATCTCGGCAACTACACCGTGTTCGAGGACGGGGAGGGGCACGCGGCGGGCATCAATCTGCTCGACTATGGGTGCATGCGCACCTTCGCACCGAGATTCATCCAAGGCGTGATCGATCTCTATCACGGCCTGCTCAGGAACGACCGCGCCCTCATCGTGCATGCTTACGAGACCTGGGGCTTCTCCGGCCTATCCAACGAGCTGATCGACATTCTCAACATCTGGGCGAATTTCATTTACGGGCCGATGCTCGAGGACAGGGTGCGCACCATCGCCGAGCATGTCAGCCCGGGCATGTATGGACGGCAGGAGGCCTTCAAGGTGCATCGCGGCTTGCAGGATAAGGGGCCGGTCAAAGTGCCGCGCGAATTCGTCTTCATGGATCGCGCCGCGATCGGGCTCGGCGGCGTTTTCCTGCACCTCAACGCCGAGCTGAACTATCACCGGCTTTTCAACGACACGATCGCCGGCGCCGATCTCGCCGACGTGGCCGGGCGCCAGCGCGCGGCCTACACCGAAGCGGGTGTGCCTTTGCCCGAGGGGTCTTAGCTCGCAGCGGCGCTCGCGGCGCGCCTTCGAACGGCGCTCGCTCAGATTTGGTTAACTCGCCGGGAATAGACTTAAGAAAGTGAGTACGTTGAGGCGGGGCACCCTCGATGAGCAGAGTCATATTGTCGTTGTGTTTGCTCGGCGCCGGCCTTGCCACTGCCAACGTCCTTCTCTTGCAACAGTCTGGCTGCCCTGCGTTAGGCAAGCAGACGGCGCTGAGTTCCGTCGTAGACGGCGCGCGCGCGCAATCGAAGAGCTCCACTCCTCAGGACAAGCCGGACACGCAAAAGTCGGCAGACCTGGCGCCCAAGGCCTCAGCCACATCGCAAGACATTACGGGTTCCCTTGCGAAGAATGAAAAACCAGTCCCGGCTGTCGCGGGCAAAGGTGAGATCGATCCCAAAAAGAATCCGGGTGAGTCCGCGCAATGGGCCGTGGTCTCAGTCAATTCAACGGTGTATAGCGCTCCGTCCTCGTCCTCGCGGTTCGTTGCCTATCAGCCCGTCGGCACGCCGTTGCGCGTGATCAAGCGCTCGGGCGGCTGGGCTCAGGTTGTCGATCCCGTCGACTCGCAAGTCGGATGGATTTACGGGAAGCACCTCCGTTTAAGCGACGCGCCCCCACCTCACGTCGGCCCAAAGCCTTCGGCGCAGCCGAGAAAGCGCGGATGGAGGGGGTACAGCTCAAGGAAACCGCATTTCACCGTCCGATTTGGCGTGTACCCGATTTGGTGAGTGCACCGAGCTAGGATTGGGGAGGGGGCGCTGTCCCGTTGAGCATCATCGCGCCCCCGAGGCAAACCCGTACCATAATCCCTGAGGCGCGGATTGCGGCCCCGCCGGGCTTTGTGCTATTTGCGCCCGCAGTGAGCAATAAGACGTCCGTTAGAGGGGAGTGGAATGCATATCGACCCGAAAGAATGCCATCCGGCCATGGACTACTCCGAGCATGAGCGGACTTACAAGCTGTTCTGCAAGCTTTCGCTCTTGACCATCGTCGGCGTGGTTCTGGTCATGCTGTTCCTGTATTTCTTCGTGGCTTGAACCCAAAAGTTCCTGCCTGTCGGCGGCGATCACAACGCCGCTTCCTTGAGCTTCGACATCTCTTCGCACGGGCGCTAGCCTCACGCCCGGCGCAACGCTTTAGGCCTTGGAGCCCTGGATGGTCGCGATTGGCGTGCCGGCCGAAGCTAAGGACGAGTCGCGGATCGGGCTGACGCCCGAGACCGTCAGGAAGCTCGTCAAGGCTGGCGCCGATGTTGCCATCCGCTCGGGTGCCGGCCTCAGATCGCATTTCTCCGACGATGAGTACAGGCAAGCGGGGGCTAAGATCGCCAAGTCCGACGAGGAGGCGGTTTCCGGCGCCGATATCGTGCTGACGGTGCGGCGACCGAGCGCCGACCTCGTCAAGGCGATGAAGAAGGGTGCCTTGCTGATCGGCATGCTCGATCCCTTCTCCGACGCCGAAGGTCTCGATGCGCTAGCCAAGACCGGGGCACAGCTCTTCGCCATGGAGCTGATGCCGCGCATCAGCCGCGCGCAAAGCATGGACGTGCTGTCGTCGCAATCCAATCTCGCGGGCTACAAGGCGGTAGTCGACGCGGCGGCGGCCTTCGAGCGCGCGTTGCCGATGATGATGACGGCGGCGGGTACGGTGCCGGCCGCGAAAGTGTTCGTTATGGGCGTTGGCGTTGCCGGCTTGCAAGCCATCGCCACGGCACGTCGCCTCGGCGCCATCGTCAGCGCGACCGACGTGCGGCCCGCGGTCAAGGAACAGGTGGCCTCGCTCGGCGCGAAATTCATCGCGGTCGAGGACGAGGAGTTCAAGCAGGCCGAGACCGCAGGCGGTTACGCCAAGGAGATGTCCGACGCCTACAAGAAGAAGCAGGCGGCGCTTATCGCCGAGCACGTGAAGAATCAGGATATCGTCATCACCACGGCGCTAATCCCCGGCCGGCCGGCCCCCAAGCTCATCTCCAAGGAGATGATTGAGAGCATGCGGCCCGGCTCGATCATCGTCGATCTCGCGGTCGAGCGCGGCGGCAATGCCGAGCTCGCCAAGCCCGGCGAGATCGTCGAGCACAACGGCGTGCGCATCATGGGCGAGCTCAATCTACCGGGCGCGGTGCCGGTCAATGCCTCGAGCCTCTATGCGCGCAATTTGCAGGCCTTCATCGAGCCGTTGATCGACAAGACCACGAAAGCGCTTGCCGTCAATTTCGACGACGAGCTGGTCAAGGGCACGCTGATCGCCAGGGACGGCAAGATCGTGAACGCCATGATCGCCGATCGTCTCGGGAGCAAAACCGAAGCCGCCGCGCCGACGGCTCAGACACCAGACGCCAAAAAGAGCCCGAAGCGCCAGATCAAGGGAGCCAAGACATGACGGGACGGCGCTTCGGCCTCAGCTTTCTCTGCATTGCTCTGGCCATGGTTGCCCTATGGGCGCTGACCGGCGCGGCTTTCGCCCAAGATGCGGCGGCGCCGGAAGGCGGGCATGAATTCGTGTTCCGCTTCTCCATCTTCGTGCTGGCGATCTTCGTCGGCTATTACGTGGTGTGGAGCGTGACACCGGCCCTGCACACGCCGCTGATGTCGGTGACCAACGCCATCTCCTCGGTGATCGTGGTCGGCGCTCTGCTCGCCGTCGCGGTCGAGGGCGCCGAGGCCGCCAGCGGCGGCAGCCATATCCTCGCCAAGCTCCTGGGTCTCGCCGCGCTGATCATGGCGAGCGTCAATATTTTCGGAGGCTTCCTCGTCACGCAGCGCATGCTCAGCATGTATCAGAAGAAAAAGAAATGAGCACAGATCTCGTCGCGCTGCTCTATCTCGTCGCCGGCGTCCTGTTCATCCTGGCGCTGCGCGGGCTGTCGTCGCCCGAGACTTCGCGGCGCGGCAATTATCTCGGCATGGCCGGCATGGCGATTGCCGTGCTCACCACCCTGGCCGTGGCGCGGCCTGAGGAGCCGCTTACCTGGGCCATGATCGTGGGCGGCATTGCCGTCGGCGGCACAATCGGCGCGGTGATCGCGCGACGCATCCCGATGACGGCGATGCCGGAACTGGTGGCGGCCTTCCATTCGCTGGTCGGCCTGGCGGCGGTGCTGGTGGCGGCGGCCGCCTTCTATGCGCCGGAAGCTTTCGGCATCGGCACGCCTGGCGCCATCCACACGCAGAGCCTGATCGAGATGTCGCTCGGGGTCGCCATCGGCGCCATCACCTTCACCGGCTCTATCATCGCCTTCCTCAAGCTCTCGGGGCGCATGTCGGGCAAGCCGATCATCCTGCCCGCGCGCCACCTCTTGAATATCGGGCTCGCGCTCGCGCTGCTCGCCTGCATCGTGCTGTTCTGCCGCGAGCAGTCGGCCATCTATTTCTGGGCGATCGCGGCGCTATCCTTCCTGCTCGGCGTGCTGATCATCATCCCGATCGGCGGGGCCGACATGCCGGTCGTGATCTCGATGCTGAACTCCTATTCGGGGTGGGCGGCAGCCGGTATCGGCTTCACCCTCGGCAATACCGCGCTGATCATCACCGGCGCCCTGGTCGGCTCCTCGGGCGCGATCCTCTCCTACATCATGTGCAAGGGGATGAACCGCTCCTTCATCAGCGTGATCCTCGGCGGGTTCGGCGGCGAGGTGGCGGGACCCGCCAACGGCGCGGAGCAGAAGCCGGTCAAGCTCGGCTCGGCGGAGGATGCGGCCTTCCTGATGAAGAACGCCGGCAAGGTGATCGTGGTGCCGGGCTACGGCATGGCGGTGGCGCAAGCCCAGCATGCCTTGCGCGAGATGGCCGACGGGCTGAAGAAGGCGGGGGTCGAGGTCAAATATGCGATCCACCCGGTCGCCGGCCGCATGCCGGGGCACATGAACGTTCTGCTTGCCGAAGCCAACGTCCCTTACGACGAGGTGTTCGAGCTCGAGGACATCAACTCGGAATTTCCGCAAGCCGACGTGGTCTATGTCATCGGCGCCAACGACGTCACCAATCCGGCAGCAGAAGACGATCCGACCTCGCCGATCTACGGCATGCCGGTGCTCGAAGTGTGGAAGGCGGGGACTGTGCTGTTCAACAAGCGGTCGCTGGCGTCGGGCTATGCCGGCATCGATAACCCGCTCTTCTATCGCGACAACACCATGATGGTGCTGGGTGACGCCAAGAAGATGACCGAGGAAATCGCCAAGTCGTTGTGACCTGCCTCAACCCGCTTTCGCTTTAACCCAGTCGAGAATCTTTGGCCACAAAAGGCGATGCGCGTTGCGCCCGACGAGCACGCCGACATGCCTCAGAGCAACACCCGTATCGCCTTCGTAATGCAGGAGCGTCCAATCGCGCTCAGGCAGCACGTCGAGGAAAGGCACGACTGAGCTTGGTGGAACGACGTCGCTTTCTGGATCGACCACGGCGAGCAGCGGCGCCGTCACCTGTCTCGCTGCGGCCACTTTCCCGGCGATCTCAAGCGTGCCCTGCATGAAGCGGTCGTTGCGATAGAGGTCGACGACATCGGCAAAGAGCTCGCCCGGCATTGCGTATTCGTCAAGCGTCCATCGCTCGACCAAGAGATGGGTGCGGTAGGCCATTGCGTCAGCCGTGCTCGCTAGCTTGTCGCGCCAGCGCCACCAGAAAAAGCTTTCCGGCGAAGCGGCGAGACTCAGCGCATTGAGCAGCGTGCCAGGATAGTCGGAGGCGTCGCGCAGTGCCGGAGTGCTCGGGACGATGCGGATGAGCGCGGCGATGGCCCCAGTGTCTGCGGCAAAGCTGAGCGGCGCCTCGAGCAAGAGAAGCGCACGTGCGTGCTCAGCGTAAAGGGAGGCGAAGATCGCGGCGAAGGTTCCTCCCAGAGAATGACCGGCAAGGACCACCGGCTCGCCGATCGCATCGACGCAGTCCATGATAAGCTTGTCGGCATAGACGGCGATTCCCCGGTTCGGATCCTCCGGCGGAGCCTCTCGCCATTCCAGGCAGTAGACGCGGAGTGACGCCTCGAGGCAGCGCCGCACCACGCTGACCGAGGGCGTCAGATCCCAGATGTAAGGCTTCTTGATCGGCGCCGGGATAATCAGAAGGGGAGGGTGGTTTCCGGCTTCTCCATAGTAGCGCAGCGCCGCCCCGGGCCGCTCAAGCACAAGCTCCGACGGCGTCTCGGTTCTCGCGAGCCACAGGTCGAGCACCTCCCCATACCAGCGGCGAAAGCCATCGGCGAGGGTGAAGGGCGCGAACTCGGCCGCTAGTGGGAGGGTCGGCATATTCCAAATCCGCAACGTTCCGAGTCTGAGGGCGTTCCTTGAAGCCCGCCGATTAGCAGCCTGGGAAAGATGACCAAGGAAATCGCAAGTCATTGTGACTTGCGGTCTTGGTTAACGGCCTCATAGCGACCGAAGAATCGCCCAATTCCCGCTCCATTCGCCGGTTAACCCCCCGCGCGGCATAAAGTTTGCTCTGCAATCGCAGGGTTGCCACCTGTGTCTCGGCGGGGGATAACCCTGACCGGGCCGAGGCTTTTCAGAAGCATGCGCAGTCTTTTTCTGGCAGGGCTGAAGGTTATCGCCCTCTTGATCATGACGGCGCCGGTCTTAGCGCAAGAGCTTTCTTGCCAAGAGCCGCAGAAACCGATGCTCGAGATCAGCCTCATGTTCGGCCGCAACATCGGAGGAGAATTGGGCGTGAGTGAAGAGCTTTGGTCGGAGTTCGTAGCGAGCGAGATCACGCCCCGCTTTCCGAACGGCCTCACCGTCGACGAAGCGCTGGGACAATGGCGCGACACGGAGACGAACCAAGTGATCAGGGAGCCGAGCAAGGATGTGCGCGTTATCGTTCCGGCCGAAGCCGACATCAAGAACAAGGTCGAGGCTATCGTCGCCGCTTACAAACGGCGCTTCAACCAGCAGGCCGTCGGCATTGTGATCAGGCCGGCCTGCGCATCTTTCTGACCATCATCCAGTCCTCATGGTTAGCAGGAGATTGCGACTTCCATGAATACGTCATTCAAGCTGCATTCATGAAAGTTAGCATATTTGGGTTACACGCTTGAACGGAGCAGATCGAAAGGTATTGCTTGAACCATGCTGAACCTTGTTCTTGCCCTTGCTGGCATTTTCGCTTTGATCGTCCTTGTGGGGCGTCTGCTTCACCGCTATTTCATTTATTTGCCTGACCGCACGCGTGTAGCGCCTTGCGAAGCCGGCTTGCTCGGCGTGGAAGAGGTCGCATTCAAGGCGGCCGATGGCACCAAGCTGATCGCCTGGTACCAGCCTGCGCGCGGGAACAAGCCGACATTGCTCTACTTCACCGGCAATAGCGGCAACGTCGCCAACCGCGCCGGCAAGATCCTCACCGTCGCTGCCGACGGCTATGGCGTGTTCATGCTCAATTATCGCCGCTATGGCGGGTCGGAGGGGCGGCCGAACGAGGCGCGCATCACGGCTGACGCCATCAGCGCCTATGACTATCTGCGCGGATTGGGCGTCGCGCCGCATGATGTCGTAGCTTACGGTGAGTCACTCGGCACCGCGGTTGCGACCAGGCTCGCGCTCCAGCGCCATATCGAGGCGCTCGTGCTCGAGGCGCCGTTCCCCTCGATTGTCGATGTCGGTCGGCTGATGTGGAAAGGCTTCCCGCTCTCGCTCATCATGGCCGATCAGTACCGCACCATCGACCGTATCGGCGAGGTGAAGGTCCCGCTGCTCATCGTGCATGGCGGCAGGGACACGATCATCCCGCTCGACTTGGCGCGGAAAGTGTTCCACGCCGCCAACGAGCCGAAGACTCTCGAGGTCGTGCGGGCCGCCGGACATAACGATCTGTTCGATCGCGGCGCCTGGGACAGGGTGCGGGGTTTCCTCGATGCCTTGCGGCCCGTGCCGGTCGTGGTCAAGGCAGGGCCTCAGATCGAGATCGCTGCGGCAGCGAGTGGCGAGGCGCGGTAGTCGCTGTTGTTTGGCGCCGGAGCCTGCCCGGCACCTAGGGGAAAACTACCGACGCGGACCGCGCGGCTTGGGAGCAGCGCCAACGCCGCCACCGCCTTCGCGCTGGGCCTTCTTGCGCGCCAGCTTGCGTGCGCGGCGGATGGCCTCGGCCTTTTCGCGAGCGCGCTTCTCGGACGGCTTCTCGTAATAGTTCCGTAGCTTCATCTCGCGGAAGATGCCTTCGCGCTGCATTTTCTTCTTCAGGGCCCTAAGGGCCTGATCGACATTGTTATCGCGAACGACGACTTGCACGAGTGCTTCTCTCTCCGTTTGGCCAAAGTGGATGTTCAGGAGCGGTGCGGGAGGCCAAAGCATATCCCGGCCGGAACTGGCAAGGGTCCCGCATCCGCGCCTCATTTAGCAAAACAGCGCAGAATTGTCCAGATGTCCTCAGCTCTTGGGGAAAAGACGGGTGACGTGGCCCATCTTGCGCCCAGGCCGCGCTTCAGCCTTGCCGTAGAGATGGACGGCCGTGCCGGGTTCGGCCGCAAGCGCCGGCCATTGCTCCACGTCGGCGCCGATCAGGTTCGTCATCACCGCATCGCTGTGGCGCGCGGTCTCACCGAGCGGCCAGCCGCAGATCGCCCGGACATGGTTCTCGAATTGGCCGATGGTACAGGCGTCGATGGTCCAATGGCCCGAATTGTGAACGCGCGGGGCAAACTCGTTGACGATGAGCTCGGGCCGTTCGCCGCTGCGCTCGAACATCTCGACGCAGAGCACGCCCACGTGAGAAAGGGCGTCAGCGATCTTGCCGGCGATGGTCTTGGCGCCGGCCGCCGTGCTCTGGGAAATGCGCGCCGGCACGCGGCTGATAGCGAGAATGCCGCCTTGATGCACGTTTTCGACGGGATCGTAGAATTGCTTCGCTCCGTCCCGCCCGCGCACGACGATGACCGAGACCTCCCGCTCGAACGGAACCAGGCCTTCGAGCAGCGCCGGACCATTGCCGGTGGCTTCGAGCGCGACTGACGCCTCATCCGCCGAGCGGATCGCGAATTGGCCCTTGCCGTCATAGCCGAAACGTCGCGTCTTCAGTAGCGCCGGCGGTTTGATCCGTTGCAGTGCGGCGCGCAGCTCATCGGGCGTGTCGACCCGCGCATAGGGTGCCACGGCAATGCCGAGACCCGCGACGAAGTCCTTCTCCACCAGGCGGTCTTGCGCGACCGCGAACGACTTCGCCGACGGGAACACGGGTGCAACGCGAGCGGCGGCTTCGAGCGCCGCGGCTGGCACATTCTCGAACTCGCAGGTGACGACGTCGACGGCGTCGGCGAAGCGTGCGATCGCGTCTTCGTCGGTGTAGGGACCGACGGTCTTTGCCGCGGCGACATCGAAGGCCGGTACGCCGGCCTCGTCCGAGTAGATATGAGCCTTCAGTCCAAGCCGGCTCGCCGCCACGGCGAGCATGCGACCGAGCTGGCCGCCGCCGAGAATGCCGATGGTTGAGCCGGGCGGCAGCGGAGCGTCGGCCATTATCCCTCGACCGCTTCGGGAATAGCGTCGGTCTGGGCTGCGCGATAGGCGGCGACGCGGGTGGCGAGGCGGGAATCATGCAGTGCCAGGATTTGTGCCGCGAGCAGACCGGCATTGGCGGCACCGGCTTCGCCAATAGCGAGCGTGCCGACGGGTACGCCTGCCGGCATCTGCGCGATCGAGAGCAGACTGTCGAGACCTTTGAGCGCGCGGCTCTCGATGGGAACGCCGAGCACCGGCAGCTCGGTCATCGACGCCGTCATGCCGGGGAGGTGTGCGGCGCCGCCGGCGCCGGCGATGATCACTTTCAGACCGCGATCGCGGGCACGCGTAGCGTAGTCGTAAAGCCGCTTCGGCGTGCGATGCGCCGACACGACCTTGGTCTCGTAGGGAACCTTGAGCGCGTCGAGGACGGACGCCGCCGCTTTTAGCGTCGGCCAGTCCGAGCGGCTGCCCATGATGATGCCGACGACGGGCTTTTCGCTCATGCTTGCTTCTCGGGAAGAACAGGCCGGCTCGCGGAAAGCGCGGGATTATAGGGATAGGCCTTTGCTTGGCAAGGCAAAGCTGCCACAAGAAGGACCTGGGCGACCGGCCGGAAGGCGGCGCAAATGGAGCGAATCGTGCAAGGGACGACACGCGGCGAGCGGCTGATGCGGGCCTATCTCCTGTTCGTCGCCATCACGCTCGTGCCGATCGCGCTCAGCTATGGCGTCGACCCCGCGGGCTTGCTGCCAAGGGTCTTGAATATCAAGATCGAAGGGGCCGATCAGACCCAGATTTTTCGCGCGCTGATGTGCCTCTATCTGGGCGCCTCGGCGTTTTGGGCGGTTGCCGCTTTCAAGCCGGACTGGCAGCGCGTGGCGGCGATCTGGGCGATCGTCTTCTGCTTCTCGCTCGCGCTCGGGCGTGCGATCAGCCTCATTGTGGACGGTTCGGCGAGCCGGCTACTCGACCTCTATCTCGCGCTGGAGATCTTCGGAGGACTGCTGGGCTTGGCCGTGCTCGCTTATGCGCGGAAGTCGGCCGCCTAAGCGATGATGTCGGGGAGGAGCTGGTCCTCGATGCGGGCGATCTCGTCCTTAAGGTAAAGCTTCTTCTTCTTCAGGCGCTTGAGCTGAAGCGCATCGGCGCGGCCCGATTCCTCCAGCGCATTGATGGCGCTGTCGAGGTCGCGATGCTCCTGCTTGAGCCTAAGCAGGGTCGCCCGGAGCTCGCGAATCTCCTCGCTCTCCATCGGACGTCCCCGCTCCTTCATTGCCTTCGGGACAGCGAAAATTATCGCGGCGAACCAATGGCTACGCAAGGCCCAGACGCGACTTGCTAAGCGGTTCCGAGCAGTCCCTCGGGCGTTGAGAGCGACGCCTCACCGCAAGGCCGGGGGTTAGACAAATCGCCGCCGATTTGACAGAATAGTCGATCGGAGACCAACGAATATGGAGGTCCGATATGGCGCTAGACGCACACCTCGTGGAGTTGTCCGAAAAGCATCGTGCTTTGGATCGTAAGATCGAAGAAGAGTTGGCCCGGCCAACCTCGGACGACCTCAAGATCGCGGAATGGAAGCGTCAAAAATTGCGTCTCAAGGATGAGATGGAGCGTCTGAAGCATCAGCTGAGCCACTAGGCTCATTCGCGCTCTAGAGTTTTGACAAGGCCGTGGGGGCGCGGGTTCGCGCACCGGGAGCGGCCTTTTATTTTGGCTTTGGCCGCAATTCAGCGCTGGCGGCGCTATACCGTTTGATGCGAATCAGCTGGGGGAGGCGGGCGATGCCAGGCAAAGCTCGAGACGACGGGGGGAGGGTGGCGCGAGGGTTTGTTGCCGCCTGCTTCTGGCTTGGAGTGCTGGTTTTGCCGGCAGAGGGCGCCGAAAAGGACCTGACCGCGAAAGGCGAGGCGCTGGTCAAGGAGAACTGCGCGCGCTGCCATGCCGTCGGCATAGAGGGCGATAGCCCGCACCCGCAGGCCCCGCCCTTCCGTACGCTCTCCAGCAAATACCCGGTGGAGGACCTGGCGGAATCGCTTGCGGAGGGCATCGTCTCGGGCCACCCCGACATGCCGATCTTCGTGTTCAACGCGACGGATGTCGAGGCGATCATCGAGTACCTACAGTCGATCCAGGAGCAGCCCGCGCCGGCGGCAAAACAGCCCGACAAGAGCTAATCCACGGCGCCTTCCGGCCACATCAGCCAATCGCGGGCGGCTTCCACCTCGCCCGGCGAGAAGTGCTCGACCTCGCATTGCATGAAGGGGGCGACCAGGCTCGACCAGAGGTGATGCGTGCCGGGTGGACAGACGATCGCCACGCGGCTGAAATCCTTCACGTGGCGCAAGCTGAATTTGATGTCGTGCCAGAACGCGGAAGCGTCCATGCCCTCGAAATCCTTGACGATCTCAAGCACGCGCACGTCGCCATGACGGGCGATGAAGGTCTCGATCTTGGCGGCGACGGCGTCGAACTCCTCGGTCGACACGCGCCCGGCGAGCACGATCTCGACCGCCTTGGCGTTGTCATATTCCTTGTAGGCGAGCATGGAAGGTCCTTAGTGCTTGCGGCACTTGGCTTTTTGCGCGGCCGTGGCTTTTTGCGCGGGCGTGATCATGCGGCGACAGTTCACTGGAAATTAAACCTAACGCATCGATAAAAGGGAAAGAATGACACGCTATTGCCGCGTTTTTTGCCGCTAATGGCTTCCGGAGATCGGGGAGAGTAAACATCAAAAAGCTCATCATTTCGCTGACCGTCATCGGCGCCATCGCCTGTGGCGCGGTGTACATGGTGCTGTATTCCGGTCCCGCCGTGGTGAAGCGGGCGGACCATACGCCGCCCACGCGCACGCTCGCTTACGAGCAGCAGATCAACCGGCCCGGTCCCACGCCGGCTCCGGCCGACGATCATAGCGCGGCGGAGCAGCAGGCTGCAGCGCCAGCAGAGGCAGCGCCAGAGAATGCGCCGGCTTCCTCTGAAGCCGCGCCGGCCTCGGAGCCGGCTACTTCTCCCCAAGACAACGACGAGACACAGGCTTCCGGAGATGGCACCTCGCAGATGGCGGCGTTGCCGCCCGATGGGGAGGCCAGTGCACCAGATCCGAATGCGCTTCCCTGGCAGCGCCATGAGGGGCCCGATGCCGCGATGCAGGGCCAGGGGCCTGACGGCTACGATCCGAATGCGGCCCCTCCCGGCTACCCTGACGCGGCTCAGCCGGGAGACCCCTATGGTGCCGACCCCTACGCGCCCAACCCGATGGCGGCGGCGCCTGGGGAGGATTTCGATCCCAACGCCTATCCGCCGGGTCCCGAGGAAGAGCCGCAGGAATGGGTGCAAGTGCTCGTCTCGGGCGCCGGCATGCACGGCGCCGCCGTTGAGGATGCGCCCCCGCTGTTCGCCTTCCCTTACGGACGCCGCTTGCGGGTCGTGTCGCGCTACGAAGGGTGGGTCGAGGTGACCGACCCGCAAAGCGCCGCCACCGGCTGGATGAAGGCGCAATATCTGGCTCCGGTCGCGGCTCCTGGCATGCAGCCGGAGACCGAGGCGATGTACGAGGATGAGTTTCCGCGGCGCAGGGGTTGGTTCCGAAGGAACAGCGGCGGCCTGGCCGACATGATCAACCGGGCTCTCGGCGGTCACTAGGCGCACACGAGGCGCGCTCACTCACACTTGATCAATCTCGAATCGTCGTCGCGCTTGTGAAGCGCGCGGCGCGGGCGTAGTGTGATTTCGGCGGTGGGCACACGATGCGGAGATCGGCATGCGTGGCCTCTTGCCGTCGGTGTGGCTCTTGGGAGCCGCCCTCTATTCTGTCTCGGTCCTTTTCCTCACTAAGCCCTTTACCAGCGAAGAGACTTGGCCGGCGCCATCGCCCACCAACGAGACGGTGGTCGCCAAGCAGCCAGCTCAATCCATCTATCGCCCGCTGGTGACGGCGTTCGCCGGGCCGCGGATCGAACCCGTCGCTTTCGTGACGGTCAGCCAGCCGAAGCTCGAGCGGCCGGACGAATGGGTGCAGATCGCGGGCTATACGACGATGGTCCGTGCGCGACCCGCGGCCTCAGCACCCATTGTTTCGGCCTATGCCGTCGGCAGGCCGCTCAGGGTGCTCGCCCGCGAAGGGGGCTTCGTCCGCGTGCAGGATCTCGGCAGCGGCAAGCTTGGCTGGGTTGTGGAGGCCTCGATCGCGCCGTTTACCGATGGTTACCGGAAACCTGACGCTGTGACACCTGCGCCGCAAGTTGTGGCCTCTGCCGCGCCGCAGGCGCCGGTGCCTCAACTTGCCGCGCCACAGGTCGCCGCACCACGCGTGGCCTCGATCAAGCCGCAAGCAGTGATACGAACCGGCAAGAAATCTAAACCTCGCAAGGACGAGACCGCCGCAGCCCGCGCCAAGCAAGAGCTGGTTGCGACGGCAGAGCCCAGACCTCGCGGCTTATTCGGCCTGCGAGGTGCCCGGGCACAGCGCGTAGCGCTGCGGGGTGGCGATACGGGCTTTTCCGGAATCTTCGGCCGCCGCTTGGGGCGCTAGTCAGGCCCCATAAACTGAACGAAAACTCGGATGACGACTTCGAGCCCAGGACGGAACTCAATCAGCCGGCCGGTGGCTTGCCTGTATTAATCGCCAATTGCGCGGCGAAAGCTCGCTTGTAGGCGGGCCGCGCTTCGCCGCGGGCGACATAGGCGGCCAGGTTCGGGTATTCGTCCAGCATGCCCGATGATTTCAGCCTGAGCAGCACCGACACCATCATCAGGTCGCCCGCGCTGAATGCTCCATCGAGCCAGTCGGCGTTGCCAAGGCGAACGGATAGTTGGCCCAGCCGGTTGCGGACGCGATCCTCGACCAGAGGCAGGCGCTCCTTACTCCAGGGCTTATCGCCCTCCAGAAGCCTTGCGGTTGCGAGTTCAAGGATCGCCGGCTCCACCGTGTTGAGCGCGGCAAACATCCATGTGATCGCGCGCGCCCGCGCATCGGCATCGTCCGGCAGCAGGACCGCATGGCGCTCGGCGATATGGAGGACGATCGACCCTGTCTCGAACAGGGTGAGATCGCCTTCCTCATAGGTCGGAATCTGGCCGAAAGGATGAAGTCAGATGCGCGGGTTCTTTCATCGCCTTGAACGAAAGAAGACGAACGTCGTACGGCTGGCCTACTTCTTCAAGCGCCCAGCGGACGCGCGTATCACGCGCCAGTCCTTTGCCGCCGTCGGGTGACCGTTCAAAGGCGGTAATGATGATGTTCACCGTGAGGCTCCTCCTGGCAAAATCATCGACCGCGGGGCTGGCAAGCTGTCAAGGCAAACTCACCGAGATTGAAGGCGATCCTGTTTCATGTCCGGTTTGTCCGCATAGCAGACCTCACCGGTCAGTGCGGGCTGACTCAACGCGATTTTCGCAACGGTTTCGCCTTGGTCTCGGAAGCGATGCGGTGTGCCTCGCACGCCCACGCGGCAAGCTCCTCGGGCGTTTCTAACAGGCGCGGCGGCACTTCCCAATAAGGCAATGCTATCGGCGCTTTGCCCTTTGGCTGATAGGTGAACGGCGTCATGCCTTCGCTCGCGAATGCGAAGGGTGAAATTGCGTTGGTCTTCAGGTAGATGACATCGTTGGCAAGGATGGCAAACATGACGCCATCAGCATAGACGCCCGCGCCTCCAAACATGTTGCGTATGATTACCGGCGCAAAATCCGCGAGGAGCTCCCTAACGAACTCCTTGAAGCCTTCACTCACGGCCATCAAGCAATAGACTCAAGCGGGAGGTAAGGCGGCGGGGCGAGGCGTTTCGTGCTCTCGCGTATCGTGCTCTTGGGCAGGATGATCGTGATGGTGTCTGTTGCCGCCTTGCGCCTTGCCAGGGGCCGCGGCTAATCCGGCGCCGTTCTTGCCATTGGCAATGATCTCGACGCGGCCAGGAGCGCCGTTGCCGTTAGCGGGCTTAGCCGCCACGCGGCGCTCGCGTTCGACCGCTGATCGCGCCGCCTCGTTCTGCGTGTAGATCTCCATATGCTCGGCGTCTTCTTCCGCCACCGGCGTCAGCGCGCCGTCCATATAGGACTTGGCATTAGGATCAGCCTCGACCTTACGTAAGATGCGCGTCAAGTGCCGCCAGCGCCTGTGGAGCGTTTGGGCCTTCCGGGCGATGTCCACCGCGTACTTGGCGTAAAAAACGAGGGGCGACTCTATCGGTAGACCTGACCGACGGTCGCCACGGTGCTTGATGCGGAAAATTCCCCATTGCAGCGGATGCAACCCCTCCACCGGTACCGCACTCGAAAACCAGAACAGCACGGTCCTTAGTGAACGCAGGCTAATGCCGCTCGCATAGGCGCGGCGCATGATCGTCTCGAGATGCTCGTCGGTGTAGTAGAGACCCCAGGCTTCCTGATAGATGGACGACCACTCTTCCGCGGTCATCCTGGGATGGGCGGTGACGACGTGCTCGACGTCGTATTTGTTCATGTCGGGATCCATCCAGACGCCCTTCTCGGCGAGCACCTTGTGGTCCTCGGAGCCCGGCAGCGGCGTCAGCACGAAGAACTCGAGCATATCCAGCGGCAGCTCTTTCTTGATGATCTCGAGGTCGTGGCGGATCGACTCCGGCGTGTCGTTCTCGAAGCCGAGGATGTAGCCCGCGTAGGTCATGATGCCGACCCGCTTCCATTCGAGCAGCATCTTGCGATACTCGGTGATCTTGTTCTGCCGCTTCTTGGCTGCGATGAGATTGGCAGGGTTGATGTTTTCAAGCCCGATGAAGACGCGTGTGACGCCGGCTCGCTTCGATTTATCGATGAAGTTCGGGATCCTGTGGCAGAGCGTGTCCACCTGTATGCAGAAACGGATATCCAAGCCGTCTTCTTCGCGCAGCTTGATGATGCGATCGTAGATCGCCTCCCAATCCTTGTTACGGGCAAAATTGTCGTCGGTGATGAAGAACCGGTTCACGCCCTGCTCGTAGTTCCAGCGAAGGATTTTCTCAACGCTGTCGGGCGAGCGATAGCGCGACTTGCGCCCCTGCACATTGATGATGGTGCAAAACGAGCATTGGAAGGGGCAGCCGCGGCCGGCGTCAAAGCTCGTTAGGTTGCCGATCGTGCGTTGCACGAAGTGCTTCGGCAGGAAGGGCGGCGATGTAATGTCGCCAATGTCCGGCAGGTGCTTCATATGATCGTAAAGAAGACGAAGCTTGCCGCGCGCGGCGTCGACCAGCACCTCGTCGAGACCTTCCTCGGCCTCGCCCGCGTAAATGGAGATGCCGAGGGCCTGCGCCTCTTTGATGTCAGCGGGAAGCTCCTTGAGCATTGAGAGGCAGCCCGAGACATGGAAGCCGCCGATCATCACTTGCACGCCCGCCTCGCGCAAGGGACGCGCGATGTCGACGGCCCGGGGGAATTCGTTCGACTGCACCCCGATAATGCCGACCAGCCCAAGCCCGCCATTCTTCGCAATTCGCCGGACGATCTCGCGCGGGCGGACGCGGATGTTGGTCTCGTCCATGGCCGTGACGTCGATGGGAATGTCGGGCCCAAGCAGCTGCCGCTCAGCAGCGCCGAGCGCCAGGCTGTAGACGGCGGCGAGCGAGTTCGACGGCATGGTCGAGCGGAGCCATTGCACGACATAGCCGTCGGCGTCGTAATGCGACGGCTTGATCAGGATCAGCTGAAAGCGCCGTGTGGTCGCGTGTTTGATCCCGAGCATCCCTCAGTTCCAGGAAGTCGAGATCAGGCTGGAGGAAGCTTGAACGGCCCCCGCAAGCCTTTCGCTTCCGCTTGGGCGCTTACCGGCCTTAGCGCCATCGACCCCGCCATAGAGCGCCGGATGGCGAAACAGCCCTTCGGGCTCCCGCCACGACTAACTCAAACACATTCCCGGCGGCCGGTCCAACCAAATAGGTCGTCCGCGGGGGAAAGTTCTGCCCAGATTGCCTAGGCCGAAGGCGGATTTTGGGCGGTTTGCCGGACCCGGTCGAATTCGGCGATGTCCTTCGCCAGGAAATAGTTCAGCATCGTACGGATCGTGGCGATGACGGCAAGCTTGGTGATGTCGTCCCAGGTGGGCGCCACGGCCGTGCGCACGATGTCGGCGGCGAGCGCAAATTCGAGGGCGAGCAGGATCCAGGTGGCGAATCTCAGCCAGATTTCCCGACCTTGCATCTCGTCGGCTGCGCGCTTGAAAATCAGCGTAATGACGCTGACGAGTGCCTGAAGCGCGCCGAAGGCCACGACAAAGACCGCCGCGGCCTCGATGGCGAGTGCGACGAAGCCGGCAATCTCCTTGAAGTTATCCTCGATGAGTATGGCCCGTTCCCCCTACGGGGAGATTGGCGCGAGCCTTTGCCACGTGCAACCGGTTTCAGGAAGAGGACGACGCAGGCGCATCGTTGCAAAATCTCCGCCCTGCGTAGTATGTTTCAGCCAGGATCCGGTCTTGGCGGAACGCCGCGACCCGCAAGGTTTGGGAAGGCGGCGAACCAAATCAGTTCAGCGGCTTGGAGATTTGAGTCCGCTGAAAAGCGTGGGACTGCACAAGCTTAAGGGCGCCCGCAAGCATCAGTGGGCGATGACCGTCAATGGTCCATGGCGCATTTGCTTCGAGTTCAAAAAGGGCGACGCTTATCAAGTCGAGATCGTCGACTATCACAAAGGTTGAGTGAGATGACTCCGGTAGTACATCCCGGTCGATTTCTGAAGCGCGAGCTGGCCGCTAGACGGCTGAGCGCGAATCGGCTGTCGCTCGATCTTGGCGTGCCGTCCGGCCGCATCACCGACATTCTCAACGGACGCCGCGCAATCACGGCCGATACGGCGTTGCGCCTCGGCCGCTATTTCGGCAACCGCGCGCAGTTCTGGCTCGATCTGCAAAGCCAATACGATATTGCCAGGATAGAGGCGGAACGGGGTAAGGAGATTGCCAGACGCGTGCGCCCTGCCGATGCCGCGTAGCGGCTCACACCTCTTTCGCCATGTCGCGCAGCTTGAACTTCTGAATCTTTCCGGTCGAGGTCTTGGGCAGATCGACGAACACCACGTGGCGCGGGCATTTATAGCGGGCGAGTTTCTCCTTGCACCAGGCGATGATCTCCTCTTCGCTCGCCTTCGCGCCGGGTCTGAGCTCGACGAAGGCGCACGGCGTCTCGCCCCATTTCAAGTCGGGCTTGGCGACGACAGCGGCAGCGGCGACGGCAGGGTGCTTGTAGAGCACGTCCTCCACCTCGATCGATGAGATGTTCTCGCCGCCTGAGATGATGATGTCCTTGGAGCGATCCTTCAGCTGGATATAGCCGTCGGGGTGCATCACCCCGAGATCGCCGGAGTGGAACCAGCCGCCGGCGAAGGCCTCCTCGGTCGCCTTCGCGTTCTTGAGATAGCCCTTCATCACGATGTTGCCGCGGAACATGACCTCGCCGAGCGTCTCGCCGTCAGCTTCCACCTTCTGCATGGTCTCGGCGTCCATCACCGCGAGATCCTCAAGCGCGTGATAGCGTACGCCCTGGCGGATGCGCTTGCCGAGCCGCTCCTCATTCGGAAGCTCGTCCCAGGCCGCGTGCCACTCGTTCAGCGTCGCGGGGCCGTAAGTCTCGGTGAGCCCGTAGAGATGAGTAAGCTCGAAGCCCGCCTCATCCATCTTCGCGAGAACGGCCGCGGGCGGGGGCGCCGCGGCATGGCTGAAGGCGACACGCTGCGGAAAGAGGCGCCGCTCATCGTCGCTCGCGTTGAGCAGAGCCGACATGACGAAAGGCGCGCCGGAGAGATGCGTCACCTTGTGATCGGCGATGGCGTCATACATCGGCTTGGCGCGCACCGCGCGTAGGCAGACATGCGTGCCGGAGAGCAGGCTGATCGACCACGGAAAGCACCAACCGTTGCAGTGGAACATCGGCAGGGTCCACAGATAGACCGGGTGCTGTCCCATGCCGGTCGCCAGCGCGTTTGAGTAGCACATCAGCGCCGCGCCGCGATGATGATAGACCACGCCCTTCGGATTGCCGGTGGTGCCGCTGGTATAATTGAGCGCGATGGCGTCCCATTCGTCTGACGGCATGGCCCAGGGAAAATGAGGGTCGCCGTCAGAGATGAAATCCTCGTAGTCGAGATTGCCCAGCCGCGTCCCTTCGACCCCGCATTCGAGATCTCGATAGTCGACGAGCAGCGGCTTCACCTTCGACTGCTTCAGGGCTTCCTTGAGCATGCCGCCGAACTCGGTGTCGCCGATCAGCACCTTGGTGTTGGCGTGATCGAGCATGAAGGCGACGGCCGGCGGATCGAGCCGCGTGTTGATGGAGTGGAGCACGGCACCGGTCATCGGCACGCCGTAATGCGCTTCGAGCATGGCGGGCGTGTTGGCCAGCATGACCGAGACCGTGTCGCCGACGCCTATGCCGCGCGAAACAAGCGCCGAGGCGAGCTTACGGCTGCGCGCATAGAACTCGGCGTAAGACGTGCGCGATTTGCCGTGGATGATGGCGGTGTGGTCTGGATGCACGCTTGCCGCGCGTTCCAGGAACACGAGCGGCGTCAGCGGCTGATAATTCGCCGGTGTCTTGCCGAGGCCGGTGTCATAAGGATTGGCCATCGCCATCCTCGAAGAGCGCGTTTCCTCGTCGCACCCTAGCGAAGGCGGCAGCTAATCGGCAATCGGGAATCAGAAGCCGGAAGCCAGAGGGTCGTCTCCGGCTTCAGCTTTCCGATTTCCGATTTCTGGTCTTGGCTAGCGCTGCGAGAAATAGGCGAGCGCCGTTGCGAAGCCCGCCATCGCAACCAGCACCAATGCCAGATAGAGAATGTCGATCGTGGCCATGCGGCACCCCAGTGAAAATTGAGGTGCCGATGGTCGTTCGCGTGCGGCTGTTGCGCTTTGATCGGGCTCAGCAATCGCCCTGACTCAGGTCAGGCTCGGGGGGCGGCTACTCGGAAGGGACGTCGGTGCGCTTCAGCTCTTTCAGCTTGGCGAAAACGGAGTCGACGTCGGGCTGCTCCTCTTCCTCTTCGGGCGCCGACATAGCGGCGCGCGCCTCTTCAGCAAGCGATGAGGCAAGGGGCCGCTCGGGCTCTGGCGCGGGCTGAGGCGCCGCTGGCGCGATGGTCTCCTCGGCGGGAAGCAGCGTGCCGGCCTTGGGCGCTTCCGCAAGCCCCGCCTCTTTCCGCTCGCGCTCAAGCCGCGCCGCGGCCTTCTTCACCTCGGCGTCGAGGTCGATCTGCGAGCAGAGCCCAAGCGTGACGGGATCCTGCGGCTGAAGGTTCGGCGAGTTCCAATGCGAACGTTCGCGGATGGCGATGATAGTCGGCTTGGTGGTGCCGACCAGCCGCATGATCTGCGAGTCCTTGAGCTCGGGGTGGTTCTTCAACAGCCACAGGATGGCGTTCGGACGGTCCTGGCGGCGCGATACCGGCGTGTAGCGGGGCCCGCGCTTGGTCTTCACCTCCGGCACCTCGACCTTTGGTTCCGAGAGCTTCAGGCGATGCGAGGGGTCCATCTCCGCCTTGGCGATCTCCTCGCGCGAGAGCTGGCCCGACGAGATCGGGTCCATGCCCTTGATGCCATGCGCCACGTCGCCGTCGGCGATGCCCTTCACCTCGAGCACATGCAGCCCGCAGAACTCGGCGATCTGCTCGAAGGTGAGCGAGGTATTGTCGACCAGCCAGACGGCGGTCGCTTTCGGCATCAGAGGGGTGCGGTCCATTTGCTCTCAAACCTCAAGGGGGTAGCGGGGCGTCTCCCGCCCCTTCGGCGAAAGACGAAATCCAAAAAACATGAAGGAGAATGGCCTCTATATAAGGGCTGGCGGCAGTTTAGGCAATCGCCTCCGACGATGTCCCTGTGATGGCTGGGTTTGCCGCGCCTCAAGGCGATCCCGGCTGCTTGATGCTGGGATAGAAATTGGTCACCAGCACGATCTTGCCGACATGCTCCGGGTCATCGATGCGGAGATGCGCACCCGCAGCATCTTCCAGCTTGAAAGTGGAGTCGATCACCGGCTTCACCTTGCCTTGAGCAATCAGAGGCCAGACGCGCCCCTCGACGCCCTTGGCGATGCGTGCCTTGTCCTCGGGCGGCTGGGCGCGAAGCGTCGAGCCGGTCAGCGTCAGCCGCCGCATCATCAGCCGCATCAGGTCGATCTCGACCTTCGAGCCCTTGAGGAAGGCGATCTGCACGATGCGGCCGTCGAGCGCGGCCGCGCGCAAGTTTCGCTCAATATAGTCGCCGCCGACAATGTCGAGGATGACGTCGGCCCCGTGGCCGCCGGTCGCCTCGCGCACGGCGTCGACGAAATCCTCGCGGCGGTAGTCGATGGCGCGCACGGCACCGAGCGCCTCGCAGGCTTTCGTCTTCCAGTCGCTCCCGACCGTGACCATGACCTTGGCGCCCAGCGCGGTGGCGATCTGAATGGCGGTCGTGCCGATGCCGCTCGCGCCGCCATGCACGAGAAGCCATTCGCCGGGCTTCAACGCGCCGCGCTCGAACATGTTGTGCCAGACGGTGAAGACCGCTTCGGGCAGGGCGGCCGCCTCGACGAAGTTCAGCCCGGGAGGCAGCGGAAGCGTGGTCGCCTCGGGCGCCACGGCGTATTCGGCATAGCCGCCGCCATTGACGAGCGCACAAACTTCGTCGCCTTCCTTGAAGCGAATTGTGCCGGGGCCGACTTTCACGATCTTGCCGGCGACCTCGAGCCCGAGCAGGTCGGAGGCGCCCTTCGGCGCAGGATAGAGACCTTGCCGCTGGAGCACGTCGGGACGATTGATGCCCGCTGCCGCGACCTCGATCAGGACTTCGTTTTGACCTGGCACTGTGAGCGGCCGGGTCGCCGGCAGAAGAACCTCCGGTCCGCCGGTTCCCTTCGCTTCGATGACAGTCATCGTTTCCGGCAGCATCGTTCTTCACGCGTGTCTAGGGCAGTCACAGTTAGGGGATTAGCGCGAGATCGCATAGTGCTAGAATGCATCCATGGACACTGACGATATCGCCCCGCCGCCGAAGAAGGCGAAGAGCTACGAGCTCGGTCAAGACTTGAGCAAGCTCTCGGTCGGAGAGCTTCGCGCGCTGATCGACGATCTCAAGACCGAGATTGCGCGCACCCAGCGGACGCTCGATGCCAAGCAGTCCTCCAAGAGTGCGGCGGAGTCGGTCTTCAAACGTTAAGGCACACCGTTCCTTTAGGTAAACCCGGGCTTAGCGTTAACTCGTCCTTAGGAGTTTTGCGTTAGTGTCTCAGTCATCCAGTCCTCTGGATCTGAGTGGCCACGCCACTCTGTTTGACGCCTCCCTGTTAACTTCCTGAGCCGCCGCATGGCGGCTCTTTTTTTGCCCCATTCAGCGCGTTGAACCATTTGCATGCGGAAGGCGACGATGTGATCTCCGCATGGCATACTATGCCGCCGGGCACGGGACTAGACGGGAGTAGCCGATGGCGGGGAGCTCGAGGAGCGGCGACCGTGACGAGAACGTGACGGTCTCCTTCGGCGCGAAGTTCGCGCGTTCGGATCAATTTAAAGCGGTCTTTCGGGAAGGCATGGCGCTGGTCGAGGCGGCGGCGACCTATCTCGACGGCGATGGGCGCAAAGAGGCGCGCAAGCTCAGGCCTCCGCATTCGCTCGCTTATGCCACGGAGAGCATGCGGCTCACCACGCGGCTGATGCAGCTCGCATCTTGGCTGCTGATCAGGCGCGCGGTGAGCGAAGGAGAGTTAACGCCCGAGCAGGCGATCGAAGAGCAGCGGAAGATCAAGCTGCCGATGACGAGCGCCGAGCAGCCGTCGCGCGAGGTTGGGGCGCTCCCCGCGCGCTTACGCGAGCTGATCGAGCAGAGCATCAAGCTGCAAGAGCGAGTTATCAGGCTCGATCAGATGCTCGGCCAAAAGCAACTTCCGCAAGGCGGAGAAGTCGACAACCCGCTCAACGCGCAGCTGTCGCGGCTCAGGGCGGCTTTCGGAAAAGAGGCCGAGTAAATCTTCCCGAGAGCCCTGGGAAAAGGGTTTATTTGAGGAAGCCTTCGTATTTCCGCTTGAAGCGGGTCAGGCGTCCGCCGCGATCGATGAGATGCTGGCTGCCGCCGGTCCAGGCCGGATGCGTCTTTGAATCGATATCGAGCTTGAGCATGTCGCCCTCAGCCCCGTAGGTCGAATAAGTGATGAATTCGGTGCCGTCGGTCATCACCACCTTGATGCGGTGATAGTCCGGGTGAATGTCTTTCTTCATGGGCTCTGGCCTTGGCAAATCGGGGATTTCGTTGAGGGGAGGCTATAACGGAACTTCAACTGCGGCACAAGCTGCGCCGTATGGGCGCGGCATCTAGCCCTTTTACTGCGGCGCCTCCGCCCTTAAAGTCGCCCCTTCTAACGAAGCTGGGCTCGTTCTGGTGCAACTCTTAACCCCACAGGCTGGCGGTCGCGACCACCGCGAGGAGATCTCCGCGCGGGCCGGGGAAGAGAGCGCGGCGAAGCGCATCTCGCTTCGCCCGCTGCTGGGCTTGAGGTCCTATCTCCTCCGCCATAAGGGGATGCTCGCCGCCGCGTGCGCCGCGCTCGTCGTCTCCGCCGCGGCCACGCTGGCCGTGCCGCTTGCCGTGAGGCGCATGATCGATCTCGGCTTCTCCGGCATCGATCCCGACCTAATCGACAAATATTTCCTCACGCTGGCCGGCATCGGTCTCATTCTCGCGCTGGCGAGCGCGGCGCGCTTCTACACGGTGAATTGGCTGGGCGAACGCGTGGTGGCCGACATCCGTCGCGACGTGTTCAAGCATCTCACGGGTTTGAGCCCAGCCTTCTATGAGGTGTCGCATTCCGGCGAAGTGATGTCGCGGCTCACCGCCGACACAACTCAAGTGAAGGCCGCGGCGAGCACGGTGATCTCTCAGGCGTTGCGCAATTTGTTTTTGCTGGTCGGCGCCACGGTGATGATGGTGGTGACGAGCCCGAAGCTGTCGCTCGCCGTGCTGATCGCCATTCCCATCATCGTGCTGCCGCTCGTCGCCTATGGCCGTTCGGTGCGGGCGCGCTCGCGCGAGGCGCAAGACACGCTGGCACATGCCTCGTCCTACGCGAGCGAGAGCTTGGCGCAAGTTCGAGTGCTGCAAGCCTTCACGCACGAGGATGCCGCTTCGAAACGCTTCGGCCAGGCGGTCGAGCGCTCCTTCGAGGCCGCGAATGCGCGAGCCAAGGCGCGCGCGGGGCTCACCGCC
>DATAFR010000092.1:0-66423 GCA_036257375.1 Methyloceanibacter sp.
CGGCTGCGACGGAAATATCGCTTCCACGAGCTCAGCTCGCGCCAGTTATTGTAGGTGGTCTGCTGCCAGTGATAGCCACCGAAGAGCTCGTCGGAGCCCTCGCCGGTCAACAAGACTTTTATCCCATCGGCGTGACAGGCCCGCGTTACGGCCAGCAATGCCGCATCGCTCGGATGCACCGACGGCGTATCGGAATGCCAGACCGTGTAAGGCCACAGTCTGCGGAATTGGTCCTGATCGACGACGATACGGCGTATGGGAATTCCGATGTGACGGGCAACGCGCTCGGCTTGATCGCCCTCTCCGCCCGGCCACGGGATGTCGGCGACATAGGCTTGAATCTCGGGAAGCTCGTCCTTCGCGTAGGCCGCGATCAGGCTGGAATCGACGCCCCCGCTGCACATGGCTGCAAGCGGAGCATCGCTCGCGAGGTGAAGCTTGACGCTTCGCTTGAGGCGATCGCGAAACCCAGTGACGAATTGCGCGGGATCCCCGGACGAGGAAGCGGCAAGGCGTTCGAGATCAATGGCGGTGAGAGGCTGAAAATAGCGCCGCTTCTCAATTCCGCTTCGGGCAACCTTCCACAAGCAGCCCGGCTCGAGCTCCTCCATCCCGGCGAAGAGCATCCTCCGCGGCCCGCGGCCCGACGAGTAAAGCCATTTCGCCAAGGCATAGCGATCGACACGGCACGCCATCCGAGGATGAGCGAAAAGCGCCTTTGCCTCCGATGCAAAAATCAACTCGCCGCCAATATCGGCGACGATAAGCGGCTTGATGCCGACCTTGTCACGAGCGAGCCAGAGTTCGCCTTGCCGATTGTCGAGATAGGCGAAGGCGAACATTCCATTGAGGCGCGCCATACTCTGCTCGGGGCCCCAATGATGCAGCGCCTGGAGCAGCACCTCGGTGTCCCCTGTGCTGCGAAAAGGCACGCCCTCGCGCTCCAGCTCGCGGCGAAGTTCGCGATAGTTGTAGATCTCTCCGTTGTAGACGAGGACGCCGTTGCCATCCGGCGTGAGCATCGGCTCGGCGGATGCTTCGGTCAGGTCGATAATCGATAGTCTCACGTGGCCCAAGGCCACGCGGCCCTCTTGCCAAATACCCGTGCCGTCGGGACCGCGATAGGCAATCGGCGCGAGCATCGAGCCGATCGCCGATCGGTCCGCCTCGCTACCGTCGTGCCGCCAGATCCCGACGATTCCGCACATGTACAATTGGAGTTTTGAGGGAAGGCCACATTGTGGTCAGGCCTCTCGGCCAAAGGCAAGAATGCAATCACAAAGCCTGGAAAACCGCGATCTTTCCGAGAGTTCCTCGACCCGGGCCGCGCTATGGGCTAGCCTCGGCTCTTGGGGGAGTATTGTGGCGGGGGCCCATCATGCAAGAGCATCATATTGCCGGCGAGGCCGAGCAGCGCGTTTCGTCATCCTGGTATTTGTCCCGAGGCGACAAGCGATACGGTCCGTTGGCCGACCGCGAGTTGCTCCTGCTCGCCGAGCGCGGCGGACTAAAGAAGGACGACCTCCTCTGGAAGCCCGGTTTCGAGGCTTGGAAGCCGGTGAGCAGCGTCTGCGATCTCGGTGTGCCGGCGGCCGCACCGGCGCAAGCCAAACCGATTCAAGATGCCGAATACCTGGCGCCGAGCGAACCGCAGGAAGCAAATGGCGCCGACCCTGATGTAAGCGAGACGCGTGCGCCGAAGCCGAGCCTGAAAACGCGGCTCCATGACGAGCTGCGGAAATTCCTGGTCTTCTTCGCCTATCTCTGGCTCGTGTTCTTAGTGCTCTTCGTGCATGAATGGATCGTGCTGGCCGACAATCATATCGGTTTCCGTTTCTACGGCCTGGCAGCGATCAATGCATTGGTGCTGTCCAAGGTCATGCTCGTCGCGGAAGGACTGGGATTTGCCAGTCGCCTCGACGACAAGCCACTCATTTACCCGATCGCCTTCAAATCGATCGCGTTCACCGCGCTCTTGATGCTTGCCTATTTCGCCGAGGAGATCGGTGTCGGCCTGTTTCACGGAAAGAGCGTCGCGGAGAGCGTGCCCCAGATTGGCGGCGGAGGGCTCATCGGCGCATCATGCGTCGCACTCCTGTTGTGTGTCGCCTTGATTCCGTTCTTTGCGTTCAGGGAGATCGCGCGTGTCGTCGGAGCGGCCGAGTTTCGTGCATTGATGCTCGGCGCCCCACGGTCCGAGCCGCTGCCGAGCGAGGCCACGCCTGAAGCGGCGTAGCGCGCGCCTGCCGGCGCTAATGCGCGCCGATCACCAACACGACGATATCGGCGGCGCGTGCGGCGCTGACGCGCGCCGCGAGATCCTGGTCGTAGGCGCCGGGCGCGATCAGAATGGTATCTCCAGCCTTGGCGGCCTCATTGCCACGCGCCACGGTCTTGAAGGCCGTCTTGGCGGTGCGGCCGTCATTGGCGTCCTCGCCGTCCTTGGAGCTGACATACCAGTTCATCGCGGGCGGGAGCTTAGGGCAAGGCCGAGCGCCGCGATAGGAGCCAAACACGTCTCGGTGATCAGGCCGTGCTCTGCTTGTATTTCCTCGGCATTTTCCCCATATCCGAGATCGATTTGAAGGGCTCGGCGCCGCTGCGGGCCGAGCCGGTTTCTCGAGGCGCCGTCAGGGCCTCGAAGACGCTACGGCATGGCGCAGCCGCTTATCCCGAAAGGGCTTACGCTCGATGTCGCGCATGACTCTCCTCGATGGCAGTCTCTGGTTGAGCCTCGGTGCGCCCCGTGCTTTGAGCGGTGCCGGCAAGTCGGGCGACGGTGGCTACCCGCCCTACAACATCGAGCTCTTACCTGCGAGCGACGGCGAACCGGAGGCTTTGCGCATCACGCTGGCGGTGGCCGGTTTCAGCGTGGATGAGCTCGACGTTTCCGTTGAGAGCGACGCACTCACTGTTCGCGGCAAGCAGCGGGAGGAAGGGCCCAAGGATTATCTCCACCGCGGCATCGCTGCACGGCAGTTCAAGCGCACTTTTCAGCTTGCGAGCGGCGTCGAGGTCCGCGGAGCCGAGTTGAGCAACGGGCTGCTTGCCATCGAGCTCATTCGCCCGCGCCGGGAGAAGCGCGTTTTGAAGGTCGGAATTGCCGCGGCCGATTGAAACTTTTTATCTGCCTCCCACGTAGCTTATGTGTCACCTCGCAAAGAGGATCGGACGAAAGATGAACGAGTTCGAAAAAGAAAAAGAAGAAGATCGCCAAGCGCGCTCTCCCATGACCAGGAGCGAGTTCGCGCAACTAGGCGACGGTGAAGTGGCCTATATCAAGCAGCTCGATCACGATGCTGCCGAGAAGCTGTTTCCGGCGCTGTCGGACGCGCCGAAGGGCATTGACCTATATGCCGTGCTCGGCGCAGACGGCACGCCGCTCGCGCTGACCGACAGCCGCACCGCGGCGATCGCCAACGCCATCGAGAACGACCTCGTTCCGGTCAGCGTGCACTGACCTTCCCTGGTTCGTTGGGTTTCGCCGAGTCCCTCAATTTCGCGCAGCCGCCTCGTTGAAGGCAGCAGTCGAGCTGCTTACGGAGCTAGGCGGCGTGAGAGGACGCCTCGTCAGCGGTCAAAACGGCATAGAGCGCTGACGCGTCCCTTGACGCGCGAAGCTTGTCGACCGCGTTTCCCTCGCGCAGCAGCCGCGAGATTCGGGCGAGCGCCTTGAGGTGATCGGCGCCGGCCCCTTCCGGCGCGAGCAGGAGAAACACGATATCGACCTTCTCGCCGTCGACTGCCTCGAAGTCGATCGGCTCCGCCAATCGGGCGAAAATACCGACGATGCGCTTCAAGCCGGCGAGTTTGCCGTGCGGAATGGCGATGCCATGGCCGAGCCCGGTCGAGCCCAGCCGCTCCCGCTGCAACAAGACGTCGAAGATGTCCCGCTCGGGAAGTCCGGTGAGCCGGGCGGCGCGCGCCGACAGCTCTTGCAGGAGCTGCTTCTTGGTCTTCACCTTGAGCGAGGGAACGACAGAATCGGGGGAGATGAAACTGCTCAGATGCATTTGCCAACCCCTCAGAAAACGGACGCGACAGGGCGAAAGTTCCGCCTAACGCCGCTTGCGCGCCTTCTTGGTCCGTGACTGCGCCGCAGCCTTGCCGCTTGTGCGGCTTGAGCGCGTCTTTTGATGCTCTACAGCTTCACTAGTTGAGCGCAATGACACCGCAGGATCGATCCACCCAATATTGCCGTCGTCGCGCCGGTAGACCACGTTGATTTCCCCGTGGCTCGCGTTGCGAAACACGACGAAGGGCCGGTCGGATAAGTCCATTTGCATCACCGCGTCGCTGACAGCCATCTCATGCAAAGGGCTTTCGGCTTCGGCAATGATAACGGGATTGTCCTCATCGCGTTCCTCTTGCCCTTCGTGCGACGCCTGGATGACGTAATCCGTCGCAGGCGTCGGTTTGCGCGGCGTGTCGCCGCCTCCATGCCGTTTCAGTCTCCGCTTGTAGCGGCGCACCCGCTTCTCGAGTCGCTCGCAAGCGCGGTCGGCGCTCTGATAAGCGTCCGGCGCCGCGCCATGCGCTTCGAGGCTCATGCCTTGCCACAAATGTATCGTGCAGTTGGTCCGAAACTCCCCGTGCTCCTTCTCGATGCGCACATGCCCCAAAGGCTCGCGCCCGATGAACTTCTCGACGGTGTGCACCACGCGTTCCTGGACGTAACTGCGTAACGCCTCACCGACGTCCAGATTCTTTCCGGTAACTTGTATCGTCATAGGCCCGCGGAAACTTCGAATGGCCCTTTCCACCGCGATCCCGGGGCACGTGCCGCTCTTTACGGGGCCGATCTTCGCCAAGGCCGACGAAAGCGCCTTGGGCCCAACCTCCGTTCGGCCTCCCACCGCGGGGCGCGAAGCTAGACCGCTCACCCCAAGGTGTCAAACCATCTATTTCCGAGACGACTCTCTACATGATTCCAATTACAGTTCAATGACTTGGGCGCAATTACGCGGTTGCGCCGAGCGCGATGCGCTTCAGTCTGCGGCGTTGCACCGAAGAGGGAATGCGCAGCGCTTCGCGGTATTTCGCCACCGTGCGCCGCGCGATATCGATGCCGTCGCATTTCAATTTTTCCACAATCTTGTCGTCGGACAGAACATCGCTTGCGGGCTCCGCTTCGATCATGGCCCGGATACGATCGCGCACGGCTTCCGATGAATGCGCATCGCCATCGCTCGTCGCCGCGATTGCCGAGGTGAAGAAATATTTCAACTCGAACAGGCCGCGATTGGTCGCCATGTATTTGTTGGCGGTAACACGGCTCACCGTCGATTCATGCATGGAGATGGCGTCAGCCACGGCCTTGAGATTGAGCGGCCGGAGATGCCGCACGCCGTAAGTGAGAAATCCATCCTGCTGCTTCACGATCTCCTGCGCCACCTTTAGGATGGTGCGGGCGCGCTGGTCGAGACTCTTGACGAGCCAGTTCGCGGTTTGCAGGCAATCGACGAGATAGGACTTGTCCTCTTTGCGCGTTGCCGATTTGCAGACGGTCGCGTAGTAGGACTGGTTGACCAGGACGCGCGGCAGCGTCTCGCTGTTCAGCTCGACGTGAAAACTGCCGTCGGGAAGCGCGCGCACCAGAACATCGGGCACGATCGGCTGTGCGGGCGCCGAGCCATATTTCAGCCCGGGCTTGGGATTGAGACGCCGCACCTCCTGGATCATGTCGAGGAGATCCTCGTCGGAGACGCGGGCTGCGCGCTTCAAGGCCGCGAGGTCGTGCACGGCAAGCAGATGCAGATTCTCGATCAGCGCCGCCATCGCCGGGTCGCAACGGTCCTGCTCCTTGAGCTGGAGCATCAGACATTCGCGAAGATCGCGGGCGAACACGCCGCAAGGCTCGAAGGCTTGCATCACTTTGAGCGTTTCCTCCACCAACGCGATCGGAGCGCCGAGCTGCTCGGCAACGCTCGAAAGCTCGCCGCGCAGATACCCCGCCTCGTCGGTCATGTCGATGAGGTGATGGCCGATCAGGCGTCGCGCCGGATCGGCGAAGGCGAGCACGAGTTGCTCGGTGAGATGATCCCTGAGCGTCCGCTCCTCGGCTACATAGGCCTCGAGATTGGACTCCTCGTCGGAGATCATGCGGGGACTTTGACCTAGGCTGGCCCAGCCTGAATCCTTCAATGCGCCGGGCGAGAATCCGTCGGCATCGGGAAACACGTCTTGCGGCTCGGCATCGAGATCTTCCGTCCGGCTGCTGCCCGCTTCGAGGTCGATCAACTCGCCGTCGTCACCCTCGCTCGTCTCGCTTTCGCCCGGACCGGCCGCGGTCTCCGGTTCGCTGTCCTCTTTGGCCGCGGCAAGCGGCTCGGCGGGTTCGGCGGCCACACCGCCGGTTTCCTCGGACTCTGCCCGCTCGAGCAGCGGATTGCGCTCGAGCTCGGCCTCGACGAAGCTCGCCAGCTCCATGTTCGACAGTTGCAGCAGCTTGATCGCCTGCTGCAGCTGGGGCGTCATCACCAAATTGTGGGTTTGACGGAGTTCGAGCTTAGTCGTGATTGCCATTGTCGAACTCACACACGGCCAGCGGCTTCAGATCCTGAACTGATCGCCGAGATAGACGCGCCGCACGTCCTCGTTGTTGATGATCTCATGGGCGGTGCCGTGAGTCAGCACCATACCGTCATGGATGATGTACGCGCGACTAACGAGGTCGAGGGTCTCGCGCACATTGTGATCGGTAATCAAAACGCCGATGCCGCGCTGAGTGAGATGCCGAACCAGGGCGCGAATGTCGTTAACGGCAATCGGGTCGATGCCGGCGAACGGCTCGTCGAGCAGCATGAAGGAGGGGCGCGTGGCGAGCGCGCGGGCGATCTCGACGCGGCGCCGCTCGCCGCCCGAGAGGCGCATGGCCGGGGAGGTCCGCAACCGCGCGATGCGGAATTCATCGAGCAGGGCGTCGAGCTGAGCCTGGCGCTCGCGCTTGTTCGACTCGACGGTTTCGAGCACGGCGAGGATATTCTCCTCCACGGTGAGCCCGCGGAAGATCGACGCCTCTTGCGGCAAATAGCCGATGCCGAGCCGGGCCCGGCGATACATCGGCAGCTTGGTCACGTCGCGTCCGTCGATCTTGATCGAGCCTTCATCGGCCGGGATCAGCCCGGTGATCATGTAGAACACCGTGGTCTTGCCGGCGCCGTTCGGACCCAGCAGGCCGACGGCCTCGCCGCGACGGACTTCGAGGCTGACGCCGCGCACGACGGTGCGCTTCTTGAAGCTCTTGACCACATGGTGGACGGTGAGGCGCCCGACAGCCGGATCGGCTGCAACGCCTGGCGCGCGCTCAGGCGCTTTGGCGGGGAGAACCTCCCCTTGTGCGGCGACTGCCTGGCGGCCCGGGAAAGACAGCAATTTGCCCACTACCCCTTCCGCTCCTAGTTGAAGCGTCGCCCGGTTAACATTCGACAAAGCCCTGAATACTTACGGCCGCATCTCAGGGATGAACGGGTCATCGGAGGAGGTCCAATCGTTATCCTTCGCCTTGTCGCTCTGGTCTGTCGTATCGGGCTTGCGTTCGCTCGGCGCCTCGTGCTTGGCCGTCGCGCCGCCGGACTTCGCTTCGCCAGACTTCGCTTCGCCAGACTTCGCTTCGCCAGCCTTGGCGTCGCCCTCCTTGGCGTCTCCTGCGCCATCCTGCTTCGGCATGAACAGCGCACGGATACGGCCTCCAGCGGCGGTATTGCCCGTGTTTTCGAACCGGCTCTCGCCCGTCTTCAGATCGATGACGAGCCGGTCTCCCTTTAGCACATTCTTGCCTTGCGTTAACACAACATTGCCGCCGACGGTTACCAGTTGGGACGGCAGGTCGTAGAGCGCCCAGTCGCTTGTGGTGGTCTGGTCATCCTCGCTTTCGATGATCACGTCACCCTTGGCCTCGATCTTGGTGATCTGGGTTTCGCCCTTCTTCTCCTCGCCAGCCCCCGCATTGCCGCTCGCCGCGGCGGCGTCGCCGCCCGCGCCTTGGGCATCGGCGACCTTGGTCTCGGCCTCATCCTTCTTGGCACCGGGGGCGAGCTTGTCGCCACCGACATAATGAACCTGTAGCTCCTTGGCGCGGAGCGTCGTGGTTCCCTGCACGGCCTTCACGTTGCCGGTAAAGACCGCGTACTTGTCCCTGTCATGCACCACGAGCAGATCCGATTCGATGTCGATCGGCTCGTCCGAGCTCTCGGACAGGCCGCCAAAAGTATTGGTGAGAGTCTGCGCGGGAAGCGACTTGGCGCAGACGAAGGCCAGCGCAAGGGCCCCGAGCGACGCTAGGACTTGGCGATGAAGCTTGGCGCTCATTGGGTGCCCACGGACAGGGCGCCCGTGCTCTCGGAGACGGCCCCGGTTGCTTCCGGCAGCGGGGGAACGACGGTCGGCGCGTTCGGCTCCGCTTTCGGTGTCGCCGTCTTTTCGTCTTTCTCATTCTTGGCTTTCTTGATCAGGTGCACGTGCACCTTGCCGCGGAAGGTCAGCGTGCTTTCCGACGATTGGAAGGTGAGCGCACTCGCCTTCACGCTGCCGCGCGTCAGGGTGAACCAGACCGGCTGATGGGATCGCAACGTCTGGTTCTTCATGTCGAGCGAGGCGCGCTTGAGCTCGCCGGTGATGCCGGAGCTGGTGGCGACGGTAATCTTGTCCAGCATCAAGAGCTTCTCGGTCCTGTTGTTGAAGACGCCACGCGCGGCATTCATGCGCGACCAGCCGCCTTCGGCTGTCGTCAGCTCAGCCTTGATGGCGTGGAGCTTGATCTTGTGCGGCGCCCTCATGTCCTGGTCGGCATAATCGGCGCCGATGAGATATTTCCCGTTCTTCTTGTCGGCGCCTTCGAGCTTCGGATTGGTCATGCGCAGATTGCCGTCGGAGACCTCCACCCCCTCGATGCTGGCGGTGAGGTCGCCCACGCCGACGCTGACGCTGAGCCGCGAAGAAATGAAGTAGGAGGCAAGCACCAGCATGGCAAAGATCGGCAGTCCTTTGCGAAAGAAGGCGACGAGGCGGCTGTGGCGCTCGGCGCTCCGGAAGGCGCGCGCGCGTTCCGCTTCGGTGCGGATGAGATACCGCCCGCCGCTGGGAATGACATCCGCATCAACCGCCATTTTCCCCGCCACGCCTTCTAGGAATCGGCGTTTCCCGCCGGCTAAGGACAAGCTAGCCGCAGGACTTTGATGACATTGCGACGGCAAGCCTGGGCTGAAAGCCCGGTTCCGGCCCTAATGGGCGAAAGGATCGATTTCGGACCAGCCCCTAAGGTCGAGCTCGGCCCGGGTCGGCAGAAACTCGAAGCAGGCTTTGGCCAACCCCTCGCGCCCCTCGCGCCTCAACATGGCGTCGAGTTTCTCCCTTAACGCGTGCAGATGCAATACGTCGCTCGCGGCATAATTGAGCTGCTCCTGGGAGAGTTCGGCCGCCCCCCAGTCGGAGGATTGCTGCTGTTTCGACAGCTCGATGCCGAGCAGCTCCTTGGTGAGATCCTTGAGGCTATGCCGATCGGTGAAGGTCCGGGCGATCCTCGAGGCGACCTTGGTGCAATAGACCGGGCGCGGCATCACGCCGAGATAGTGTTTGAGCACGGCCATGTCGAAACGGCCGAAATGGAAGATCTTGAGCACGCTTTCGTCTGCGAGGAGCCGTTTCAGCTCGGGCGCATCGTAGCTGCCGGTGAGCTGCACCAAGACGGCGCTGTTATCGCCTTCCGAGAGCTGCACCAGGCAGAGCCGGTCGCGATAAGGGTCGAGGCCCATGGTCTCGGTGTCTATGGCGATCGCGCGGCCGCGGAGGCGCCCTGGGGGCAGATCGCCCTTATAGAGTTCGATGGTTGGCGGCTGGCTCAAGCTGGAAGCGCTCCTTGGCGGCTTAGTCTTACCGCGAGGCGCTTAAAAAAGCGGGAATGGTGCCCAGGAGAAGACTCGAACTTCCACGCCCTTTCGGGCACTAGCACCTGAAGCTAGCGCGTCTACCAGTTCCGCCACCTGGGCTTGAGGTCCCTTGAGGTACGATCGGGCCCGGCCAAAGTCAATTGCCGGGAAAAGCGCCTTCAAGGCTTTGCAGCCCTCGTGTATTGCTTCGGCCGGCAATCGCGGGCGGGCGGGCTGGAGAGGCTTAAGTGTCGGTAACACTCAACAACCGAGCGTTGATCACCCTCTATGGCGGCTCAGGCTTCATCGGCCGCCACGTGGTCCAGGCGATCGCCAAGACGGGCGCGCGCATGCGCATTGCGGTGCGCAGGCCCGAGCTTGCCGGCCATCTCCAGCCGCTTGGCGGGGTGGGGCAGATCAACCCCGTGCAAGCCAATGTGCGCTATCCCGACTCTTTGCTGGCCGCGGCGAACGGAGCCGACGCCGTCGTCAACCTCGTCGGCATTCTGTTTCCGTCGGGCAAGCAGACCTTCAAGTCGGTGCAGGACGAAGGCGCGCGCCACGTGGCGGAGGCCGCGCGGGGAGCCGGTGCACGCGCGTTCGTGCATGTCTCGGCGATCGGCGCCGATCCCAATTCGCCCTCTGCCTATGCGCGGAGCAAGGCGGCGGGAGAGCGAGCGATCAAGGATGTCTATCCCGAGGCCGTCATTCTCAGGCCGTCGATCGTGTTCGGGCCCGAAGACGATTTCTTCAACCGCTTCGCCAAGCTTGCCCGCATCGCCCCTGTGTTGCCGCTGATCGGCGGCGGCAAGACGCGGTTTCAGCCCGTGTTCGCGGGCGACGTCGCCAAAGCCGTCATTGCAGGACTCACGGGGCAGGCAAACGCGCGCTCCGCTTACGAGCTCGGCGGCCCCGAAGTGCTCACACTTAAGGACGTGATGCAGCGCGTCTTGGAATACACGATGCGCAAGCGCCTCCTCGTGCCGGAGCCGTTTTGGCTCGCCAAGCTGCAAGGCTTCTTCTTGCAGATCCTGCCGAAGCCGCCGCTCACTGTCGACCAGGTGCGGCTGCTTCAATTCGACAATGTGGTGAGCGATGGGGCTAAACGCAGCGGCCATACATTGGAAGGACTCGATATCGAGCCGGTGGCAATCGCCGCGGTCGTGCCCGACTATCTCGAGCAATTCCGCCCACGCGGACAATTCTCCATTTATCGGCCCAAGCCATGAGCCCTAGGTGTAGAGCAGCACCAGCAAGAAGCCGCCCAGCACCATGCGATAAAGCACGAAGGGTAGAAAGCTGATGCGGCGTATCAGGTTCATGAGGAAGGCAATGGCGAGGATGCCGGCGACAAAGGTCAGCACCGCGCAATAGACCGCATCCATGGTCACGCCCTCGCCGCTCGCAATCGCGTCGCCGACGGTGAAAACGATGGCCCCGGCTGTGGCCGGAATCGCGAGCAGGAACGAGAAGCGCGCCGCGTCGGGCCGGGTGAAACCCAGAAACCTTGCGGCCGTCATGGTCACACCGGACCGGCTCGTGCCGGGGATCAGCGCAAGCGCTTGCGCCACGCCGATGATGAGTGCGCTCACGAGCGTCATGTTCTTGATGGTCTTCTCTTGCGGGCCGACCATGTCTGCGATGAGCATCAAAATGCCGTAGAGGATTGTGTTCCACGCGACGATGGCGACGTTGCGCTCGAGGTCTGCATAGCCGAACTTCTTGAGAAAAATGCCAAAGGCTATGGCGGGGATCGTGGCGAGAACGATGAAGATGGCAAGTTTGCCGTCGTCGGTTACCTTGCCCTTGAGCAACGCGAGCGCACCGACGATGAGGCGCCACACGTCCCGCCAGAAATAGATGAGGACGGCCATCAAGGTGCCGAGATGCGTCATGACATCGACGACGATGCCCTGGTCGGGCCAATGCATGATGTTGGGGAGCAGGATGAGATGGCCCGAGGAGGAAATAGGCAGGAACTCGGTGATCCCCTGCACCACGGCAATAGCGATGATCTGCTCGATAGTCATGGCCCCTCGCCGCCCGCTTGTTCCTCGCGCGTGCAGGTTCTATACGAGGCTCCAGTCTCGCGCGATTCATTTTGCTAAAGCCTAGCCGCCCAAGGTTTCGATGGCGACTCTGCTGCATTACCCGCTCTGCGCACTTTCCCGGTCGATCCGGCTTGCGCTCGCCGAGTGCGGCATCGAGGCCGATCTCGTCGAGGAGCGGCCTTGGGAATGGCGCCAGGAGTTCGTGGCGCTGAACCCGGCCGGCACGTTGCCGGTTTTCATCACCGACGAGCATGGGCCTTTCGTCGGCGCCTATGCGATCTCCGAGTATCTCAACGACACGGCCGACGAGCGCGATGCGCGGCTATTCCAACCCTTCCCTGGCGAACCGGCGGAGCGGGCCGAGTCGCGGCGGCTCGCCGAGTGGTTCCATCGCAAGTTCCACGAGGAGGTCACCTCCTATCTCGTGGACGAGAAGGTGTTCCGCCGCTTCGGACCGCAAAGCGCCTCTCCCAACATGGAGGCGATGCGGGCCGGGCGTGAGAATCTGCGCTATCATCTGAGCTACATCGGTCATCTCGCCGAGACGCGGAGTTGGCTCGCGGGCGAAGCCATCAGTTTCGCCGATCTTGCCGCCGCGGCGCATCTCTCGACGCTCGACTATCTGGGTGAGGTGCCGTGGGAGGAACATGAGGCGGCGAAGAACTGGTATGCGCTTTTGAAATCGAGGCCGTCCTTCCGGCCGTTGTTGCAGGACCGCGTGGCGGGTTTCAGCCCGTCAGGCACCTATGCCGACCTCGATTTTTGAGGCAGTCGCCCCGACATGAATGGGCATGGCAGAAACGCTGAAAGAAAGAATCGCCGAAGAGGCTAAGACGATCGGATTCGACGCCGTACGCTTCACCTCTGCCGGCGATGTTGTCGGCGCCGGCGAAGCGCTCGAGCAGTTCCTCGCCGAGGGCCGGCAGGGCGACATGTCATGGCTCGCGAGCACGGCAGAGCGCCGCGAATCGCCGCGCGCGCTGTGGCCGGCAGCGAAGAGTGTCATCCTGCTCGGACTGAATTACGGCCGCGCCGGCGATCCACTCGCCATTCTCGAGAAGGGATCGCGCGGCGCCATCTCGATCTATGCGCAGGGCGCCGACTATCACGACGTGTTCAAGGCGAAGCTGAAGGCGCTTGCCGCCAGCGTGCAGGGACTCACCGGAGGCGACGTCAAAGTCTTCGTCGATACGGCGCCGGTGATGGAGAAGCCGCTCGCGGCGCGCGCTGGGCTCGGCTGGCAGGGCAAGCACACCAACCTCGTCTCGCGCGAGTTCGGGTCTTGGCTTTTCATCGGCTCGATCTTCACCACCGCCGAGATCGAACCCGACGCCGCCGAAGAGGACCATTGCGGCGCCTGCCGGCGCTGCATGGATATTTGTCCGACGCACGCTTTCACCGCGCCTTACCGCATCGATGCGCGCGCCTGCATCTCCTATCTCACCATCGAGCACAAAGGACATATCGCGCCGCGCTTCCGCGAAGCGATGGGCAATAGGATCTTCGGCTGCGACGACTGTCTCGCTGTCTGTCCCTGGAACAAGTTCGCGAGCACTGCGCGCGAGGCCAAGCTCGCCATGCGCGCGGAGAGCGATAGCCCGCCGCTCGCCGAACTCCTCCTTCTCGACGATGCGGCGTTTCGTGCCCGCTTCCGCGGCACGCCGATCAAGCGCACGGGACGCGACCGTTTCTTGCGCAATGTGCTGATCGCCGCCGGCAATTCCGGCGATGCGAGGCTCGTGCCTCTGGTGGAGGCTCGGCTTTCCGACGACTCGCCGCTGGTACGGGCCATGGCGGTTTGGGCGCTTTCACGTCTCGCGCCGCAGAGATTCCACCTTTTGCGCTCGGCTCACGCCAACGATCCCGATGCGGCGGTGAGAAGCGAATGGCTGGGAGAAGCGGCGTGAAACGGCTGTTTTGTTTCGGCCTCGGTTTCTCCGCACAGACCTTGGCGGAACGGCTCGCGAGCAAAGGCTGGCAGATCGCCGGAACGGCGCGCGACGTGGGCAAGATCGGCCAGCTCGCGGCGCGCGGCTACGAGATGGTCCAATATTCGGGAGAGGCCGGCAATCGAGCGCTTCTCGAGGTGCTGCACGGCACCACGCATCTCTTGCATTCGATCCCGCCCGGGCCGGAAGGCGATGCGGTGCTCGAGCACTACCGGGAGACGATCGCCACGCTCCCCTCGCTCGAATGGGTCGGCTATCTCTCCACCGTGGGCGTTTATGGCCACCAGGAAGGGCGTTGGGTCGACGAGATGACCAAGCCGAAGCCTAACAACGCCCGAACGGTGGCGCGGGTCGAGACCGAGCAAGCCTGGCTTGAGCTTGGCGCCGAGACCAGCGTGTCGGTGCAGATATTCCGGCTCGCCGGCATCTATGGTCCGGGCCGCAGCGTGTTCGACAAGCTGAACGCCGGCACGGCACGCCGCATCAAGAAAGACGGGCAGGTGTTCAGCCGCATCCATGTCGAGGACATCGCTAGCGTGCTCGAAGCCTCGATAGCGCGTCCGCATGCCGGCGCGATCTACAATGTCGCCGACGATGAGCCTGCCGCACCCGACGAGGTGGTCACCTATGCGACCAAGCTCGCCGGCGTGCCGCCTCCACCCGAGATCGATTTCGCCGACGCCGATCTCACGCCGATGGCGCGGAGCTTCTATGAAGGAAGCCGGCTCATCTCAAATGAACGCATCAAGTCCGAGCTCGGCGTGACTTTACGCTACCCCACCTATCGCGAAGGCCTCGCTTCCCTATTGGGGCGGCAACCGAGTTAGCCGCAATGCATTGGCCCGTGCGCTTGTTCGCCATTGCGGCCGCCGTCGTCCTGGGCGCCGGGGCGGCCTTCGGCGCTGAGCAGCAAGCTCCCTGCACCGAGGACGCGATGATCGTGTTCGACGCTTCGGGCTCGATGTCCGGCAATGGCTGGGGCTATGGCAGCGAGACTGCCGGCGTGGTGAGCCGCATCGACAAGGTGCGCGTCACGCTGGCCAAGGTCCTGCCGCAAGTCACGCGCTTTCGCCGCGTCGGTCTCATCACCTATGGGCCGGGCACTTGGAACCAATGCAACGTTCGTCTCGATCTCGCGCCGACCGAAAATGCGGGCGCACGCATCATGGACGTGATCAATGCATTGGTTCCGGCCGGAAAAACACCGCTTACGGAAGCCGTGGCGCAAGCGGCCCAAGTGCTCGACTACCGCAACAAGCCCGGCATCATCGTGCTTGTGACCGATGGCGAGGAGACCTGCGGCGGCTCGCCCTGTGACCTCGGGAAAGAACTCAGCAGCGGAGCCGCACAACTCACGGTCCACATCATCAGTTTGCGCGTCAAGGGGTACACGTGGACAAGCGAGCAGAACATTCTCGAAGCGAGATGCCTGGCTGAGCGAAATGGCGGGCTCTATATCAGCGTCGAGACGCAGGACGAGTTGCTGGAAGCGCTCGAGAAGACGCTCGGCTGCCCGATGACGACGGAACTGCACTAGTCTCGCACGTGCTGCGTTAGTGCGGCGACCGTCGCCTCGAGCCGGCGCAGGTCCTGCGGGCGCGACTGGCGGTGGTCGCCATCCTTGACGAGCGTCAGCTCGACATCGGCGCAGCAAAGGAGATCGACAAGGTCGAGGGCATGACCCCAGGGCACGTCGGGATCGCACATGCCTTGCAGGATGCGCACCGGCAGATCGAGATGCAACGGCGCCGCATCGCCGAGCAGATGGTTGCGGCCTTCCTCGATCAGATGTTTGGTGATGGGATAAGGATCGCCGTAAAGCGACGGCTCGTAATAGACGCCGTCGCCCTCGACCACCGCCTTCACTTCGGCATTCATGCGGTGCCACATCAGCCGCTCGGTCATGTCCCAAGCGGGCGCGATCAACACGAGGCCCCCGAGCCGATCGAGCGCGTTCTCCTGCGCAAGCTTGCGCGCCAGAAGAAGCGCGATCCAGCCGCCCATCGAGGAGCCGATGACGATCACCCGCCGCGCGCCGATCAGCGTAAGCGCGGCGGCGGCCTCTTCGAGCCAATCGCCGATCGAGGCGTTCAACAGGTCGCCTTCCGACAGCCCGTGCCCCGAATAATCGAAGCGCAGCATCGGCAGGCGTTGAGCCTCGGCCCACTCGGCGAGCGCCGAAGCTTTGGTGCTCGCCATGTCGGACAGAAAGCCGGAAAGCCACAAAAGGACCGGGCCTGCGCTCTTGCCGGCATTGGCAAAACGGTAGGCGATGCGTCGGCGCTTCGGGCCCTCGCCCACGTCCAGGAATTGCGGTTCCTCTGCGCTCATCCTAAGACCTTAGCCGATGGGCGAAGTCACCATATTGCAGGTCGTGCCGCGCCTCGATACCGGGGGCAGCGAGCAGGCGACGGTCGAGATTGCCGAGGCGCTCGGTCGTGCTGGCGCCAAGGCCCTGGTTGCCACCGCGGGCGGGCGCCTGGCAACGGCCGTCACCCAGGCCGGCGGCGAGATCGTCAAGCTTCCCGCGGCGAGCAAGAATCCTTTCACCATTCTCGCCAATGCCACGCGACTGAAGCGGCTGATCAAGGAGCGCGACATCGATCTCGTGCATGCGCGAAGCCGGGCGCCGGCATGGAGCGCCTATCTTGCCGCGCGGGCCACGGGGCGTCCCTTCGTCACTACCTATCATGGCGCCTATGGCACGACGCTCGGCCTGTTCAAGGGTCTTTATAACAGCGTCATGGGTCGCGGCGATCGCGTCATTGCCAATTCGCGCTACACCGCAAGTCTGATCGCCGCACGGCATCATCTGTCGCAAAGCCGAATTCGCCCTATCTATCGCGGCATCGACGAAGCCTCGTTCGATCCGCTTGTGGTTCCGCCCGGACTGGTGGCGAAGCTCAGGGAACGCTGGGGCGTTCCGCCGGGAACCAAGATCGTGCTTCAGGCGGCGCGGCTCACCGGACTGAAAGGGCATCGGCAGACGATCGAGGCGGCTGCCGCCCTCGCCCGCGAAGGCGCGCTGGAGAACGCCTTGATCGTCTTCGCCGGCGATGCACCGGGCAAGGACGCTTATCGCCAAGAGCTGATCGGGCTGATCGCGCGGAGCGGTGTTGAGGACAAAGTGCGGCTGGTCGGCCATTGCCACGACATGCCCGCGGCGTTTCTCGCCGCACATGTCGCGATTATGCCGTCGCTCGTGCCGGAGACCTTCGGGCGGACGAGCATCGAGGCGCAAGCGATGGGATGCCCCGTGATCCTTTCCGACATTGGCGCCTTGCCCGAGACCATCGTCTCGCCGGAGCAGGACAAGGCACGCTTCACCGGCTGGCTGGTGCCACCGGCAGACGCAACGGCGCTTGCCAAGGCGATCCGGGCGGCGCTCGCCTTGACGCCCGAAGAGCGCGCCGCGATTGCTGCGCGGGCGAACGCCCGGGCGAGCCGCGAGTTTGCGCTTACGCAAATGCAGGTAAAAACACTCGCCGTCTATGACGAACTGCTTGGCACGCATCTGGCCGAAGCCTTTGCGCATCCGCCCTTGCTGGCCGCAGTTCCCCTTGACGACGGCGCGTGATGGGCCGATTGCAATGCTTAACGCAGCGCAGCTTGACTTTTCGGGACCATTTCCCATCCTGTAGCGTTCGGACTTAGCGTCAGGACAGGGCGCCGGCGTCTCACAGCAAGGGGGGATGCGGCCGCCGAGCAGAGGAGAACGAGACATCGTAAGACGGCCGACGAAGCTTGCGCCCGAAAAGGGCGGCCCTCGCATCAACGAGGGCATCGACATTCCCAAAATCCAACTCATCGACGCCACCGGTCACAATGTCGGCGTGGTTGCCACGTCCGAGGCATTGGCTCGCGCCGTGGAAGCCGGACTCGACCTGGTCGAGATTGCTCCGAATTCCGAGCCGCCGGTGTGCAAAATCCTTGACTACGGCAAATACAAATATCAGGCGCAGAAAAAGGCCGCTGAGGCGCGCAAGAAGCAGCGCACCGTCGAGATCAAGGAAATCAAGATGCGGCCGAACATCGACAGGCACGATTATGACGTGAAGATGCGCTCGATCCGCCGCTTCTTCGAGGAGGGCGACAAGGTGAAGGTCACCTTGCGCTTCAGGGGCCGCGAGATGGCGCATCAGGAATTGGGGGCGCAATTGCTCGACCGCGTCAAGCAGGACACCTCGACCATCGCCAAGGTGGAATCCGAGCCGCGGCTCGAAGGACGGCAGATGGTGATGGTGCTCGCCCCGCGCTAGGCGATCTGGCGCGACGGGCTGCCTGCCTTGTTTGCCGCAAGCGCGCTTTTCACCATCGCGGCCGGCTCTGGACTGCCGAACAGATAACCCTGGCCCGCGTCGCAGCCGAGCTTGAGCAGGCATTCGCGCACTGCATCGCTTTCGATGCCCTCGGCGATCGTCAGGACACCCAGCGCCCGACCGAGACTGAGCATCGCTTTGACGATGCGCGCCTCCTCGGGCTTGTTGACAATCTCCGCGATGAAAGACCGGTCGATCTTGATCATGTCGAGCTCGAGCTCGCGCAGATGATAGAGACCCGAATAGCCGGTGCCGAAATCGTCGAGCGCGATCCTCACGCCGACATTGCGGAGCGATTGCAACACGGCCTTGGCGTCGTCGAGCCTCTGCACCACGGCGCCTTCGGTGATCTCGATGACAAGCCGATGCGGAGGAAACGCGGCCTTGGCCAGAAGGCCGAGGATCCTCGTCGCGAGGTGTGGGTCGGAGACTTGCCGCGGCGAGAAATTCACGGAAACTGAAAGGTGCTCGGGCCAATCCTTGGCATCGCGCATGACGCGCTCGAGCAAATGGTCCGTCATCGCGCTGATCGTGCCTGTATCCTCGGCGATGGGAATGAAGGTTTCAGACAGAAGCACGCCCCGCGTGGGGTGCGCCCAGCGCGCGAGCGCCTCGAAGCCAAGGGTCTCGCCATCGTCGAGCCGGACGATCCGCTGGTAATAGGGAACGATCTGGCCTGCTGCGATGGCGTCCTTGATCTCGGTTTCGAGCTCGACGCGCTGGCGCAACCTCTCATCCATGCTGCGATCGAAGAGGCGGTAGCGGCCGCGGCCATCGGCCTTAGCCCAATACATGGCCATGTCGGCCCGGCGCAGCATGGTCTCGACAGGAGTGCCATCGGGGACGGCCATGGCGTCGGCGAGCCCGATATCGCCACAACCGTCGCCGTTGCAGGTCGCGACGCCGACACTGGCGCCGACTTGGAACGAAAGAGCGGCGAGGCTGATGGGGCACGAGAGCTCATGCACGATGCAGCGCGCCAAGCGTTCAGGCGCGTCGGTCCCCGCACGGTAGGGCAGGATGATGCCGAACTCGTCGCCGCCCAGCCGAGCCACGGAGCCGCCTTCGGCGATCCGCGTCAGCCGCTTGGCGACGACCTTCAGCACTTCGTCGCCGAGCCTGTGGCCGTAGACGTCATTGATCGGCTTGAAGTTGTCGAGATCGAGCACGAATAGCGCGCAAGCCTCGCCAGGCGGGAAGTCGCCGCTCCATTTCTCGAAATCCTCGATGAACCAACGCCGGTTGGGAAGGCCGGTCAGCACGTTGAGGCGAGCCATTTGATGGGCTTCGGCCTGAGCCTTGCGGCGCGCCACCACCTCGCGGCGGAGATCGACGGTACGGCGAACCGAATAGATCTTGGCGGCGACGCCGAGAAACACGAAGAGGATCACCAGCCAATCGACGGCGTCGCTTTGCGGCTCCCCGGTGAACACCAGAAACTTGTCGAGGGCGTCCCACCAGACCGCGAGCAAATAGAGCGGCAAGCCGATCGCGCCGATGATGATCAGGTCGCGTACCATTCGGCTCTGGCGCGTATACCAGGAGCGCAAGCTATGGAACCGCTGTTGCAAGACGACCTCGCGTTATCCCACGCCTGCATAGCGGAGCCGGCCTAAATCCGGCTTAAGCCTCGTGGTTAAGAGATCGCGAGTCCTTTCCCGTACCCCTTGCATCTCCGCCCAATTTCTCCCTATAAGGCGCATCCTATGGAGCCGCCCGGCAGGGCATGCCGTGGCGGCTCGCATGCTTTCCAACAACCACTCCCCTGCCCTCTGGCCGCTCGGAATGGCCATGGCCGGGATCAAACCAAGGAAGCCAAATGCCCAAGCTCAAGACCAAGAGCGGTGCCAAGAAGCGCTTCAAAGTCACGGCGAGCGGCAAGGTGAAATGCCAGGCCTCGCGCAAGCGTCACGGCATGATCCAACGTCCCAACAAGTTCATCAGGACAGCGCGCGGGACAATGGTTCTGTCCGACGAAGACGCCAAGATCGTGAAGAAGAACTTCCTCCCCTACGCCCGCTAAGGCGTCAGGCGAGACCTCAATCGAAGGAGCACCGACATGTCCCGTGTGAAACGCGGCGTTACCTCCCATGCCCGCCACCGCAAGGTGATCAAGCAGGCCAAGGGCTATTACGGCCGTCGCAAGAATACCATCCGCACCGCGCGCCAGGCGGTGGAGAAGGCCGGCCAATATGCGTATCGCGACCGCAAGGTGAAGAAGCGCACCTTCCGCGCTCTCTGGATTCAGCGCATCAACGCGGCGGCGCGCGAGAATGGCCTCACTTATGGGCGGCTGATTGACGGGCTGAAGAAGGCCGGAATCGAGCTCGACCGCAAAGTGCTTGCCGACATCGCCGTGCACGAGCCTGCAACCTTCAAGGGCCTGGTCGAGGCTGCATCTGCTGCCGCGCGGGGCTAGCGCCCCGTGAAGCGGGCTTGCCTCGGAAGGGGAGCCTGAGCCATGAGCACGCTTGAGCTCTACAGCCTCAAGACCGAGTTGCTTCACGCGATCGCGGAGGCGAACGACCTCGACAAGCTTGAAGAGGTCCGCATCGCCGCGCTTGGACGCAAGGGCCGCATTCCCGAGCTGATGCAGGCGCTGGGGTCTCTCCCGCCGGAAGAGCGCAAGGCCTATGGCCAAGTGGTCAACAGCCTGAAGGCGTCTGTCGGCGAGGCGCTCGAGGCGCGGCGCGCCGAGCTGTCCAGAGCCGCCACCGTCGAGAGGCTCGCGCAGGAGCGCGCCGACGTCACGTTGCCGGTTCGGGTCGGGCCGCTCGGTGAGGGCCGCATCCATCCGGTGAGCCAAGTCACCGATGAGATCACCGAGATCTTCGCCGATATGGGTTTCTCGATCGCCGAAGGTCCCGATATCGAGACCGACTTCAATAATTTCACCGCGCTCAACATCCCGCCCGAGCATCCGGCGCGTCAGGATCACGACACGTTCTATTTCCCGGAAGCCCCTGACGGGTCGCGTGCGGTGCTGCGCACGCATACGAGCCCGGTGCAGATCAGGACGATGCTCAAGCAGAAGCCGCCGCTCCGCATCATCGCGCCGGGTCGCGTCTATCGCTGCGATTCAGACCAGACGCACACACCGATGTTCCACCAGGTCGAGGGACTCGCCATCGACGAGGAGACGCATCTTGGGCATCTGAAATGGGTGCTGGAGGAGTTCTGCAAGGCCTTCTTCGAGGTGCCGCAGGTCAAGATGCGCTTCCGCGCCAGCCACTTTCCCTTCACCGAGCCGTCGATGGAGGTGGATATCGGCTACGCCAAGGTGGGCGATGAGATCAGGATCGGCGAGGGCGACCAGTGGCTAGAGATCCTGGGCTGCGGCATGGTGCATCCAAACGTGTTGCGCAATGTCGGGCTCGATCCGGAGCGCTATCAGGGTTTCGCCTTCGGCTTGGGGATAGATCGCATCGCCATGCTGAAATACGGCATGCCGGATTTGCGGGCCTTCTTCGCGGGCGATCTCCGCTGGCTCAAGCATTACGGCTTTCCGCCGCTCGCCATCCCCACCCTCGCCGCTGGACTCTCGTAAGCCATGAAGTTCACGCTCTCATGGCTCAAGGAGCATCTCGACACCAAGGCGGGCGTGGAGAAGATTGCCGAAACGCTCACGCGCATCGGGCTAGAGGTCGAGGAGCTGTTCGACCCGAAGACCGCTCTCGCGCCCTTCCGCGTGGCGGAAGTGGTGAAGTGCGAGAAGCATCCCAACGCCGACAAGCTCAGCGTCTGCGAGGTCGACACGGGCAGCGAGCGTCTACAAGTCGTGTGCGGCGCGCCGAATGCGCGGACCGGCATGAAAGGCGTGTTTGCGCCGGTCGGCTCTTACGTACCCGGCATCGATCTCATGTTGACCAAGGCGAAGATCAGGGGCGTCGAGTCTAACGGCATGCTCTTGTCGGAGCGTGAGCTTGAACTGTCCGACGAGCATGCCGGCATCATCGAGCTTGACCCTAAGGCCAAGGTCGGCAGCCCGGCGGCCACGGCGCTCGGACTCGACGATGCGGTTATCGAGGTCGCCATCACGCCGAACCGGCCTGACTGTCTCGGTGTGCGCGGCATTGCCCGCGATCTTGCCGCTGCCGGTCTCGGCAAACTTAAGAAGGATACGATCAAGCCGGTCAAAGGCAGCTTCCCCAATCCGATTCCGATCGAACTCGATTTCGACAAGAGGACCGCCGAGGCTTGCCCCGTCTTTGCTGGACGGCTGGTACGTGGCGTGAAGAACGGTCCGTCCCCCGAATGGCTTCAGCGCAGGCTGAAGGCGATCGGGCTCCGCCCCATCAACGCTCTGGTCGATATCACCAACTACATCTCCTACGACCGCGGGCGCCCGCTGCACGTCTATGACGCCGACAAGCTCACCGGCGTCATCCGCGCGCGATCGGGCAAGAAGGGCGAGAGTTTCGTTGCGCTCGACGGCAAGACCTACGAGGTCGACGGCGATATGTGCGTGATCGCCGATGATCGCGCCGTGCTCGGGCTTGGCGGGGTGATCGGCGGCGAGGAAACCGGCGCGACCTTTGCCACCACAAACGTCTTCATCGAGTCGGCCTATTTCGATCCGAAGCGCACGGCGCGCACGGGGCGCAGGCTTGGCGTCGTTTCTGACGCTCGATTCAGGTTCGAGCGCGGCGTCGATCCGGATTTCGTGGTGCCAGGCCTGGAGCTTGCCACTGAGATGGTGCTCGATCTCTGCGGCGGCACGCCAAGCAAGGTCATCATCGCCGGCAGGCCGCCTAAGGCCAACAAGCCGTTCAAGTTCGATCCCGGATTGGTCGAGCGGCTGAGCGGGCTTGAGCTTGAACATCGCCAGATCAAGCAGTTGCTGAACGCGCTCGGCATTTCGCTCGACGGCAAGGGAAGGAGCCTCAAGGCATCGCCTCCCTCCTGGCGCCCCGACATCAGCGGACCAGCCGATCTCGTCGAGGAAATCGTCAGGCTCACCGGTGTCGATAAGGTGCCGGCGGCGCCCATGACGCGCGTGGCGGGCGTGGCCAAACCTCTGCTCACCGAGCCGCAGCGGCGGCAAAGGCTCACCCGCCGCGTGCTTGCCGCGCGCGGGCTGGTCGAGGCCGTCACCTGGTCGTTCATCCCGCCGGAGGAGGCGAAGCTGTTCGGCGGCGGCCAGTCCGAGCTCACACTCAGCAACCCCATCTCGACCGAGCTTGCGCAGATGCGGCCTTCGCTGCTGCCGGGGCTGATCACCGCCGCGCAGCGAAACCGCGACAGAGGCTTTGCCGATGGCGCCCTGTTCGAGCTCGGTCAAGCCTATCGGGGCGCCCTCCCCGAGGATCAGTTCACGAGTGTCGCCGGCGTTCGCTTCGGCCGCTCTGCGCTGATCGGCTCGGGTCGTTATTGGTCCGGCGAAGCCCCTGCCGCTGACGTTTTCGCCGCCAAGGCCGATGCGGTTGCCGCTCTGGCGGCGCTCGGCATCGATCAAGCAAGCCTTTCGGTTACGCGCGAGGCGCCGTCATGGTTCCATCCGGGCCGCTCTGGCGCGCTCAAGCTCGGACCCAAGACCCTGCTCGGCGCCTTCGGCGAATTCCATCCGGACCTGCTCGGGAAAATTCGCATCGATCCGCCGCTCGCGGGCTTCGAGCTCTATCTGGACAACGTGCCGCCGTCCAAGCGCAAGGGTGCGGGGAAGGCGCTCGAGGCCTTGGACCTTCAACCGGTCAGGCGCGACTTTGCTTTCCTGCTCGGCGACGACATCGAGGCTGGCGAGGTGTTGCGCGCAGCGCTTGGGGCAGACCGTGCGCTGATCTCTGAGGTGCGCGTGTTCGATGTGTTCACCGGTCAGGGCGTGCCGCAGGGCAAGAAGTCGCTCGCCATCGAGGTGACGCTGCAGCCGCGTGAGAAGACGCTGACCGATGCCGAGATCGAGGCGGTGGCGGGGAAGATCGTCGCCGCCGTGCAAAAGGCCACAGGCGGCGAGTTGCGCGGGTAGCGTCCGGGCTGCCGCACGCGGCTGCAAACGCGGGATTCAGCCTTAGCGCAAAGCCAAAAAGGGGAACCAAACGCCGCGTGCGGGCGTCTTAGTCACTGTCCCCTGGCCATGCGTATTCTCCTCACCAACGACGACGGAATCGAAGCTCCCGGGCTCGACGTGCTCGAGAAGATCGCCACCGATTTGACCGACGACGTCTGGGTGGTCGCTCCGGAAACGGACAATAGCGGAGCCTCGCATTCGCTGACCTTGGCCGAGCCTTTGCGCATGCGCGACCTCGGCAAGCGGCACTACGCGGTGAAGGGAACTCCCACGGACTGCGTCATCATGGGTGTCCGCTTCCTCCTGCGCGACCATCCGCCGGATCTCGTCCTGTCGGGCGTCAATCGCGGGCAGAATCTCGCCGACGACGTCACCTATTCAGGCACCGTTGCAGGCGCGATCCAGGGGACGCTGCTGGGTGTTCCCTCGATCGCCATGAGCCTCGTCTGCGGGCCGGTCGAAACTGAGCGCGAGGTGCGCGAGCCGCCGGTCTGGGAGACGCCGATGCAGTATGGCGGCGACCTCGTGCGCAAACTGCTCGAGGCCGGTTGGCCGGAAGGCGTGGTCATCAACGTCAATTTTCCCAATTGCGAGCCGGGCGCCGTGAAAGGCGCCGTGGCGACGGTGCAGGGTCAGCGCGATCCCAGCCTCTTGCGCATCGAGGATCGTTTCGACATGCGCGGGCGCGCCTATTACTGGATCGGCATCGAGCGCCGGCGCGCGGTGCCTCCGGAAGGGACCGACCTTTGGGCCGTACGGTCGAACTGCATCTCGGTCACCCCGCTTTGCCTCGACTACACCGATAAGGCCACACGCGAGACGCTTGCCGCCGTGCTTGGCGGCGAGCCGTCGGCCAAAATTAGACCCGTCAGCCGTCCAGCCCGAGAAGATCGGGCACCAGCACGCGCAGGCTCTCGTCGTCGAGGGTAATCTTGATCCGGCTCGCTGCGTCCGGGGGGAGGTAGACCCGGTCGTCGATGCGGGCATGGCTGTGCTCCCAATCGAGCCGAACAACGCGCCCCTTGCGCACGGTGACCGGCGGCGGCTCGCTCTCAGGGTTCTTGAGCCACGCGAGCATCGGCGCCCTGTCGTTCTTGAACAGAAAGACGATGTCGAGCAATCCGTCGTCATGCGCCGCCGTCAAGGAGATCGGCAGGGCGGGTCCCGTGTGGCCAAGATTCATGATCTCGACGAGCAGGAACTCTCCGGCGAACACCTCGCCATCCACGGTGACCTCGAAACGCTCGGCCCTTGCCTCCTCAAGGAATTGCTGTAGCTCCTCGCGTCCCGAATCTATGCGCAGCGGCGTGGGCGGCCTCGGACCGCTATGCGCGATGGCCTTGGCGATGGTGCCGAACCCGACTGCTTCGAGAAAGCGGCGCTTGCCCCAAGGCCCGCGCGCCATGCCAATATCGAGGCGTTTCGGCTTGGCTGTGGGCAAACGCGGTATCAGCGTCTCGATGTCGCCGTTCAGTCCGAGGGCGCGGGCGACATTGTTGGCGGTGCCGAGCGGCAAGATGGCGAGGAGAACCTTGCGGTCGCGCAAAATGCGGGCGGTTTTGGTTACGGTGCCGTCGCCGCCTGCGACGATGACGAGATCCCAGTCCTCGCGGAGCGCTTCCTTGTACTCGCTCTTGCTCGAGCGATAGATGGGCGATAAGCCCACTTCTCTTAGCTGGCTCACGAGTTCATCGGCATTGGGGTGCGCCGCGCCGGCGGTCGGATTGTGAAGCAGCAATGTCCGCACGTGCGAAGCTCGCCATGACTAACTTGAGGCAGAGCGGACAACGCGGGAGGATCGAGGAAGTTTCCGCGCCTTTAGGCGCTAGAACGGGCCGCCGAAGGGGAAGGTCTGCGGGAAAAGACGCTGCCGCTGCTGCGGCACGCGACGCTTTGCCAGAGACGGCTTGCCGTAGAACGGCTTGTCCTCGCAGGCGGCGGCGATCTTGGTGGCGAGCTTCTTGTCAGGCTCTTGTGCCTGGTGCCAGCCCTGGCAGAGCGTGCCGAGTTCCCCGCCGAGATTGGAAGCACCGTCGGCGCAATAAAGGCCCGATCCGTCGGTCTGCGGGGTGAAGCGCACGCCCATGGCGCCCTTCTCGTCATCGAGGCCGGCGGCGAGATGGTTGAGCGCATAGATTCGCTTGGTCGACTCTTCGGCAGACAAACGCTCGGGCTTAAATTGCGTATTGGCGAGTGGGATGGCCTCGATGGCCTGGGGTCGCCAGGCGCCATCGATGCGCGCAAGATGCACCTTCGCCATCAGCCCGTAATCGCGGCAGATGCCGAAGCGGGCCGTCTCGGCCGTGCCAGGATGCAGAAAATTGCCGAGCCCATAAAAGATCAGCGACTTGCCGTCGATCTCGACGCCTTGCACGACGTGCGGGTGGTGGCCAAGAATCAAATCGATATTCTTCTGCTCCGCCGCGTAGGCGCGCCAATCGGCGAGCTGGCGCTCGTCGGGGACGACGCGGCCTTCTAGCCCATAGTGGATCGAGAGGATGCGGTAATCGGCCTGCATGCCGGCGAGCTTCTCGACCGTCGCCTCGAAGTCCGGCCGGTCGCGATAGGAAGCTTGTCCGGGCTTGTCGGGTCCGGCGCGATATTGCGGTTGATCGCCGGTCATGATGCCGATCGCCGACAATGCGATGCGTGTGCCGCCGAGATCGACGCAGCCGGGCTTGATCGCCTCATCGAAATTGCTACCGATGCCGGCATAGGCGATAGCCTTCTCGGCATTGGCCACGGCGAGATGGTAGAGCGTCTCTTCGATGCCTTGCGGGCCGTAGTCGTAGGAGTGATTGTTGGCGAGCGAGAACAGATTGAACCCCGCGTCGATCAGCGCTTTCAGCGCGGCGGGATGACTGCGAAAATGGAAGGCGCCCTTGCCCTTACCTTCCGGCGGAAGATCGTTGCGGTCGGTGACGACCGTCTCGAGATTGATGAAAGCGAGATCGCCGTCGACTTCGCTCGAAACTCCGGCAAGCGCGTCGGTGAAGCTTGTCACCTTCTTGCCCTTGCGCATGCCTTGGGCTTCGACCTTTGCGTCGGTCGGATTGAAGCCTGCATCGCCCACGAGCACGATGGTCATGCGGTCGAGCGAGGAGCTTCCAGCGCTGGGCTGAACGCCGCCAATGGATGCGGTGAGTTCGGTGCGGTCGCATGGCGCGGTGCGCGTGGCCGCGGAGAGCAAGCCGGCCGCGACGGGAAGCAGTGCCACCCCCGCCGCCAAAATCCCAAGACCCTTCAGCCAGCGGCTTGCCATGGTCAGGGAACCCTCGTTACGTCAGTGCCTGTCCGCCTCCTGGCGGGCCCGTGGATTAGCATCGAACCCCAGATTGTGGTCGCGGGCAAGATGAACCATAGCCCGTTCGGCAAGGGCCGTGATCGTGAACAGCGGATTGACGCCAATCGAGCGCGGAATCACCGACCCATCGCACACGTAAAGGCCGGAATGCGTGCTTTCTTGGCCCTTTCCGTCGAAAACCTGGCATTTGTGGTTCACGACGCCTTCGCCCGCGTTTTGCCCCATTCCGCAGCCGCCGAGCGGGTGGGCCGTGGCGGGTTTCGTGCCCATGCTGGTCGCGGCCAGAGGGCTCTTGATATAGCGCGCGCCGACAGCTTGCGCGGCTCTGGTCAAAGCCGCATCCACTCGCGCGTAGACCGGTTCGTCGGCAACTCCCGGCCAGTGCACTTGCGCGCTGCCATTGTCGAGGCTGATGCGTCCCGTCGCCTCGTCATGCGAGACGACGAAGAAGGTGTGGAGATGGGAGAGCGGGCCCTGATAGACGCCCTTTATCAGGCTCTGCGCCGCGCCGAGCAGTCGGCCGCCGGTGATAAAGAAAACCGGCAGCAGCGGCGCGAGCGCTGACGGCAGCACGCCTTCCTGAACGATCATCGAGCGATCGAGGTCGGAGGCATCGGGGAGCTCGATCTGGCCGGCGACAGTCGCCCCCACGGGATCGCCATTAAATTTCGGAGGCATGCCCACGCCGATACCGTTGACCCGCTCTCTGCCACCGAGCGCAAAGGCGATGATGTCGCCATTGGCGGAGAATTTTTCGCCCAGCCGGTCGGAAAGACCGAGCCCTTGCTCGCGCGACCTCAGCAGGATCTCAGTCGAACCGAGCGTTCCGGCGGCGAGAACCACACTCTTCGCATCGACGAAACTCGGCACGACATCCTTCGCGTCCGACGGCGCGAAATGGACGCGCCAGCCGCCTTCGCCCTTGGTGAGGTGGCTCACGGCAAGCTCGGTGAAGATCTCGGCGCCATGCGCCTTCGCATCGGGAAGGTAGGTCATGGCCACGGTGTTCTTGGCGCCGACATTGCAGCCCGAGCAGCAATCGCCGCAGAGCGTACAGGCGGGTTGTGCCACACCGGCAGGATTCACGTTCTCCTCGAAGCTCACCACCACGGGCGCCGCCACGGGCGGCACGCCGAACGCGGCACTCGCCACGTCGAGCGCGCGATACTTGGTAAGCTCGGCGGCATTGGCATAGCGCGCAGGCCGCAGCATGGACGCGGCGCGCCTGAAGCCAAGCTCGAGCAGCCCATCCGAGGTCATTTCCTCGGGCCAAGCGGGGTCGGCGAAGACGCGCGCGTCGGGCTTGAGGGCGACGCCGGCGTTGATGAGGGAGCCCCCGCCAAGCCCGCAGCCGACCAGCACATGAATATCGGCGCCAAGCCTGAAATCGAACAGGCCCGTGCGCGAGCCCGAGCGCATCTTGCCGCCGTTCAATTGCAGCTCGCGTCTCAGCTCCGGCAGGCGGCTCGGAAAGGTGCCGGTCGGAAATTCCTTGCCCTTCTCGATGACACAGACGCTCTGCCCGGCGCGCGATAGCCGCGAGGCGGCAACGCCGCCGCCGTAGCCTGAGCCGACCACGACGACATCGTAAGCCGGCCTGATCGCGCTCTTGGGCGAAGAAAGTCTCGGTTGCATCGCATCTGCATAGCGCAAACGGCCAAGTCCTCCCAAGCGCTTATCCGCCAAAGCATCAATTCGGTTCACGGTCGCGCGAGAGCCACTTTGCGCGCCTCCCGGGCGTTCTTATCCTCCCGGGCGAGACTCATTGTGGAGATTTTCATGATCGCGCGATGGATACTGACGGCGCTGACCGCCCTGTTCCTGGCGGCGGCGGTTATTGCCGTCGGCGCGGATGACACACGCGCCGATACCAAGACGGCGATCTTCGCCGGCGGCTGCTTCTGGTGCGTGGAGGATGCTTTCGATCACGTCGACGGCGTGACCGAGACGATCTCCGGCTATGCCGGCGGCGCCAAGCCCAATCCGACCTATGGCGACCACGAGGGTTATCTGGAGGCGGTCAAGGTGACCTACGACCCGGCCAAGGTGAGCTACGCCAAGCTGCTCGACCACTTCTGGCAAAACATCGACCCGTTCGATGCCGAAGGTCAGTTCTGCGACAAGGGGCCGGCTTATCGCAGCGCCATCTTCGTCGGCGACGACGAGGAAAGGAAACTGGCCGAGACGACGAAAGAAGAGATCGCCGCGCGCTTCAAGCAAAAGGTCGAGACGGAGATCAAGCCGGTGACGACTTTTACGGCGGCCGAGGACTACCACCAGGACTATCACAACCAGAATCCGATCAGCTACAAATACTACAAATATGGATGCGGCCGGGCGCAGAGACTCGCCGAAATCTGGGGCAAGCCGCATTCATAATGCATCCGTTTGCTCGCGCCGGACGTAGCTGTCGCTGAATCATCCGGCTCCGCTCGGCGCGTAACTGGTTCCTGCGTCAGCCCCGGGCGAAGACCCGGGCATCCAGGGCAGCAACTCGCGGCGCGGCCCTGGATCGCCGGGTCTCGCTGGATGCATCGGGAGGAAACCTTGAGCGAACGCGAGGTCATTTATCGTCATTCGGGCACGGTGCGCATCACGCACTGGATCAACGCGCTCGTTCTGCTCGTGCTCCTCATGAGCGGATTGCAGATCTTCAACGCCCATCCTGCGCTCTATCTCGGAGTGAAGTCCGATTTCGCCGATCCGATCATGGCCATGGGGGCGGTGCAGGAGGGCGAAAGCCCAAAGGGCGTGACGACGATCCTCGGCCATGGATTCGATACGACCGGGGTGTTCGGACTCTCTGGGGATAAAGACTTCGGCTACGATTACCGTGGTTTCCCCTGGTCGGTCACGCTTCCCGGCCATCGCGACCTCGCCATGGGACGGCGCTGGCATTTCTTCTTTGCGTGGCTCTTTCTGTTCAACGGGCTTGCTTATCTCCTATGGAGCCTCGGCAGCGGGCATCTCCGGCGCGACCTTACACCCTCGACCACGGAGCTTAAACACATCGGCGGCTCGATCGCCGAGCACGCGCGGCTCCACTTTCCCAAGGGTGAGGAGGCCAAGCGCTATAATGTCCTACAGAAGCTGGCCTATCTTTCCGTGGCGCTGATCCTTTTGCCGCTGATGCTGCTCACCGGGCTCGTCATGTCGCCGGGCATGGACGCCGCCTTCCCCATCCTGCTCGATCTCTTCGGCGGCAGGCAGACGGCGCGCACCATCCATTTTGTGGCCGCTTCGGGCATCGTGCTCTTCTTCATCGTGCATATCGTGATGGTTCTGCTCTCGGGCGTCTGGAACAACCTCCGCTCGATGATAACGGGCCGTTATGTGATCGAGCCTGCCGAGGAAAAGCTATGAGCGGGAGCGGCGGACTCAATCGGCGCGGTTTTCTCGCGCGCGGGCTTGCCGCGGCGGGCACTGCCCTGCTTGGCGGCTGCGAGGAACTTTCCGATCAGCCTTGGGTCCGGCGCATTCTCTATTCGGCGGAGACGCTGACGCGCGTGACACAGCGTGCGCTGATCTCGCCGCAGGCGCTCGCCCGCGAATACCCCGAAGCGGAGATATCGCGCGACTTCAAGGCGAACGGCTCGACCGATCCCGACGGCGAAGATTACAAGGCGCACGCCGCGAACGGCTTCGCCGATTGGAAGCTCGCGGTCGGTGGTCTGGTGAACCGACCGCTCGAACTGTCACTTGCCGAGCTCCGGGCGATGCCCTCGCGCACGCAGATCACACGGCATGACTGCGTCGAGGGCTGGAGCTGCATCGGTAAATGGAAAGGCGTTCCGCTCAGCGCCGTTCTCGAAAAGGCCGAGCTCAAGCAAGACGCCCGCTACGTCGTGTTCTATTGCGCCGACGATCTCGGCCAGACGGGAACCGAAGAGGGCAAGTATTACGAGTCGATCGGTCTTGAAGATGCCTTCCACCCGCAGACCATCCTCGCCTACGAGATGAACGACCAAGTGCTTCCCGTTCCGCACGGCGCGCCCTTAAGGCTGCGCGTCGAGCGGCAGCTCGGCTACAAGATGGCGAAATATGTGATGCGGATCGAAGCGGTCGAGGACATCGCCAAAATTCGCGGCGGCCGCGGCGGCTTCTGGGAAGATCTTGGCTATGAGTGGTATGCCAGTATTTGAGGCGAAAAAGAAACCTGGAGAGGTTGTGAGAAAGGGCCCTGCGGCCCCTTTCCTTCCGCTCGAACTTAGGCAAGCACAGCTTAGCCGCCCTGGTGCAGCTCCCAGTTCGCCTTGCACAGCTTCTTCCAGGCATGACGCATATGCCGGTCATCCGGATACTTCACCTTGGCGGCTTCCTTGCAGGGCATACCGCGCAACGAGGCGGCCTCTGCTGGAAGCGTCGTTACGGAGACCATACCGACTATGAGGCCAGCGGCGGCAGCGGTCAGAAAGAGGCTCTTAACCATTGGTTTACTCCATCACGTTGCGGCGAGACTTGAGGGGGTAGGATGAGACCCCCCTTTGCTCGCGCCAGTCAACGTCTTGGCCGCCACAAGACCGGCCAAATTCGGAAACGTTGTTGCCATTCAGTTGATTAGAGCAACACGAGGCTTCTCAAAGGCCGCGCAGTCGCGGCGGCCGCGGCGGTTTCTGGGAAGATCCTGGCTATGAGTGGTATGCGGGGATCTGAGCCGGCAAAAAGAAAGGACCCGCGAGAGGCCCACGGATCCCTTCTGAACCTTGAAGCAGCGCCTCTGCGCCTACTTGGCGGCTTTCTTGGCAGCGCGATAAGCCTTGCGGCAAGCCTTGGCATAGGCGTGGCGCGCCTTCCAGTCGTGGCCGTATTTGGCCTTGGCCTTCTTGAAGCAACCGCTCTTGCAAGCGTAAGCCTCGGTGGGGGCCGCAGTCATCGTGGCGCCGGCAAAGAGTAGGGACACCGCGATGGCCAAAAATACTTTCTTAACCATAAGGTTACTCCCGTGAGTGACTACGCAACGTTACGCGGCCGAATAAGGCGCCAGAAAACCGGCCGTCGTCAACCGTTCTTCTGCGCACAATTGGCGAAAGCGAAAACGCTGTTGCTTTTCAGTTGATTAAGAAGAGGCCGCCGCCCCAAAGCGAAGCAACTTCGAAGTTCTTGAGCGCCCAGGAATCAAGAAAGGGGCCACTCGGACCCCTTTCTCAAGACCGAAATGTCAAGTTTGCAGAGATTCTAGGCCTTCTGCGTGGCTTTCCAGGCCGCCTTGCACTGCTTCTTCCAGGCATGGCGTGCCTTCAGATCATCCGGAAACTTCGCCTTGGCGGCTGCCTTGCAGGTCACTGCCTCAGCGGCAGCCGGCGCAATCTGGAAAGGAAGCGCGGTGGCTGCAACAAAGGCGGTCGCGACAACTGCAAACACGACTTTCTTCAGCATTGGACTGTCTCCGTTAGTTGGCGATTCTCCGATAACCGATGTCCAGAGCACGAAACCAATGTCTAGACACGGACGCCGCGGCAATGGGGCGGTTCGTCTCACCGTTTCTCCGCGGGCTGAATGAGAAAGGAGCCCTTTGCGTCCCTTCTATGGCCGGCCAATACTTTTTTTCTCGCCAAAATCAGGCCTTGGGAGCGCTTTTGTGAGCCTTCCAGGCAGCTTTGCACTCCTTCTTGAAGGCGTGCCGAGCCTTTACATCGTCAGGGAACCTGGCTTTGGCGGCCTCCCGGCAGGATCTCCCGCCCGGCAAAAGCTGATTCTGGGGGAAGCGCGATGGCTCCAACGAGTGCAGCCGCAATGAACGCAAACAGAGTCTTCTTCAGCATCAGGTGCCTCCGTTGTGTTTCGAGGTTCTCCAATGGCCAGCCCTTAGACCCGAACGGCTACGACAATAGGGCGGTCCACTCATTGTTTGGCCGCATTTGCCGAACGGTTGCTTGACCCTTTAGGGCTTCCCCCCTTACCAAGCCGCGATGAGTCAATCCGAGACGACGCCGCTATCGCGCATTCGCAACTTCTCCATCATCGCCCATATCGATCACGGCAAGTCGACGCTGGCAGACCGGCTGATCCAGCTCTGCGGCGGGCTTTCGGCGCGGGAGATGAAGGAGCAGGTGCTCGATTCCATGGATATCGAGCGCGAGCGCGGCATCACCATCAAGGCGCAGACCGTGCGCCTCGACTATCGCGCCCGCGACGGGGAGCTTTACGAACTGAACCTGATCGACACGCCTGGCCATGTCGATTTCGCCTATGAGGTGAACCGGTCGCTCACGGCCTGCGAAGGCTCGCTGCTGGTGGTCGATGCCACCCAAGGGGTCGAGGCGCAGACCCTGGCCAATGTCTATCAAGCGCTCGACAACAATCACGAGGTGGTGCCGGTCCTCAACAAGATCGACCTGCCGGCCGCGGAACCCGATCGGGTTCGACAGCAGATCGAGGACGTGATCGGCCTCGATGCCCATGATGCCCTGGAGATCTCCGCCAAAACCGGACAAGGCGTCGAAGAGGTTCTGGAGGCGATCGTGCGCCGCCTCCCCGCGCCCATTGGCGACGCGCGTGCGCCCCTGAAGGCACTTCTGGTCGACAGCTGGTACGACGCCTATCTCGGCGTGGTCGTGCTGGTGCGCATCTTCGACGGCGTCCTGACCAAAGGCCAGCGCATCAGACTGATGGCCACCGGCGGCTCCTATCAGATCGACCGCGTCGGCATTTTCCGTCCCAAGCAAGAGATGCGCGACCGGCTCGGCCCCGGAGAGATCGGCTTTTTCACCGCCTCGATCCGACAAGTGGCCGACACGCGCGTGGGCGACACCGTCACCGAGGAGAGACGTCCGGCGGAGACGCCCCTGCCCGGCTTCAAGCCGGCCCAGCCTGTGGTGTTCTGCGGCCTCTTCCCGGTCGATGCATCCGAGTTCGAGGATCTACGCGAGGCCGTCGCCAAGCTTCGCCTCAACGATGCGAGCTTCACCTATGAGATGGAGACCTCGGCCGCGCTCGGTTTCGGCTTCCGTTGCGGCTTTCTCGGGCTCCTGCATCTCGAGATCATCCGCGAGCGGCTCGAGCGCGAGTTCAACATCGATCTGATCGCGACCGCGCCGAGCGTCATCTATCGCGTGCATCTCACCGACGGCACGATGAAGGAACTGCACAATCCCGCCGACATGCCCGAGCCGCAGAAGATCGCCTCAATCGAGGAGCCGTGGATCGAGGCGACCATCCTTGTTCCCGACGAGCATCTCGGCGCAGTGCTCAAGCTTTGCGAGGACAGGCGCGGGCGGCAGAAGAATCTCAGCTATGCCGGCAGCCGCGCCATGCTCGTCTACGAGCTGCCGCTCAACGAAGTGGTGTTCGACTTCTACGACCGGCTGAAATCCGTCTCACGCGGCTACGCCTCGTTCGATTATCACCTCACCGGCTACGAGGAGGGCGACCTCGTGAAGATGGCGCTGCTCGTCAACAGCGAGCCGGTCGATGCGCTGTCGGTGATCGTCAATCGCAGCCGCGCCGAGGCGCGTGGCCGCGCCATGGTCGACAAGCTCAAGGACCTCATTCCGCGGCACCTGTTCAAGATCCCGATCCAGGCGGCGATCGGCGGCAAGGTCATCGCGCGCGAGACGATCAGCGCGCTGCGCAAGGACGTGACCGCCAAATGCTACGGCGGCGACATCACCCGCAAGCGCAAGCTGCTCGACAAGCAGAAGGCGGGAAAGAAGAAGATGCGCTCATTCGGTCGCGTGGAAATCCCGCAAGAGGCCTTCATCGCCGCGTTGAAAATGGATGCGGACTAGCGCTTCCGCATGGGACGATCCTAAGGCTGCGTCAAAGCGCCATGACGGACCTCGGAGGGGTTCCGCGCGTTGAGTTGGCCCAGGCTTTCGTAGGGGAGGCCACGATGCGTTACGTTCTGATCTTGTCACTCATCATCCTGGGAGCTGCGGTTTCGCCCGCGCCCGCCGCGCCGGCAACGCTCCAAGGGTCGTGGAGCGGGTCCGGCACTATCACCCACCGCCGCAGCTCCGATGCCGTCCGGTGCCGGGCGAGATTTACGAAAGTGGGCGGGGCCTCCTTCGAGATCAATTCGCAGTGCACGACGGAGACCGGCCGCTACGACGTGTCGGGACGCGTGAATGCCTCGGGTGGCAATCGCTATTCCGGCTGGGTCGAGACCAGCGGCGAGCGCGGCAGCGTCGTGATCGTCCAATCTGGCAACCGCCTTTCCATCACCGTCACGAGCCGGCGGGGATCGGGCAGACTGAGCCTGTCGAGAAAATAGATGCGATCGATCGTCGCGCGGGCTGCCGAGATGCCCGCCTAGTCGGGGACCTTGGCGGGTCTGGCCGCGTTGAGGATCGAGCCTGCGCGCTCGACAGCGCTGGGCGGGTTGGCTGCGCAATTACATAAATCGGTATAGCTTATGTGCTGTATCGATTAAGTTTTCGTTGGCTGCTGCATAGTTATGCAGTAGCCATATTCTTGTCAGAATCCAGTTACTTTTCGTCAGGCTTGCGGCAAAAAGGTGTTATTGTTGTGCCGGAGCTTATCACTACTTGACTGTAGTCAAATTATCACGTTCCATTCTGGCCACAGGGATGCGGCACGACCTGGGGAAACGTCGCGCTAGACTCACACATCGGCGCCTGACCTCCGGCAAGCACTTCTTTTCGGCTGCGACCTGAGCTGCCCCGCATGCGCGCGCTCGCGCGGGGTCCGCCAGCGTTGATGCGGGAGCGCGCTCAGAGAGAGGGAACTGGTAATGCGTATTGCCCTCGCATTGGGATTCTGCCTGCTCGCTTTTGCCGCCGTCGCGGCACCTCCCGCCACCGCCAGACAGGACGGCATCGTCTCTCAGACGCGCGAGGCCTTTCGCGCGCGCATGAACGAGAACGTGGTGACGATCATGGCCGGTAGCCCGAGCGGCACCGACCTCGCCATCGTGCAAGACCTCGCCGAAGTGCTCGATGATGGCGACAGCCTTCGCGTTCTGCCGCTGGTGGGCAAGGGGCCCGAGCAGAACATCAAAGATGTGATGTTCCTGCGCGGCGTGGACATGGGCGTCACCCAGGCCAATCTGTTGAAGCATTTCGACAAGACCGGCGAGCTTGGCCCCAACCTCAAGGGCCAGATCGCTTACATCGCCAAGCTCTTCAACGAAGAGCTGCACATTCTCGCGCGCGACGACGTCAAAGACATCCACGAGCTCTCCGGCAAGTTCGTCAATTTCGGAACGGTGGGAAGCGGCGCCGAAATCACGGGAAGGCTGATCTTCGACGCGCTCGGCGTCGAGGCGAAGGCGGTGCATCTCAGCGATGCCGACGCCATCCAAAAGCTCAAGGCCGGCGAGATCGACGCGACCATCGCCGTCACCGGCAAGCCTGCGCCTGTCCTGAGTACACTCAGGGACACGAAAGGGCTGAAGCTGCTGCCGGTGCCTTACACCAAGGCTCTCGAGGACGAGTACTACCCGGCCACGCTGACCCACGAAGACTACCCCGAGCTGATCGCGGAAGGCGCTCGTGTCGACACGATGTCGGTCTGTGCGGTGCTCGTCTCGTTCAATTGGGCGAGCGACTCCGAGCGCTACAAAAAGATCTCTCGATTCGTCGATCGCTTTTTCACCAATTTCGACAGCTTCCTCAAGGAGCCGCATCACCCGAAATGGCGCGAGGTGAATTTCGCGGCGACGCTCGAAGGTTGGAAGCGCTCGGCGCTGGCGCAAAGCTGGATCGATCGCGCCAAGGCCTCGACGGACACGGCCGCGCGCGACCATTTCAATGCCTTTCTGGCGCAAGCGAGCGGTCCGCGCGAAACGCCGATCTCCGAGGCGGAGCGTGCCGATCTCTTCCGCGCCTTCCTCGAATGGAACAAGGGGCGCAATCAGCCTCAAAGCCCGAACCAGAACTGACGGACGTCAATCGTCACTGGCTTTCATGATTGTTGTGATGCGTAGGAGGGTTTCATGCTCAGTCAGTCCGACATCATCGTCAGGCCGGCAAGCCTGACCGAGCGGCTGGCGGCGGCGTCGCCGACGCCAGCAGAGCCGACCCCAACCACGATGGCCGAGCGCTTCGCTCCCGGAGGGCAGAAGACCGGCAACGGAAACGGCAATGGCGATGACGGCTCCGGCCGGCCACCCGCCGAACCGCCCGTGCCGGGGGCCATCGCAGAGGGAAGCCGCGCGGGATCGTCCACTCGCGGGCTGCTGATCGCCTCGATGCTGGTGTCGCTCGTGCCGACCGCGGTCATCCTCGCGTTGATTTGGCAAGGCGCGATCCAGATACCCGGCACTGAACGCTCGACGGCCGTGTTCGATCGCGAGCAATTTGTCGACCGCCAACAGCCTTCGATCGCGCCGGCGCCGGCAATCGTGCTCGAGCCTCTGGCGCAGGATCCCAAGATCGACATCGCGGATCCCAAGATCGAGGTCGCCCTTACCGCGCCAAGCCGGATCGAGGCCAAGATCGGCGAGGAGCTCGCCTTCGACATCACCATCGACGCCGCCGACGCGCTGCCGGCACGGAGCATCATCGCCATCCGCTCGATGCCGGAAGGCGCCACCTTCTCGCAAGGACGGCCCTATGGCCCCTCGGAGTGGAATCTCACGCCCGACGAGATCGGCGATCTCAAGCTAAAGCTGCCGAAGACGGCAACCGGCTCGTCCGATCTGCGCGTCGAGCTGATGGCGGCGGACGGCACGGTGCTCGCCACCGCTTCGACCAGGATCGACATCGCCCCCGATCCCAAGGCCGCGCTGATCCTTCGCGCCGACGAGAGCAATCGTGTCGCCGATCTCATCGCCCACGGCCAGAAGATGATCGATGTCGGCTATTTCGCCGGCGCTCGCGCCTATTTCCGGCGCGCGGCGGAAGCGGGCAGTGGCGAGGCGGCGCTGCTGCTCGCGGCCACCTACGATCAGGATTATATCGACAAGATCGGCGCGCACGGTATCAAGGCCGATCCCGAGCAGGCGCGCATTTGGTACGAGCGCGCGAAGCAGCTCGGGGTGGAAGGCGCCGACGCGAAACTCGCGGCGCTCAAGAGCGCCTCGGCGGAATACGGCATCGCGCCGGTGCAAGCGCCCGAGGAACCCGCGCCCGAGCCGACGGCAGTGGCGGAGGTCGTGCCAAGCGAAATCAGCGACAGCTCCGTGGCGGGAATCAGTGTCGTGCCGGTTCCCGACGCATCCGCGCCGGCGCCTTATGCCGGCAAGGACGAGTGGGTCGCTCTGGTCGGCTACGCCAATTTGCGGACGGCACCGTCGTCAAACGCCGACACGATCCGGGTGGCGGAGAAGGGCACCAAGCTGCTCGTGACCGGCCGCAAAGGCAATTGGGTGCAGGTCACCGACCCATCCACGGCGGAAGTCGGCTGGGTCTACGCGCGCTATATAGAGACGGCGCCGGGCCAATAGCCGGACGCCCGCGCGTGACCGCTGGAGGCGCCGCCCGTTTCTAGCTCGAGCGCACCATCCAGGCGAGGTAGGCGAGCGCTACCCCCTCGACCACGAGCTGAATGCCGAGAAGCACGCCGAGCACCCATTCCGAGCTCACCGGCATGTTGGCCCAGAGATAGGCGCCAAGCAGAATGCCGATGACACCGCTGAGCAGCACCCATAGCCAGCCGTCGAACGGCCTGATGTTGAGGGCGAAGATCACTTTCGACACGCCCTCGACAAAGAAGAACACGATGAGCAGCACGGTCATGATCAGCAACCCGGCATCCGGATTGCGGAGCAGCAATATGCCGATCAGGATGGCCAGCACCGCCGAGACGAGCTGGAGCCAGAAATGGGGAACCTCCTTGGCGCCGATCAGGCCGATGCCCTGTAGCACGCCGCTGATGATGAGGATCCAGCCGAGAACGAAAACCAGGGCCACCGACGCGACGTGGGGCCAGACCAGCGCGACGATGCCGGCGACCGCCAGCAACACGCCCTCGAGCAGATACCAAGTCGAATAACGCTTGACTGTCTCGCGCACGGCTTCGCGCATGGCGGCCGACGCCTGTGCCATTGTCATCGCCATTTTGAGTGTCCTCCCAAGAGCAAATCGAATCAGTCTGCTAGCGCGGCCAAGGATACCCCAAATGCGGGGCGCCCCGCTCATGCGCGCTTTGGAGCCCTCCTATTATGCTAGAGGTGAGCCATGGGAGGACGGGGAACGAGCCAAGACGAGGCTAAGAAATCGGCCATTGCCAAGGCCGCCTGGCGCCTCCTCCCGTTTCTTTGCCTCTGCTATGCGGTGAACTTCCTCGACCGGGTGAATGTCGGCTTCGCCGGCCTCGACATGAACGAGGACCTCGGCTTCTCGCCCGCCGTGTTCGGAACAGGGGCCGGCATCTTCTTCGTCGGCTATATCCTGTTCGAGATCCCGAGCAATCTGGCGCTACAGCGCTTCGGTGCGCGCATCTGGATCGCGCGCATCATGATCAGCTGGGGGATCGTCGCCGTGGCCATGGCCTTCGTCAGCGGCGAGACGAGCTTCTACGCCATGCGCTTCTTGTTGGGCGTTGCCGAGGCCGGCTTCTTCCCCGGCATCATCCTCTATCTCACCTATTGGTTTCCGGCGCGGGAGCGCGCGCGTATCGTCTCTCTGTTCATGGCGGCCGTGCCACTCGCCACGATGGTCGGCGGGCCGGTGTCGGGGGCGCTGCTCGAAATGCACGGGTTCCTCGGGCTCAAGGGCTGGCATTGGCTCTTCATCATCGAGGGGCTGCCCGCGATCCTGCTAGGCGCGGTCGCACTGAAATTCCTCGACGACAAACCTGAAGACGCGCGCTGGCTCAGCAGGGATGAGCGCAAGGCACTCTCCGCCGCACTCGCCGCCGAGACGCAGGCGACGCGCGTGGTCGGCTATTCGGAACTCGGTCAGGCGCTGACGCGGCCCCGCGTGCTGACGCTCGGCCTGCTCTATTTCTGCATCGTGACCGGGCTTTACGGCATCGGCTTCTGGATGCCGCAAGTCATTCAAACTTTCGGATTGGATTCGCTCAAAATCGGCTTTCTTTCCGCTATTCCCTATTTCTTTGCCGCTATCGCCATGGTGGCATGGGGGGCACATTCGGACCGGACAGGCGAGCGCATCTGGCATATCGCGCTGCCGCTCTTCCTCGCCGGCGCGGCCTTCGCCTGGTCCGCCCACACGGGACCGCTCTCGCTCACCATGCTGGCGCTCACCCTTGCCGCGCTCGGCATCTATGCGGCGATCGGCACGTTCTGGTCGCTGCCGACCGCGATCCTCACCGGCACGGGCGCTGCGGCCGGGCTTGCGCTCGTCAACTCGATGGGCAATCTCGCCGGGCTTGCCAGTCCCACCATCATCGGCGTGATCAAGGAAACGACCGGCTCCTTCACCGCGGCGCTCCTCTTCCTCGCCGGGGCGCTGGCAGTTGGCGCCCTCATCGCACTCGCCTTCGGCTATGCGGCGCCTACGCCGAAAAAGTCTCCTCTCATGACCCGCGAAAGCGAGTAATTCAGTAAACGCAAGAGCCGCTTGGGTTACTGGATCGCCCGGTCAAGCGATTGCGCTGAAGATACGTGAAGGGAAGCGAATGACCGATGACGCGCCGCCAGACACAACCCGCCGTAGGCTGCTTGCCGGCCTCGCGCTTGTGGCCGGCATGGGCGCCTTGCCGGTCCGCGCGGAACAGGCCCAAGCCATGAACCATGTCGTGCTGCTCGGCGACTCGATCTTCGACAACAAGGCCTATGTCGGCGACGGGCCCGACGTCATCGCGCAGCTCGGCGCGGCGCTGCCCTCGGGCTGGACCGCGACACTCGCGGCACTCGACGGCTCGACCACCGGCGACATCGCCGACCAGCTCACATCGATGCCCGCCGGCGCGACGCATCTCGTGGTCTCGATCGGCGGCAACGATGCGCTGCAAGAGAAGGGGCTGATCGAGGAAAGCGCGCGCTCGGTCGCCGAAGTGCTCGACAAGCTCGCCAAGATCAAAGCCGCCTTCCGCACGAGCTATGCGGCGATGCTCGACGGCGTCATGGCACGGAGGCTGCCGGCCGCGGTCTGCACTATCTACGAAGCGCGCTATCAGGACCCGACCACGCGGGCGATCGCGGCGACAGGCTTGAGCGTGTTCAACGACGTGATCTTGCGCGAGGCGTTCGCGCGTGGACTACCGGTGATCGACTTGCGTCTGATCTTCAACGACGATGCCGACTACGCCAACGACATCGAGCCGTCAGTGCAAGGCGGGGCGAAGATCGCCAAAACCATCGCCACGCTCGTCACCACGCACGACTTCAAGCGACGGCGCTCGGTGATTTACGCTTAGGCTCACGCTTGGGCTTGGCTGGCGGTGCGCCCGGCGCAGGCACGGAGGCCACCGGGGCTGGAGCCTTGATCGCAGGCTCGGCGGCAGGCGACTCCGGCGCAGGCGAGGCTTCGGCAAGCTTGCTCTTCAGCTCACCCTTGGCGGCCTTCACGCAAAGCTCGACCGCCTCGCAGAGCGACGTCGCGTAAGCATCGGCCTCGGTGTTCTCGCGCACCGACTTGACCAAGAGCGAGTCGCTTTCCCCGGCAAAGAAGCAGACCATGATCAGGGTGCCCTTGGGCAGGATGCGCCGGAGCCGCCGCACCACATAGCGGATATGCGCGGGCCCCGGTCCGAGGCCAAGATAAGACAGGCAGACGAGCTTCGCCTCTGTGCCTTGCAGCGTCGCGATATGGCCGGCGGAGATGGCCTCCGGTCCGACCTCCTTGACGTTCAATCCCTTCTTGCGCAGCACTCCGGCGAGCATGTCGGCGGCGGCCGCGTCGAGCGCGTTGCGTCCGCCGATCGAGAGGATTGGCTCGTCGACCACCCAACCCGGGGCAAGCTCGTTACGCTCCACCACGGGGAGCTTGTCATGCTCCTCCTCGCCGTTCTCGGCCGCGGCGAGCGAGGCGAGACCGCCTTCCTCCGCGTCCTTGCCGTTCTTCTCGGCAGGTACCCTGAGCTTGGCGAACCAGCGGCGCGGCTCGAAGTCGGCGAGATTGTCCATCATCTCCTTGACCGTGTGGGAGATCTTCACCTCCTGGTCGCCGTCGATGGCGCCGCGCTCGTAATCGCGCTCGGCGAGCTTGAGGCCGGCAAGCGCGACCTTGTCGAGATAGGTCTCCAGACTCTGGTCTTTCAGGCAAAGCTCGGCGTGATAGGTCGCCTCCGCCGCATCGCCCGTCAGCGCGCGCTGATAGAAGCTCTGCGCCGGCGTGAGCGCCGGCTCATCGCCAAGCAGCACGTCGAGGAACTCCAATCCCTCGACATGGCGGCCGAGAACAGCAAGGCAGACAGTCATCGGCATGGCGAGAAGCAAGCCCAGCGGTCCCCATAGCCAGGTCCAGAACACGGTCGAGCCGATCACCGCGATCGGCGTCACGCCGGTGCCGCGGCCGAACACGAGCGGCTCGACCACCTGGCCCATGGTCATTTCGCCGATGACGAACAGCAGCAGCACTTCGATAAAGGTGGTCCAGCCCGGATCGATGGCTGCGGCGATCAGCAAGGGCAGCGCGGCGGCGAGATAGGCGCCAACATAGGGCACGAAGCGCATCAGCCCGGCGAGGATGCCCCAGGCGATCGGGCTCGGCAGGCCAATCGCCCAAAGCGCCAATGCGATCAGCGTGCCGTAGGTCGTGTTGATCAGCACCTGGCTCAGGAAATAGCGGCTGAGCCTGGTCGCCGCGTCGGTCATGGTCGAGGTGGCGCGCTGGAGGTCGGAACCGCCGAACAATCTGATCAGCCGGTCGCGCAGATCCTCGCGTTGCAGCAGGATGAAGATGACGAAGAGCAGCACGATGCCGGCGGTTGCGAGCGGCGGCAGCAGCGTGCCGACAATGGTCTGGTACAGGCTCCAGCCCGAGGGCTCGGGCTCCTTGATCTCGACCGGAACCGGCTTGTCGGTCGGCTTGAGCGCCGGCGTGCCTACGCTTGGCGCAGGCGGCGCGGCCCCGTCGGGCTGGCTGAGCTGGTGTTGCAAGTCCGTCAGCACATCGCCCGCCTTCTTCAGCACTTGCGACTCGCGCGTGCTGTCGCGCAACGATTCGATCTTCTGCGAGAGCGTGGCGCTGTACTTCGGCAGGTCGGCGGCGAGCTGGGTCGCCTCGCGCGACATCAGCCAGCCGAGGGCGATGATGAAGCCGAAGCCAATGGCCACGACGATGCCGACCGCCAGCACGCGCGGCACCTTGATGCGGCGGAGCAGGAGGAGCGGCGGGGTCAGGACGAAGCTCAGAAGGATGGCGAGCGCGAGCGGCAGCAACACCTCGCGGGCGACGTAGAGCCCGGCAATGACGATGGCACCGATCAGGAGGCCTTGGAGCGTCGCGGTGCGGGAATCCGAGGGGGTGGTGAGGAGGGGAAAGGGCGAGCGGGGCGGCATCCTGGGTCCTCCGGGCAAGGGCTCTCCGGCATAGCAAGACGCCCGATTCGCCGATAGGGGGTGCCGGCCCCGGCAGCCCAGCCAATGGGCTGAGCCAAGCGATAACAGATCGCCAGAGCTTAAGTTCCTAGCGGGTCGTTGAAAGGCCCCGAGGGTTCCCCCGGGGCCTTTCAGGAGCCGCGACGCGCCGTGACGAGGCTACTGCCCGGCGCAAGCGGCCTGCTTTCCGATTTGGCCAAGCTCCTATTTCGACGCCTGCTTGTAGGTCTTCGCCGCGGCTGAGACATTGGCGATCGGCTGCGTTGACGTTTCCATATCAATGGTGGCGATCTCGCCCTTGGCGGCTTCCAGCGCCTGGTTGAGATCGACCATGCGGATCGACTGGTCGGCGACGGTGCGGAAGTACCAGCGAAGATTCTTAAGATCGGCGACGGATGTCCATTCGGTGATTTCGGCGACCGTCTCGCCCACCGCCGAGTTCATCACCGCGCCCTTAGGAATGTCGAACTGGTTGAGGATATGGAAGGCGGCGAGCACGGCATCGTCGGCCGTCTTGTTGGGCACCGCCGACTGGCTGTAGACGACGGCGCGGACGAAGCGCGAGGGCGGGGTGAAGTCGCCGGGAAGGCCGAGGAGACCCGACCCCGAGCCAAAAGCGGGCACCGTGACGGGGCCGACCTTGGCCTGGTCGATATCCTTGACCGAGAGATTGATGTAGTTGCCGAGATTGGTCATGTGCCAATCGTAGGTCGGTGCGTTGGTCATCACGCCGAGCGGTGCGTCGTGCACTTTCAGCGTGCCGTCGACCGGCTCGACCACGAGCGATTTGCCGGACTTGTCTTGCAAGAAAAAGTGCGTGCCGGGGACCATGCCTTGCGGGCTGCCCAGACCGGGAGCGGGGGTCGGCACGAGCACGATCTCTTTCACCGCCTCGCGCACCTCATCGACGGTGGCGAAATTGGCGAGAGCCCAGACGCCGAATTCGTATGGTGCCAGCGCGCGGCTCTTATTCTCGTCGGTCACTTCGGTTGTATTTGGCGTAGCCCGGGAAATAGAAGAGCCCGACGGAAAGTCCCTGGTCGTTGATGCCGTCGAGAATGGCCGCCATGCCGAGCGCGTTGGCGCCGACAAAAGCGTAGCGGCTCTTATAAGTGAGGCCTTTGCCGCCGTCGGGCAGCGTGCCGCTGAAGTCCCGGCCTGCGGGGACGACGAGAACCTTCGACTGCATGGGAAAGCCGAATTCGAGCGTGCGGCCGCGAATGGCTGCGCCGTCCTCGGCTTTGAGGCTGATGCCGGTGCAGGCAAAGCTTGGCGTGGTGGCGAAGGTGAGAGCGGCGATCAGGCTCGCGACAAAGACCTTGCGGAACATGGGTGGTTTCCTCCGGGATGTTGCCCGGAGTGTCGCGACAAACTCTGAAGGCCGGATTAAGCATGGGGGCGCCTTTCACCCGCCTTGATTAAGCGCGCGTCGCCGCGATGCGAAAAATTTGCGGCAATCTCTCCGCGAACGACTAGACCGGCACTACGGGAGGCGGGGTCCAACCGCCTTCGCTGAGCTCAGCGAGCGGCCAATAGGCGCGGATATAAAGTGAGAACTCGTCGGCTGGCGCCGGCAACCAGTTCGACACCTTGTCCGCATCGGGGCGGTCCTTCTGCACATAGATGACGAGCGAGCCGTCGGCCTCGTAGCGCAATTGCTTGCTCTTGGTGCCGAGCGAGAAGCGGTCGATCTCGTTCGGCGCGAAGAAGTGATATTTGTCGTAAAGCGTGATGGACCAGAAGCCGCGCGGGTCGACCGGCGGCAGCGCCTTGAAGGTCACCGTATAGCGGGCATCCGCACCGTTCAGCCTTGCGCCCTTGGCGTCGAAGTCCTGATAGAAATAGCGCGTCTCGCGCGGCCGGTTGATGAAGATGTTCGACTTGGCGACCGCAGTGCGCGCGTAATAGTCGGTGCCGAAGTCGGCGCTATTGACCACCGTGGTCCAGTTGTGCGGCAGGGGGATGCCGAAATTGCGGAATTCGAGCAGCGGCGCCACCAGGTTCGCATCGGCCTCCTGCGCGGCATCCTGCAAGGCGCTGTGCAAGGTGCGGTCGGTCTTCGCGGCGTCGAGCACGGAGCGCATCAGCGCGTAGAGCGCCTCCTCGCCGGGGAGCGGCGGGCAAGCGTCGAGCACCTTCGGCAGGGTTTCAAAGAAAGTCGCCGGACGGACCCAGCGCCATTCTTCATTGCTGAGCGCTTCCACGGCAAGATCGGGAGATCGCTCCAGTCCTTCTCTTTCATGGTGCCGTCGAACTCCGCGAGCGGATAGGCCACGATCTGCCGGATCAGCGGCTGCACCGCCTGATGATCGGCGGCGTCGTCGGCTTGAAAGACTCGGGGGATGATGCAGCCGAGCTTGGTCGAGGCGCGGAAGGTGGCCTCGATCCCCGCCGGCGCCCGGCCCGTCCAATCCGGCCCGGCGAGCAGATAGAAGCCGGGCTTGCTTCCATACATCGAGCCGATTGCGCTGAATGCGTCGGTGCGCTGGTCGGTTGCCTGGAACACGAAGAAGCGCGTGCCGAAATCCGGAACTTGCAGCACGACGGCATCGCGCGACAGATCGAGCACGCCGAAGCCGTAGATGAGGTCCTGACTGGGGCAGGTGATGTAGCGCTGGCCGGGCTGGTTGTAGCCGACGAGCATGCCGAGCCGGTTGATCGGTGCGACGGGAGCGACGCCGCCGACCAGATAGGTCCTGATCTTGACCCAGTCTTGCGTCCAGTATCGGTTGTAGACATTGACCAGCGGCCACGCCCAGAGACAGGCGAAGCGCCCGACCGCTTGCACGAATTCCGGCGTCAGCTTCGAGCCCGGCACGGGGCCGGTGGGCATCGGCCCCCTCCCGCGCGTCTCGCCGATCGGCACGGGCACATCCGTGCCGCGCAGTCTGATGCCAAGCAGGTCGAAGAGCGAAGCAAGCATGTGTGGCCCGCGGTAGGTCAAAGGCCCGAGACGTTGAACAACGAGCCGATGAAATAGGTCGCAGCCGCTGCCGCGCTGCCGATCAGGAACATGCGCAAGCCGCCGAGGAACATGCTTCGCCCGGAGAAAAGGCTCAGCATCGCGCCGACCACGAACAATGCGGCGCCGGAGATGGCTGCCGCGATCGCGACGGCGGGACTCAAGCCCAGCACGAAGGGAATGATCGGGAGGCTCGCGCCGATCGAGAAACAGATGAATGACGAGATGGCGGCGCCGGTCGGCGAGCCGAGATCGTCGGGATTGAGGCCAAGCTCCTCGCGGGCAAGCGTATCGAGCGCCTTGTCGGGATTGGCGATCAGCTTCTGCGCCACGTCGCGCGCCTCTTTGAGAGGAATGCCGCGCGCCTGATAGATGAGAGCCAGCTCCTCGGCTTCCTCCGCCGGGTAGCGCTCAAGCTCGTCCTTCTCTTGGCTGATCTGATGCTCGAACATCTCCTTTTGCGACAACATGGAGATGAACTCGCCGGCCGCCATCGAGAAGGCGCCGGCAAGAAGCCCGGCAACGCCGGTCAGGATCAGGACGGAGGATTCCGCCTCGGCGCCGGCCACGCCCATGACGAGACATGTATTGGAGACAAGCCCGTCATTGACCCCGAACACCCCTGCCCTCAGCGTGCCGCTGCCGTAGGTCTTGTGTCTGCTCCCGACGTCTTCAACCGAGGTCGGCCACGGATGGGCGTCCTTCCCGTCGAGCTTGCCGCGATAGACCGAGACGCCGCGTACCTTGGATGCCGACAGCGCATGGCGCACGGCGCGCGGTCCGAAAATGCCGATGAGGAAAACGGTGAAGCGCGATCTCAGCGAAGGCTCGAACGCCGGAACCGGCTTCAGTCCCTTTGCCAGGATCGCGGCTTGCGCCTCGGCAGCCTCGGCCATCTCCCGGAAGAGCTGCGCCTTGGCGGGGTCCTTTTCCGACGCCGCCACCGCGCTCGAGAGATAGGCCGCGGTCTTCTCCGACCTCCAGCGCTCCTGCACGTCCTCCATTCGATAAAGCGGTCCCAGCTTCCGCTCGATCAATCGTTGACTCAGATCAAGTTCACCTTGCCGGTGGCAATGTCGTAGACGCCACCTGAGATCGCAATCTTCTTCGCGGCGAGCGCATCGGCGAGGATCGGAGTGTCTTCGATCAGCCGTTTCACGTTGAGGCGTACATTTTCCGCGATGGCGGTGGCGACGAGGTCGCTCGGATGCCTGCCATGGGCGGCAATGACCGCGGGCTCGATTGACTCGACCAGCTCGGGCAGATGACCGGGCAGCTCCTCGCGCGCCGTCACCACCTTGACCGCCGCGGCAACGGCGCCGCAATTGGAGTGGCCGAGCACCATGAGAAGCGGAGCGCCCAAAAATTTGACCGCATATTCAAAGCTTGCGAGCCCATCGGGATTGACGAAATTGCCGGCAACGCGCACCACGAAGATATCGCCGGGCCCTTGGTCGAAGGCGAGCTCGGGCACCACGCGGCTGTCCGAACAGCTCAGGATCGCCGCGATCGGGTATTGCGCACCTGCCCGCTCGGCGCGACCGACCGAGTAGTCTTTGCATTCGGCCTCCCCGGCGGCGTAGCGGGCATTGCCCTGCATCAGACGATCCAGCGCCTCCGCGGGCGGAATCGCGTTTGGAGCCGGCGTGCTCAATTTCGGCTGGTCGGCACGGGCATAGCCGATAGGCAAGGCGCTCGCGGCGAGGAGCGCCGCAGCTCCCGTCATCAGGTTCCGCCGCGATAGCAACGCCCCTTCATGCTGGCAAAGCTCGCACATTATGGGTCCTCCTCCCTAGATGACACAACCTGTGCCGCAAGCAGAGCGGGGGTCAAGCCCGGATCGGACCTTTGGTGAGGAAGTGGAAAACGCCGATGTGCGAGCAGGCGGGAGGCTCAGGCAGCCTTGGGCTTGGACAGGATCAGCCGGTAGCAATCGAGATTGCGGTGTAGGAACTCGTAGGTCGCGCCCCAGAGATAGAGGCGGAACTTGCGGAATTCGAAGTCGCCGAAGGTCTTTGTCACATAGTCGCGGCTTGCGTCGAGATTGCGCGCCCATTGCCGGAAGGTGAGGAAATAGCTCCAGCGGTCGTTATGAATGACGTCCACCTCGAAATCGGTCTTCCACATCTTGTTGAGGAAATCGTCTAGCACGAGGAACGAGTGGTTGCCGGGATAGATGTGCCGCACCATGAAGGTCGAGAGCGCGTATTTTTCGTTCCAGGCGCTGCCGTCGAGGAAGACTTTGCCGTCCGGCTTGAGCAGCGCTGAGAACTTCTTCAGCACGCGCTCGTAATCGGGCAGGTGCTCGATCACACCCATGATGACGATGGCGTCGAACTTCTCCTTCGGCTGATAGTTGTAGAAATCGGTGAGGACGATGTCGAAATTGTCGCCGAAATTGGCAAGCTTGCCCTTCAGATAGCTCTGCGACACTTCCGAATTGGTGATGCCGGTGAAGCGCGCGCCCGCCTGCAAGGCATGGCCGGCGAAGGCACCCCAGCCGGGGCCGATCTCGAGCACACGCGTGCCCTTGCCGATGCCGCACTTCTCCAGCGCCCAGTCGAACTTGCGTTGCAGCGCCTTTGACAGCGGCTCGTCGTCGTTCTCGTAGACGCCCTGGCTGTAGGCGGGGAAGACCGGATCGAGGAAGCTCAGAAACAGCTCCGGGTCGGCATTGTAGTGGGAGGCGATGGCCCGCTTGTTGGTATAAACTTGGCCAAACAGGAGCGGTTCGATGAAGCGCCAAGCCGCGACGAGCGGGTGCCGGTCGTCGAGAGACTCCCGCAGCTCGAAGGGTTTCAGCATATCGCCTTCGATGTCGATATCGCCGTGGATGTAGGCCTCGGAGATATTGCCTTCGTCGAGACTGCGGAGCGCCCGGAGCGCACGCTCGTTGCGCAACCTCACATCGAACTCGGGCTTGCCCTGGCCCAGGATCCTCTTCGAGCCGTCAGGCAATTCAATGGAAAATGGCGTCGCGATCTCGCCGATACGATTGATCAGGGCGTCGAGCGTGGCTGCAGCTGATGACATGTTCTTGTTCCCCGGCTTGGCAAAGCCCGTGAGGCGTTGTCCACGGGGCGATACGTACGTTCAGCAGCAATCTTAGCGCCTGATGACAGCGAAATGAAATGGTGCCAAGAGGCCGTGCCCCGGCCGAAGCTGTTGCGGAAAGGCCAAAGGTTAGGGCTATGATCCGCCCGCCGGTGCCCAACACGGGGGATTCTACCGCTCGACCGGAGTGAACGGCGAGCCGATCGACGTCTCCGCCGCGATCTTCATTCCACCGGGAGCGGCCCCGTCAGGCGGCCGCAACGTTATTGCGTGGGCGCACCCGACGAGCGGCGTCGTCGAGGCTTGCGCGCCGTCGCTGATGCCTGACGTTGCCGGCATGATCTGGGGTTTGGCCGACATGCTGCGCGAAGGCTATGTGGTGGTCGCGACCGACTATCCGGGGCTCGGCGTGCCCGGCATGATCCACCCTTATCTGATCGGTGTGAGCGAGGGACGCGCGGTGCTCGATTCAGTGCGCGCCGCGAGAGCCATGCCCGATGCCGGCGCATCAGATCGCTTCGCTGTGTGGGGCCACAGTCAAGGCGGCCACGCCATGACTGCATCGAATCCCTCGCCGAATTCCAGGCCATCACCGATGCGGAGAAGCCGCTCCAGAGCATGACATTCCTGAAAGCCAATCCGACCGAAACCGAGCCATGGCGCGGGATCATGCTGAAGAACACGCCGGGGCAAGCGCCGGCCGGCGCGCCGGTCTTCCTCGCCCAAGGCACCGCCGACACGACGGTGAGACCGGAGATCACCAAGCAATTCGGCGACCATCTCTGCGCCCAAGGCGCGCGCGTGGAGTTCGTGGAGCTTCCCGGCGGCTGGATGGGAGACCGCTTCAGGGGCGCGCCTGCGCCGTCAAGTTGCAGGCGCTGAGGCTAATAGCCGATCTTGATCACAGTGTTCCCGGCGCCGTGCCGTTGCACCAGCGAATAGAGCGCGGCGGCATTCGAGGGATGCAGCCTGATGCAGCCGTGCGAGGCGGGACGGCCGAGATGTTTCGTCTCATAAGAGCCGTGGATGGCGTAGCCGCGGAGGAAGAAGATCGAGTACGGCATCGGCGAGCCGTCATAAATGCTCGAGCGGTGATAGCGCACAAGAGCGGTCGGCCTGAAAGTCCCTGTCGGCGTGCGGTAGCCAGCCCGCGCGGTGGAGACGGGCCAGCTATAGCGCGCCGATCCGTCCACATAGACCTGCATGCGCTGCGTCGACAGGTTGATCTTGGCGACGACCTGGGCCTCGGCGGCGGCAGGGAGCAGCAGGCTGAGCAACGCAGCGAGCAGGCTAAGGCGGCGCATTCGGTGGTTCTCCCTCGACCGGACCTCCCCCGTATGGTGGTCCGCTGCTATGCGATGATGTGGTGAGCGCGGGCTTCCTGAATCAAGTCCGCCCACTCTAAAGATCGCCCCCTGAATGTCTGCTGAACGAGCCTGTTACTTTTTTGCGACACAAGCGCCCCGATAGGCCCGCGGCGTTCCAATTGCCGCCATCATTTGTGCTAGGGTCAGTGCCTAGAGGGGCTTAAGCGAACGGGTCAAGCGCCGATGCGAAGGCTGATCTTGGGCCTCACGCTGGTTTTTTATTGCGTGGCGGCTGCCGCGGCGCAGCAGGCCGGCCTCCAGCCGCAAACCGTAGCCACGCCCGCGCCTCCAAAACCCAAGCCTCCAGCCAAGAAGCCTCCGGTCAAGAAATCCCCGATCGCGCGCGAACTGTTTGGCGCCGTACCGGGGCCGGCTCCGCTCGCGGCCCGCTCGATCGGCGGTTATGCCAAGGGCTGCCTCGCCGGCGGCGTGTCGCTCCCCATCAATGGGCCCGACTGGCAAGTGATGCGGCTGTCGCGCAATCGCAATTGGGGCAATCCGCGGCTTCTCGACTATCTGGAGCGGCTGGCAAGCGACGCGCGCGCTCTCGATGGCTGGCCCGGGCTTCTCATCGGCGACATGTCGCAGCCGCGCGGCGGTCCCATGGTTGCCGGTCATACCAGCCATCAGATCGGACTCGATGCCGATATCTGGCTCACCCCCATGCCCGACCGCATTCTCACCCCGCAAGAGCGCGAGGACATGAGCGCCGTCTCCATGCTGAAGGATCCCTTCAGCGTCGACCCCAGCGTTTTCACGTTGGACCATGTGAAGCTCATCCGCCGCGCCGCTTCCTATCCGCAAGTTGCGCGCATCTTCGTACATCCCGCCATCAAGAAGGCGCTCTGCCAGATGGCGCCGCAGGCCGGCAAGGACACCGCCTGGCTCGGCAAGGTGAGGCCGTGGTGGAACCACCACTACCACTTCCATGTGCGCCTCTCCTGCCCACCGGGGACCGAAGGCTGCGAGAACCAGAAGCCGACCACCGGCGACAACGGGTGCGGACAGGAACTCACCACGTGGTACGCCATGTTGAAGAAGGCGGCGATCGAGATGGCCAAGCCTCCCGTCCCCGGCGCCAAGCCTTGGGTCGGCAAGCCGCCGCTCACCATGGCGCAGCTGCCGAAGGAATGTCAGTCGGTGCTAATCGCGGGGGGCTTCGAGCCGCCGGTACCTGATGAGTCCGGCACGACGAAGCCGGCCGCCGTGCTTGCGGCCATGGCGACGAAGGATGCAGGCCCCCCCCTTCCCATTCTCACCGCCGCTCAGCTCAAAGAGCTGACTGGCGGCGCCGACCCCGCCGGAATGCCGCTGCCCGAGCGCAATCCCTTGCGTTGAGCCTTCACGCGCGCCCCTCGATCGGGCACTATCCCCGGCCATGCAGGAGCGACGGCAGGAGCCGATGTCGGCGCAGCGGAACGTGTATGGCGAGCCGCTGCAAAGCTGTTCAGAGCGGCCGTTGACCGGTTTTTTCCGCACCGGGTGCTGTCACACGGGGCCTGAGGATATCGGGCAGCATACTGTCTGCGTCCAGGTCACGGCCGAGTTCCTCGCCTTCTCCAAATCGCGCGGCAACGACCTTTCCACCCCGCAGCCCGATTTCGGCTTTCCGGGCCTCAAGCCCGGTGACCGCTGGTGCCTCTGCGCCGCGCGCTGGCGCGAGGCGCTTGAGGCCGGCCGCGCACCGCGCGTGATCCTCTCCGCGACGCATGAGGACACGCTCGAGGTCGTCGAGCTCGAAGATCTGAAGCGCTACGCCATCGATCTGGCGTGAGGAGCCGTTGCCGGCCTATCTCTGGCGCTCGATTGGCGCGAAGCGCGGTAGCGCAAATCAAACAGTGATGGCAGCATGCCTGATGGCCAAGAAGAAGCAGCCCGAGCCGAAGAAGCCTGAGACGCCCGCGCAAGCCCGCGCACGCAAGAAGCGGCAGATCTTCGCCAAAGGCCACAAGCGGAAGTTTCTCGTCGTGGTCGACGAGACCCCCGAATGTGAGAGTGCGCTTGCCTTTGCAGCAAGCCGCGCGCTGCGCACCAGCGGTCAGCTCGCCCTCCTCTATGTCATCGAGCCTGATGTCGATTTCCAGTGGCTTGGCGTGGAGGACGTGGCGCGCGAGGAAGGTCACAACAAAGCCAAGGCCGTGTTCCGCCTGTTCGGACGGAAATTGAAGGCCATGGGCTTCGAGGATCTCGTGCCTGAAGAGATCGTGCGCGAAGGACTCAAGGCCGAGGAGATCACCAAGCTGATCGAGGACGATGAGGATATCGGCGTGCTGGTGCTTGGCGCCTCGAAAGACCCCTCGGGGCCGGGCCCGCTCGTCTCGACGCTTGCCGTCGGAAGACTCGCTGGCACCTTTCCGGTGCCGATCACCGTGGTGCCCGGGCACCTCTCCATCGAGGAAATTTTGACACTCGCTTAGAGAATTGTCCAACGGCCGACCGCGGCAGACTGAATAACCAGACGAGACGCGGAAGGTTACGTGACTGTCTTGATTGTTTGGTTATCTGTCGTTTGACGGTAGAGTGCGGCGGCCCGTCATCTGAGTATAGACGAGCAGAGCGCTATTGGCGGCTTGCCGGTATGATTTTCTGTACGGTCGTTACGCAAAGCTTCATCCCTCATGCCCGCGTTTTGGCGGAGTCGTTGGCCGAGCATCAGCCCGGTGCAATGCTCGAGCTTTTCGTCGCCGACGCCCCCGATGCATCTCCCGCCAGTCATGAACCGTTTCGCCGCCTCAGCTTGAGCGAGGTCGGACTGTCGCGCGAGGAACTCCATCGGCGCTACACGATGTACGACGCGCAGTCGCTCGCTTCGTCGATCAAAGGAACGCTGCTTGCGGCCTGTCTTGAGCGAACCGGCGGTCCGGCGCTGCTGCTGGACGCTGACACGCTCGTGCTTGGCGCACTCGACGACCTGTGCGAGCTCACCGCGCGGCATGCAATCTTGCTGACCCCTCACGCCAGCGTACCTCTGCAATTTGCAGCGGGAGAGATGGGTCTCGAGCAGTCTTTCTTGCGCGCCGGTATCTTCAACGGCGGTTTCGTCGGCGTGTCGCGCGGGGCCGATGCGTTTCTCCGCTGGTGGTCCGAACGCTGCGCGCGGGACTGCATTCACGCGCCCGATCGCGGCCTCTTCTATTCGCAGAACTGGCTCGGCCTCGTGCCGGCACTGTTTGACCACCACGTGCTGCGCGATCGCGGCATCAATCTGACTGGGCTCGGAATGGGTGAGGACGATATAGGCTGGCGCGAGGGGCGGCCTTGGATCGGCGATAGACCGGTGCGATTGTTCCATTTCGCCGGCAAGTTCGATCCGCATTCCGGATGCTTCGACACGCTTCGCGATGCGGATTGGTGGCCTCGCGTCGCCGGGAGGCCCGGCTTTGCCCGGCTATGCCAGGACTACGCACGCCGTTTGCTGCGCTCCGGCTTCGACGGCGCGGCGCCGGTCGATCATTCCGGTTTCGATTGGGTGATGCGGGCGGCCTACCGCCAGGCCTTGCTGAAGTCAGAGGCGAATGGCGGGGTGGAACCTCCAAATCCCTTTGCCCACGGCATGGCAGCGTTCACCGAATGGTTGGCGCGCCCCGCAAACCCTGGCAGCCGCGTGTCGCGATACCTGGCTGCCTTGTACTCCGAGCGCCCCGACCTTCGCGCCGCCTTTCCAAATGTTCCTGGCGACGGAGAAGGGAAGCTTCTGGCATGGGTCGCCAGCAAATATGGAGGCAAGTTGCCGCGAGGGCTGCCGACAGAGGCAGCCTTATGAGCTGGACCAGGGATAAGACAGCCCCAGCCTTGACTTTGCGTCTCCTGAAGCCAAGTATGGTCTAGAATTATTCTAAATTTGCGTGCGACCTTCGTCAGAGATCGTGCGTTAAGCCTAAGAGGCAGCGATGTTCATCCAGACCGAAGCGACACCCAACCCGGCCACCCTCAAGTTCATTCCGGGCCGGCCCGTGCTCGACCAGGGAACGCTCGAGTTTCTCGATGCCAACGAGAGCAAAGCCTCGCCGCTTGCCGCGCGGCTGTTCGAGATCGACGGCGTCAAGGGCGTGTTCTTCGGCACGGATTTCATCAGCGTGACCAAGGGCGAGGGTCAGTGGGAGCATCTGAAGCCCGCCATTCTCGGCGCCATCATGGAGCACTATCTCTCCGGCGAGGCGGTCTCCGAGGAGACGCCTTCGGCCGAGGGCGGCGAGGTAGACGAATTCTACGCCCCCGAGGACGAGGACACCGTCAAGACCATCAAAGAACTGCTCGAGACGCGCGTGCGTCCGGCCGTGGCGCAAGACGGCGGTGACATCACTTTCCAAGGCTATCGCGACGGCGTCGTTTATCTGCATATGCGCGGCGCCTGCTCGGGCTGCCCGAGCTCCACGGCAACGCTGCGGCACGGCATCGAGAACCTGCTCAGGCACTTCATCCCCGAGGTGCAAGAGGTGCGTCCGGTTTGAGCGGGCGTCTCCCTGACGCTTGCCTCGACCAGCTCTTTCGCGAGGCGCGCACACACAACGACTGGCAGGAGCGCGACGTCCCCGACGCATTGCTGCATGAAATCGTCGACCTTCTGAAGCTCGGTCCGACTTCGGCCAATTGCAGCCCTGCCCGCCTCCTGTTCGTGAAATCGCGCGAGGCCAAGGAGCGGCTCAAGCCGCATCTCTCCGAAGGCAATCGCGACAAGACGATGAGGGCGCCGGTCTGCACCATCATCGGCTACGATCTCGACTTCTATCTTCACCTGCCCAAGCTCTTTCCCCACACCAACGCCAAGAGTTGGTTCGAGGGGAACGAGAAGAAGATCGCCGAGACCGCCTTTCGCAACGGTACGCTGCAAGGTGCCTATCTCATCATGGCCGCGCGAGCGCTGGGGCTGGATTGCGGGCCGATGTCGGGCTTCGACAATGAAGGCGTCGACCGCGAGTTCTTCGCCGGCACCAGCATCAAGTCGAACTTTCTGTGCAATCTCGCTTATGGCGATCCCAAGGGGCTGTTCCCTCGCTCGCCGCGCTTCAGCTTCGACGAGATGGCGCGCATCCTGTAAAGAACCCGGCGATGAACATCCTCGCCCTCGACACCAGCATGGGCGCTTGCTCCGCCGCGCTGCTTGCGACGAATGGTGCACGTAATCTCGTTCTGCGCGAGGCGCCCATGGCGCGCGGCCATGCCGAAGCGCTGATACCGATGGTGGCGGAGGTCATGCAGGAGAGCGGCATTGCCTTCGCCGATCTCGACCTGATCGCGACCACGGTCGGACCGGGAAGCTTCACCGGCGTGCGCATCGCCATTGCCGCGGCGCGCGGGCTTGCGCTCGTCACGCGGGCCAAGCTGTTCGGGACTGACAGCCTGAGCGTGATGGCAAGGCTTGCGCGCGACGCTGGCACTATTCCGTCGGGGCCGTTTGCCGTGGCGGTCGATGCGAGGCGCGGCATGCTCTATCTCGGTCTTTATGATGAAAGCGCGCGGAAGCTCGAAGGCCCGGTTCTGGTCACGCCTGACGACGCTGTGCCGTTGCTTCCCGCCAATCTCAGGGCCGCGGCGGGGAATGGTGCGCAGCTGCTGGCAGAGGCGGGCGCGCGCCAGGGTCGCGAGATCGACGCGAAGCTGCCGGAGCTTCAGCCGAGCGCGGGCGCTCTCGCCGAGATTGCCTTGGAGAGCGGCGAGGTCTCGCCAACGTTGCGCCCGCTTTATCTGCTGCCGCCAGATGCCAGGCCGCAGGCGCCAGCCGTGTTGAGGCGCTAATGCCGGTCGAGATTCTCGTCAATCGCGCTGCACCGTTTCACGCATCGCTCCTGGCGATGCTGCATGCAAGCTGCTTCCGGCAGCCCTGGGACGAAGCGGCCATGGCGCAGTTCATCGCGAGCCCCGAAGCGCTTTGCTTGGTCGCGGCGGCTGTCGATGACTGTGGCGGTGCGCCTGCCGGTTTTCTCATCGCCCGGAAGGCCGCGGACGAGGCGGAGTTGCTGACTCTCGGTGTCGCGCCGGCTGCCCGTCGAATGGGGCTTGCGCGAGCATTGCTTAAGGAAGCGAGCGTAACGCTGTGGGCGATCGGAGCGAAGCAGCTCTTTCTCGAGGTGGAGGAAGGAAACGGGGCGGCAGAACAGCTTTATCGCTTGCTCGGCGCTGTCCCCGTGGGCCGGCGCCCGCGTTATTATGAGCACGGGGCTGATGCCGTGATCTTCAGCCTTGCCCTTTGCGGCCCCCGCGAAGATGATGGCGCGGCCCTAGCGAAACGGCAGGCATAGCGACCCCATGCCCAAGACTGCCATAGCGGAAAGCAGGCTAGAGCGTCTCTGCGCCGAGAAGGGGATGCGCATGACGGGCCAGCGGCGGACCATCGCCAAGGTGCTGTCGGAGGCCGAAGACCACCCCGACGTCGAGGAAGTTTACCGCCGCGCGAGTGCACGCGATCCCCGCATTTCGCTCTCTACCGTCTACCGCACCGTGCGCCTGTTCGAGGGCGCCGGCATTCTGGAACGGCATGAGTTCGGGGACGGCCGCGCCCGTTATGAGCCGGCCGGGCTCGGGCACCACGACCATCTCATCAACGTCAAGACCGGGGAAGTGATCGAGTTCTCCAACGAGCAGATCGAGCGGCTGCAAGAAAACGTTGCGCGCGAGCTCGGCTTCCGACTGATCGGGCATCGCCTCGAACTGTTCGGCTTGCCGCTCAAGGCCGGCAAGTAGCGGCCGATTTTTTGCCAGAATCCCAACGAATTTGACTCTCGCCGCCCGCAAGGACAACGTTAAGGCGTTGATAACCAAAAAGGGGTGGCGTGATGTTGAAGCGCGTTGTGTTGGCCGGGCTCTTGGCGACGCTCGGCGGGGTGGCGCAGGCCGCGCAAGAGCAGAATTGGTTGACGCAGGACGGCAAGGTGTTGCCGACGGCAATGCGCGAAGTCTGCACGACGACGAATTGGGGCGACGAAGTTCGCACCGAATGCCGCACCGAGACGCTCATCCCCGGCAAGGCCAATCCCGCGCTCAAAGGCATCTGCATGACCTCTTACGGGCGCCGGACCTGCTATTGACCGCAGCGTGACGCGACGGCCACGAGCATGAGAGGCTTGCGCGCCTTTCTGGTGCTGAGCGCGTTCTTCGCGTTCACCTTTCCGCTGATGCCGCTCCAGCTCCTGTTTCTCAGGACTGGCTCGCGCTACGCCCGCACATTCCCGCATTGGTACCACCGGCAAGTGTGCAAGCTCGTCGGCATTCGCCTCAACGTCGAGGGCAAGGTCGCGGCCGAGCAGGGCGTGCTTTTGATCTCGAACCACGTCTCATGGCTCGACATCACCGTGCTTTCGGCGGTGGCGCCGGTGTCGTTCGTGGCGAAGCAGGAGGTCGCGACTTGGCCCTTTGTCAAATGGCTCGCCAAGTTGCAGCGCTCCGTGTTCGTGGACCGTAACCGACGGGTCGAAGTCGGCGACAAGGCCAACGAGATCCTGGAGCGGCTCGCCGGCGGCGATCACATCGTGCTGTTCGCGGAAGGAACTTCGAGCGAGGGCAATAGCGTCGTGCCGTTCAAGACCGCCTTGTTCGCGGCGGCCAAGCCGCAGGGCGGCGCGGCGATGGGCGCCAATGTTTCGGCGCAGACGCTCGCACTCACCTATCCAAGGATTTACGGGCTGCCGATCTGCCGGCGCGGTCGGCACGTGATCGCCTGGTATGGCGACATGGACATTGCGAGCCATGCCTGGAGACTGCTGGGCTTGGGCCCCATCGACGCCAATATCCGCATCGGGCCGCCGGTGCCGCTCGATCAATTCGCCGACCGCAAGGCGCTCGCCCGCTATGCCGAGGACAAAGTGCGCAAGGACGTGGTCGCGCTGTTGCGCGGACCCCCCGCGACATAGGTGGGCAACGGCATAGCCGTTGCCCGCCTCGCCTCGAGACTTACATCGCTCGCCTGAGTCTGATCGTGTCGAGCACTGTGGCAGGCGCGAAGTTGCCGTTCGGCAATTGGCGAATGAGTCCCGCCTTCACCACGTTCAGCAGCGACGCATGCACGCCGCGGTCGGCTGTGTCGGCATCGACAAAATAGCCTTCTTGCAGCGCAAGACGCCGCAGGTCATCGCGCGACATGGCGCCGACCTCGTTGAGCTTGCGCACCAGGAAATCGGCGAGCGGCAGTTCTGGCTGCGGTTGCGCCTGAGCTTGTGGCCGATGCGAAGCATGTTGAGCCGGCTGATGGGCGGCATGGTGCGGCGGCTGATGGGCGACATGTTGCGGCGGCTGATGGGCGCCAGCATGTTGCACCGGCTGGTGGACAGCATGATGCACCGGCTCGCGGCTCGGCGTCTTCGGCGAAGCGGGCGCCGTGCCGAGCCGGCGAAGCTCGACCTCCAGCAGCCTGTTCACCGCCTCAAGCTCGGCTTTGAGATCCTCAAGCCTCGCATCGTGCTCGAGCTTGAGCTGTTCGATGAGTTTGTCGAATTGAGCCTCATGGGAGCTGATCTGCTCTTCCAGCAGACTGGCCCGGTCTTGCAAATCCCCGCGAATGTCACGCATTGCTTGCCCCTCGTAAGAATAGATGTTCGGACGACCGAACGGGCTGACAGGTTCACGCAAGACCAGATGAGGCCTGCCGGCCGCCGCGCTCGGCAAGAGAACAAGGCCCCGGTAATGCCCCATCCGGGCGCCTCGTGGCCGATATTATGCACAGTCGCAAGCCCCTGTCTCGGCTTTGCTCTTTGCGGCAGACACGCGCAGCATTAGAGCCGTCGAGGAACGATGACTGCCGCATTTTGCCGGGGATTTCCGGCCTCTAGCAAGACAAGCCCAAGACCCGATCCGAACAAAAAAATCGAAATCCGCGGCTCTCACAAGTGTCATCTTGGGGAAATGGCGTGGCCCGGACGCAACGCTCAGCGCTTTCCTCGCTTTGCGGGAACTTTTGGCTTCGCCATCTCCGGCAGAAACACTGCGAGCAACCCGATCGCCGGCAGGAAGGCGCAGACATGGTAGACGAACGTGATCGAGGTCTTATCGGCGAGCCAGCCAAGAAAGGCTGCGCCGACGCCGGCGACTCCGAAGGCGAGCCCGAAGAACAGCCCGGCAACCATGCCGATGCGGCCCGGGATTAGGCTCTGCGCATAGACGATGATGGCGGGGTGCGCCGAGGCGAGGATCAGGCCGATGATCACGCTCAAGATCGCCGTCCCGAGCAGGCCCACATAGGGCAGCGCGAGCGTGAAAGGCAGCACGCCGAAGATCGACCACCAGATCACCCGGCGCGAGCCGATTCGGTCGCCGATCGGGCCGCCGATCACGGTGCCGGCAGCGACGGCGAACAGGAACAAAAACAGGTAAAGCTGGGCGCTCTGCACCGAAAGCCCGAACGTGTGAATCAAGTAGAAGGTGTAGAAGCTCGTGATGCTGACCAGGTAGAAGTCCTTGGAGAAGGTGAGCGCCATCAGAATGGCGACGGACTTGCGCACCTTGCCGTGCGTCAATTCATGGATCGCTTCGCTCTCGCTCGGCCGCCCCTTGGCGTTGTTGAATTTGAGTGTCTTGCCATACCAGGAACCGATGGCCGCGAGCATGATCATGGTAATGAGCGCCACGATGGAAAACCAGGCGACGCTCCGCTGCCCATAGGGGAGCACGATGAAAGCCGCGAGCAGGGGACCGAGCGCCGTGCCGAAATTGCCGCCGACCTGAAACACCGATTGGGCGAGACCGTGTTGGCCGCCGGACGCAAGCCGCGCCACGCGCGAGGACTCCGGGTGAAATACCGACGATCCCATGCCGATCAAACCGACGGCGACCAGCACCCAGCCGTAGGTCGAGGCGAAAGCAGCGATGACCAAGCCAAGCAGCGAGCAGCCCATGCCGGCCACAAGCGAATAGGGCGTGGGGTAACGATCTGTCACATAGCCCACGATCGGCTGGAGCAGCGAGGCCGTGAACATGAAGGTGAAGGTGATGAATCCGATCTGGCGAAAATCGAGCGCGAGGCTCTCCTTGATCATGGGATAGAGCGCCACGATCAGGGATTGGATCACGTCGTTGAGCATGTGGCAGATGCTGATGGCGGCAAGCACCGCGACCGCGGTTCCTTGCGCGGCCGACGCGGCGGCGGTGCTCCTTGTCTCGATCGCCATATGCAAACCGTAGGGTGTGAAGCTCGGCGGGCAGAATTGCGCCAAACTGCGGCCTGACCGCAAGCCTTCATTTGCAAAGGGGCGGCCGATAGCCGCGCCTCGAAGCTCGCGCTATGAAGAGTTGTCTCCGAGAGCGGCGGCCGGACCTCCAATGCATCCCCTGCTTCTCCTGCAACTCTTGGTGCTCCTGACCGTGGCGAACGGAGTGCCCTTTCTCGCCAAAAGGCTTCTTGGGGATCGTCTTGCTTTCCCGCTCGATGGCGGCGCCATCTTTGTCGATGGCCGTCCTTGGTTGGGCCGACCAAAACCATTCGCGGGATCGCGCTTGCGCTGCTTGCGACGCCGCTTGCGGCATTCCCCATGGGCCTGCCTTGGCAATTGGGGCTCGGGGTCGCGGCACTCGCCCTGGTCGGCGACCTCCTATCGAGTTTCATCAAGCGCAGGATGGGGCTCCCGCCGAGCGGCATGGCGCTTGGGCTCGATCAGATTCCGGAATCGCTCTTCCCGCTCCTTGGCGCCACGCTCTTCGTGCCGCTGAGCCTGCTCGACATCCTCGCCGGCGTCGCGATCTTCTTCGCCTCCGGGCTCGTCCTTTCCCGCATTCTGTTCCGGCTCAATTTGCGCGACCGGCCGTATTGAGCTCGTCAACGCTCCCGGTGCAGATGATGCAGCGTGATTTCCGGAGGGCAGTTGAAGCGCACGGGAACGACGGAGGAGCCCGCGCCGACCGACGTATAGCCGATCATGTCGTGGTGCCGCCAAGGACCCGATCCCATCGAACGCGGCAGAACGGAATCGAGCGTGATGGGAATGCCGCCGGGAAGGCAGATCTGGCCGCCATGCGTGTGCCCGCTCAGCAGCAGATTGAAATCGGCATGCGCCGCCTGCCGGTAGATCTCGGGCGTGTGCGAGATCAGGATCGAGAACTCCTCGTGGGGAATGTCGGCGGCGGCCTTCTCGATATTGTCGACGCGATAGAAGTGCGCATCGTCGATACCGGCGAGATGGATGCGCTCGCCGCCGCGTTCGATCGTCTCGCTCTCATTGAGCAGAACCTTGATCCCCATCTGCTCCAAGCCGGGCACGAGACAGATCGTGTCGTGATTGCCGAGCACGCCGTAGATCGTCCCCTTGAGCGCGGCTCGGACCTTGGCCATCCCGGTGAGAGTGGCGTCGTAGGCGCCATAGGTCTTGGCGCGGTAGTCGCCGGTGAGGACGCAGAGGTCGTAGTCGAGGCCGCCGAGAAGCGCGATCGCACGCTCAATCGCGGGCTCGCTCATTTCGACATGGAGGTCGCTCAGTTGCAGGAGGGTGTAGCCGTCGAAGCCCCTGGGCAGAAGCGGCGAGGTCACGCGGTTATGCCGGACCGCGACCTTTGCCGCGTTGTTCAGGCCTCGCCAATAAAGACCTGAAGCCATCAGAACGGCCCGGATCAAGGCGTGCGATGGGGTGAGGTTCTCGATGTGAAAGAAGTTGATCCCCTGGCCGAAGATCTGCGCCTCATGGTCCTTTTCGATGCCGAGACGCCGCCGGGCATAGCGCCGCCCTAGGCGCTTCTCCAGAACTGCCAAATCCGCATCGTTCATCATCGTGGTGGGGGCTTTTCGCCGGCCAGAGTTGGGCGAAGCGGGCGCAGACTGCAAGGCTTCATTTCTCTTGCGCCGGCCTCGCAGCGATGAAGTTTTGGCCGGCGCCAGCGGGAAAACGGCCTTGGCTTTTTTGCCAGGACTGGATGTGGGAAGCGATTGGCCCCAGCATCCAACTCTGCCAAACGACCTATAGCTGGAGAAACCGCATCACGCCGGGAGATCGGCATGAGATTTTGCATGACCGTCGCTCTGTGTCTCGCCGCGCTCGGGGCGTCGGCCGTCGTCGCCGCGACCGCCGAGATTCCCAAGCGCAAGCCCGGCTATTGGGAGATCACCACGGTGGCGCCGGTGAGCGGCATGACCAAGATCAAGGTTTGCGTCGGCGCTACCGACGACCTCGTGACGCCGGAAGACGGCGACTGCACGGCGCCGAAAACGACGCCGTTGAACGAGGGCATCATCGTCGACGTCACCTGCACCGGCAAAGGAGGCAAGCAGACGATCAGCACGACCTTCACCGGCGATTTTCAGACGCGCTATCACGCCATCCTCAAGACCACTTTCGATCCACCCATCGGAGCGATCAGCCATATGGGTGTGAATATCGATGGGAAATATCTCGGCCCGGATTGTCCGGACGGCGACGCGGCGCCGAAAAAGAACTAGTCGGCCCAAGGACAAACGTAAGAGCGCGGTGCCAGGGCCTGAGGTCTTGTGCGCAGGGGCAACACCCAAAGCATTTTTCAGTGGACGCATGGAATGACCCCGGAGCCGAGTGGTACTGTGGCTGGGGCGTATGACGCCATAAGGGGGGGTCGGATGTCATTCATCATAGCGATCATGTCCGTGCCGTTTTTGACGGCCACGGGCATTTATAATCCGCAGGTCATGCACCATGGCCGCTGCATTGCCGAGCCCGGCAGCTTTGCCGCGCTTTACTGTCCTGCGCCTGAGCCACCTGCTCAATATCGGCGCGGGAAGAGGCGCTAAGTCAGGCACGAGGGTATTTGCGCGCCGCCGACGGCGGGTGAGCAGGCGCGCAGGTCAACCCATGCCACCGCCAAGATGGCTGGGGTTTGAGCGCTGGGTTTTGGCTTTAGTTCGTGAATGTGGCGGAGAGGGAGCCCGATTTTTTAGCACCCGGCAAGCTCCGGCTAGCTCCGCCCCGCCCCGCTAGAAAAAATCACGTAAGCCCTTCTGGCACCACGTTTTTCTGTTTCCATCCCCCCGAAAAACGCCGAGAATCACCGGAGAGACCCGGCAATCCCAAGTCGGGGGTCGCGGCGGAGGTCGCTTAGTTAGGCGGATAACGGACATGGCTTTGACGGTGCACAAATTGGCCCGGCTCAAAGAGCCCGGTCGCTATCTCGATGAGCGAGGTCTCTATCTGCAAGTGACCGAGACCGGCGTTCGGTCGTGGATATTCCGCTACGCGCGCGACGGTCGAGAGCGATGGCTCGGGCTCGGCCCGCTTCACACGGTGGATCTGAAGACGGCCCGCGAACGAGCGCGACAGGCGCGGCTGCAATTGCTCAATGGGATAGACCCTCTCGACGCGCGCAAGGCGGCGCGAGCCGAGAAGGTGCTGGAGGCGGCGAAGACGCTGACCTTCGAGGAAGCGGCGAAGGACTGGTTCGCCACTCATGAGCGAAAATGGTCGAACGAAAAGCACCGTGCGCAGATCAAGGGCGACCTCCGCCGATTGGCCTTCCCGAAGATTGGCCGGGTGCCGGTCGCCGCGCTCGACACCGGGCTCGTACTCAAGGTTGTCGAGCCGGTTTGGCGCCGGACGCCCGAGACCGCTTCCCGCTTGCGCGGGCGGATCGAGAACATCCTCGATTGGGCGACCGTGCGCGGCTACCGTTCCGGGGAAAACCCGGCCCGCTGGCGCGGTCACCTCGACCAAGTCCTCCCCGCTCGGTCGCAGATCGCCAAGCCGAACCATCACGCGGCCTTGCCGTTCGCTGAGCTTCCCGCCTTCATGGCGGCGCTCCGGGCGCGCGAGGGGATTGCGGCGATGGCTCTCGAATTCTTGCTCCTCACGGCGGCGCGGACCGGGGAAGTGCTCGGGGCGACTTGGGACGAAATCGACCTCCACGAAAAGCAGTGGACGATCCCCGCCGCGCGCATGAAGGCCGGGAAGGAGCACCGCGTTCCCCTGAGCGACCGCGCGCTCAAGTTGCTCAAAGGCCTACCGCGCGAGAAAGGCAACCCCTTCGTCTTCATCGGCGCGCAGAAGGGCTCGGGCCTCTCGAACATGGCGATGGCCACTCTGCTACGGCGGATGGGCCGAGACGACATAACGGTGCACGGCTTCCGCTCGACCTTTCGCGATTGGGCCGCTGAGCGGACGGCTTATCCGAACCACGTTGTGGAGATGGCCCTCGCTCACGTGATCGGTGACAAGGTCGAAAAGGCTTATCGACGCGGGGATTTGTTCGACAAGCGCCGCCGCCTCATGGCCGATTGGGCGCGCTTCGCCGAGACGCCGAGGCCGGAGAGCGCGAGCGTGACGTCGATCCGGGCGGGGAGCGCCTGATGTCCCGGCGGCAAAAGCGCGACCCCCGGCGGACTTTGCTGATGCTATGGCGGATTTTCCCAATGCCCCCACGGGTCTGGAAAATGTCCGCGTCACTGATCGCGCCTTTTGGCTCGATAATCTGAGCTGGGAGGATCGGCTGGGTCGAGGCCATCGAGGCCATCGATCAGAAAGGCGACAAGGAGCCGCTCTGCCGCTTGTTGGACGCGGGCTCGCCGCGCGAGCGCCTCCTCGCCGATCTCCTTCGCCGCTACGACTTCAAGAAGCGGAAGCACCGCCCGGCCACGCCTGCTTACGACCGGACGGATGCCGAAGCGCTGCTGGAGATCGCGAAGGAAGACGTGCGCGACCGCGTCAAGAGCGGCATGTCGGTCAAAGACGCCCTCGAAGAAGTGGCGCGGGCTCGCCAGCTTCCGTTTTCCACATTGGAGAACGGCCTATCGAGGTCGCCGGGGTTCCTCCCGCCGCATGAAAGAGCGCCGCCCTTAAGTCCCTAGGGAATTAAGGGCGGACGACGGCTCCTCGAAAATCAGCGATTCTTCCCGTCGAACCTCGGAGTGCCGGGGCGAGAAACGGGAGAATCGAAATGGATCAACCTGACGAAATCATCCGCAAGCGCGATGTCGCCAAGTTTGTCGGCCTGAAACCGACTCAGCTCGACGAGGCGATCAAACACGACGCCTCGTTTCCGAAACCGATTCGAATCACCGATGCCGGCCGCGCTGTCGGGTTTTTCCGAATGTGTTCGCCACGTCATCAATCTCCGAACACGTCGGGTAACGTAACAGCGCAGAGGCGCCGTCCATTTACTGGTTGATGGTCTTGGCCGAAATCGGACGCCCTTCCTTCATGCTGGCTGGAGGAGTGGGGGCGGCTCCTGGCGTGACGACGGCACCCCTCGCCAGAGCAGACTTCACCTTCGATGCGGGGCGCAACCTTTACGTCTGTCCGCAAGGCAAGCTGCTAAGGAC
>DATAFR010000093.1:0-2020 GCA_036257375.1 Methyloceanibacter sp.
GAAATCGACCTGCTCGATATTGGAATCGAGTGCGGTGAATGGGATGCGGCGGGCGCGCAGGACGCGGGCCACGATCTGACCGAAGCGGCCAAAGCCTGCGACGATGACGTGCTGGTCGCTGTCCGGCGGCATTTCGTATTCCGGCGGCGCAGGCTTGAGCGCCCGGTTGATGGCGTCATCGATGAGGAGGAGGAGCGGCGTCGCGGCCATGGACAGGGTTACGGCAAGCGTCAAAAAATTGGCCGTCTGCCGGTCGATGACGCCTTCGAGCGCTCCCGCCCCGAATAGAACGAAGGCGAACTCGCCGCCCTGGCTGATCACGAGGCCAAGCCGCCGCGCGACGCCATTATCCAATCCCCACCATCGGCCGAGGAGATAAAGGATCGCGGCCTTGAGGGCCACGAGCCCGAGGACCAACGCGAACAGCTTGACAGGCTCGCCCACGAGCACGCCGAGATCGATCGACATGCCGACGGCGATGAAGAACACGGCGAGCAACAGCCCTTCGAAAGGCGCGATGTCGGCCTCGATCTGATGGCGGTATTCCGAGTCGGCGAGCAGCGCGCCGGCGATGAAGGCGCCGAGCGCAGCCGAGAGCCCGGCCGCCTCCATCACCAGAGCCACGCCCACGACCGTCAGAAGCACGCTTGCCGTCATCGCCTCGCGCACGCCGGTGGCCGCGACGATGCGGTAGAGCCGGTTCAACAGAAAGCGCCCGGCGACGATCACCCCGAGGATGGTGCCGATGGCAATCAGAGCTTTGCTGATGTCCATGCTCGGCTCATCCGCGCCGAAAGCGAACAGCGGCACGAGCGCGATCAGCGGGATCGCGGCAAGGTCCTGGAACAGCAGCACGGAGAAGGCGAGCCGGCCGTGGCGTGTCGTGAGCTCGCCCTTCTCCTCGAGCACTTGGAGTGCGAACGCCGTCGAGGAGAGCGAGAGCGCGAGCCCGATGAACAGCGCCTGCGCCGCGGGCAGCCCAAGCCCGATGCCGATCGCGGCAAGCATCGCGGCGGTCGCGACGAGCTGGGCCGTGCCGAGCCCGAAGATCGCCGAGCGCATAGACCATAGCCTGACGGGGCGAAGCTCAAGCCCTATCACGAACAAGAGCATCACGACGCCGAACTCGCCGAAATGGAGCAATTCCCCCACGTCGTCCAGCGCATAGAGGGGCCCGAGCACGTAAGGTCCGATAATGACGCCGCCGGCGAGATAGCCAAGCACGGCGCCCATGCGAAGGAATCGGCCGAGAGGGGCGGCGATGGCGGCTGCGGCAAGGAACACCGCGACCTGAATCAACTGTGCCGTTTCCATGACGAATCCTTCGCGAATGAGTCCGGTTGGGGTAGCACGCGGATGGAAAACTCACTAGCCGGGACCACGCACCCGCTGCTGATCCGTTTCTCGCGCTCTCCCCCCTGCCTTCGCCGAAGCGAAGCCGCTTCGGCTTCGCGCAGGCAGGTTGAGGGAGAGCACGCGCGCCGTTTGGCGCGCGGTGAGGGGTGAGCGGGCGTAAGCCCGCGTCAAAAGAGATTCACCCCCCTCACCCTTCCCGCCATTCGTCGCGTTGCGCGCGCCGGGCGGGAAGCCCTCTCCCACGAGGGAGAGGGAAACGTCGTGCTTTCGAGCCTGCACGACCGCGACTAGCGGCAACCCTCTACGCTCCTCGTCATTGCCGGGCCTTGACCCGCCTACGCGGGCCGAAGCCTCGTGGCCACTCCCGCCAGCCATCGCTTCGGCGGGCGAAGGCCCGGCAATCCATTCCATTGCGCTTCATCTCGTTGAGACGAAACGGCATGGATGCCCGGACAAGCTTGCGCCCGGGCCGGCGAAGCCGGACCCGGGTGTCTGGCATGACGAAGGTTGCGGGCATCGGGGGAGGAAGGGCCACGGTTAGGACTGCGCGCGGCCCCGGTCCATGCTAGGGAGGGCGGCGATGGGGCCGCATGAAACTTCACCCAAGCCAAGCTTTACAGAAGCGCTCGCGCTGTGGGGCAGGATCGGCATCCTGTCCTTCGGC
>DATAFR010000094.1:0-33947 GCA_036257375.1 Methyloceanibacter sp.
ACGATTGGGACCCGATCCGCGCAGAGCATTAGGGCCAGCGGCCACCCGTGCCGCACCAACAGGCCGGACACGTGACCGCACCCGACCTAAGCTGCTGAACGTCAGAAAGTCCTTGCCAAGGCGCCGTCCACACGTGGGCCAAAGCGGACCTTATTTGTTTTTCTTCTCCGGTGTGAACGTCTCTAGGCGGACGCAGGTGTCAAGGCACTGCCACGTCGCTCCCGTAAAGCGATTCACGACATAGGCGCCTACGTTGGAGCCGGCCACCTCATAACCGCTCCGCATGATTAGTGCCGCTAACAGCAGGCCCAACGCGATGAGCGTGGCGGCAATGGTTCGCTCGGTGATGAGTTTCGACATTCCGCTCTTTGGCTGCTCGATTTGATCGGCTTGCGGTGCTTTGGCGGGTATCTGTTTACCGAAATGCTCATGGGCGAGCAGGAGCTGCTCGGTGTCCCAAGTGGCAAGCCGTGCTTCAACCTCTTTGGGGCTAAGCTGGCTGAGTTCGGCCAAGAACTCATCACGGTTCATGCCGGCACCCTTCAACAAAGCTGCGGCCCAGTATACCCGCGATCAACACCGAACACCCCCACGCCCTCAAAGTTATCTGGGGCTGGCGAGACGTATGCTCCTTGTCGGTTTCGCTGCGGAACGTTCGCATTTCGGCGCCGTTGAACATGGCAAGGAGGTTTTAATGTCCACGGCAAATCAACCAGAACACAGGCTCATTTCCAGCGATCGGGTTATCGGCACTGACGTGTATGGGCTGGGTGAGGAAACCATCGGTCAAATAGATCATCTGCTTATCGAGAAAGTATCCTGTCGAATTGCTTATGCGATCATGAGCTTCGGCGGCTTTCTAGGCCTCGCTCACAACCACTACCCAATTCCTTGGAGCGCCTTGACATACGACACCGCGTTAGGCGGCTATCGAACCGGCATCACGGAAAGTCAGCTAAAGGAGGCTCCCGAGTTTAGCGACGACATGATGGAAGATCGCAATTGGGAGACCAAAACGCACGAACACTACGGCGTCCCGCCATATTGGGGCGCTTGAGCCTTACGTCGCGCATTCCTGTAAAGAGACCGCCTGGATGGCGGGCTCTTTGTGAAGAGGGTGGGGATTTTAGGCGGTCCAGTCTGCGCCGGGTGGTATGGGGGAGATGCGGAAGAGATGCCGAGAGGAGGGCTGGTCGGACTTCAGATGGACGGCGCTCGGGCTATTCGGGGCAACGGGGTCGAGGATCCCGGAGGAGACGGTCCATGCCGCAACGATGCTGAGAAGGGTGACGCCGAGCGTGCTCGACACAAAAGCGAAGCGGTGATTGCGGTGGCGGGTCATGGACGGGTCCTCCATGCTTGAGGTGGCCGGTGGCTCTCTAGGCGACCATCACCGGGGCGTAAGAGATAGCGGTTGCGAGCCAAACCGAAGCCAGGCTGACGACGGTTGCGAGCGTGCTGCACACGAGCACATAAGGGAAGGAGCGGTCTTGGTTGTCGGTCGAGTGGGTCATCGGGGTCATCCTCTTCGCATCTCCTGCTCAAGACGACTTTGAGCTTTCCAATGTGCGAATTATCCCGCGTTCCCCCTTCTGCCGATGTGAGTTTTGGCACACCGCAAACACGTGAAAAAAGCTGCCATTTTCTGGGATATTTTGAACGCTTCCACCGCAATTAATCGGATCTCTGCACTCAAGGACGGGGTATTATTCGATCGGCCAGTCCCGGATTACCCTGCCAGGTTCCGCGGCTGGCTCGACCCGGCATTCCGTTCTCCACTCTTTCACTCTAGCTAGGGATGCCGGGTCACTGGAACGTCCCCGCTCAGCAACTCGTTTAGGCTCAGCGCTTACACTCGCCTTCAGGAAACGGTTCGGACCGCTGCTTGCACCTCGACAGCTACTAGGACGTGTCCACTTCGGCCCCAAGCGAGCCGCTTGCGATTGAGTGGCTTTGCGACGACGGCCGCGCCCGGCACCTACCCCGGGGGGTTGGTCTAATCTCTCGGTCAAGCCGTGGCGATTGGCGGACGTGATAGGCAAGCCGCTCGGGTGGAGAGGTTGATTATCAGTGCAGTCCTAGAAGTGCTCTAATCAGCGCTATGCACATGAGCAGACAAATCGGCTCCAACACGCCTACGGGCCACGGGTCTTGGTTCATCCTGTCGCCGCATAGCAAACCTCCATACTTGAAGGACTTGCCAGCCGGTCTCTCCGATTTAAAGAGACCGGCTGGTTTGCCTATCGCTCACGACCTACCACCTATTGTGAGGTAGTCTGATACGGGCGACCTATGAATGGGGGAGTCTGTTGTGAGCACACGGGGGCTCCACACCACTTGCCGGGTCCGCCCCCGCCTGCAACGGCGGGGCTCAGAATCGGCGTCGCGATGCCGATCATCAGCATGGCTACTGCGAGCACTATTGCCAGTGACGTTTTCATATCAGCGCTCCTTTCTGATCGTCGATGGAAGGACGATCTCTGAAGCGTGACAGGTCGTTTCCTCTAGTCGTAGTATGTAACTACTTTGCATGGGGTTGTTTTACCAATTAGGCGCCAGCGCGCGGGTGTTGAGTTCATCGGGGAACCCGGCCCAAACCAGGCGGGCTCAGGTGTTGGCGGGAAGGCGAAGCGCGTTGGGCGCGGCGTCAATTCTTGCCATCGGCCGGCGTGATTGAGGTCATGGTGATAAGGAGCGTCACCAGCGCCGCATCCGCGCGCTAAATCGTTAGGTTGCGCGCCCTGATGCCCCGCTCTATGGCGGCTGTGGTCAGCCTGTCGAGGTCGAGACTGTCGCCCAGCATTTCGAGGAAGCGCGCCTCCTCGGGCCTGACATTCAGGTCGGCGGCGGCCACTTCCAGCGCCACGGCGTAGGCCGTCTCGCGCAGCTTCTTCGGCAGGTTGCTGCGGATCAGCACGAGCACATGCTCGAGTCCTCCATCCGCGGCCAATATCTCGCCGCAGCCCTCAGCCGTCTTGACCAGCGCGTTGTGGTCGAAATCGCGGAAGATCGGCAGGTTGGAGACGATCTCGCCGATGCGGGCGAGCTCGGCGTCGGTCATGGCCCGGTCCACCGCCGACATGGTGACCATCACATAGATGAGCGCGGCGTGATGGTTCAACGGCTCGGTCATGACGGGCCCCCTCCTTCAGTGAAAGCGGCGCGACCGTAGGCAATTGCGACCATAGGGGCAAGCCCCTCAGAGGTACGGAAAGACTGGCGCTATTTAGAAAACTGTGAAATTTGTCGCCCACAATTTTGCCCACAATTCAAGAAACCACAGCCGCTTAAACGAGAGCCCAAGCAATGGCCCGCCCTCCTCGCGCCAAGACTTCCGGTGCCAAAGCCGGCAAGAAGACGCCAAGTACGCGGCGTAAGGCCGAGCCGCAGGTCGAAGCGAGCATGCCCAAGGCCAAGGACGCGCATACCTCGCTCCCGGCGAAGCCCAAGCCGAAAGTCACGCCGAAGATCGAGGTGAACTCCGAGCTGCTCGCGCATGCGCATGTAAGCAAGGCTTGGCCCTTCGAAGAGGCGCGCAAAGTCCTGAGCCGGCTGAAGCGCATCCCCAAGCCCACCGGCGCCATCATCTTCGAAACCGGTTACGGGCCGTCGGGCCTGCCGCATATCGGCACCTTCGGCGAGGTCGCGCGCACCACCATGGTGCGGCATGCCTTTCGCGTGTTGACCGAGGACAAGATCCCGACGCGGCTGATCTGCTTCTCAGACGACATGGACGGACTGCGCAAGGTCCCCGACAACATCCCCAACAAGGAGATGGTGGCGGAGCATCTCGGCAAGCCGCTGACGCAAGTGCCAGACCCCTTCGGTGACCATCCGAGTTTCGGCCATCACAACAATGCGCAGCTGAAGGCGTTTCTCGACACTTTCGGTTTCGATTACGAGTTCATGTCGGCAACCGAGTGCTACACCAGCGGGCGCTTCGACAAGACGCTGCTCAGGGTGCTGGCGCATTACGAAGAGATCAGGGACGTGATCCTGCCGACGCTCGGGCCCGAGCGCCGCGCGACCTATTCACCCTTCCTGCCGATCTCGCCGAACACGGGCCAGGTGCTGCAAGTGCCGATCGTCGATCGAGATCTCACCTCGGGCTCGATCGTCTATAAGGATCCGGACACGGGGCGTCTCACGCAGGTCCCCGTCACGCGCGGTCATTGCAAGCTGCAATGGAAGGCTGATTGGGCCATGCGGTGGGCGGCGCTCGGCGTCGACTACGAGATGGCGGGCAAGGACCTGATCGACTCGGTACGCCTCTCGGGACATATCTGCCGCATCCTCGGCGCGCAGCAGCCGGAAGGCTTCAATTACGAGCTCTTCCTCGACGAGAACGGCGAGAAAATATCCAAGTCGCGCGGCAACGGGCTGACCATCGAGGAGTGGCTGGCCTACGCCTCTCCCGAAAGCCTGTCGCTCTACATGTTCCAGAGCCCGCGCAGGGCAAAGCGGCTCTATTTCGACGTGATCCCGCGCGCGGTCGACGAATATGTCGGACATCTCGCCGCCTATCCCAAGGAGGAGGTTGCGGCGCGGCTGATGAATCCAGTCTGGCACATCCATCAGGGCGAGCCGCCGCAGGCCGAGCTTCCCATCAGCTTCGCGCTGCTCCTCAATCTCGCGAGCGCGTCCAACTCGGAGGACAAGGAGGTGCTATGGGGCTTCATCCGCCGCTATGCGCCTGACGCGACGCCGGAGGCGCACCCGCTGCTCGATCAGCTGGTCGGCTACGCCATCCGCTACTTCCATGACTTCGTGAAGCCAACGAAGCATTATCGCGCGCCGGCGGACAAGGAACGTGCGGCGCTGATCGAACTCGACCAACGCCTCGCCAAGCTGCCGCAGGGCGTGCTCGCCGAGGAGATCCAGGCGGAGGTCTATGCCGTCGGCAAGCAGCATGGCTTCGAGCCGCTGCGCGACTGGTTCACCGCGCTTTACCAGGTGCTGCTCGGCCAGACCCAAGGCCCGCGCTTCGGGTCCTTCGTCGAGCTCTACGGCATCGCCGAGACCCGCGCTCTCATCGCGAGGGCGCTCAAGGGCGAACTCGTGGCCGCCTAAGGCGTTCGGCTTCTGGCATGACTGTTGCTGGACAAGCTTCTCGCGCGGCGTTTCCGCGCGCCGCAGCTTTGGCGCAGCTCATAAACTGGGCGAGGCGTGATGAAAGTTCGTGCAGGCTACAAAATTGCTTACGACTGCCTGCAGCCGACGCCGATGATCCTCACTCTGAGTGTTCATCCATCGCGGCGTTTCGACCTCATCACCGAGGATCGGCTGACAGTGCATCCCTTCGTGCCGATGACCGAATACGTCGACGGCTTCGGCAATATTTGTCACGTGCTTCGCGCGCCGCAGGGGCGGCTGACGCTGGCGGCGGATTTCCTCATCAACGACAGCGGAGAGCCGGACGACGTCGCGCCGCTCGCGCCGCAGCTATCGCTCGACACGCTTCCCGTCGATACGCTCGTCTATTTGCTTGGCAGCCGCTATTGCGAGACCGACCGGCTGTCCGACATCGCTTGGTCGAAATTCGGCAAAGTGCGCAAAGGATGGGGGCTGGTGCAGGCGATCTGCGATTTCGTCAACGACCATGTTAGCTTCGGCTACGAGCATGCGCATGTCGGCCGCACCGCGTATGACACCTATATCGAGAAGCGCGGCGTGTGCCGCGACTTCGCGCATCTCGCGGTAGCACTCTGCCGCTGCATGAATATTCCGGCCCGCTATTGCACCGGATATCTCGGCGATATCGGCGTTCCGCCCGACCCGTGCCCGATGGACTTCAGCGCCTGGTTCGAGGTCTTTCTCGATGGGCGCTGGTACACGTTCGATGCGCGCCACAACATTCCGCGCATCGGTCGCATTCTCATCGCGCGCGGACGCGACGCCACCGATGTCGCCATCACCACCTCGTTCGGCCCGCACACGTTGGCCGAGTTCACGGTCTTCACCGATGAGGTGAAGGCAGAGGAAACGGTCTCCTAAGGCAAAGCATGCCGCAATTTCTTCGCAAGTTGCGCGCATCGGATTCAGCATGTTTTAGCGGGTTTGCGACTAATTCCTGGGCACAACCCAGGAGGAGTCTCCCAATGAAATTTGCTCTTACCGCTGCAATCGTTTTTGGTTTTGCCGGTGTCGCTCTTGCCGCCGATGGCAGCCAGTTTGTCATCATCAAGGACAAGAACCAACACTGCCGCGTCGTCGAACAGAACATGGTGAGTGAGGAAGAGCTCGGCATGCAGGTCGGCAAGCAGGCCCATCCGAGCTACGACGAAGCCAATATCGATCTCAAGGTCGTTTGCGACAACTCGTAAGCTGATTTTCAGGGCGCCGCTTGCTTTTAGCGGCGTTTCGCATGTCACGGACGCGGATCGGGATGAGCCCGGTCCGCGTCCTTTTGCCTCGCGCGGCCGCCCCGCGCCAGGCCAAGTGTTGCGACAAATTGGTCGTCCCAGGGTAGGAGACGACCATGACCAACATCAAGCTGGCACTGACTGCTGCATTAGGCGCTCTCTTCTTCGCCATGGCCGGGTACGCGGCGGCGAGCGAGCACGGCGCGTCTGTCAAGGATCGCATCGTGATCGCCGCCGATGACAGCGCGACGAGCGACGACGAAAGCGAGTCCGAAGGCTCGGCGAAGATGGGCGAGGAGGAAGGCGCGTATGAGGGAGATGAGCAGGGCTCGGCTCCCGAGAACGACACACAAAAGCTCGACCAACCGCCGCGTAGAAAACCGACGACCAGCAACGAGTCCGACGAGGAAGATGACGACGTCATGCCGCCCGAGGAAGATAGCGGGGACGGCGAGCAGCCCGAATAGTTGATCGGCCCAGGTTCAGTCTGAGCCGCGCCAGAGCCCGAGCTTGTCCTTCTTTGCGGCTTGCTCGGCCTCGGCGAGCGCAGGCTCGTTAGCGTCCTTGGGCTCGGCCCAGCCTTGCCGCACCATCCAAGTGGAGAGGTCGTCGCCCGAAAGCGAACAACGAGCGACGATGTCTTTCTGTTCGGGGCCCTGCGGTACCCGGCAAGTCACGGCTCGCCCGCGGATCAGCCTCGCGAGGGCTGCTTTGGCCTCAGCACCGCACGCCCAATTCTTTCCCTTTGCGTTCTTACACGTGGCGTCAGCAGCGCGCGTGGCGATGCCCGCAAGCTTGATGACAACGCCGCCCGATTGCAACGTGCCGCCATCGCGCACGGTGACGCGGTAATAGAGCTTGCTCGCCGTTTGCGGCGGAGAGGCGCCAGTCTCCTTCGTGCCATTCTCGTTCAAGGCCGCGCCCTGATCACTTTGCGCTTTGGCTTCCGGCGCTTGAGCGGGCTTTGGTGGGGCTGCGCTCGGTTCGACCGCGTGTTGCTCAGGCTGAGGCGCGGGCGCCGGAGGCTGCGCGGCAGCTTGCGGGGGAGGCGGCGGAGGGTTTGGCTGCTGCTGCGGCTCGGACTTTACGGGTGGTGGCGGCGGTTCGGGCCGCGATTGGGCCTTTTGGCTCGCCCACCAGACCCCGCCAAAGCCAAGGGGGATTTTCGCCGGCCACAGCAGAAGCGCGACCACGGCGACGCCGAGCAGGATGGAGAAGATGCGGGAGGCGAACTCCATTTCGGGTGCCAGATGCCGGAAGACAGATTTCAGAAAAGCAGAGGCTAAAGGAGACCCTAGTTAGGGTGCAACTTCGGACGTTTCTAAGGCTCGAGCCTCCGACGTCTGATTTCGGATCTCTGGCTTCCGATTTCCGCTTACTGGCTCGCCCAGACGATGCGCGCCATCCAGTCGATGCGGTCAACCGGAAACACCAGATTGGGGTGGACCGGGTTGAAGGATGCGAGCTCGACGGTTTTTGCCGTGCGCCGCACCAGGATCTTCGCCATCACCTCGCCGTCGGTGGTGCGCAGCACTACGCGATCGCCTTTGCGCGGGGCCGAGTTCGGCGAGACGATGAGAATATCCCCGTCGCGATAAAGCGGCTGCATCGAATCCCCGGTGACTTCGAGCGCGTAGGCGTTCTCGTCCTCGACCTTGGGAAAGCGGATCTGGTCCCAGCCTTGGCCGACCGGGAAGCCACCGTCGTCGAAGAAGCCGCCGGCGCCCGCTTGGGTGAGGCCGATCAGCGGGATCGGCCGCGCGGCACGCGGCTCCGCCGTGATCAGCGCGGTGAAATCCTCGAAGGAGGCGCCGGTCGCCTCGAGCACCTTGGCAATGCTCTCGGTCGAAGGCCAGCGTGGGCGACCTTCGCCGGTGACGCGTTTCGATCTGTTGAAGGACGTGGGGTCGAGCCCGGCGCGCTTGGCGAGCCCCGAGGCCGAGAGGCCATAGCGGCGCGCGAGCGCGTCGATGGCGTTCCATACCCTGGTATGGGTGAGCCTTTGCACGAGAGATGGCCTGAACGATTCGGAATTTATGCCTACTTGTAGGAATTATGGCTTATTTGCGCCGCTTGTCCAACTCATTTCGACCGCACGTTACCGTACGGTCCATCTGCATCTTGGCGCCTCCCCTCCTCCCGAAGAGCCTCGCGGCCGCCGATATCCAAGGCAAAGCGGCAGTGAGGAGGGGAAGATGGATTATATCGACGAGGCCAAGAAATTCATTCAGCGCGCTCGCGACGCTTCGCACCCGGAGGTGATCGGTCAACATCTCGCCATGGCCGATTGGTGCCTTTGCGAGGCGATCAAGGAGCGGGACGAAGCCGTCAGCGCGCCTCAGAGAGTCGATTACAAGATTTCCGGACCGTCACGCGTGAAGGCCTGACTTTAGGCGCGGCTTCCTTGTTGAGTGGACGGGCTCCGGCTAGTCTCCGCCGGACCCATGGCAGAGCCTGTCTATAAAGTCTTGAGCCGCACCGCCTTCGAGGAGGCGTCGCGCAAAGGGCATTTCGCGGGCTCGGCCGACGACCTCAGAGACGGCTTCATCCATCTCTCAGCCAGCCATCAGCTCGCCGGAACGCTGGCCGCGCATTTCGCCGGGCAAGACGGGCTTGTGCTCTTGGCGCTCGACGCGGACCGTCTGGCATTGAAATGGGAGGTCTCGCGCGGCGGCGCGCTCTTCCCGCATCTCTACGCGCCGCTCGATCTTACCGCGATCCTTTGGGCGGAGCCGCTGACACTCGGTGCTGACGGGCGGCATATCTTGCCGGAAGGAGTGCTCGCGTGAGCGCGCTGTTCGGCTTGGGCCAGAGCCTGTTGCTCGCGCTGCCGCCCGAGCGGGCGCACGACCTTGCCATCAAGAGTCTCGAGCTTGGTCTTTATCCCCGTGCCGAAGCGCCCGACGACACGCGCCTGGCGCAAAACCTGTTCGGGCTCGACTTTCCCAATCCGCTCGGCATGGCCGCTGGTTTCGACAAGAACGCGCGCGTGCCACGCGAGCTGCTTGCCATGGGCTTCGGCTTTGTCGAGGTGGGTACGCTCACGCCCAGGGCGCAGAGCGGCAATCCATCCCCGCGCATGTTCCGCTCGCTCCCCGACCGCGCCGTCATCAACCGGCTCGGCTTCAACAACGAGGGGCAGGAGGCGGCGCTCGTCAGGCTGCGGCAAGACCGGCCGCGAGGGATCGTCGGTGTCAATCTCGGTGCCGGGCGCGACTCCGCGGACCGAATTGGCGATTACGTGACCGGCATCGCCCGTATGGCCGAGGTTGCAAGCTATTTCACCGTCAACATCTCCTCTCCTAACACGCCGGGCTTGCGCGACCTCCAGGCGCCCGAGGCGCTCGACGCGCTGCTCAAGCGCGTGCAGGATGCGCGCGCCGCGCTGCCGCGCAAACCCCCGCCGCTTCTCGTCAAGCTCGCGCCAGATATTGCGGAGGTGGACCTGCCGGAGATCGTGCCGGTGATTCTTTGGCACGGTGCCGACGGCATTGTGGTGTCGAACACGACGCTGGCGCGCGCCGGCTTGCGCGACCATGCCTTCGCCAGGGAGACAGGCGGATTGTCGGGGCGCCCGCTCTTCGCGCGCGCCACGCGGATGCTTGCCCGCGTCTACCAGCTCACGGAAGGCAAGCTGCCGCTGATCGGCGTGGGGGGCATCGACTCGGGGGAGACGGCGCTCGCCAAGATCGAAGCCGGCGCCTCGCTCTTGCAGCTTTATACCGGTCTCGTATTCGAAGGGCCCTCGCTGATCGGCCGCATCAAGCAGGCGCTGATCGGAGCGATCGAGAAAAGCGGAAACACTTCACTCCCGCCGCTCATTGGCAAGCGCGCGGGCGAATGGGCAGAGAAGGCGCTGCAGGAATGACCGTCACGATCTACCACAATCCACGCTGCTCGAAATCGCGAGCCACGCTTCAGCTGCTCGAAGAGCGCCGGCTTAAGCCCAAGATCGTGGAATATCTCAAGACCCCGCCGTCGGCGGCTGAGCTGAAAGCTATCCTGAAGACGCTCGGGCTGAAACCGCACGACATCGTGCGCAAGGGCGAGCCGCTCTATGCCGAGCTTGGCTTGAAGAATCGCGCGCTGGACGACGACGCGCTGATCGCACTTCTGATCGCGAATCCGATCCTGATCGAGCGGCCGATCGTTGTGGCCGGCGGCAAAGCGGCCATCGGCCGTCCTCCCGAGAAGGTGTTGAAAATCCTCTAAGCTTCGCGGTTGCGCGAGGTCGGATCGACCAGATCGCCGCTCGAGCTGCGTCCGAGCGCCTTCAGCACGCGCACCACAAGCCAGACCGGGAAGACGATGACGGCGCCGAGCAGGAAGTAGCGGAACGCCTTCTCTACGGCGGCGAAGCCCATGTCGTAGATACGCTCGGCGAGCCGCTTCAGGCTGTCGATGATCTCGAAGGGGCTGAAGCCCAGGGCCGCGAGCACCACGCCGACGATCAGCGAAAGGATCGCCAGCCGCAACAGAACGAGCGCCGGATTGCCGCCAAAAAACCGTTCCATCTGTCCGCTCTCCCTTCGCCCAAGCCAGGAGCTTCGACTCGAATTACGCCAGAATTGGTGCGAAGGGTTAAGAAGGTCAAGAAGAAGAGCGATGCGCGCAAGTAGGAGCCTGATCTTCGCCGCGCCGGGAGCCGCGCTGCCTGAGCCCTTCGCCGGCTGGTTCAAGTCGCGGGGCTGGCGCCCCCACGCCCATCAGCTTGAGCTGCTGGACCATGCAGGCGCCGGGCGCGACACGCTTTTGATCGCGCCGACCGGCGGCGGCAAGACCTTGGCCGGCTTTCTGCCGAGCCTCGTCGATCTGGCACGGCGGCCGCCCAAGCGGAAGCCGGAGACCGCGATTCACACGCTTTATGTCTCGCCGCTGAAAGCGCTTGCCGTCGACATCGCGCGCAACCTCGCCATGCCGGTCGCCGAGATGGAGCTGCCGATCAGGCTCGAGACGCGTACCGGGGACACCCCACCATCCCGCCGCGCACGGCAGCGAGTGGCGCCGCCCGACATTCTGCTGACCACGCCGGAGCAGATCGCGTTGATGCTGTCGCATAAGGGCGCCCCCGGGTTGTTCGGAAGCTTGCGCTACGTGATCCTGGATGAATTGCATGCGCTCGCTTCAAGCAAGCGGGGCGATTTGCTTGCGCTCGATCTTGCGCGGCTGCGCACGCACTCGCCCAACCTCACCGCGATCGGCCTGTCGGCCACGGTAGCGCGGCCCTACGAGCTTGCGTCCTTCCTCGCGCCGCATCAGGGCCAGACGCAGACGCGGCTTGCGGAGATCGTGACGGCGGGTGAGGGCGCTCGCGCCGACATTTCGATTCTGCGCTCCGACGCGGAGCTGCCCTGGGCCGGACACTCTGCCCGCTACGCGCTGCCGGAGATTTACGAGGCGATCAAGGCGCACCGCATGTCGCTGATCTTCGTAAACACGCGCTCGCAAGCCGAGATGCTGTTCCATGAGCTTTGGCGCTACAACGAGTCTAATCTGCCGATCGCTCTGCATCACGGCTCGCTCGACGTGGCGCAGCGGCGCAAGGTCGAAGCGGCGATGGTGGCGGGCAAGCTCCGCGCCGTGGTCTGCACCTCGACGCTCGACCTCGGCATCGACTGGGGCGAGGTCGATCTCGTCGTCAATGTCGGCGCGCCGAAAGGCGCAAGCCGGCTCGCGCAGCGTATCGGCCGCGCCAATCACAGGCTCGACGAGCCGAGCAAGGCGCTGCTGGTGCCGGCCAACCGCTTCGAGGTGGTGGAGTGCCAGGCCGCGCTTGAAGCGGCGGAAGAGGGCGCGCAGGATACGCCGCCGTCGCGACCGGGTGGGCTCGACGTGCTGGCGCAGCACGTGCTGGGAACGGCTTGCGCAGCGGCTTTCGATCCGGAGCAGCTCTATCGCGAGGTGACGAGCGCCGCGCCCTACCAGGGGCTTCTGCGCGAGGGCTTCGACAAAGTGGTCGAGTTCGTAGCCACAGGCGGCTATGCGCTCGCCAATTACGAGCGCTATGCCAAGCTGAAGCGGACGCCGGAAGGTCTCTGGCGCATCGCCCACCCCCGTATCGCCCAGCAATACCGGCTCAATGTCGGGACCATCGTCGAGGCGCCGATGGTGCGCGTGCGGCTGGCGCGGCTAAAGGGTGGCGCGCTCAAGCCGTCGAGCATGCTGGCAGGCGGACGCATCCTTGGCGAGGTCGAGGAATATTTCATCGAGCAGCTCACGCCCGGCGATACCTTCGTCTTCGCCGGCGAGGTGCTTAAGTTCGAAGGCTTGCGTGAGACCGACGCCATCGTCACGCGCGCGCATGCCACTGAGCCGATGGTTCCGGCTTACGACGGCGGCAAGTTTCCCCTCTCGACGTATCTTGCCGCACGCGTGCGCAAGATGCTGGCGGAGCCGAACACCTGGTCGCGCCTGCCCAACCAGGTGTCGGATTGGCTGCGGCTGCAAGCCGAGTTCTCCGTGGTGCCGGGGCCGGACGAGATCCTGGTCGAGACCTTCCCGCGGGGGAAAAAGCACTATCTCGTCTGTTATCCGTTCGAGGGCCGCCTCGCGCATCAGAGCCTCGGTATGCTGCTCACGCGGCGGCTCGAGCGCGCGCGCGCGGCGCCGCTCGGCTTCGTCGCCAACGAATACGCTCTCGCTATCTGGGCGCTGAACGACATGGGCGAAATGGTGCGCTCGGGCCGGCTCAACCTCGCACAGCTCTTCGACGAGGACATGCTGGGCGACGATCTCGATGCCTGGCTCGCGGAGTCGAGCCTGATGAAGCGCTCCTTCCGCGTGTGCGCCATCATCTCAGGTCTGATCGAGCGCCGTCATCCGGGGCAAGAAAAGACCGGGCGGCAGATGACGGTCTCCTCCGACCTGATCTATGATGTGCTGAGGCAGCATGAGCCGGATCATATTCTGCTGAAGGCCGCCTTCGCCGATGCGGCGACGGGACTCATCGATGTCGGTCGCCTCGGCAGTTTCTTGAGGCGAATCAACGGGCGAATCAGGCATATTGCGTTGCGGCAGGTCTCGCCGCTCGCCGTGCCGGTGATGCTTGAGATCGGACGCGAGAGCGTTCCGGGGGAGGCGAGTGAGGTCTTGTTGCGTGAGACGGTTGAAGAGCTCATCGCGGAGGCCTTAAGCGGACATGCTGCGCGCAAAGACTGATCTCATGCCGGAAACAGCACCATCGTTGCGTGCGCATATCAGCGTCTCGGGCCATGCCATGCGGCCGCTTGCCGCCGGCGCTCTCTATTGGGAGTCCGAGGACACCCTTCTCGTCGCCGACTTGCACCTTGAGAAGGGCGCCGCCTTCGCCGCGCTCGGCATGCTGCTGCCCCCTTACGATACGAGCACGACGCTCGAGCGGCTGGGCAAGGAGATCCGCGCGGTCGAGCCGCGCCGCGTGGTCGCGCTTGGCGATAGCTTTCACCGCGCCGAGTCGGCTGAGCGGATTGCCGCCGGCGACCTCGCTTTCCTGCTCAAGCTGCAACAGGGGCGCGAGTGGTTCTGGATCTGCGGCAATCACGATCCGCATCTTCCCGCCTCGATCGGTGGCACGGTCTGCGCCACGCTTACCATTCGCGGTCTGACGCTGAGGCACGAGCCCTCACCCGCCCAGTCGGCGCGGGAGATCGCCGGTCATCTGCACCCGGTCGCGCGCATTTCCCGCCGCGGCTCGATGATCCGCCGCCGCTGCTTCGCCACCGACGGCCACCGTTTGGTCATGCCTGCCTTCGGCGCCTATGCCGGAGGGCTCAACGTGCTCGACGATGCGTTCGAGCCGCTCTTTTCCCGCCCTCGGCTCGAAGCCTGGATGATGGGCCGCGCCGACGTCTATCCCGTGCTCGGCAGCTTGCTCTTGCCCGACTAGACTATTCGCGGCGGAAGACGGCCCAGCCGGCCAGCCCCGCCAGCACGGCGAGCACGACCGCGAGCAATCCATAAATCAGCGGGTGATGGAAGGCCATCAGATAGATCGCCCGTTCCAAGCCCGCTTTGCTCACTTCCAGCGTGCTCTGGTTCTTGCTGACGACCTGACCGTCGCGGAACAGATAGACGTGGGCGGTGTAGCGGCCGATGGGGACGGTCACCGGGAGGTCGACGCTCGCTCTGAACAGGGTGCGGCCGATAAAAGTGACGCCATCATCATGTTCCTGGAACAGGAGCTGATTCTCTTTCAACCTGATCACCGTCGAGCGAAACGTTTCCTCGTCGGCGCCGCTCTTCGTGGCCCTGCCGAAATCGATGTTGTTGAGGCCGATCCCGAGCATTTTCAGGGTTTCGTCGGAGGTGATGGCGCGCAAAGGGCGGCTTGAGAGAACGGCGTAAAAGCCCGGCACGGTCGGGTAGACCTTGCCCGGGCCGTTGACCCAAATTCCCAGCATGCGCTCTTTCTTCCTGGCGACGATGGCCTGGTCGGGCGAGCGCAGCACAACGACGACGTCGTAGATTTCCTTGTCGGGCTCCGCCGCGCCGCTGAAATCGATGCTGCCGAAGATAAGGATCTCGATACCGGTGAAATTCGACTGGATGGAGATCTCGCGCGTGGAGATGTCGGAGATCACCTCTTCGCGCTGTGTTTGCGGTTGTGCGGCACGTTCGGCGGCGTGGACCGGCGTGAGGACCAAGGCGGCGGCAAGAAGCGGAAGGCTGAGCGAGGCCCGCATATCAAGCACCTGCCATGAGCGGCGTGATGCTGTAGAGCTCCGACGGCTTCAGCACTAGGTCGAACAACAGGCGGATGGCGACGGCGAGCACCAGCACCGCGAGCATGGCGCGGAGTTGCTCACCTCTAAACCTCTGCCCGGCTCGTACGCCGAACTGTCCGCCGAAAACGCCGCCGGCCGCGAGCAAGAGCGCAAGCACGACATCGAGCGTGTAGTTGAATGTCGCATGCAGGACCGCGACGACGGCGGTGACGAAGATGATCTGAAAGGTCGAGGTGCCGATCACGACATTGGTCGGCATGCGCAGGAGATAGATCATCGCCGGTACCATGATGAAACCGCCGCCCACGCCGAGAAAGGCGGTCAACAATCCGACGATCCAGCCGATCACCAGCGGCGGTATGGCGCTGATATAGAGCCGCGAGCGCGGAAAGCGCAATTTGAGCGGCAGGCCGTGGATCCAGTTGTGCTGGCCGGGCTTTCGCATCGAGCTTGGCTTGCCGGCGCGAGTGCGTCCGATGGCGCGCAGGCTCTCGTTGAGCATCAGCGCGCCGATGACGCCAAGCAGCGCAACATAAGTGAGCGAGATGATGAGGCCGGCTTGGCCGGCCTCGCGCAATAGCTTGAGCAGGAACACGCCGATCAGCGCGCCGGCAACGCCGCCAACGATCAGCACCGTCCCCATGCGGAAATCGATATTGCCGCGCCGCCATTGGGCAAGAGCGCCCGAGACCGAGGTGGCGACGATTTGATTGGCGCCGGTGGCGACCGCGATAGGGGCGGGGATGCCGGAGAGCATAAGGAAGGGCGTCAGCAGGAAGCCTCCGCCGACCCCGAACATGCCCGACAGGAAGCCGACCGCCGCGCCGAGCCCAAGCATGATCACCAGATTGACCGAAATCTCGGCAATGGGGAGATAGATCTGGAACATGCCTGAAGCCGCAAATCAGACGCCGGAAATCGGAAACCAGAAAAATCAGAAATCGGAAGGTCTGACCACCCCTTCCGGCTTTTGATTTCCGGGTTCTGGCTTCTGATCAGCTCGTCAGGCGCTCAAGCTTGGCGACGAGGGGAATGGTGACCTTGCCGGTCTCTTCGAGGCCGTTGCGGCGTTCGAAACTCTTGATCGCGTCGCGCGTCTTGGCGCCCATCAGGCCATCGGGAGCGCCGACGTCATAGCCGAGCTTGTTGAGGAGCGCCTGGGCCCGGTTGACGAGCGCCGTGTTGGGAGCGTTGGAGGCGTTGGCCCATGCCTCGGCCTGGTCCACCTCGTTGGCCTCGGCCGGTGCTTGCTTGGGCGCCCAGGCGGCAATCGCCTGCTCGGCCGCGGCAAGCGCGGCGGAATCGAGTTGCGGTTTGACCTGGTCGCGGCGCTTGGCGGCATCCGGGTCGCCGTTCTTGGCGGCAAGGGCGAACCATTTATAGGCTGCGGAGAGGTTCTTCGGCATGCCGAGACCGTGCTCTTCTAGGACGCCAAGATTGAACTGGCTGTCGGCAAGGCCGTAAGCGGCGGCTTCACCGTACCATTTGGCGGCGAGAGCATAATCGGCGCTGCCGTCCTGGCGACCGCTCACGCTCACGGCGAGATTATGCATGGCCTTGACGTTGCCCTTCTCAGCCGCCGCCTGGTACCAGGAGCGCGCGCGGGCGAGATCCTTAGCGACGCCCTGCCCACGCTCATAAAGCGCGGCAAGACGATATTGCGCGGGCGCCAGCCCCGCGCTTGCGGCGCGCTCGAGCCAGCGCGCGGCTTCCGTCAAATTCTGCGCGGTGCCCTCACCTTGGGCGTAGCGAAGCGCGATCGCGTATTGCGCACGCGCATCACCTTCAGCCGCCGCTTGACGCAAGGGCATCGGCCCTAGGTCGGGGGGCGGAAGAGGCAGGCTCATCGGCAGTGCCGCTGGCGCTTGCGGCGCGACGGGCGCTTGCCCTTGTGCGCCGAGCGTCGGGTCCTCCACCGAGAAGACGACGCCGGGCGGAAGTGCGGGCATCTCATCTTGCGTCAACGAGGCTGGCTGCGCCTGGACCTCGGTTTCGTCTTCTTCAGGCTGCTGGTGGCGCGACTTGGCGACGTCGGTGTAGTTGCCGCCCGTGGCGCCGATAGCGGCGGCGTCTGCTGGGGCCGGGGTAACCTCTGGCTCCCATTGCAGCTCGGAGGAGCCGGGGGTTGCCGGAGTGTCGGCCTTCGGCTCGACCGCCGCGGGCGCGCCGTCGTCAGTTGCAGCCGAGCCGGCGCCTTCGCTCGGCGCCGCCGGAACCGGAGCGCTTTGCTCCACAACGGGGGGCGTGACCTCCGGCTCGGGCTTGGACCGCAGGCGGCTGTAGAGGAGAGCCGCGCTGATCGCGAGCAGCACGGCGGCGCAAATGATCAGAAAGGACCGCTTGCGGCGCGGCGGAACCTCGGCGCTGATCGAAGGTTCTCCGTCGCCGGGCAATCGTCTGATGCGCGTGCCGCTTCCCCGCTCTTCGGCTTTCGCCGCCGCGGCCTGCGCTGCGCGTCGTGCCGCCGCCACGAGGTCGTTGGGAATCTCGTACTCGGCGTCGAGCCGAGCCTTGCCGGGCGCGCGGCGCGGTGTCGGTGCGTCGGGATCGAAAGCTTGCTCGCCAGGCAGGCCGCGACGTGCACGACCGAAGCGAGGTGCGATTTCCGGCTCTTCTTCGGCGAGCACGGTTGCGGGCTTGGTTTTTTCTGCCGCGTCTTTTGTCTCTGAGCCACTGACGCCGCCAGACTTTGGCGCGTCGCCCTCTTGGCCGTTTCGCATCCCGGTCAGCGGGTCGAGGTCCCGCATGCGCTCGGCGAAGGGAATGCGCGGCTTTGCTGCCGGGAGCGGAGCCGGAGGCGGGGTCGGTGCGGGCGCGCTGTGGTCGACCTGCTGCGCGAGCTTCTTCAAGGATGCGTGCACTGCCTCGATGGCACCCGCGAGCTTGTCGTCGCTCGACTTCGTCCGGTCGCTCATCGCCGCGAGGTCGCGCTGTACGGCATCGAGACGTTCGGTCGCGACAGTGCCGAGCTTGGCCGCGTCGGCGACGCGGCGGGCAGCCTCGTCTGCGGCCTTCTCAGCCACATCTTCGGGGGAAGGGGAGGCATCCACGCGCTCGATCAAGCCGAGTAGCGCGCTTTCGATCTCGCCGATCTTGGCAAGCTGCGCTTCGGCTCGGTTGAGCTGCTGAGCCATATCCGAAATCTGGCGCTCCACCGGCTCGAGCGAAAGCGTCGTCGGCGTCGCAAGCGCCTTGGCGAGATCGCGGCTGATTTCATCGAGGCGCGCGCTCAAGGCATCGAGCGCAGGCGGCATCGCGGGGGCGACGGAGTGCTCGAGCCGCTGCGCCATCTCGGCGAGACGAGAATCGAGTTCGTTATTGCCTCCGGGGGAGGACGGCGAAAGCGGCGGGGAGGCGTAGTTGATCTCCGGCAGCGGAAAGCCATAGGGCAGGCTGCTCGGGACCGGCGGCTCGCTCGGCCGCGGCCCGGAGAAGGCGGAGTTGCCGAGCGCATCTTTTGCCCCGGCGGCGGCGCCGGCCAGGCTCGCGGCATAGTTCAGGTCGCCGGCCAGCGCCCGGCCCAGGCGCTCGAAATCGTCGAGCGGGTTCGAGGCCTCAAGCTCCAGCCGCTTGGCGAGAGTGCTCACCTCGTCTTGCAGGCGGTCGAAGGTCGCGGCATCGTCGGGGATGGGCGCGGCTCGTGCGGCATCGGTCCTCTGCGCCAACTGGTCGAGCCGCGCATGCAACTCGTCGAGCGCCTCGCTATAGCGGCGCTCGCTTTCCTCGACGCGCTGCACGAGGCGGCGGAGCAGGCTTTCGACCGATTGCTGATCCATCGGGCCCTCTTTCGAGGGCGCATTGCCGTAGCTGCCGGTGTGCCAACTTGCGTCCGAAACCATCCCGTTCCCCTAGGCGAATGGGCCGCCGGAGTGTTCGCGTCAGTTGGTCGAGAGACCGGCCCAGAAGCACGCGAAGAAGCGGTCGAACCCACGGTGGCAAGAGCGAGTAAATTTTGCGTTAAGCATCGCCCTATTGTGGGACGAGGGCCTTCGGGACACCGCGCACCGCGTGGCCCTTGTCAACGCGGTATGGCGCTGTGACCATGAAGGCGAGGACCTGGCCGGAGAGGAGTTTCAGCCGTGGCCGAGATAGTGCAGGCGAGCCATACGCTCGAGGTGACCACGCGCGGCAAGGGCTTCATCGAGATCACGCTCGAGCTGGCCCGCTGGCTCGACAATATCGGCGGCGATAACGGGCTGCTCACCGTGTTCGTCTGCCATACCTCGGCGTCGGTGACGATCCAGGAGAATGCCGATCCGAATGTGCGGCGCGATCTCACTGATGCGCTCGACATCCTCGCGCCGGAAGACCGCAACTACGCGCATCAGGAAGAAGGCCCCGACGACATGCCGAGCCATATCAAGTCGATGCTGACGTCGGTGAGCCTGGGTATTCCGGTCAAGGACGGAAGGATGACGCTCGGCACCTGGCAAGGCGTCTATCTCATCGAACATCGCGCAAGTCCGCACCGGCGGAAGATCGTGCTGTCTTTCATCGGCCACTCGGCTGAAGCCTGAGCGTCAGCGCCCAACGAAGCGGTCGGTGGCCGCGACCAGCTCGTGCACGATTCCCGGCTCGGTCATGGCGTGGCCCGAATCGGCGACGATGCGCAAGGACGCCTCCGGCCAGGCGCGGACAAGATCGTGCGCAATCTTGACCGGCGTCACCACGTCGTAGCGGCCATGGACGATCACGCCGGGGATGTCGCGCAAGCGATGCGCGTCGGCGATCAGCTGATCGTCCGAGTGGAAGAAGCCGCCATTGACGAAATAGTGGGATTCGATGCGCGCGAAGGCGAGGGCGTAGTGGTCCTCGGAAAAACGGCGTACGCGCTCGGCATCGGGGAGCAGCGACAGCGTCTTCCCTTCCCACGCGCTCCAGGCGCGCGCGGCTTCAAGCTGCACGGCGGGATCGGGATCGGTGAGACGGCGGTGAAAGGCGGCGATCAGATCGCCACGCTCCGCCTCCGGGATGACGCGCACATAGTCCGCGAAGGCGTCGGGAAAGATCCAGCTGCAACCCTCCTGATAGAACCATTCGAGCTCGGAGCGGCGCAGCGTAAAAATGCCTCTGAGCACGAGCTCGGTCACACGCTCGGGATAGGTTTCGGCATAAGCGAGCGCAAGCGTCGAGCCCCACGAACCGCCGAACACTTGCCAGCGCTCGATGCCGAGGTGCTCGCGCAAGCGCTCGATGTCGTCGACGAGATGCCAGGTGGTGTTCTCCTCGAGCGAGGCATGCGGGGTCGACCGTCCGCAACCCCTCTGGTCGAACAGCACGATGCGATAGCTGCGCGGGTCGTGATAGCGGCGCATCACCGGATTGATGCCGCCGCCCGGGCCGCCATGCAGCAGCGCGGCCGGCTTGCCGGCGGGCGAGCCGCATTCCTCGAAATAGAGTTCGTGCAGGCCCGAGACCTTGAGCCGTCCCGTGCGGTAGGGGACGGCCTCCGGATAGAGCGTGAGGCGCTTGTCCCTGGGTGCTAGCTGTTCATTCATTGCCGCTCCGATCTCGAAGGTCACTGGACCGGCGTGGCCTCGGCCGCCGCAGCTTGAGCCGCGGCTTGCGCTGCGGCGCGCGCTTGTGCCCGATCGTAGATCGTCTCGCCTTCCGGATCGCGCATGTCATCGAAATAATTGTCCTCGGCCGGAGAGGGCTTTCGCAAATAAAGACTGACGGCGACGCCTACGGCAAGGGCGAGGAGGATGCCGGCCAGGCTCGCGACGGAGGTGGTGAAGCCGGCATTGGCGAAACCGAACACGCCTCCGAGCACGGTTTCCCCCAACATTACGGTGAAGCCAACGGTCATGGCGGCAAACGCACCCCATTTCGTGCAGCGCCGCCACCAGGTGGCGAGAAGCAACGCGGGAAAGAAGGTCGCGGCGGCGAAGGCGAAGGCGGTGAGCGCAGCCTTCAGCGGGTCGAGATCGGCGATAAGCAGGAAAACGGCGGCGGCAAGCGCCGAGGCGGCGATCGCCGCCCAGGCGGCAATAAGTCGCGGCAGCGTTTGCCGGCCATCGAGCACGCGGTAGAGGTCCTCGGCGAGGCTCGCCGCCAGCGTGAAGAGATGAGCTGCCGCCGCGGCGAGAGCGAGTGCCATGGCAGCGGTCGCCATCAGCACGGTGAGCACGTAGGGAAGTCCCGCGGCGGACGGAAGCGCGAGCGCGATCCCGTCGCGGCCGATGAAAAGCTCAGCCGCGCCGATCGCGCCGTCGCCATTCGCGTCATGGACTTGGAGCAAGCCCTTGTCGCCAAGCTCGATCAGCCAGCCGGGCAGCGAGGACGCCGGCGCCAGGGCGATATCGCGAAAGATGATGAGCTTGGCGAAGGCCGCCATGGCCGGCGCGGTCATCACGAACAAGGCGACGAACAAGAGACCCCAGGCGGTCGAGCGGCGCTGCTCGCCGATCGAGCTGGTCACGCCGCTCCGCATCAGCAGGCTCGGAAGCGCCGCCGTGCCAAGCGCAAGGCAGAGAAACAGCGTGGCGAAGTCCATGGGCGCGAGAATGCCGAACGATTGCAAGAAAGGCTTGACGTTCGGATGCGGGGGCGTTCCGGGCAGCGCGGTGGCAAGTCCGCCGGGTGCGACCGGGGTCAGGCCAGCCGTGATCTCCGCGTTCTGCAATGACGAGAACATCTCGCCATAGGTCAGTTGCGGCGCCGGCAGGTTGGTGAGGAGGATCGAGACCGTGGTCACGACGACGACGAGTCCGACCGCGCCGACGATGAACTCAGCGCTCGCAGTCCAGGTCAAGGACCGCATGCCGCCTAGAATAGCAATGGCAGCGATGAGAGCGGACAGCATCAGCACGGCGATGGAGAAGGCGACGGGCAGGAACAGCGAGGCGATCAGCGCAGCGATTTTGATCTCGGCGACGACGAGAAGTGCCGCGGGCGCGAGCTGCATGACGCTCGCGGCCATGCGCAAGGTGCGGGAGCGGAAGCGATGACCAAGAAAGCTCGGCAGCGTGTAGGAGCCCGCCTTGCGCAGATAGGGCACGAACAAAATCGCGGCCAGCAGCATGCCGAAGGTCCAGCCGAGGCCGATCGCGAGCGCATCGAAGCCGAGGAAGAATACGGTGCCCGTGTAGCCGAGAAAGCCCACGCCGCCGACGGCGATGGCCGCAAGTGCGAAGCCGTTGTAGACCGCCGGAACGCGCCGGCCCGAGGCAAAGTAATCCTCGACTTCGGTGGTGCGCGAGCCGATGGCGATCACGAGATAAAGCGCGAGCGGCACGATCATCATGGATTGGGCGAGCAATGTCCGCCCCCAACCGAGCTGCTCGAACATCGCGAGGATGATGATGAGCGATACGAAGGCGCTCGTGACGATGCCGTAATAGGCGCCAAGATGCGGGTTCGGCGTACGCAGGCGCGACGGGAGGCTCATCGTCTATTCCAGTCCCTCGCTCTCGCTTCGCTCGAGATCGATGCGCTCTTGCAGGCGAATGAACCAGAACGCCACGACCACGATGAAGACGAGCAGTCCTTGCGCGAGGAGATAGAAACCGAGCGGGAAATGCAGGAACCCGTAGTGATTGAGCGAAGTCGCCGCGAAGACGGTGATGAACACCGCAAGCAAGACCGTGCAGGAGAGGGCGATAGCGATGATCACCGTCTGAAGCTGATGGCGGTCGCGCGCCGGATGCTCGTTGGTGGGAAGCTCTGTCGCCACGCGTTTCCCCCTCCGACCCTCTTTACCCTCGCTCGGCGAAGGCAGGGGGTTTGTAGTTTGTAGCGTGACACGCAACGACCCGCCAGCAGCTTGCAAACCGAGGGCACACCATTGGCGTTCAAACGTGGCATGGTAGTGACTGTGCCGGGCAGGAAAGCGCGGAGGATGGCAATGCTCAAGGAGTTCAAGGAGTTTGCCCTGAGAGGCAATGTGGTCGACATGGCGGTCGGCATTATCATCGGCGCCGCCTTTTCCACCATCGTGCGCTCTCTGGTCGACGACATCATCATGCCGCCGCTGGGGCTTGTCACAGGCGGGGTGGATTTCTCCAATATGTTCGTCGCGCTGAACGGCGAGGACTACCCATCGCTCGCCGCGGCCAAGCAGGCCGGCGCGCCGACCGTCAATTTCGGGCTGTTCATCAACAATGTGATCAGCTTCCTGATCGTGGCTTTCGCGTTGTTCATGGTGGTCAAAGCCATGAACCAGTTGCGCCGTAAGCAGGAAGAGGAGCCGCAGACGGAGCCGCCGCCGTCGCAGGAGGTGCAGCTCCTGCAGGAGATCAGAGACGCTCTGGTGGCGCAAAAGGGCCGCGTCCGGCCGCCTGCGCCGCAAGGACCGGCCTAGAGGAAAAGCAAGGATTTTCTGCTTCCTGGCGCGGGGGCGGCAGTTGCGTTGCGCCCATAGCCTTACTCGGAAAAAAAATCTAGGTCATTGCTCTCCTAGAAACAATTTTGCTTCTTTTTGCCATTCGCCGGTATCTGAGGGAATGGTTTTTCGTTAAACTCGCCCATATTCAAGGGCGGATTTTACGGGCGAGAAGCGATGCAGGCGAACGAAGCCTTCACCGATTCCACTGATGTTGGCGCGGGTCCAATGGGCCTGTTCGCTCCGTTGCCGCCTGCCGACACGCTCGGTTTACCGTATACGAGCATCCCAGACCCGCCGCCGCGCAACCTCTCGAGGGCCTTCTAGAATGTTTGTCACCGTGCATATGCCCGACGGCACGTCGCATCGCCTCGAGGCGCTTGAGGGCTGGCGCGTGATGGAGGTGATCCGCGACTGGGGTCTTCCCATCAAGGCGGAATGCGGCGGCGCTTGCGCCTGCGCCACCTGCCACGTGTGGGTTGCCGAAGAGTGGCTCTCAAAGCTTGCGCCGGCTTCGGCCGAGGAGTTGGAAATGCTCGACGGCGCGTTCAATGTCGATGAGCGCTCGCGGCTTTGCTGCCAGATCATCATGTCGAAAGAGCTGGATGGGCTCGAAGTCGAGCTTGCGCCGGAGAGTCTTGCCGATACGCCGGTCGAGCGCGTGGCGGTGGGAGGGTAGAGAATGCGGACCTTCCCCATCCTTGTGAGCTTCGACGGCAAGAGACCGCTTGTCACTGGCGGCGGCGAGCTTGCCGCGGTGAAGGCGCGGCTCTTGTTGAAGCGCGCGCCCTCTGTCGATATCGCCGCCGACCAGGTCGTTCCCGAAATCACCGCGCTCGTCGAGGCGCGCCAGGTGACGCTCCTCCCGTCACATCCCGGCATCGATCAATTGCGCGGGCGCCCACTCGTCATCGCCGCGACCGAGGACGACGAGGAGGACACCCGTGTGTCGGCCATCGCGCGTGCACTCGGCGTGCCGGTGAACGTACCTGACAGGCCCGAGCTTTGCACTTTCGCATTGCCTGCGATCGTCGATCGCGGCGAAGTCACCGTGGCCATCGGCACCTCAGGCGCATCCCCCGTTCTGGCGCAGCGCCTGCGCGCTTGGCTCGAGCAGGAGCTGCATCCGCGGCTCGATGCGCTTGCCAAGCTTGCCGCTGAGTTCCGCGGGGCCGTCGCCGAGAAGCTGCCCTCGGGCAGGCCGCGGCGGAAATTCTGGGAGGCGGTGTTCGAAGGCGCCGCAGCCGAGGCCATGCTTGAAGGCGACGAGGAGAAGGCGCGCGCTCTGATTGGCCAAGCCATCGAGGAGGCCGCCGGCAAGCAGGAAGCGCGCGGCCGCGTGCTCCTGGTCGGCGCTGGTCCCGGCGATCCCGAGCTTCTCACCATGAAGGCCGTGCGCGCGCTGAAGGCGGCAGATGTCATTCTTTACGACCGCCTGGTCGGCGAAGGCGTGCTCGATCATGCGCGGCGCGAAGCCGAGCTGATCGCTGTCGGAAAGGCCAAGGGCGCGCATAGCGTTCCGCAAGAGGAGATCAACGCGATTTTGATCGAGCGCGCGAAAGCCGGGCAGACCGTGGTTCGGCTAAAAGGCGGCGATCCATTCATCTTCGGGCGCGGCGGCGAGGAGCTGGATGCGCTGCGGGCGGCCGGCATCGCCATCGAGATCGTGCCCGGCGTGACCGCCGGCATCGCCGCGGCGGCGTCCTTGCAAATTCCGCTCACCCATCGCGACGTGTCGCATACCGTGACCTTCCTGTCGGGCCACGAGGCCGGCGGTGAGGAGCCAAGCTTCGAGCATCTCGATCTTGCCGCGCTCGCCGGCGGCAAGAATACGCTCCTCGTCTATATGGGCGTCACCACCGCGGGCCATATCGCCGCCAAGTTGGTCGAGGCAGGGTTCAGGGCAGACCTCCCCGTGCTCGCCGTCGAGAATGCGAGCCGCGAGGACGAGCGCCGCGTGGCGACCACCGTCGCCGAGCTTGCCGCCAACCCTGAGCGTCTCGCGCTCAAGAGCCCCGCCGTTCTCATTTTCGGCGAGGTGGCCGGGTTGCCGGCCTCTGGCGTGATCGAGGACATCCTGGCATCCGAGGAGTTGAAGCGTGCCTAGCGTCGTCACCGCCAACCGCCTCGTCGACGGCATCGTCGTCTACCTCGCTCCCGACGGAAGCTGGACCGAGCAGATCGACCGCGCGCGCATCGCCGAGACCGAGGACGAGGTGAAGGCGCTCGAGGAGCAGGCGGCGGCAGACGTCAAGGCACGCAAGGTCGTCGCCGTCTATGCGATGGATGTCGCCGTCAACGGCGGCACGGTCGATCCGCTTTCCGTGCGCGAGAAGATCCGCGCCGCACACCGCACAACGCTTACCAAGGATTGGTACGATGTACCGCTATGACGAGTTCGACCACGCTTTCGTGCGCGAGCGCGTGGCGGAATTCAAGGATCAGGTTGAGCGCCGGCTCGCCGGACAGCTGACCGAGGACGAGTTCCGGCCCTTGCGCTTGCGCAACGGGCTCTATCTTCAGCTGCACGCTTACATGCTGCGCATCGCCATTCCCTATGGCGTGCTCTCGCCGCGGCAGCTCCGCCAGCTCGCCATGATCGGGCGGAAATGGGATCGCGGCTACGGCCACTTCACCACGCGGCAGAATTTGCAGTTCAACTGGGTGAAGTTGGTCGACATTCCCGACGTGCTGTCGGCGCTCGCCGATGTCGAGATGCATTGCATCCAGACGAGCGGCAATTGCGTGCGCAACGTCACCGCCGATCCGTTCGCCGGCGCGGCCAATGACGAGCTGGAAGATCCCCGCCCCTGGTGCGAGATTTTGCGGCAATGGTCGACGCTGCACCCGGAGTTCTCGTGGCTCCCGCGCAAGTTCAAGATCGCCATCTCCGGCGCGGCGGAAGACCGCGCGGCCATCGCCTTCCACGATATCGGGCTGAAGATCGTGCGCGGTGCTAACGGCGAAAACGGCTTCCGCGTATTGGTGGGCGGCGGCATGGGGCGGACCCCCTATGTCGGGCAGGAGATCCGCGCCTTCCTGCCGAAGGAGCACTTGCTCTCCTACATCGAGTCGATTCTGCGCGTGTACAATCTGCATGGGCGCCGCGACAACATCCACAAGGCGCGCATCAAGATCCTCGTCAATCAGCTCGGCATCGACAAGTTCCGCGAGGATGTCGAGGCGGACTGGGAGGCGACCTATAGAGACGCGATCGACCTCCCGGACGGCGAGCGCGACCGCATCCTGTCCTATTTCGCGCCGCCCGATCTTCCGCCGCGGCCGATCAAGGACGAGGCGCTCGACCATCGCCGCAACACCGACCCTATCTTCGCCAACTGGCTCAAGCACAATGTGCGGCCGCATCGTGTGCCGGGCTATTCCACCGTGGTCGTCTCGCTGAAGGAGCCCGGCCGCACGCCGGGCGATGCCAGCTCCGAAGCGATGGAGCTTGTCGCCGATCTTGCCGAGCGCTTCAGCCGGAGCGAGGCGCGCGTCAACTACACGCAAAATCTGATGTTGCCGCATGTGGCGACGGCCGACGTGGTCGCGCTCTACGACATCCTGAAGGCGAAGGGGCTCGCCACCGGCAATTTCGATCTGCTGGGCGACATGATCTGCTGCCCGGGGCTCGACTACTGCAATCTCGCCAATGCCCGCTCGATCCCGATCGCCAAGGAGATCGCCAAGCGCTTCGAGGACCCGAAGCGGCAGGAGGAGATCGGCCCGCTGCGTCTCAACATGTCTGGCTGCATAAATGCCTGCGGCCACCACCACTCCGGCAATATCGGCATCCTCGGCGTCGACAAGAAAGGCACCGAGCTCTACCAGATCTCGCTCGGTGGCAACCCGAAGGACGACGCCGCGATCGGCACCATCATCGGCCCCGGCTTCCGCGCGGAGGCCGTGCCGCAAGCCATCGACACCATCATCGACACCTATCTCGCCGAGCGGAGCGACGGGGAGAGTTTCCTCGACACCTGGCGGCGCGTGGGCGCTCAGCCCTTCAAGGAGGCTCTCTATGGCTCTGCTTGACCTCGCCACAGGCTCGCTCGTGGCCGATCCAGCCGAGGTCGCCACGCTGCTTGAGCCGAACGCCGATGCGGCCGCTCTTGCCGCCGCGGCGGGCGGCAATGCCGGTCCGATCGCCATCCGCTTTCCGACCTCGATCGACGGGCGGGGCTTGAGTCTCGCGGTGATCTTGCGCGAGCGGCACGGTTTCAAGGGCGAGATCAGGGCCGTCGGGCATCTCATCCCGGACCTCGCCCAGTTCCTGCTGCGCTCGGGCTTCGACACCGCCGAGATCGCGGACCCCGAGCAGGCCATCGTCTGGAAGGCGTCGGTGTCGCGCATCAAGCACAATTATCAGCCGGGTTATCGCAATCTCTTGCCACTTCGCCGCGACGCCACCCGCAAAGAGGCTGAGGCGCTCGATCAGCGGCTCGCGCGGATCAAGACCTTGACCGACCGCATTAGGGAGATCAGGCGGCGGATCGAAGGCCGCATCGTCTTCTCCACGAGCCTTCAGCTCGAGGATCAGGCGATCCTGCATGCGATCGCCGAATCCGGCGCCGATATCGACATCTTCACCCTCGATACGGGACGCCTCTTCCCCGAGGTGCTGGAGACGGTCGAGTTGTCGGAGCTTCGTTATGGCCGGCGCATTCGTTTGGTGACCCCTGAGGCGAGCGAGGTCGAGCAACTCGTTGCCCGCGATGGCGTGTTCGGCTTCCGCCATTCCATCGAGAACCGCAAAGCCTGCTGCGAGATCCGCAAAGTACGCCCGCTCAATCGCGAGCTGAAGGGCGCGCAAGGCTGGATCAGCGGGCTCCGGCGCGAGCACTCGGACGAGCGCGCTGACGTGAAGCTTGCTGCCTGGGACGAGACGCATGCGCTGATCAAGGTCAATCCCGTTGTCGATTGGTCGACGCAGGACCTCACCGCCTATATCGCCGCCAACAACGTACCGGTGAATCCGCTGCATGCGCGCGGATTCGTCTCGATCGGCTGCGCGCCGTGCACGCGCGCCCTCCAGCCCGGTGAGAACCCGCGCGCGGGGCGCTGGTGGTGGGAGAACGAGGAAAAGAAGGAGTGCGGCCTGCACATGAATCCGAATCGGGGAGGGAAGGCCGCATGACCGCGCTCACCTCGCATCTCAAGCTGCTCGAGGCCGAGAGCATCCACATCTTCCGCGAGGCGGCGGCGCAATTCCGCGCGCCCGTGCTGCTCTATTCGATCGGCAAGGATTCGACCGTGCTGCTGCATTTGGCGCGCAAGGCCTTCTGGCCGGCCAAGCCGCCGTTTCCGCTTCTGCATGTCGACACGACCTGGAAGTTCCGCGACATGATCGCCTTCCGCGATCGTACCGCGCGCGAGCTTGGCCTCGATCTCATCGTGCATACCAATCATGAGGGGCTCGCCCGCAACATCAACCCCTTCGATCACCCGCCCTCGGTCTATACCGATGTGATGAAGACGGTGGCGCTCAAGCAGGCGCTCGATGCCGGCGGCTTCGATGCGGCTTTTGGCGGCGCGCGCCGCGACGAGGAAGCCTCGCGCGCCAAGGAGCGCGTGTTCTCCTTCCGCGCCGCGGGTCATCGCTGGGAGCCGCGCCGCCAGCGGCCCGAGATGTGGCAGCTCTTGAACGGACGGCTCGGCAAGGGCGAGACGGTACGCGTCTTCCCGTTGTCGAACTGGACCGAAGGCGACGTGTGGCGCTACATCGCGCTCGAGAAGCTCGACGTGGTCCCCCTCTATTTCGCGGCCGAGCGGCCGGTGGTAAGCCGGAACGGCCAGCTCATCGTTGTCGACGACGAGCGTATGCGGCTCGAGCCGGGCGAGAAACCGGTTTTGCGCAAGGTGCGTTTCCGCACCCTCGGCTGCTGGCCGTTGACCGCGGCGATCGAGTCGGACGCCGCCGATATCGACGCGGTGGTCGAGGAGACGCTTGCTGCCAAGGTCTCGGAGCGGGCCGGGCGGCTGATCGACCACGATACGGCGGCTGCCATGGAGATGAAGAAGCGTGAAGGGTATTTCTAAGGGCGACGGGCGATGCATCTCGCGACGCAACTGAAAGAGGTTGAGACGAGGCCAGTGACGGCGCAGGCTCGGCATGGTGGGGCCCTGCTCAGGTTGCTTACTTGCGGCTCGGTCGATGACGGCAAGTCGACGCTGATCGGCAGGCTTTTGTGGGACGCCGCCGGCGTCACCGAGGATCAGCGCGCCGCCGTGATGCACGCTTCGCAAAATCGCGCGGTCAACGGCGAAAAGATCGATTTCAGTCTCTTGCTCGACGGTCTCCAGGCCGAGCGCGAGCAGGGCATCACCATCGACATCGCCTGGCGCTATTTCGAAACGTCCGACCGCCGCTTCATCATCATCGACTCGCCGGGCCACGAGCAGTACACGCGCAACATGGCGACCGGCGCCAGCCACGCCGACATCGCCATCTTGCTTGTCGATGCCCGGCATGGCGCCAAGCGCCAGACCCGTCGCCATGCCGCGATCTGCGATCTGGTCGGCATCAAGAAGGTCGTGCTCGCCGTCAACAAGATGGACGCGGTCGATTGGTCGGAGGCGCGTTATCGCGAGATCGAGCGCGAATTCCTCGGCATGGCCGGGAGCTTCACCTTCGCGCAAGTCACTATCATACCGGTGGCGGCTCTGACCGGCGACAACGTCGTCTATCGATCCGTTGCCATGCCTTGGTATGCGGGGCCGACGCTGCTCGATTACCTCGAGAGCGTCGATCCCGAGGCCGTGCAGCACGATGCGCCGTTCCGCATGCCGGTGCAGCTCGTGCTGCGCGCTTCAGGCGATTTCCGCGGCTATGCCGGCACCATCACCTCGGGCCGGATCAGGATCGGCGAGAGGATCGTCGATGCGCGCAGCGGGCTTGGTGCCACGCTCCGGCGTATTTCCACCATGGATGGCGACCTCACCTCGGCGGGCAAGGGCGACGCCGTTACCCTGGTGCTCGACACCGATCTCGACATCTCGCGCGGTGCGGTTCTCTCCGAGGTCCCGCGCCGGCCCGTCAATGCCGACGTGATCGAGGCGCGGCTCGTCTGGCTGTCAGAGACGCCGTTCGATCCGGAAGCCGGCTATCTGCTCCGCACCGCGACCGACCTCACGCCGGTCACCAGCATGAGCGTCTCGGCTCTCGTCGATTTCGAGACCTTGGCGTCGACGCCAGCGCATGCTTGCGGCGTCAACGACATCGCCGATTGCCGTATCCTGCTCGGTCGCGCCGCCGCCATCGACCTCTTCCGCGATCTTGCGCTCACCGGCAATTTCGTGTTGGTCAGCGCCATCGACGGCGCCACCGTTGCCGGCGGCGTCATCACCTGGGCACAAGCCGGCGCGCCGCAAGTCGGCGACAATGTGCTCGTGCTCAACCGGGAATTGCTCGCGCGCGGGGTCTGCGCCGATCTCGGCGATTCCCCGGCCGACAATGCCGAGTTCCATCGGCGCGCGCAGGAAGTCGCAGCCTTGCTGCGCTCGGTCGGCGTTCCGGTTTTGGTCGAGCTTTGACCGCTATGATGAAGATGCTCCGGTAAGGGGCGCGAGCGTGCCGCGCGTTAGGGGAAGGGGACTCATCGGCCATGGATGTTAGCTGGGCAGCGCATTTGCTGCCGCTCATGGCCGCTGGGTTCGCAGTCGGCCATGTTGGTCGGCCTGACCGGCGTTGGCGGCGGCGCGCTGATGACGCCGCTGCTCATCTCCAGTTTCGGCATCAGTCCGCAAGTCGCGGTCGGCACCGACCTGCTCTATGCCTCCATCACCAAGACGGTCGGCGGTTGGCGTCATCATCTGTCGGACCACATCGATTGGCCGGTCGTGTTCAGGCTCGCTGCAGGCAGCCTACCCGCCGCAGCTCTGCTGCTTGCGGCAATCGCCTATTTCGGGGTCGATACCGAGATTCTCGCCCGTTGGATCAGGATGGGCCTGGTCGTGGCGTTACCGGTCAGCGCGCTCGCCATCGTGGTCTACCCCTTCGTCACGCGCACCTCGCCGCGCGACGACAAGGGGGACGTGCCGCCGCGCACCCTTCCCACGGTGTTGTTCGGCGTCGTGCTCGGACTTCTCGTCACGCTAACATCTGTTGGTGCTGGCGCGATCGGTGTCACAGTACTCGCCGCGCTTTATCCCATGATGCCGGCCAAGCGGCTGGTCGGCTCGGATATCGCGCATGCCGTACCGCTTACCCTAATCGGCGGCCTTGGCCATCTCGGCCTCGGCAATATGGATGTGGGCCTTCTGTTGGCGTTGTTGGGCGGGTCGATTCCCGGAATTCTCGTCGGCGCGCGGCTCGCCGGAGCGGCGCCGGAGTGGCTACTCCGGCCGATCCTCGCGATCACGCTTTGCTATGCCGCCTATGCGCTGTTCAACAAGATCTAGCGACGTGACAGCTTACGCTCTGAGGAGCGTCAGCAGGCCGAAAACGAGCACGGCAAGCGAGCCCAAGATTTCGAGCGCGCGACCCAGCCTGTGCCGCACGCTCTCGGTCCGGGCAAGAAGATGCATGGCGCGCGGTCGCGCCAGAGACGCCAAAAGCGCGACGCCGCCGATTGCAGCGATCATTCCGATCGTCATGGCGGCGGTCACCAGAAGCCCCGCACCCAAGAGACCGCGCGCGAGAGCGTAGCTCATGATGAAGGTCGTGAGCGGGCAGGGGATCATGCCTGTGACGAAGGCAAGCGTCCTGCCATTGGCCGCTTCTGCGGTGTGGTCGCGTGACAGCGAACGCCAGAGCAGGAAGGCGCCGATCAAGATGATCAGCACGCCGCTCGCCATCTCGAATTGCGGGGTCCGGCCGCCATAGGCGAAGGCGCGGCTGATCACGGCGAAGCCGGCAAGGACCAGCACGAGGGCGAGCCCGACATGGGTGAGTGCCAGGATCGCACCGTTGGCGAAGCCTTCCAAGGGCCGCGCAGGCTGGCCAAGGTGATAGGAGACGAGGACTGTCTTGCCGTGTCCCGGCATCAGCGCATGCACCGCGCCGAACAGCACGGCAGCGGCCATGGCGAGCAGAACGGCGCTCGTATTTCCCCCGGCGACATCACCGAGGCCCTGGCTCATGCCGCCATAGAGCCATTGCTGGGTGGAGAGGAGCGTCTGCATCGGCTAGTGTAGGTCGGGTTTGCGGCGGATCGCCCGCTCGCCGTCGGAGCGTCGCATGCTTTTCACCGCCATCAAGGCACTCCTCTCAGGTATCATCATTGCGGCCGTCTCGGAAATTGCCAAGCGTAGCCCAGCCATCGGCGCGATCATCCTGTCGCTACCGCTGATATCGATCCTCGCCTTCATTTGGCTGTGGCGCGACACGTCGGATACCGAGCGGATTGCTTCGCTCGCGCAATCCACGTTCTGGTTCGTGCTGCCGACGCTGCCGATGTTTCTCGTGCTGCCGGCGCTGCTCCGGGGCGGCATGGGTTTTTGGTCGGCGCTCGGGGTGTCCTGCCTGATGACGATGCTGCTCTATGGCGCGATGGTTTGGGCGCTGGGCAGGTTTGGAATCACGCTTTGAGACTCAGCGCTCCGCATGCCGGATGGGTACAGCAACCATTTGTAAACCATATTTCTTAAACAATGGGGCGGAACGATTCTGGGAATAGCCCAATGCTCTATTTCCTTTCCGGCTCCCTTGTCGGCTTCCTCTGCGCGATCGGGTGCGTGTGGTTCACGCTGTATATTCTGGCGCGTGAGGCCCGATAGCGAGAAAGCCTAGCGGACTGACCCCGTGGCAGCGGATGCCTCGGGCGCGGCATCGTCCTGCATCGTGAGCGAAACTTCCGTGCGCCAATCTCGCGGCGTCCGCGCCGAGTGCTTCGGCAGCTTGAGATGAGGGGGAATGGTGCCGTCGGGTAGGATTGAACTACCGACCCCGTCATTACCAATGACGTGCTCTACCACTGAGCTACGACGGCTTAGAGAATCGGCCGAGGTCTTGAAGGCGGACGCGCCGCTCACCCGTCGACCTCGCTTTTTCGGGCGCGACCCTGCCATAGCGGGCAAGCACATGCAAGGCGCAGGCCAGGCCGTGGCCGGCCACGTCCGCCAGGATGTAGGGGTGATATAAAGACTGTTCGAGTAGCATCGGAGTAGCCAATGACCGAAAAGGTGAAAGACAAGGCCGCCAAGGAGAAAAACCAGGCGCGGCGCGCCCGGCTCGAGGCCGAGCTCAGGGCCAACCTATTGAAACGCAAGGCCCAGGCCAAAGCCAAGCAACCCCCAAGGGATCGCAATGAGGGGAGACAGAGTTAAGCTCAAGGGAGTAGATTGGACTGTTGGCGGATGCCTGACTGGGGTCGGGCTGCCGACGGAGACGGGGGTCTTCACAAGAACCATTAGGGGCAGGGGCGCGAGGGAGTAACACGCCATGGACCGCATTCGCATTGTGGGCGGCCAGCGCTTGATCGGCACCATACCCATCAGTGGCGCCAAGAACGCTGCGCTACCTTTGATGATCGCCAGCCTTCTGACGCGGGAGACGTTGACGCTGCATAACGTCCCGCGGCTTGCCGATGTCAGTCTGCTTGCCCGCATCTTGGGCAATCA
>DATAFR010000095.1:0-30502 GCA_036257375.1 Methyloceanibacter sp.
TTCACCTTCGCAACCGTCGCCTCGTCCTCAGCGACTCCTGGTGCAAGTTCCTGTTTGTAAAAGTCCCCCTTCTCAGGGGAAGCCAGCATGATGATACCCGGCTCAGCGATTTCGCCGCCCGGCACGTGTTTACCTGCGAGCCATGAGCCCTCCTTGCTGACATGCCCATCCTCAAAGCTTCTCGTATCTTCGCCGAAATACCAGACATTGCCGACTTCATCTTGCGCGAAGTAGTCGAGTGTGCTTTCGAGCAGGTTGCCGTTGGCATCAAAGGTTTTGTCGTCAACAACGACGCAAGTGACTCCCAGGATCTCTTTCGTTTCCTGCGTCACAGTAGTTTCCACACGCTCCAAGATCTCTCCATCGGGACTTTTGCTTTCGTATGTGAAGGTTGTTCCCGGCTCGAGCGGGAATAAAGGGTTATCGATACCATCGACGAAATTGGGCAGATCTATTCCAGACTGCTTTGCCATGCGAAGCCTCTTTCTGCGCCGATTGCGCGTATCGCGATCTGTCAAATCATGGGCTCATCTTATTTCATTTTTCCGGCAAGTTTGTGATCAGCGTGGAGTCTCGATCGCAACCACGCGGCCGCCCTCGTCGCTTTGCTCGTTTCGTGGCTCAACATCACTAATGTGAAGCCGTAAGTTGTCCATCCCGGGGGGGTGTTCGGAAGGGACGTTGACGCACCGCTGCTTCATTGCTTTTAAGACGCACCGCTGCTTCACATTGCTTTTAAGATGTCCGCTTTGCGCCGCTTCGCAGACGTTTGATGTCGCGGAGGTCGATGTCCGTTTAGTGCCATTTGCAGAACATTCGACGTTCGGCCATTCTGCTCGTGCTGGCGAATAGTTATTCCGAGCGCGCGATGTGCGAGGACGGCCGTCTATGTCAACCGATACTCATGAGGACTGCTTTCACCGGCGACACCTCCTTTGCGGCGGCGGCGCTCTCATGTTTGGCGCGATGCTGGCCTCCCTGCTCGGAGGCTCGAAACCAGTGCGCGCACAGGCAATCACCGGCACGGTTCCCGAAGTCGACGCATTATCGATTCGTGTTGTGGTCGACAGTTACCAGTTCGCCGTTGCGGCGAGCAAGAAGATGGGTTCCGTCGATGTCCAGCACTTTGGGTGGGGCCTCAGCAAGGATAAGCCACCCAGCAACACCCTCATCAGCGAGTTCGGTCTGTCGATGCATGTAGAGTCCAAGCGCGGCGGTGAGACAGGCAATCTTCTGATGGATTTCGGATTTACGGCCGAAGCGCTCAACAACAACATCCGTCTGCTGGCCGTTGACCCAGCCGAGCTCGACGCTCTGGTGCTGAGCCATGGTCATTATGACCACTTTGGCGGAGTCGTCGGGTTCTTGCAGCAAAACGAGGGCAAGCTGAAAGCCAAGCTCCCGCTCTACATTGGCGGGGAGGAGTGCTTCTGCTCACGGGAATGGGTTGGCCCGCCTGCCCCCGGTAACTTTGGTGCGCTGGATCGCCAAGCGCTAGAGGAGGCCAATCTGACGGTGACCTACGCTGAGGGCCCCTCGCTCGTGGGGAAGCACGCCTTCACCACAGGGCAGATTGCATTGCGGAGCTTCGAGAAGGTCCTGTCGCCGAGCACGATGAAGATCGGCATCGAAGACGGGATCGGCTGCTATCCCGACAAGCTTCCTGAAGACGAGCAAACAAAGGCGGATATCCCCGATCAGTTCCGGCATGAACTCGCCACCGCCTACAATCTCAAAGGACGCGGCCTCGTCATTCTCACCGCATGCAGCCACCGCGGCGTGATCAATACCATCAAGCAGGCTCAGGCAGTCTCAGGGGTAACGAAGGTGCATGCGATCATCGGCGGTTTCCACCTTGCCCCCTACGCTGACGGTTACGTGCGCCAGACGATTACAGCGCTCAAGGTGATGGATGTCGATTACGTCATTCCGCTGCACTGCTCTGGAGAGGTGTTCTACGGACTCGCGAAGTCCGAGATACCAACTAAGCTGCTGCGCTCCTATACGGGCACCCGCTTTGTGTTCGAGGGTCATGCTGCGTAGCATGCCTGGCATTGGCCGAATGAGCGGACATCAGCGAGCCGATCAGCGATGTCCGTTCTGCCGCGGACTTTATCAACACAATCCCGCTCATAAGCGGACATGGACAGCCCGAAAGCTCGAAGGGTGGGGGTTGTCCGAAGGGACGTTGACGCACCGCTGCTTTTTACGTCCTCTGTTTTTATTCCAGCCGGTAATTTCACGTTGTTACCGCAGATGAAGCACTTCATTACTTACCTCCTGTCGGGCGGAATTATATCGAACTCCCACCCCGGCGGTACTCGACGCGGAACCGCCAAGTATTCAGCCTCGGTGAGTGGGCCGCGCTCTTCCCACCAATCGCGGTAGAGAGCATTGACTACCCAGGCCGCGGCCGCTGCTTCAGCCGGCGTTTCCCCGCCGCCCCACAGAAGCAACTCCACGTTTTCGGGTGAAACCGGCACGACCCAAATCAGTAGATCTGCCAAGCGGACGGCGTCCCCACCCCAGCCAAGCTGGATGCACCGGTAAAATGGACCAGTCCCGGCTCGCAGCTTTGCCAACTCATTCTCGATTTCGATGGGGCCTGGTGCCGCGATCGTTTTGGCCTTCATTGGCTTTCTCTTGGCGAATGTTTCTCCAGCCAAGCCGCCTCACAGCCGGTATGCAGCGGCACCCCATAGGTGGCCGTAGTCCAAACTGTATTCTCGGGCTCATCCTGGCGGCCGCAGTGGACACAAACCGGCCCATCGGTCGGCGGGTAATCTCTCTCCTTGCCGTCGGGAACTCCGCAGAAGGTCATACAGGGACCGGCGCCGGAAGGTATCGGCCGGCAGTGCAGGCAGCGCCAGTCTCGGGGGTCATGGTCGGGGTGAGACTTCGGCCACTGCCAGAACTCCCCTAGGTTGCATTTTGGGCATACTCCGCAGGGCACCCCGTTGGCATCAAGCGGTGGCGATGCAATTTCTGAAAAGCCCCCTACCTGGTTACCTTCAAAACCTTCAAAACCTAGTTTTGAGGGTTTTGAGGGTTCTTCACCCGGGGGGTTTTGAAGGTTTTGAGGGTACCTACCCTGGGGGCTTTTTGAAATTTCACCCTTCAGCATCTCCAGGTATTTGTTCCGGTCGGTCATCTGAACAACCTCGGGTTGATGCTGTAATGGGTGGTCGGCCTACCCCCGGCGGGACCCCTCTTGTCCACGGCAGCGAGCCAGTCGAGGTCGCAGAGAAGATTGAGGCCAGCTTGGACCTGATCGCGGTCGCTTAGGTTAGACCATCCATGCTGGTGCACATCCCGAGCAGAAAAGCCGTCGGCTAGATCGCCCTTCCTGATGTGCGAAAGGATGGCCTTGGCTGCGGCAGTCTCAGCCTCCGATCCGGCGCCGTAGGCTCGATGGGCGTGGGTTTCGAGATACTCCGCCAGCCCCAGCGCGCGCAGTGTGGCTTCCTTACCGATAGGACCGTGCCCCCCGTCAGCCAGGTGATTGATGAGAGCTAGCGTAGGCACCAGCTTCCGGTATTTGGCGAAATGTGAAGCTAGGGCCGGGTGTAGGTCGCCGGAGCGTAAATTCCGCTCCAGATCCTTGCGCCACTCCAGAAAGATGTCGTGGGCCTCAGCATCAAACCTCAACACCGGCATGGATTGGAACGGGGAGATCGGCTCTGCTCCAATGGCCCCGGGGTTCAAACCGTCAAAACCTTCAAAACACCTCCAGGCCGCATCTCTGTATGCACTGATCGGATAGCGGTCGACATTCTCCCATGCGGGTGATTGGTCGGGCCAAACGAGAAGGCCGAAGCGCTGAATTAGACCATCGTCGCCGGCGCCACCGCTTACCGCGCGCCGAACATACTCGGCGAGACGCCCCGGCTGTGTTGATCCCTTACACAGGCCGCCTCTATATGCGTCTTGCCGCGGCCAATACGATCGAAGGCGTAACGATCCTTGCCGCCCCATGCTGTCAGGAAGAAACCGCGCGCGGGGGCGAACTCTTCCCGGTCTAGCGTCTTGAGTAGCGATACGAGTTCATCGCGGTGGGCGAGAACGCCGTTCGGATTTGCGGCGAGTATTTCACCGAGTTTCTCGTAACTGGTGTCGTTGGTGACGTAGCGTCGCTCGGTAGGCTCCTGGGGTTCAGGAATATCGAAGTGGATCGTTGCATCGGGGTTTGTTCGCAGGTCCTTTTTGGCCTTAGCTTCTGCCGCATCTTTCTTCAGCCTCCATAGTTGCAGGTCTTTTGCATATGCCTCCAGGTCGGCATCGTTTGCCTTGCGCGCCTCCGCCTCCAGCCGGTGCAGGGGCTTGAGCGCTTCGGCTATTGCTGGAGATTTCAGATCCCCCGGCCGGCCGACAATGCAGCACCAGTTATTCGGAACCTCGTACCAGTCGGTTTGCTGCTCTGGAGCAACGCCAATCTTGCGACCAAGGGCGGCACCAAGCGCAGTCAGTGCAGCGGCGCCGATATAGTCAGGCGGGCACTGCATCCGCTCGCTGATGTCGAACACCCACGGCGAGATCGCCGGCGGCAGGAGCGCCGCATCAAGCGGAGCTACCGGGAACAGTCCTTCAGCCAGTGGTGTTGGCACGGGCCAATCTGTGTCGGCGGCCGCATCATTGGTGACCGCGGCGAAAATAGCGGCGGTCGGTGGAGACCACACCGGCGCCTCTTTGCAGCGCTGGGCTATCGCCGTCTTTATCGCCTCATCATCAAGTCCGTCTTTGCGCCGGAGCTCGATGAAGTCGGAAACGTCGCCCTTGTATGGCAGCTCGGGAAAGAGAACTACTTGAACCTGCCTCGCAACACCGGCAAGTGCAGCACCCACCTCGGCCTGGTGTGCATCACCGCTCTCGTCGTTATCTACTAGAATAAAAACAGTGCGGTCTTTGAAGTACGGTGTCAGCTCCGGCCACCACTTACCCTTGCCTTCTCCGCCGTGGTTGGTCGTGGCGGTAAAGCCAAGCGCGCGCAGATTGTCTGCATCCTTCTCGCCGGCGGGAAGCAGGACCGCCTTGCCGTTACTGGCTATCAGCTCCGGTAGCCGATAGGGCACCGGCCTCTCTGGCCCCTTCCATATCCAACCGCCTTTGCCGTCGGGTTTTCGCTGGCTGAAGCCCTTCGGATCATATCTAACGGCCTGATAGAGAAGCTCGCCGCTCTCATCGACGTAATCGTATGTCGCCGCGATCTTCTTAGGCGCCGGCCGCTCGCCGAGATATTCGGCAAATCCGCTTGCTCGAAGCCAATCAAGCGCGCCCTTGAAATCGCACCCGGTGGCGTAACGGATGAGTTCGATCGCATCGCCCCCCTTACCCTCGCCGTGGCTGAACCACTTGTTCTTCTTGAGATTGACGAACAGGCCGGCGTGATGGGGGAAGTGCCGCTCATCACCCTTCGAGCGCTCGCGGCTCTCGTTGCCGAACAAGGCTCTGGCGACTTCGATAACGGGAATAGGTCCGTAGTCGATATTCTCTGCGGTACTCATGTTGAGCCTCTAATGACTTTGGATGTTAATTTGTATGCGTCCGGGTGCAATCGCTCGAACTCGAGCAGGACAAGATCCAGCGGCTGTCCGTTATCGACGGCGATGAGCGCCTCGAGAACGCATCGCTCACCGCAGTCGATGAGATGTCGAACCTGCCGGCGTCTTCGTTCGGAGCGTAGGTCGAATTGCGGTAGTTGCACCGGAGGGGTCATGGGTTGAGCCTCCGGTCTTGCCTTCTGGCAGAGCGTTTGCTATCTGATGGGTGCACAGTGTTGATGCCTACAAAAAATGCCCCCGCGAGGTTCACGTCCTCAGCGGGGGCTTTCTCTTTTGTCGCTAGGCGGCTCGGCCCAGCATGCGGGTAATGGTTTCCAACACCGCACGCTTTGATACGCGCACTAGCCCGGGTGAAATCCTGATCGGAGGGGGATAGATGCCGCGTGCTACGCCGCGGTAATAGGTTGCATAGTGGATTGGTCGCTTCTCGCCGCCAATGATGGCGCACGTTTCTTTGATGGTGATCATGTCGTCTGCTTCAATCATGGGAACCTCACTGCAAGGGGTTGTGATTGCAGCGAGGTAAGACGCTTCGGTGCGAGGCGCCACTAAAAGCGGGCGAAATGAAGTGGCTACTTATTTTCGTCGGGGGAGAAATTCGTCGAGGTAGATAGCGCCAAAGGTGTCACCGCGCTCCTTCCAACGGCGGATTTCGTTCACCGTTCTCGCGTTGCAGCCAAATTCCTCCGCGACCTTGGCGTCGGCGGCAGTTCGCGGCCATCCGGCGTCTATAAGCTCGCGAACGCGCCTATAGATTTCAGCCTTACGCTTTAAATCTTTTACTGTCCCCGCCTGTCGGTGCCTGGGGCGGCTCCCGCCCTCTAATATCTCGATAAGCAGGTCGCGCCGCCAGGGAGGATCCACCGCCCATGCACCAGTCCTGAGCGCCTCGATCAGGAGGGTGTAGTCACCTTCCCGGGCAGACTGCATGATCACGTAGTCTGCGTCTTGGGGGTCGTCCCACTCCGCCGTCATCGCACAATCTCCGCAAGCCTCTTAGCCCACAGATCCAGCGCCTCGCGCTTCTCCTTGCTGTAGTCGTAATGGGAATAGACCGAGAGCGTAATTCCTGCCCTGGTGACGCTCCGGTGATTGATGACGTGGCCCAGCACGATCGGCGGAACACCAAGGCGAGCCATGTTCGTAACTACAGTCCGCCGTAGGTCATGCGCCGTCCAATGCTCCAGCCCAAACCTGTCTTGTGCGAGCCGTATGGTCGTGGAGATGGAGTGTGGCGCCGGCTTCGGCGCGGCGGCAATCGCCAGGGCGAATTCGAGCGCCAGCGGGGTCAAGGGCACTTCATGGACGCAGCCGTTCTTAGCGCGCGCCGCTGGAATGGTCCACGTATCCCCATCTATTTCAGATGGCTGTATTCCGCTGCATTCGCCCACTCGCTGCCCGGTGAGCAAGCAGAGCTTGATGACGTGCTGTGTGGTCTCTGTCTTACGCAGCGCCGTCGGCAGGATATTCCAGAGCTTGCGGATTTCAGCATCGCTCAGCACGCGCTCGCGTGGTGGCCGCGCCGCCGGCCTCCGCATGCCTTCGGCCGGATTGGTGTCGAGATACCCTTGCGCCGTTCCCCAGCGCAGCAGAGTGAGTAGATCCCCAAACACTCTCGCAGCCTCGACCTGCCGGCCGCGCTCCAAGATGGTCACAATGACGGAATTGATGTCGCGCTTATGGAGGTCAATCAGAGGTCGGGCACCGATCGCCGGCAGCACGTTCCTTCTAAGCCTCCGCTCGATAGCCTTAGAGCTACGGAGATTGGGCCTTGTATGATGGGTTATGTAAATCCGGATCAGCTCCCCCACAGTGGCCGCCTCTGCTTGTCTTGGGTCTTCGCCGGCGTGAACCTTGGTCATGGCCTCAATCGCAAGGGCACGTGCGCGGGCAAGACTGACACGGGGATAGCGGCCTAGAGTAAGCCGCTGTCGGTTTCTGGCGGGTCCAAAGTGAAGGGTGAAGGTCTTAGTGCCGGATGGGGCAATACGAAGCGCAAGGCCAGGGGTCTTGTCATCGAAGTAATCAATGCGGCTACTGCCAGCCTTTGTCAGCGCGCAGAAGCGATCTGTGAGCGTGACCCTCAAGGAATAAGCACCAGCGACGCCGCGACCATTGCCAGGGCGGCAACGGCGGCCGTCGCAGCAACAGCCAGATCCGATCTAGGCGGGATAAACAGCCCCATCAGAACCCCCGCCGTGACTGTAGCAGCCAAAAGGCTTCCCATGCGACCCCCTGCCATTGTGTACCCATTGGGTACTACAGCATGCGCTAGGGTGCAAGAGCCTGCTACGTCATGGTACTAGAAACTAAGGGTATCCGGGCAATCTCCGGTGCAACTAGGTGCATGGAATTGCAAAAATAGTGGCTTCATGACGCTGGCTTGGTACGGCCACCTCAAGTTCAAGTCGGGGCCGCTGGTGACGGTCATTGTGATCAGTTGGGGGATCGCCTTCGTGGAATATTGCTTCGCCGTACCGGCCAACCGGATCGGCAGCGCGGTGTATTCGCCTGCAGAGCTGAAGACCATTCAAGAGGTGATCACGCTTCTGGTGTTCGCTGGCTTCACGGCGATCTATTTCAAGCAGCCTCTCAGCCTGACGCAGGCCGCGGGCTTCGCACTCATCGCGCTTGGCGCACTGCTTGTGTTCCGCGGACAGGCTTCAGCCGCTTTGGGATAGGGCCCCCGGATGGCGCCCAAACCGCCCGGAGGCCGCGTTTCTCTAGACGCCTCTGAACAGGTTGCCGACCGCCAATACCACATAGGCTACCACGGCGACCCAGAAGCCCTGCTCAGTAAAGAACGGAATTGGCGCGAATTTGCCAATCACCGCTAATGCCGCCAAAATCAGCGATATAATGAAGACCACTGTCGACGGTGGTGACAGATTCATCTCCAGCCCCTCCCTCTTTATTGACGGGCGGACTGTAATCGTTTTTGCTGAAAAAGCGAGGGGGACTCCAACGATGCGGAACTTCAATCCCCAGCTGGCGGCCGTCGAGAACATGACGGGTAAGGAGGCGACGCGATGCGTCCAATGACGCGATTGGTCCTGGGGCTTGCTGTTCTCGTTGGTATTTTGGCCGGCGTCGCCTTGGGACTCCCGTCGCATGTGACGGTGACGCGCTCGGTGGTCATCAACGCGCCAGAGCCTGTGATCTTTCCCTATCTCAACAACCTGCACGAATTCAGCGAATGGTCGCCCTGGCAGTTGCGCGACCCGAAATTGGCGGTGAGCTATAGCGGCCCCGAGCTGGGCAAGGGCGCGAAGGTGCAATGGACGAGCCAAGCGCCGTCGGTCGGCACCGGCAGCATGGAGATCACCGAAAGCGAGCCGAGCCGACACATCGGTCTCGCCGTGAACTTCAATGGGCTGGAGGGTACGGGGGCGTACGACCTCTCGCCTGCCGGCTCAGGCAGCAAGGTCACCTGGGTTTTCGGCTACGAGTCCGGCACGAGCCCTCTGAAGCGATGGAAAGCCCTGATGCTCGACGGCTTTGTCGGCGCCGAATATCGCGCCGGCCTCGACCGGCTTAAGGAGAAGCTCGAGTCCGAGCGCCGCCCGACGGCGCCAACCGTCAGCGAGACGCCGCCCGGCGGCGTGTCGACCGAGGCCGAGCAGCCTTCCGCGGCGCTCCCGCCTGGCGCAATGCCGCTACAAGGGGGCGCCGTGCCGCAAGGTACGGCGGTCGCCCCTGGGCAGGCCGCTCCCGCCGCGGGTGGCGGCGCACCCGCGGAGACCGGAACGACACCGGGCACACCGCCGGCCGCAGCGGAGGCGGCGCCCACGCCCGCCCCGGCTCCGCCGCCAAAGAAAAAGAAACGTCGGAATCAGTAATCCCGGAAGACGCGCGGGCTAGAGTTCAGGTCCCGCCTGTGGGGGTGCCGGAGGCTCGACCTTCGTCGCTTGAATGACGAGGCTGAGCGAGCTCAGCAGCGGATCGAGCGGCAGGCAAGTCACCAGCGTCGCATCTACGTCGGATGGTCCCGTCTCGCTGTCCGCCAGATGCGGATCGACCACCTTGCGTCCGGTGACCCGGTAGTCGCGCGACGAGCCGTCCGGCGTGGTGACGGTGATGCGGTCGCCGACGTCGACCTCGCTGAGCTTGCCGCCCGGCACTGAGCGGTCAGCGACCGGTTTGACCGTCGCCGGTTCGGGAGTGGTCTCCTTCACCACCGACGCGCTCAAGCCAAGCAGCGGAACTTTTGACGTCGCTCCGGCCGTGGTGCTGGCCCAGGGAAGTGGTGCGGCCTCTGGCAGCCCAGCCAGCGCGTGCTGCCAAACGCTTTGCCGCAGCACTTGCGCGAGCCCAGTCCGCGTCAGAAGCGAGACTTCGCCACCGGCCTGCAACAGGACAGCGACGACCAAGGCGGCAGCCATCGCTCCCATAGTCCACCCGAGCTTCGCGCGCGAGCGGAGGAACAGGAGGAGGAACTGCACCGACCCCCGTGACGGCATCAGATCCTCCTCCCAATACGCCGCGGGGAGGCTACGTCGCGGCGGTGGTAGCGCCAAGCGATCAAGGTCGCGGCGCTAATAAACGTCAGTAGGAGAATGAACAGCATGGCCCGTCTCAAGGGTTCGGTTGAAGCGACACTTGGAACGGCCAGATTATCAGATTGAGACGGCTGCGTCGCCTGCGCTTGCGAAGTATCCGCATCGGGGAGAGCGTCTGTTGGAACGGTCAATGTATGCGGCTTTTGCGCGGGATCGGGCAGGGCAGGCGCCGCGTCGACCGCCTGTGGCGCCGATTCTTGGTCATAGGCGAATTGGGGTATCGCGCCCGGCAAGGCATTGAACAAAGCGCCGCCGCCCGAGCGGCTATAGCCGAGCGGCCGTGCGCCGGTTTTCGCAGTGTGTTGCGTGCCGCCCTGGGGCCCAAAGACTTTGTCGTATACCCAACCATCGGGGAGATTCACGGGCATGTCGGCGCTCGAGATGCCTTGGCCATCTGGCCGCGACTTGCTCTTGTCGATGGCGATCAGGCTGGTCTGGCTCGACACGAGATGATGCTCGAGCGCGACCGCTTCGATTCCTTTTTCGATTTGGCTCGGATTTGCGCCGGTAAACACCTTGGCTTCGAGCGAAGCGATCTTGCTGCGCGCCCAGAGCTTGGCGATGCCGCTTCCTTGCACGGCATCTTCGAGCTTGAGCGTGGCGCTCCATGGCTTGCCGTCGAAGATGCCGGACAGATGGAGCGCGCCTTGACGCGAGGGGATCTTCGCCGACAGCACCACCGGCTCGCCGGCATAGAGGTCGGGCAGGGGATCGGGCCAGCTTTCGACACTCGCTCCCGCCGGCCATTCCGCCTTGAGGCCCATCATCACCGGCTTCTCGAGCTTGGCGAACAGCGCGCTCATGCGCTCGAGCACCTGCGCGTCGGAACCGATATGGGTGAACGTGCCACGTCCGAGCTCCGCCGCCCGCGTCATGAAATAAGAGTTGGGTGCCGAGCCGATGCCGACGGTGAACAGCCGCGAGCGGCCGCGATGGCTGGCGATCTCCTCGAAGAGCTGCGCCTCGTTGCCGACGGAGCCGTCGGTGAGGAACACGACTTGGCGGAGCCTGGTCGTATCCTCAGGCGTGAAATCCTTCAGCGCTGCTTCGAGAGCGGGCAGCATCTCGGTGCCGCCGGCCGCATCGAGCCGGGAGACGAAATGCTTGGCGATCGCCAGGTTCTCGGAGCTTGCGTCGACGGCACTGTCGAACACCATCTCCATCGTGTCGTCGAAGCGGACCACGTTGAACTTGTCGCCGGGTCGCAAGCGGCCGAGCGCGAAGAGCAGGCTCTCTTGCGCCTGCACGATGGAATTGCCGGCCATCGAGCCGGAATTATCGACGACGAAGATCAACTCGCGCGGTAGGAGCTTGGGCGCGGCATCAAGCGTCGGCGGCATGACCATAGTCCTGTCCGCCGAGCGACTCGTAGTAAAGCGAAGTTTGGGGGGCTGCGGAAATTTTCGGCTTCCAAACGAGCTCGAAATCCTTGTCGGCTGGGACGCTGCCTTGCGCCAGCGCGAGCGTCGCCGTGTTGTCGCCTGTCCGCCTGAGAGCGATCTGGTGATAGGAGCTTGTGATGTCGCCGAGCGCGTAACCGGCGTAGAGCCTAACTTCGATCGACACCGGATTGATCTTCGGGGCCTTGGCGGGGTCGAGCACAGGAGGCGTGATGCGTTCACGGTCCGGCACGGGGTCGGCTGGTGCGGGGCTGCCGTAATCGACCGGCGTGAGCTCGCTGCCCTTCGGATTGTAGCGAGGCGCGACAACGAGCGGGAACCTCAGCGAATAGACTCCCGCGTCCTGTTTCACCGTCTCCTGGTATTCGATACGGACGACGATCGCTTCATGCGGCCCGATATTGGCCACCGTATTGGTGAAGATGTTGGGGCGCTCCTGCTCGACCAGGCTCGCCTTCTGGCCGGCGTCCTTAGCCGCTTCATAGGCCTTTTTGGCGTCGTCCCGGCCCTTGATCTCGCCTTCGATCACGCGCGAGCCGATTTCCATGCGCAGCGCGTCTACCGCCGACTGCTCCGGCAGTGGAAAGACATAGAGTCCCTCCACCCAGCGGTCCGAGTTGTTCTCGAAGCGCTGCGTGACGGTGACGCGGGCAATGGTGCCGTTCACCGTCATGATCACGTCGGTGGCCAGTCGCGGCGCCTCGATGAACCCGCCATCGCCGCTCGGAAGCAGAAGCGCGCCGGTATTCATGTCTCCGGGCGTGACGCGGCGACCGTCAGAGAACGGGTCGGCCCGCGAGGGGATGCTTGGCAGCGCGAAGAAGAGAATGAGGATCAGCGAAAGGAAAAAGGAAGTTGCCAGGAGCTCGGTCGAGCGCAGAGCTTGGCGTCGCATGGTCATCGACTTAAGCCTCGTCTGTCGGCACGAAGCGAAATCAACCATGCCATTTGGGCGCGGCTTTAGCCGGAATGTGCCCACGCACAGGCTTCCCGCCACAACTATGGCTTAATTGCGATTGGGATCGCGCTCACCGCACGCGCGCCACTGTGGGAACCGGAAGCCAGTCAGAAAGTTAGCCGAAGCAAGGGAGGCAGCGCGCCAGGCGCTTTCGCCCAGCGTCCTCCCGCCGATGCCCCGCAACCCCAAGGAGCCGTTCAAGCCATGCCCGCCATGAAATCGTTGGATGATCTTTTCGTGAATCTGTTGAAGGACGTGTACTACGCCGAGAAGCAGATCTTGAAAGCGCTGCCCAAGATGGCCAAGAAGGCCGACTCGAAGGAATTGCGCCAAGCCTTCGAACACCATCTCAAGGAAACCGAAGGCCAGGTCGAGCGCCTCGAGCAAGTGTTTGCCCTTTGCGATTTGAAGCCGGCCGGCAAAACCTGTCCTGCCATCAAGGGCATTCTCGAAGAGGGTGAGGAGGACATGAAGGAGGCGAAGGATCCCGACGTTCTCGATGCCGGCATGATCGCCGACGCGCAGGCCGTGGAGCACTACGAGATCGCCCGCTACGGCACGATGATCGCCTGGGCGAAGCAGCTCGGCATGCGGGACGCGGCGGACCTGCTCCAGCAGACCCTCGAGCAGGAATATAATGCCGACCGGAAACTGACCGAGCTGGCCGAAGGCAGCCTCAATCGTCAGGCCGCCGCTTAGACCGACTCGCTCAGATTGCCTAATGACGCGGCAGGCGCGGGCTCAAATCCCGCGCCTGTGGCTTTTTGCGCCATAAGGCTTGCGGGCAATCGCAGCCTTGCTTAGGGTGCGCCCGCTTCTGCCGCTGCATTGCAATATTTTCCAGGAGATCGATATGGGACTGGTCGCCCGCACGCTCGAACGGGTCAAGCCGTCGCCGACCATGGCCATCACCAGCAAGGCGCGCGAGCTGAAGGCTGCCGGCTTCGATGTCATCGGCCTCGGCGCCGGCGAGCCCGATTTCGACACGCCCGACAACATCAAGCGCGCGGCGATCGAGGCGATCAAGCGCGGCGAGACGAAATATACCGCCGTCGACGGCATTCCCGAGCTGAAGCGTGCCGTCGCCGAGAAGTTCAAGCGCGAGAACGGGCTGACCTACAAACCTTCGGAGATCACAGTCGGCTCTGGCGGCAAGCAGGTGCTTTACAATGCGCTGCTCGCCACGCTCGATCCGGGGGATGAGGTCATCATCCCATCGCCTTATTGGGTGAGCTATCCCGATATCGTTCTGCTTTCGGGGGCGGAGCCGGTCATCGTCGAGACGAAGGTCGAGGACGGTTTCAAGCTGCGGCCCGAAGCTTTGGCACGCGCGATCACGCCCAAGACCAAGTGGTTTATCTTCAACTCGCCGTCTAACCCGACCGGTGCCGCTTACACCGAGGAGGAGGTGAGGGCGCTCACCGAAGTTCTCGTCAAGCATGACAAGGTGTGGGTGCTCTCCGACGATATCTATGAGCATCTCGTCTATGACGGGTTCAAGTTCACCACGCCCGCCGCGGTCGAGCCGAAGCTGAAGAGCCGCACGCTCACTCTCAACGGGGTATCGAAAGCCTATTCGATGACCGGCTGGCGCATCGGCTATGGCGGCGGGCCTGAGCCTCTGATCAAGGCCATCTCCACGCTGCAATCCCAGTCGACATCGAATCCGTGCTCGATCAGCCAATGGGCCGCGGTCGAGGCGCTGGAAGGTCCTCAGGATTTTCTCAAGGACTGGGTCAAGTCGTTCCAGGAGCGGCGCGACCTTGTCGTCGCTATGCTGAACCAGGCCAAGGGTCTGTCATGCCCGAAGCCTGAAGGCGCGTTCTACGTGTATCCGTCTTGCGCAGGGACGATCGGCAAGACCACGCGCGGCGGCAAGAAGATCGGCAATGACGAAGACTTCGCCACGCATCTGCTCGAGGAGGAGGGCGTCGCCGTCGTGCATGGTGCCGCGTTCGGCCTCTCGCCCTTCTTTCGCATCTCCTATGCGACCGGGATCAGGGCGCTGGAGGAGGCCTGCCGCCGCATTCAGCGCTTCTGCGGCAATCTCAGCTGAGCCGGGGTGAAACGATGGCCGACATGAAGTTCAGCACGGGCAACCAGATCAAGGGCAAGATCATGGAGATCCGCAAAGGAGCGGTGACGGCCATCGTCTATGTTGCGGTTCCAGGCGACACGACGCTCGAAGCGAGCGTCACCATCGCCTCGCTGGAGACGCTCAAGCTCTACGAGGGCAAGCCCGTGATCCTGATGATCAACCCTGGCGACATCATTATCGGTTGCGAATAGGCGTCAGGCGGTCAGCGTCTGTGTGTTATGGGCGATACCCTTGGTGCGAAGCAGCTCCTGTAGCTCGCCCGCCTGGAACATCTCGCGCACGATATCGCACCCGCCGATGAACTCGCCCTTGACGTAAAGCTGCGGGATGGTCGGCCAGTTGGAATAGGCCTTCACCCCTTCGCGTACGCTCATGTCCTCGAGCACGTTGATGTCTTTGAACTCGACACCGAGATGGTTGAGGATCTGGGCGACCTGCATGGAAAAGCCGCATTGCGGCATGGTTCTGGTGCCCTTCATGAACAGCACCACGTCGTTGCCGGCAATCTGCTTGCCGATCCAATCTTGGACGTCCTGAGCGCTCATCGTCTGGTTCCTTTCCTGCGGCCCCTTTTAGCTATGGCGCCGCGGTTTTCAGCGCAAGGGCGTGCAGCGCGCCCCCCATGTTTCCTTTGAGCGCATCGTAGACCATCTGATGCTGCTGGACGCGGCTCTTGCCGCGAAAGGCCTCCGAGACGATGGTCGCGGAATAGTGGTCACCATCGCCGGCGAGATCCTCGATGCGGATTTCGGCGTCGGGGAAGCGCTCCTTGATCAGACGCGCAATGTCTTCGGCCGCCATCGCCATTATTGTGCTCCTCGCTTTTCGTGCGCGATCTTAGCCGTGGGCCATGAAGCGAGGCAACCAGTCCTCATGCGCCGCCCTGAGCGCCGCCAGTGGCAGCGGGGGCTCTCCATCGAGCTTGATGGCGTCGCCGCGGACCTTGCCGAGCAACCTGAGTGGGACCTTGGCCACGGCCGCGGCCTTGTGAATGGCGTCGGCCTTGTCGTAGGACGCGGCGACCACATAGCGCGCCTGGTCTTCGCCGAACCAGAGCGCGTGCGCCGGCAGGGGATTGGGCACCGAATCGAGCTCGACGCCAAGGCCGCCGGCAAGCGCCATTTCGGCAATCGCCACCAGGAGCCCTCCGTCCGACACATCATGCACCGCGGACAGGCATCCGCTCCTGATCAAGCCCCTCACCAGATCGCCGGTGCGGCGCTCGGCATCGAGATCGACCGGCGGCGGCGCGCCTTCGCTCTTTCCCTGCATCACCTGCATGTAGATCGATTGGCCGAGATGCCCGCCCTCGGACCCGAGCAGCATCAGCACGTCGCCGGAACGCTTCAGCGCGACTGTCGCCATCGTGGCGATGTCGGGAACGAGCCCGATGCCGCCGATGGCGGGGGTGGGCGGAATGGCGACGCCGTTCGTCTCGTTATAGAGCGAGACATTCCCCGAGACGACGGGGAATGACAGAACGGTGCACGCATCCGCCATGCCTTCCACGGCGGATGCGAACTCGCCCATGATCTCCGGCCGCTCGGGATTGCCGAAATTCATGCAGTCGGTGATGGCGAGGGGGTAGGCGCCGACCGCCGACAGATTGCGCCAGCATTCCGCCACCGCCTGCTTGGCGCCCTCGTAAGGATCGGCGGCACAATAGCGGGGCGTCACGTCGCAAGAGATGGCAAGCCCCTTCTGTGTGCCGTGGATCCGCACCACGGCCGCGTCGCCGCCGGGCCGCTGCACCGTGTCGGTCATGACCATGTGGTCGTACTGGTCCCAGATCCAGCGGCGGGAAGAGAGATGCGGCGAGCCCATGAGGCATTCCAGCGCGCCGAGAATGCTGTTCGGCGGCGGCACGTCCTGCGGCTCGACGACGGCCGGCGGCTCTCTCCTGGCGTAAGGCCGATCATAGACCGGAGCGGCATGCGCGAGCGCCGCGAGCGGAATGTCGGCTTCGACGGCGCCGCGATGGCGTACCACGAGATGACCGGTGTCGGTCGTGTAGCCGATGATCGAGAAATCGAGCTCCCATTTGCGGAACACCCGCTCGGCGATCTTTTCCGAGCCCGGCTTCAGCACCATGAGCATGCGCTCCTGACTTTCGGAGAGCATCATCTCGTAAGCGATCATGCCTTCCTCGCGCGTCGGCACGCGGTCGAGCTCGAGCTCGATGCCGACGCCGCCTTTGTCGGCCATCTCCACCGAGGACGAGGTGAGTCCAGCTGCGCCCATGTCCTGTATGGCGACGATGGCGTCTTCCGCCATCAGCTCAAGGCAGGCTTCGAGCAGAAGCTTCTCGGTGAAGGGATCGCCCACCTGCACGGTCGGGCGCTTCTCCTCCGACGCCTCGTCGAACTCCGCCGACGCCATGGTGGCGCCGTGGATGCCATCGCGGCCGGTCTTTGAGCCGACATAGACGACGGGATGGCCGACGCCCTTCGCCGCAGACTTGAAGATTCGGCCAGCGTCGACGAGCCCGACCGTCATGGCATTGACCAAAATGTTGTCGTTGTAGCGCGGGTCGAAATTGGTCTCGCCGCCGACCGTGGGCACGCCCATGCAATTGCCGTAGTCGCCGATGCCCGAGACGACGCCCGAAACGAGATGCCGCGTCTTGGGATGGTCCGGCGCGCCGAAGCGCAGCGCATTCATGTTGGCGATCGGGCGCGCGCCCATGGTGAATACGTCGCGCATGATGCCTCCGACCCCCGTCGCCGCGCCCTGATAGGGCTCGATGTAAGAGGGGTGGTTATGGCTCTCCATCTTGAAGACGGCCGCCTGGCCGTCGCCGAGATCGACCACCCCGGCATTCTCGCCCGGGCCTTGGATAACTTGCGGGCCTTCGGTGGGCAGCTTCTTCAGCCAGACCTTGGAGGATTTGTAAGAGCAATGCTCGGACCACATCACCGAGAAGATGCCGAGCTCGGTGAGCCGCGGCTCGCGGCCGAGCGCCGCGAGGAGCAGCTTGTATTCGTCGGGCGAGAGCCCGTGCTCGGCAACGATCTCGGGAGTGATGCTGTCCGCTGCCTTCTCGGCCCGCGCCACAATGTTCAATGCAGCGTCTCCACCAGCGAGAGGAACATCTTGGCGCCGTCGGTGCCGCCGAGCGCAACGTCGGCGAGGCGCTCGGGATGCGGCATCAGCCCGAGGACCCTTCCGGTCTCGTTATAGATGCCGGCGATATTGTTGCGGGAGCCGTTGGGATTAGCCTCGGCAGTGATGTTGCCGTCGGCGTCGCTATAGCGGAAGGCGACCAGACCTTCGCCTTCCAGCCGCTGAAGCGTCGCGTCGTCGGCGAAATAGCTCCCGTCCTTGTGCGCGATCGGGAATCTGACCACCTCGCCGCGACGATAGCGTCGGGTGTAGATCGAATCGTTGCGCTCCACCCGCAGCAGCACGTCACGGCAGATGAATTTCAGCGTCGAATTGCGCATCAGCACGCCGGGAAGCAATCCGGCCTCGGTCAGCACCTGGAAGCCGTTGCAGATGCCGAGCACGGGCACGCCCGCGCGGGCGCGAGCGACCACTTCGCGCATTACCGGCGAATGTGCCGCCATGGCGCCGGAACGAAGATAGTCGCCATAGGAGAAGCCGCCCGGCAGCACGATCAGATCGCTCGGCGGCAGAACGCTGTCGCCGTGCCAGACCATCGACGGCGCGCTCCCGGTGGCGGCTGCAAGCGCCACCGCCGCGTCGCGGTCGCAGTTCGATCCGGGAAAGACGATCACGCTCGCTTTCATGTTGTCTCCTCTTTCCTTCCCCTGAAAGGGAAAGCTCGGACCACCGCAGGTGGTTCGGGGAGGGGTCTCATCGGGGCCAGGCCCCCCACCCGGACAGCCTTGCTGTCCGACCTCCCCTTTGAGGGGGAGGAAACGCCTCAAGCCGCCTCGAGCTCATAGGCGTAGTTCTCGATGATGGTGTTGGCGAGCAACTGCTCGCACATGCGCTCCACTTCGGCGCGCGCCTTGGCCGGATCGCTCTCCGCCACCTCGACCTCGATATATTTACCCTGCCGCACGTCGCCAACCGAGCCGAAGCCCAGCGCATGCAGCGCGCCGGCGATGGCCTTGCCTTGCGGGTCGAGCACGCCCTGCTTGAGCGTGATGGTGATGCGCGCCTTCATGTCCCCCTTCGTCTCTCGCTATTTCGAACGCACGAGCACGGGTCCTGTACGCGCACGCGCCGGGTTATCCACATGCAGCCCGAGCCTGCGCGCGACCTCCTGATAGGCCTCCACCAGTCCGCCCATGTCGCGGCGGAAGCGGTCCTTGTCGAGCTTGTTCTGCGTCTCGATGTCCCACAGCCGGCAGCAATCGGGCGAGATCTCATCGGCGAGCACGATGCGCATTTGGTCGTTCTCCCACAACCTGCCGAACTCGCATTTGAAGTCGACCAGCTTGATGCCGACGCCGAGGAAGAGACCCGAGAGGAAGTCGTTGATTCGGAGCGCGAGCGACATCACGTCGTCGATCTCCTGCGGCGTCGCCCAGCCGAAAGCGGTGATGTGCTCCTCGGTGACCATCGGGTCGCCGAGCTGATCGTTCTTGTAATAGAACTCGACGATCGAGCGCGGCAGCGCCGTGCCTTCGTCCATGCCGAGCCGCGTCGACAGCGAACCGGCGGCGACGTTGCGCACCACGACCTCGAGCGGAATGATCTCGACCTCGCGGATCAGCTGCTCGCGCATGTTGAGCCGCTTGATGAAATGCGTCGGGACGCCGACCTCACCGAGCTTCTGGAACAGATACTCGGAGATGCGGTTGTTGAGGACGCCTTTGCCCTCGATCTTGTCGTGTTTCTTGTTGTTGAAGGCGGTGGCGTCGTCCTTGAAGTGCTGGACGAGCGTGCCCAGCTCAGGGCCCTCATAGAGGATCTTGGCTTTGCCTTCATAGACGCGCCGGCGGCGGTTCATGTTTGGTTCCTTCACTCACGACTGGCTTGACAGCCGACAATGCCTTAGGCGCGGGCGAGTGGCTCTAGAGAAGCCGCGCACCATATAGAAATTGCCATTGCCGGAATCGATTCAAGGGATCTTAAGGCGACCTTAGCCTATGGGGAGGGGGCATACAATGACTGGTGGGGCACACAGCCCTTATCCCCGCAATTGGTTGATTTCCGGGGTTTTCGGCGCTATCCCTCGCCGCCTGAGGGGGCCGAGTTTCCCCAGCATTTCTCAAGCCATCCCCGAATCGAAAGGGGTCCAAGGAGGCGACGCCAGATGTCAAATTTCGAGGAGCGCGAGAAGGGTTTTGAGCGGAAATTCGCCCTTGACGAGGAACTCAAGTTCAAGGCGACCGCGCGGCGGAACCGGCTGCTTGGACTTTGGGCGGCCGAGCAAATGGGGGTCACTGGAGACGCGGCCCAGGCTTATGCCCGGGAAGTGATCAAGGCCGATCTGGCGGAGCCCGGCGAAGAGGACCTGTTTCGCAAGATCAGGGCCGATTTCGACGCCAAGGGCGTCGGCCAGTCCGACCATCAGATCAGGCGCCAGATGACCGATTTGATGGGTGTGGCGATCCGCCAGATCGAAGCCGAAGCTAAAGGATAGGCTTCATGCGCGAAGACCGCTTTCGCAAGGCGGCCAAAGAGCGCCGCACCCTGTTCAACGCGTGGCTCACCCTCAACAACCCGTTCCTGATCGAGTTGATCGGGGAGGCGGGCTGGGACTGCATCACCATCGACCAGCAGCACGGTTTAGGCGGCAACGAAGCTCTGCTCGGCTGCTTGACCGCGGCGCGGGCGTGCGGGCTTCCAGCCATCGTCAGGGTGGCTGACAACGATCCAGGGCTGGTCGGACGCGCGCTCGATGCCGGCGCGCAAGCGATCATGTGCCCCTTGATCGGCAGCGTCGAGGATGCCGAACGCTTTGTGCAGGCTGTGAAATTTCCGCCGCGCGGCAATCGCAGCTGGGGCCCTTACCGCGCGCGACTCGACCATGCGGGCGATTATTTCAAGACCGCCAACGACTGGACCATCGCCTGCCCGCAAATCGAGACGCGAGGCGCGCTCGACCAACTCGATGAGATCCTGGCGCTCGACGGCGTCGACATGGTCTGTTTCGGGCCGAACGACCTCTCCGTAGCGCTGACCGGCCGGCTCGACATTTGGGCGCCCGAAGTCAAAGAGGCCATGACTCTCGTTCTTAGCAAATGCCGCGAGATGTCTGTGATGGCTTTGATTTTCGCCAACGATTCCGACTATGCCAAGCCGCGCGTGGCGGAGGGGTGGGATATCGTGGCCGTGGGCACCGACGCTGGCTGGTTCTCCAAAGCCGCAGCCGAGACGAAAGCCGCCGCAAAAAACAACTCTTAGGCTGACGCCGGGTCCAAGCTGTGCCAAGATGGCTGAAACGCGGGGTAGGGGGGCCTTCCATGCGGTTGCACATTCAGGCTTTGCTGATTCTTGCTGCACTCGTGCTTTGCTGCGGCACGGCCGAAGCCGGCTCCCGCTATGTGGACCAGCGGAGCCTCATTCCTGTCTATCCGCCTTATCCCTACCGGGCCGGCCATTACCCCAAGGCAGACTGGTACTATCAACTTCCGCCTTATGCCGCGATCGTGCCGCGCTTCTATCGCAAGCGCTATTTCATGATGGCGCAGGAGCGGAACCGCTACCGCTACATGCCGCATATCTTCCGCGGCTATAACGCCGACTACGACATCGACTATGAGGGCGACCAGAACGTCAGCTACGAAGACGTCTCGCCGGTAACGATCGAGGATCTATCGATCGAATCGCCGACCAAGCCGAAGCCCTAGGCTTCAGCCCTTCGCGAACACACGGGCGAAGATCGTGTCGACATGCTTGGTGTGATAGCCGAGGTCGAATTGCGCGCGGATCTGCTCGGGCGATAACGCCTTGGTCACATCCAGGTCGGCGAGCAGCGCCTCGAGGAAGTCGGTGCCCTCCTCCCAGACCTTCATGGCGTTGCGCTGGACGATACGGTAGGCCTCCTCGCGCGGAATGCCCGCGTCGGTCAGCGCCAACAACACGCGCTGCGAATGGATCAGCCCGCCGAGCCTGTCGAGATTTTGCCGCATGCGCTCGGGATAGACGACAAGGTCCTTGACGATCCCGGTCAGCCGCGCCAGCGCGAAATCGAGCGCGATCGTGGCGTCGGGCCCGATCACGCGCTCGACGGATGAATGAGAGATATCGCGCTCATGCCAGAGCGCCACGTCCTCCAGCGCGGGCATGGCATAGCTACGCACCACGCGGGCAAGACCGGTGAGATTTTCCGAGAGCACGGGGTTCCGCTTATGCGGCATGGCCGAGGAGCCTTTTTGCCCCTTGCTGAAATATTCTTCGGCTTCGAGCACTTCCGTCCGCTGCAAATGCCTGATCTCGGTGGCGAGCCGCTCGACCGAGCTCGCCACCACGGCGAGCGCGGCGAAATAGGCGGCATGGCGGTCACGGGGCACGACCTGCGTCGAGATCGGTTCGACGCGAAGCCCGAGCTTTTTCGCCACGTAGGCTTCGACCCTGGGATCGACATGGGCGAAAGTGCCGACCGCGCCCGAGATGGCGCAAGTCGCCACCTCCTCACGGGCGCGCACGAGCCGCTCGCGCGCGCGGGCGAACTCCGCATAGGCGACCGCGAGCTTCAGCCCGAAAGTGGTGGGCTCGGCGTGGACGCCGTGGCTGCGGCCGACGGTCAGCGTGTCCTTATGCTCGAAGGCGCGCGCCTTCAGCGCGGCGAGCAGGGCATCGACATCGGCAATGAGGATATCGGCCGCCTCGACCAGCTGCACATTGAAGCAGGTGTCGAGCACATCGGATGAGGTAAGCCCCGCATGCAGAAAGCGCGCCTCGGGCCCGACATGCTCGGCGACCGAGGTGAGGAATGCGATCACGTCGTGCTTGACCTCCCGCTCGATCTCGTCGATGCGGGCGAGGTCGAATCCGCCGCGCTTCTTCACGGCATCGGCGGCGTGTTTCGGGATCAGCCCAAGCTCGGCCATCGCTTCGGCGGCACAGGTCTCGATCCTGAGCCAAATCCGGAACTTGGTCTCGGGCTCCCAGATGCGGGCCATCTCGGGGCGGCTATAGCGGGGGATCATAGAGTTCGAAAAAGCCTTTCCGCGAGGAGGCTGCGGGAGAGGCGCTAACCTCTAGCAGAGCAGACGCCGCGGCTCAAATCCGCGTCGGTCAGATATCCGCGGTCTTGGCCTCGCGCGGCCCGAACCAGGCGATATAGACCGCCGTGGCCAAAGCCAGAGCGGCATAAGCCGGCCGCGGCGGCAACAACATATCGAGCAAGAATGTGTAGAAGTCGTTGAGCGAGGCGAGATAGAGGCCGGTCAGCGACCAATCCTGCTGGTTCGGGTAGGTGGCGTGGATGTAGATGAACCTGAGCAGACCGCCGAAGCTGCAAAACGCCACGACGAAGATGAAAAGGGCGAACAGGAAACGGACGATCGCGCCTCGTTTGGCGGCGAAGCTCTGTACCCACCAGGTGACGAGCGCCGCGAGCGCGCCGGCGAAACCGACGATGCGCAGCGTGTGCCGCGTCTGCTCGTTCATGAAGCTGTTCACGTAGTCGCCGAGCAGCAGCGCCCACATCGAGACCCCGATCACGATTGCCAGGCAAATCGCGAGTATGAAGCCGACCACGTTGCCGAAAGTGACTTTATCCATTGGCCCCGTCCCGCCCGTTTGTGAAGCTTAACTATGCAAGGGAAACGGCCGCTCTGCAACGTGGCTGAGCAGGGGGAGCGGGTGCTTGCCCAAACACGGCATTTATGGTCCGATCCCGACCCTAGCCGAGCGGAATGGAGCAGTCAGGCCATGGCATTTGATGACCTCGAGGCGGAGCTTGCCCTCCTCATCAACCAGATGGACACCCCGCCCGCGGACCCGCACGAGCTCTATCTCCGCATCCTCGAGAAGCTAAATGAGTTCAAGGCGCTCGGGTTGCCGCTGCCCGACGATCTGGTGCGGGTCGAGAAGGAACTCGAGGCCTATTTCGAAAGCCAGGAGCAGGTCGCCAGGAAGCGCTGAGGCCGCTTCACTCTATTGCAGTGCCTGCTCGCTGATCTCCTCATAGCCGCCATTGGACCAGCGATAGACGGCGTAGGGCGGCAGGTTCGGATCGCCCTTCTCGTTGAACTTGAACTTTCCGATCACCGTGTCGAATTCGGTGTCGTTGAGCGCCTTCACCACATCGTCTCGGGCAAGCGACTTCGCCTTCTCCGCCGCCTGTTTCCACGCCTGCACCGCGGCGTAGGTGTAGAGCACATAGCCCTCGGGCTCGATGCCCTTGTCTTTGAATCGCTTCACCACCTCTGCGGCCGCGGGGTTCTTGCGCGGATCGGGAGAGAAGGTCATCAGCGTGCCTTCGCCGGCAGGTCCGGTGATCGACCAATATTCCTGCGTGATCAGCGCATCCCCGCCCATCAGCACCGTCGCCATGCCCTGATCGCGCATCTGACGCACGATGAGTCCGGCCTCGGTGTGGTAGCCGCCGAGGAACAGCACGTCGATATTGGCCTGCTTCAGCTTCGAGACGAGCGCGGAATAGTCCTTCTCGCCGGCGGTGATCGCTTCATAGATCGCTTCCTGCTTGCCCGCTTCGTTGAGCGTTTTCTTGACTTCGTCGGCGAGACCTTTGCCGTAAGCCGTCTTGTCGTGGACGATGGCGATATTCCGGTCGGAGAAATGACTCGCTAGATATTTGCCGGCGACGCCGCCTTGCTGATCGTCACGGCCGCAAACGCGGTAGACATTGTTGCCGGCGCGGTCGTCCGTGAACGCGGGATTGGTGGAGGCCGGCGAAATCTGCACCATGTCGCCCTCGGCATAGACCTTCGAGGCTGGAATCGAGGAGCCCGAGCAATAATGCCCGGCGACGAGCGCCACACCGCTGCCGGCCATGTGGTTGGCGACGGCCACGGCCTGCTTCGGATCGCAGGCGTCGTCGCCGATCTGAAGGTCGAGCGTCTTGCCCAGAACGCCGCCGGCGGCGTTGACGTCCTCGACGGCAAGCTCCGCTCCATTCTTCATCTGCTGCCCGAAGGAGGCATATTGCCCCGTGACCGGCCCGACGACAGCGATCGGCGTGGTATTGCTCTCCTCGCCCCCGCCGCACGCGGCGCCCAAGGCGGAAAGAGCGAGGGCTGCGATCAGCCCGGGCATACGCTTCATTGTTACCTCCCTCTGCAAAGACCTTGATAAGTCTATAGCAATTTGTGCCCGCGGGGGGACCGGCTCAACTGAGCCGCGCTCGCCAGGTGAGCGGGCCGGTCCGCTCGTAGAGCCAGCGATACTGGGTCACCATCTGCGTCGTCCGCATCATGCGGTAGCCGAGGCTCGCCGCGGCAAGCAGCACGATATAGGTGACGAGGTAATAATAGAGAGACAGGAGATTGCCATCGAAGAGGGCGTAATGAAAGAAGCGAACCGCGGCGGCCAGCAGCGCCATGTAGAGGAAGATCCGGCCGAACGGTTTCCATGATCGCGCCAAGCTCCGGCCGGACAGAAAGGCCCCAGCGCCGCCAATGATCACGGTCAGCACCAAAAAGACCCAAGGTCCGTCGTCAGACAGCAGCGTCACGTGGCGACTCCCTTTCCGCCCTCCAAATAAGCCGTCTTCACCTCCTCGGACTCAAGCAAGTCGCGACCGCTGCCCGTCATCGTGATCCTTCCGTTCACCATGACGTAGCCGCGATGCGCGAGCTTCAGTGCGTGATACGCATTCTGCTCGACCAGAAACACAGTGAGACCTTGCCGGTTGAGCTCTCGGATGGTCTCGAAGATTTGCTTCACGATGAGCGGCGCCAATCCAAGCGATGGCTCGTCCAATAGCAGCAACTTGGGACGACCCATCAGCGCGCGCGCGATCGCGAGCATTTGCTGCTCTCCGCCGGAGAGCGTACCGCCTCGCTGCATCTTGCGCTGTTTGAGCACGGGGAAGAGGGCGCAGACGCGCTCGAGATCCTGTTCAAACCCGCGCGGATCATTGGCGATGAGGGCTCCGATCTGGAGGTTCTCCAACACCGTCAGACGGGGGAAGATGCGCCGCCCTTCCGGAGACTGGGCAACGCGGAGCTGCGCGATGCAGTGCGTCGGCAGCTGCGTGATGTCTTGACCGTCGAAGAGGATTCGGCCGTTGGCCGCCCGCGGCCGTCCGAAGATCGTCATCATCAAGGTGGTCTTGCCGGCGCCATTTGCACCAATGAGCGTGACGATCTCGCCCTGTGCCACGCCGATATTGACGCCATGTAGGACAGGGATATGGCCGTAACCCGAGGTGACGTTGCTGATCTCGAGCATGGACGCGCTCATAGACCGACCTCACGCTCGACCTTGGCGACTTCCTTCTCCGGGACACCCAAGTAAGCCGCGATGACGCGCGGATCGTTGCGCACCTCCTCGGCGGTTCCGTCGGCGATCTTCTTCCCGTAGTCGAGCACCACGACATGATCGGAGATGCGCATGACCACGCTCATGTCATGTTCGATGAGCAGGAGCGCGATATGTTCCTGCGCGCGGATCGAATAAAGCAATTCATTCAGCCCATCGGTTTCCCGCGCGTTCAAGCCGGCCGCAGGCTCGTCAAGGCAGAGCAAAAGAGGCCGCGTGCACATGGCCCGCGCGATCTCGAGCCGCCTCTGGTCCCCGTAGGGCAGCTCGCCCGCCACGGTGTTGGCACGTGAGATCAGCCCCACCCTGCCGAGCCAAGCCAACGCAAGCTCGACCGCCGCCTCCTCGGCGGCGCGATAACCGCCGATGCCAAGAAGAGCGCCGAAGGTTAGGCCCGAGGCGCGATTGAGCGTCTGGTGCTGCGCCACCATCAGATTCTCGAGCGCGGTCATCCCCCTGAACAGCCTTATGTTCTGGAAAGTGCGGGCGACGCGCGCGCGGGAATTGATGGCGTGATCGTCGAGACGCTCGAGATAGAAGCTCGCTCCGTCGGGATGGGCGAGCGTTATCATCCCTTCGGTCGGCTTGTAGAAACCAGTGATGCAATTGAAGACTGTTGTCTTGCCGGCGCCGTTTGGGCCGATCAATGCGGTGATGTCGCCGCGGCCTGCTGCGAAGGAGACGTTGTCGACCGCGGTCAAGCCGCCAAAGCGCATGGTGAGATGTTCGACCTTAAGCACCGGGTCCTTCTGCCACGGTCTCATGCACGCCGCTCCCAGGTCGAACTCCTGTCTCGCCCCGCAACGAGAATGGAGGGCGTTCGCGACGCGACAATTCCACGTGGGCGCCACAACATGATCGCGACCATGGCGAGTCCGAAAAGCAGCATGCGGTAGAGCGAGGGGTCGAAATCGGGGCCGAAGATGACCTTGAGCCCGTGGGTATGACGGAGCGCCTCGAAGCCACCGATCAGCGCGATAGACGCGAGCGCCACGCCGAGCTGGCTGCCCAAACCGCCAAGCACCACGATGGCAAGGATCGTGGCGGACTCAATGAAGGTGAAGGATTCCGGGCTGATGAAGCCCTGGCGAGTGGCGAAGAAGGCGCCGGCAAGGCCGCCGAAGATCGCTCCGGTGGCGAAGGCGGAGAGCTTCGTGATGGTGGTGTTGATGCCGAGCGAGCGGCAAGCGATCTCGTCCTCGCGCATGGCCTCCCACGCTCGTCCGATCGGCAGCCGCCGCAGCCGCAGCGTGATGAAAATGGTGAGGAGCGCGAGCGCAAGGATCACGTAGTAGAGGAAGATAATGCCTTGCAGCGGATCGTATTTGAGCCCGAACGTACTACTGAAGGTCATCTCTCCGGTTGGAGAGAAGGGAAGGCCAAAGAAGGTCGGCTTGGGAATCCCTGAGACCCCGTTCGGCCCCTTGGTTACATCTGTCCAATTGAGCAGGACGATGCGAACGATCTCGGCGAAGGCGAGAGTGACGATGGCGAGATAGTCGCCTCTAAGCCTCAGAACAGGAAGCCCGACGGTGCAGCCCCACATCGCTGCAAGCAGCCCCGCGATGGGAAGACACATCCAGAAGGAGAAGCCGAACGTGGCGGCAAGAAGCGCGAAGCTGTAGGCCCCAACCGCGTAGAAGGCCACATAGCCAAGGTCGAGAAGTCCGGCGAGCCCCACTACGATATTCAGCCCGGACGCAAGCATCAAATAGGTGAGAACAACGATCGAAAGGTCGAATAGGTAGCGGAGCGGCAGGCCGAGATGCAGCGACTTCTCGAGCGCAAGTGCTACGAGGGGAAAGAGGAGTGCCGCGACAATGAGCGCCGTCCCGCCATACTGAGCGACCGGCTCTGCGAGTCTCTTCAGCCCTTCGGGTTTGGGCAGCGCCCATGTTCTGTTCCACCAGAAGAGTTCGAGCGCCAACCTGCCGATAAAGACGATTCCGACGGCCGTGGCCAGCAGCAGAGGGCGAGGCTTGAGCGTGAGCCCTTGCACCGTATCCACTGTCCGGACGCCGAGGATGAGGCAGAAGAGGGCGAAGGCAACCAACGCGGAGATGGTTGCACTGACGAGCGCCGACTTGAGCCGGTGACTGAAGGACTGATCCGGCCCGACCAAGACGCTAGACCTTTTCTACTTCGGGACGACCGAGCAGCCCGGTTGGGAAAAATATCAGGGCAAGCGCGAGCATCGAGAAGGCCGCGACGTCTTTATATTCGATGGTGAAATAGGCCGACCAGAAGGTTTCGATCAGGCCGATGATGAGCCCGCCAAGCATGGCGCCGGGCAGCGAGCCGATGCCGCCGAACACGGCGGCGGTGAAAGCCTTAATGCCTGCGACGAAGCCGATATAGAAATCGATCACTCCGTAATAGAGCAGGTAGAGAAATCCCGCCACGGCCGCGAGCGCGGCGCCCATCACGAAGGTGAGCGAGATGGTGCGGTCGACATTGACGCCCGACAGCGAGGCCATCAGCCGGTCCTGTTCGCAGGCGCGTTGCGAGCGGCCGAGCGCGGTCTTGGTGATGATCAGCCAGAACACGGTCATCAACACCAGCGTCGTAACCATGATGAGAATCTGGATGTTGGAGATGCTGACCGTGAAGCCACCTTCCTCGAATAGCGTGTAACCTCCGGTGACCACCGGCTGCAGCGGCTTCACCCGCGCGCCTTGCGAAACCTGGATGAAGTTCTGTAATACGATCGACATGCCGATGGCGGTGATCAACGGCGCGAGGCGGAACGACTCGCGCAAAGGCCGGTAAGCGATGCGCTCCACCGTCCAGCCCCATACCGCGGTTAGCGTCATGGCGATGATCAACACAACGAGAAGCGCGAGCGGGATCGCGGTGACGCCCAGCGTCAGCAACCCAAGAAAGGCGATCAGCGCAATGAAGGCCCCCACCATGAAGATGTCGCCGTGGGCGAAATTGATCATGCCGATGATGCCGTAGACCATAGTGTAGCCTATGGCGATCAACCCGTAGATCGAGCCGAGCGCGAGCCCGTTGATCAATTGCTGAAGGAAATAGGCCATCGGCTTCCCGCGTCCCCCTTCACAGGCCTCTTGGGCCAAGTGCCCCAACCGGGCCGATGCCGCGCTCCTTCTTAGCAAGAAGGGCTCGGCAGGCACAACGCCGCGTCACCGGCAGGCATGCCCAAAATCAAAGCAAGAGATGCGAACCGTCGCAATAGGGCGGATCGCCCGTGTCCTTGCAGCCGCACAGCAAGGCAAGCTCCGTCCGCTCGGCGGTGAACATCAAGGGCTCGATGCCGGTGCCGGCGTGCGACCCGTCGCAAAAAGGCTGCTTTTTGCTGCGCCCGCAGCGGCACCAGGCGTAGCGCTTGCCGGCCTCGAGCTCGACTTGATAGGGGTTGAGCTGCGGTCGCTCTGGCTCTGCCATGACGCTGTCCTTTGCCCAGTCGGCCTTGAGCGGCCCTCATTCTTGGGCCTTGCTTAGCCAATTCATCCCGGCTGCACAAGAAAGTGCCGACCGGACTGAAGCTTGGAGGCGTAAAGCCGTTAATTCGCTGGGAATCTGTTGGCGGCAAGATTGGCGCCGCCGATTCGTGAGCGTTGAACTGTCGCGAGCGCGCAAATGCGCGAAAAGAACTTGAGTCCCTGTCCCATCCGGACCATAGAGGGCAAAAAGCCGTGCCCGTGCGCGAGCCAGCGCTGTCGAAGGGGCAATGGCGCCAGTCGGGGACAGGTTAGGGCCAAGAGGAATTCAGGGGCCGTCCATGGCTGAGCTGATCTTTACGCTCGTTTTCCTGGCCGTCACGTTCGCGCTGGCGATGAATCGCGCTGGGTTGAGGGCTTGGGCGATCGCCGTCGCAATCTTCACCTTGAGCGCGCAGATGGGTCTCGTGCATGGCCATCTGCATTGGCCGCATTTCCCGCTCTGGTCTCTGCTCGGCTGGCTCGTCGCCGGGCTTCTGTTCGCGGCGAGCTTTCCCGAGATCAAGCGCAAATACATCACACTGCCCGCTTTTCGCGCGCTGAAGGGCGCGATGCTGGCCATTTCGGAAACCGAGCGCGAGGCGCTCGAGGCCGGCACTGTGGGCTGGGATGCCGAGCTCTTCTCCGGCAAGCCGGATTGGACGAAACTTCGTCGCGTCCCGCCTATCACCCTCACCGCCGAGGAGCGCGCCTTCCTCGACGGACCGACGACCGAGCTCTGCCGCCGCCTCGACGACTGGAAGATCCGCCATGAGCTGCACGACGTGCCGGATGAGATCTGGCGGTTCGTCTGTGAGAATGGGTTCCTCGGCATGCTCATTTCCAAAGAGCATGGCGGGCTCGGCTTCTCGGCCCAGGCACAGTCGCTCATTCTCGGCAAGATCTCCTCGCGCAGCCCCGACGGCGTCACCATCGTGATGGTGCCGAATTCGTTGGGTCCGGGAGAATTGATCGAGAAATACGGAACTGAAGCGCAAAAACACGTTTTTTTACCGAAACTCGCACGCGGTGAAGAAATTCCGTGTTTTGCGCTGACGGGGCCCTTCTCCGGCTCGGACGCCGCCTCGATGCGCGATGTCGGCATCGTCGCGCGGG
>DATAFR010000096.1:0-1709 GCA_036257375.1 Methyloceanibacter sp.
CCAATGCGCCTGGCCTGTTATGGATGGAGGAGCACTTTTTGATTTGATGACCGGCCTGGCTAGCCTGGAGTAAGCCAGCGTCCAACTCTGCCCCAAAACGATTCCGAATCCGACTCGGAACCCGAATTGGGTGCGGCGCGCCTTATGCGGCGATGCTTGTTAGCTTCCCCGGCAAGAAGGCCGCCATAAATCCAACCCTCCTTGCCGCTCGCGGGGTCGGTCACTTTGACCCAGCCACGGCTCCGCTCGAGAACCTGAAGCTCGATGCCCTCGCCGATCACGCCGAGTACAGCCGACGAAGACTTCGGCGCTTCCCGCATGTTGACGGCGACCGACGGTTGAACCGTGGGGAGCGCGCTTTCCTCGGTCTCGGCTTGCCCGAGCATGTTTGGCTGAGCGCCACTCGCGGACGCGGCCGCCCGATGCATTGGCTCGCCATCTTCGGCTGTCGCGCCAGTCGATGGGACCGTTGCCGTCTCCGCCGTCTCGGTCGCTGCATCGGGCTCAGTCTCGGCGCCGCTTCCAGCGTTCAGCGAGGCGACTTCGCCGCCAGGCAGAGCGGCAGGGCCATCGCTGTCTTCGGCCATGACCGGCTCTAAGGGGGTAGGGGCGGGCGCTACCGTGAGGATCGTTTCAGCCCTGGCAATGATGTTGTCATCAGGACCGACGAGAGCAATGGCGAGTTTGAACTCGCCGATCGTCGTGCTGCGAGGCAGAACGAGCTGCAAATCAGCGATCTGATCGGGTTTCAGCATCCAATCGCTTTCGCCATAGGGCCGGCCTTCGGACAAATTGCTGGCTTGCGGCAGTCCCTCTATGGCGATGACGCTGCGCGATGGCACGCCGTCGGTGCCATCGAGCGCGATCGAAAAGCCGACCGTGTCACCGGCTTTGGCTTCGATTCTCGCAGAGCTCGTGAGAACGGCGTGGGGAGCCATGGGCTGGGGCGCAGGACTCTGCGCTGTCGGCGGCGCCGTCACGCCCGTCGAGCCGAGCCACATGCCTCCGAGGATGACGCATGGAACCCATGCGGCAGATACGAGACCGGCAATCAGCCACCACGTCCGGCGCGTGAATTTTACCGGCGAAGGGTTTTGTTCTTGCGTTGCGAAACTCGGCGCAATCGACCGTGGTGCTCGCGGCGGATCGGCAACGCGCCGAGCTGCTCGACGCAGGTCTGAGGAGTGCGCAAACCGCTGCGCGATCGGCTCCGGATTCTCCAGGACGCCGGTCGGATATTTTCCACTCAACCGAATAACGTCAGACGTGAGCTTTTTGGGTTGCCCCATGAAGACTCGCTGGGCTTTAGATTCCCTCGTAAAGCCCAGGGCTTAACAGTAGGGCGGATCGATTTCGCGGCAACAAAGTGGAAACAGGGGGGCAGGCCTTAAGCGGGTACCGGGCAATTCTGGCCGCGCGGCGCGGCCAGGAGAGCGGATATTGGGCTGCTAGGAGACGCCCGCGCCGACCTCCGAGATATAGAAATCGATGACCTCGTGGGTCATGTGATCGACGCTGAACCGCTCGGCGACGACCTTTTGCAGGGCGGCGGCCCGGTCGAGGAAGGTCTTGGGCGTGGCGAGGAACGCCCGAAGCTGGCCCGCAAGCGCCGCGACGTCGCCTGCCGGGATCAGCGGCATATCGACGTTGCCGACGATCTCGGGGATGCCGCCGACATCGGTCGCGATCAAGGGCATCTGCGCCGCGGC
>DATAFR010000097.1:0-48436 GCA_036257375.1 Methyloceanibacter sp.
AATGGCCGTTGGCGGGTGATAGCTACTCTCCCTCGTCGGGGTACGGGGCGATCTCCTGTTTTAAGAGGCCCGCTGCCGGTCAGCTCATAACGAGGGGATGCCGCCGCTGGGGCGTCGAGCTCCCGGTGATCGGCGCCCCGACATGCGACTGCGAATGCAAGGTCGTGTGTGACGAAGACGTCTGGACCGAAAATAGATGACGCGCACTTCCGTCCTAGCCTGCGCTTGCGGGTAATAAGAGACAGTAAAGTTAGAATTAGGAGGGACCATGGCCCACCTGATGACCGATGAGGAAATCCGGGCATGCCTCCAAGCGCTTGTAGAACTCATGGAGACGTTACCGGAAAAAGATGCTCAAATAATTCAGCGCGGCATTGACGCTGCTGAACAAGCCGCACACAGACGCGGTTTGGACTATGCTATAAAGATGCGCGATGCGTGAGTCCCAAAGGCCTGCGAGCGTATGTGGTCTCCCGAAATCGGTCGGGCGAAATTGCGAGGTCTGCGCCGTAAGCCTCAAAGACGTCGAAGCGGCGCTGTGCAGGTGGAGTGGGCGACACGTGGAAAACATGCACGGGGCTGAGTTACGGGTCGCGAATGTCCGGCGCGATGTACGGGGGTAAGAGACAGGGGAGGAGTCCGACCGCGCCGAGCTTTCCTCAAACGTCCGTCTTGTCATGCGGCATCGAGGGCAAAGAGCGAAGCCGTCGGCGGCAAATTCCTCGATGGTGGCGTGCAGCGAGTCCACGGTCGCAGCGTAAAATCTGTTCGAAAACGTACCAAGTTCGACTCTTGAACCTTCACATTCGCAACCTAGATTCTCAAGCGCCAAAGTTAGGAGGTTATCGGCAAGGAGGCGAATATGAGTATTCTGTTTTTCGTCTGCCCAACATCCGAGCGTGAGGTTTCAACCAACATAGACATCGATCCTGACAGCTTCCGAGCGCTCCCACCCGTATTGTCGGACATAAAATGTCCCGACTGCGGGAAACTTCACAATCTATTCAACGTCCTCACGCGGCTCTCCGACCATCCCGACGAGGCAAATGCTCGCCCGCCGGTGTGAGTTTTTCGGCATGCCGTGGCGCGGCGTCAGGCTGAAGGACTAGGCTCGCCGCTCGCGACCCAAGGAAAGCGTGTTCAGTGAAGAGGAAGCGTGGCGGCAGGTCTAGCAGTTACGAAGGCTGCTTTTGAGTGATTGCGCTCGCGTTTTTCTAACGCATTCAGCGCGTCGCCAACCTTTCCTAGACAAGCAAGGAAAGCGATAAACGCGACCAGTCCAACGCGATACTAGGCGAAGATGGTCCGGGTCCGGGCCGGATGCCCAATGGACATTTACTCGTTCCTAACTGAGGCAGCGGCAATGGGGCTACATGCAGTCGCCACCAGTTGAGCTCGATGATGCCGCTGGCTGGGAGGAAATCGAGCAAGAGCAGGAAGCCAAGATGCGCCGCTACGGCGGGCAATGGAGCGAATGAGGACTCATCGACACGGCGTGTCGATGTTGGCGCTCACGGTAACACCCTTTGGGAATGTTACCCCATCCGTTACCCCGGCCCTGGTTGCTCGAAGGGCCCTGGGGTTTATTCCTTGAAAAAATGGCGCGCCCGGAAGGACTCGAACCTCCAACCGCCAGATTCGAAGTCTGGTGCTCTATCCGTTGAGCTACGGGCGCTTCCCACTTCATATGGGATGCAAAGGCGGCGCCGAATATCCATCGGCTGCCTGCGCCGCTCAAGCAGAAGCGTGGAAGATCATGCGGTTTCAAGCCGTTCCGGAAAAGCTGCTTTACCTCGAATACCGGCTTGATAGAGTAGACGCATAGGACCAACGCTCCGGCCGCACGGCAGCGCCAAGAGGCGCCGGCGGTTTTCCGGAGGTTAGAGGTTGAACATTGTGAATGGGCCGAGCGGCAATGCCCGCTCGGCTGCCGTAGTTTCGCCGGACCTTAGGGGCAAGCGAAACGAGACCGGCGACTGCGGGGGAGGTGGCGGCCCAGCGCAAGTCGCAGCCCGGGCGCGTTCGAATGCGCCGGCCTATGGGCTCCCGGCGGCAGCCGAGGGCAAAAGTAACGCGAGCGCGCCGGCGCGGGCGCAGGCGCCGTCCATTTATGCCGCTCTCGATCTCGGCACCAATAATTGCCGCTTGCTCATCGCCAAACCTTCGCGGCGCGGCTTCCTCGTCATCGACGCCTTCTCCCGCATCATCCGCCTTGGCGAAGGCGTGCTGAGCTCGGGCCTCCTGTCGCAGGCCGCGATGAACCGCACGCTGGAGGCGCTCAAAGTCTGCGCCGACAAGATGCGGCGGCGTGGGGTGACGCGCTCCAGAACGATCGCGACCGAAGCCTGCCGCATCGCTGCCAATAGGGCCGATTTCATCGAGCGCGTGCAGCGGGAGACGGGACTTTCCATCGAGATCGTGAGCCAGGAGACGGAAGCCAAGCTCGCGGTGTCGGGTTGCGCTTCGCTGATCGACCGCAATTGCGACTGGGCGCTCGTGTTCGACATCGGCGGGGGGAGCTCGGAGCTGATCTGGCTCGATCTTGCCCGTTTCGGGCGGCCATGGCGGCGCACGTTGCACGACCGTATCGACGTGCAGGCGTGCATCGCCGCCTGGACCTCGCTGCCGATCGGGGTGGTCAATCTCGCCGAGCGGCACGGCGGCCGCGACGTTTCGCCGGAAAATTACGAAGCGATGGTGGCCGACGTGATGGCAGGAATCGCGCCATTCGAGAAGAAACATCGCTTCGGCGAGAGGATCGCAGGGCGGCGCGCGCATTTTCTCGGCACCTCCGGCACGGTCACCACGATCTCCGGCATTCATCTCAAGCTTCCCGTCTATGAGCGCTCGCGTGTCGATGGGTGCTGGCTCACGGTGCGCGACGTGCGCGCCGTGTCGGGCGATCTCATCGGCATGAGCTATGCCCAGCGCGTGGCGCAGCCTTGCATCGGGCATGAGCGCGCCGATCTCGTGCTCGCGGGTTGCGCCATCCTCGAGGCGCTCCTGCGGACCTGGCCCTGCCAGCGATTGCGCGTGGCCGACCGCGGCTTGCGCGAAGGCATCCTCGCCACGCTGATGGCGGAGGACGGTCACGAGCGGCGCGGCCAGCGGCCGCGGAACGGCGAAAGGCGCTGAGTTATTTCGGGGCTGCCGCGGCTTCTTCTTCCATGCCGACCGGGCGGGCGCGGGCCGAAAGGCTGGCGCCGGCCTCTTTCGGCAGCATGGCGAAGATCAGCGACGCGCTTGCCGCGATTGCCGCCACCAGCACGAAGGCGAGCGGAAAATCGCTCGCCATCACGTCCGCGTGGCCGCGACCCATGCGCTGCACTTCCAGCACGAGCGCGCCGATCGCCACGCCGGCCGACAGCGACAGTTGCTGCGCCACGCTGGCGAAGCTCGTCGCCCGGCTCATCGCCTTGGAGTCGATATCGGCATAGGCGATCGAGTTGATGCTGGTGAATTCGAGCGACTTCAGGAAGCCGCCGACCAAGAGCACCGCGAGCACGAGCCAATGCGGTGTGCCGGCGGTGAATAGAGCGATGGCCGCGAGGAACAGGCTGCTCACCACCGCATTCGTCACCAGCACGCGCTTGAAGCCGAAATAGCGGATGATCGGCGCCGCGGTCGTCTTCATGGCGACGGCGCCGACGGCGCTCGCGAAGGTCAACAGGCCCGATTGCAGCGCGTTCAGCCCGAAGCCGAGTTGCAGCATCAAGGGCAAGAGGAAGGGAAGCGCGCCGACGCCGATGCGATAGAGAAAGCCGCCGACCACGCTGGCAAAGAACGTCTCGACCTTGAGCAGGTTCAGATCGAGCAACGGAGCGGGCTTGACGCGCGCGTGGCGGACATAGAGGACGCAACCAACGATGCCTGCCGCGAACAAGGCGGCGACGGCGGCCGGCGGGAACAGTCCCTGGCCGATGGTGGTGAAGCCGAAGGCTAGCCCGGCGAGCCCGATGCCGGAGAGCACGAAGCCCTTGAGGTCGAGCGGCGGAAGACCCTCCTCGCGGATATTGGCGACATAGAGCGTGGCGAGGATCACGCCGAGCAGCCCGACCGGAATGTTGATCCAGAAGATCCAGCGCCAGGAAATATAGGTGGTGATGAAGCCGCCGAGCGGGGGGCCGATCACAGGTCCCATCAGCGCGGGGATGGTGAGCCAGGCGAGCGCTGAGATCAGCTCCGCCTTCGGCACGGTGCGCAGGATCACGAGACGCCCGACCGGCACCATCATGGCCCCGCCCATGCCCTGGACGATGCGGAAGAAAACAAAGTCGGGAAGCGACTGCGCGAAGCCGCAGGCCGCCGAGCCGAGGGTGAAAACGACAATGGCCGCGCGGAACACGGTGCGGGCGCCGAAGCGGTCGGTCATCCAGCCGCTCAAGGGAATAAAGACGGCGAGCGACAGGAGATACGAGGTCAGCGCGAGCTTGAGCGCGATCGGATCTTCATGCAGATCGGCGGCGATGGCCGGCAGAGAGGTCGCGATAACCGTGGAATCCATCGTCTCCATGAAGAGGGCGACAGCGACGATGAGGGTGACGAAATAGCGCGGCATGTGGCAGGTGTTAGAGGGGTCCAAGACGCAGATGGGGCGAAGCGGCCGCTAGCGTCAAGGGCAGCCGCCAAATAGGGTGCATTAACAAATGGTAAGAGCGGCCAAAGGACGCGGCGGGGAGGGGTCAGGCGGCAGCCGCAAGCTCGCCGTCCGGGTGCGCACGGCCAAGGGGCGCAAGCTCTCGTCTACGCGCTGGTTACAGCGCCAGCTCAACGACCCTTATGTCGAGGAGGCGAAGCGCAGGGGCTATCGCAGCCGCGCCGCCTTCAAGCTCGCCGAGACCGACGACAAATATCATTTGCTGCGGCCGGGTATGATCGTGGTCGATCTTGGCGCGGCGCCTGGCGGCTGGAGCCAGATCGCCGCGCAGCGCGTGCAGCTGATGGCGGGGAAGGGGCGCGTGATCGCGCTCGACCTCGTCCCGATGGAGCCGATCTCCGGCGTAACGCAGCTCCACCTCGATATGACCGATCCCGAGACGGCCGACCACATCCGCGAAGTGCTTGGCGGCAGGAAGGCCGATCTCGTCCTGTCCGACATGCACGCGCCGGCGACGGGGCACAAAGCGACCGATCATCTGCGCATCATGGGCCTGGTCGAGGCGGCGCTCGATCTCGCCGAGGACATTCTCGCGCCGGGCGGCGCCTTTCTCGCCAAGGTGCTGCAAGGCGGCGCGAGCAAGGAGCTGGTGGCGCGGCTCAACCGCTCTTTCGCCAAGGTGCGGCATGTGAAGCCAAAGGCCTCCCGTGCGGAATCGGCCGAGATGTACGTGCTGGCCACCGGCTTCCGCGCCGCCGCGCCGACATGAGACGTTCACGCAACTGTGCAGCTTGCCTGTGCTGCGCAGGCATGCAAGCGCTGCTAAGCTTCGCGCCAATTTCTCCTGAGCATCGAGGAGCAGGGTCATGAATCTCGAAGTGGTGAAGAACTATTACGGCAAGGTTCTGAAAGGCTCGAAGGACCTGAAGACTTCGGCCTGCTGCGACGGAGGCGGCGTGCCGGCAGAGCTCGAGACTCTGCTCGCCAATGTGCATGAGGAGGTGCGCGCCAGATATTACGGGTGTGGCATCGTCGTGCCGCAGGCTCTGCGCGGCGCGCGCGTGCTCGATCTTGGCTCCGGCTCGGGTCGCGACGTTTATCTTATCGCGCAACTGGTCGGACCCGAAGGCGAGGTGGTCGGTGTCGACATGACCGAAGAGCAGCTTGCGGTCGCCGAGAGTCACATCGAATGGCATATGCGCGCCTTTGGCTGTTCGCGCCCCAACGTTAGGTTCCTCAAAGGCTATATCGAGAAACTCGGCGAGCTCGGGCTCGAGCCTGGAAGCTTCGACGTCGTCGCGTCGAACTGCGTGATCAATCTCTCGGTCGACAAGCCTGCCGTGCTGCGCGGCGCGTACGATTTGTTGAAACCCGGCGGCGAGCTTTACTTCGCCGATGTCTATTGCGACCGGCGTCTGTCCGACAGCGTGCGCGCCGATCCTCTGCTCTATGGCGAATGCCTTGGCGGCGCTCTCTATTGGAACGACTTCCTGCCGATGGCAAAGCGCGCTGGCTTCCTCGATCCGCGGTTGGTTAGGAGCCGGCCGATCAATGTCGAGAACGAGGCGATGCGGGCGAAGCTCGGCCAGGCGAAGTTCTTTTCGGCGACCTACCGGCTGTTCAAGCTCGATGGGCTCGAGACGGCCTGCGAGGATTACGGCCAGGCGGTGATTTATAAGGGGACGATCGCCGGGCAACCGCAAGCCTTCGAGCTCGACGGGCATCATCTCATCGAGAAGGGCAAGGTGTTTCCGGTCTGCGGCAATAGCTGGCGGATGCTGGCCGATACGCGCTTCGCGCCGCATTTCGACTTCGTCGGAGACTTCAGCATGCATTACGGCATCTTCCCCGGCTGTGGCACGTCGATCCCGTTTACGACGAGCGCGGCAGCTCCGGCCAAATCAGGCGGCGGTTGTTGCTGACGCGCTAGACGGGGGAGGGGCAATGCAATTCGATCTCACGCGGCGGCTCGCGGCGGAAGCGCTCGGCACGCTCATCTTGGTGATGGCGGTGATCGGCTCGGGCATCATGGCCGAGAAGCTCGCCGGCGGTAATCAGGCCATCGCGCTACTCTGCAACACGATCGCGACCGGCGCCGTGCTCTACGTCATCATCACCATCTTCGCGCCGGTCTCGGGCGCGCATTTCAATCCCGCCGTGAGCCTGGTGATGCTACTTAGGGGCGAGCTCGATCCTCGCACCGCCGCAGCCTACATCGCCGTGCAGATCATTGGCGGCTGCATCGGCGCCGTGCTGGCGCATCTGATGTTCGGCCTCGATCTCATCCAACTCGGCTCGACGGCACGGACCGGGGTCGGCCAATGGGCGGGAGAGTTCATCGCCACGTTCGGGCTGATTGCCACCATTCTCGGCTGCATTCGCTTCAAGCCCGAAGCTGTGGCGCCGGCAGTCGGGCTTTACATCGCCTCGGCCTATTGGTTCACGTCGTCGACCTCTTTCGCCAATCCGGCGGTCACCGTCGCCCGCGCGCTGAGCGACACCTTCGCCGGTATCGCTCCGGCCGACGCGCCAGGTTTCGTCGTCGCCGAACTGCTTGGCGCGCTCGCCGCCGCCTATCTGTTCGGCTGGCTGTTCGCGACGCGCAGATAGAGCGGGTCCCGCCGGCGCGGGACCCGGTTGGCGAGCTTAGGAGATGCACTCGTTGTAGCGGCGCCACCAATAGGCGCTGCCGGTGGCACGGGCCTGGCGCAGGATCCACTCGCAATCGCCGTCGTAATAGCCGTAGCCGGCGCCGTAGAAGAAGGCATCGCCGGGGAAGAAGCGGACGTGGCGCCCGTGATCGTGATCGAAATGATCGCGATCGAAATGGCCGCGGCCGTCGCCCTGATGGCCGTTGGCGCCGAAGTGCGGTCCTTCGCTTCCGCCCTTCGGGCCCGCGCCTAGGCGATCGCCACCGCTGAAATGGGGCCCGGCATCGCCGCCGATGCGGGCACCGCCGATATGGCCGGCGCCACCGCCGCCCATGTGGCCGCCGCCAACGAAGCCGCCCCCACCGCCGCCCTTCACGAGAATCACGCCGCTCGCGGGCTGGGGCGTATCTGCAAGATTGGCAGGGGCGGCAAATGCTGCCGAAGTCATCAACACGCCGGCCGCAAGAGCCGTCATGGCCATGACATTGTTCATGGCGAATCTCCTTCCTTCCAGATAGGGCCCACCCGTCCGGACCAGGCGCGGCTTAATGCGGAACTAGGGAGGCCGTTCCAGTGCGAGGCCCGCTGCGGCGCATTTGCCGCAGCGCCCCTAGAGAGACGTTAGGAAGCGGACGCCTCGAAGCTTCCCAAAATGCGGCGAAACTGCTAAAGGAGGCCGCCAACCGGTGACCCCGTATCGCACCCGCGAAGCAGGGCCGCCACGACGATGAGGTTGGCCGATGCCCGAAGGGCAAACCCCCGATAACAAGCAATTCTCCGAGGGAGCCATTGCGCTCACCTTCGACGACGTCCTGATCAGGCCGGCCGCCTCCAACGTGCTGCCGAACGAGGCCGACGTCTCCTCGCGCGCCACGCGCTCGATCCCCTTGCATATTCCGGTGATGTCCTCGGCCATGGACACTGTGACCGAGGCGAGACTCGCCATCGCCATGGCGCAGGCCGGCGGCATCGGCGTGATCCACCGCAATCTCGATCCCGAGGCGCAAGCCGCCCAGGTTGCGCAGGTGAAGAAATTCGAGTCGGGGATGGTAGTGAACCCGGTCACCATCCACCCGCAGGCGAGTCTCGCCGAGGCGCTGACGCTGATGGCCGACCATCAAATCTCCGGTATCCCGGTGGTCGAGCCGAGCGCCAATGGCGGGCGCGCTGGCCGGCTGGTCGGCATCGTCACCAATCGGGACGTGCGTTTCGCCACCAATCCCAACCAGCGCGTCGCCGAGTTGATGACCAAGGACAATCTCGTCACTGTGACGGAAAGCGTCGAGCCCGAGGAGGCGAAGCGGCTCCTGCACAAGCATCGCATCGAGAAGCTGCTCGTGGTCGACGACGACTATCGCTGCATCGGGTTGATTACGGTGAAGGACATCGAGAAGGCGAAGGCGCATCCTCATGCCTGCAAGGACGAGCAGGGACGCTTGCGCGTGGCGGCCGCGACGAGCGTCGGCGATTCGGGTCTTGCCCGCGCCGAGCGGCTGATCGATGCCGGCGCCGATCTGATCGTGGTCGATACTGCACATGGCCATAGCCAACTCGTGCTCGACGCGGTGCGTCGCATCAAGCTTCGGTCGAATGCCGTGCAGGTGGTGGCTGGCAACGTGGCGACCGGGGACGGCACCAAGGCTTTGATCGACGCCGGTGCCGACGCGGTCAAGGTCGGTATCGGCCCGGGCTCGATCTGCACCACACGCGTGGTTGCCGGCGTCGGCGTGCCGCAATTCACCGCGCTGCTCGAGGCGGTCGAGGTGGCGAAAAAGAGCGACATTCCGGTGATCTCAGACGGCGGCATCAGATATTCGGGCGATCTCGCCAAAGCGCTCGCCGCAGGCGCCGATTGCGTGATGCTCGGCTCGCTCCTCGCCGGAACCGACGAGAGCCCGGGCGAGGTGTTCCTGTATCAAGGCCGCTCCTACAAGGCCTATCGCGGCATGGGCTCGATCGGCGCCATGGCGCGGGGCTCCGCGGACCGCTACTTCCAGCAGGAGATCAAGGACGCGCTCAAGCTCGTCCCGGAAGGCATCGAGGGACAGGTGCCCTATAAGGGTCCTGTGGCGAGCGTGCTGCATCAGCTGATCGGGGGCTTGCGCGCGTCGATGGGCTACACCGGTGCGCGGACCGTTGCCGAGTTCCACGAGCGCGCCGAGTTCATCCGCATCTCGACGGCGAGCTTCCGCGAGAGCCACGTCCACGACGTGACCATCACCCGCGAGTCGCCGAACTATCCGCGCGAAGGGTAGCGCAGGCTACTGGACGCCGAGCTTCCTGATCTCGTCGAAAATGCCTGGTTCGAGCTGCTTTGCGAGCGCGAGGTCCGCCGCTCCGTCGGTGGGCTTGCCTTTGCGGCTCTTCACCACGCCGCGGCCAACCAGCGCCGAAGGATCGTTCTGGTGCAGCTCGAGCGCCTTGTCGAAATCGGCTTGCGCCTTGTCGAGATCGTTCTTCAGCACGAACACCCAGCCACGGTCGATATAGCCCTTGGGTCCATCGGGCTCGAGCTTCACGACCTGGTCGTAGTCGGCGATTGAAAGGTCGTATTCCTTGCGCATGCGGTAGAGATCGCCGCGCTTGGAGAAGCCGCTCGTTTGCGTGGGGTCGAGCTTGACCTTTTCGTTGAACTCGGTGAGCGCGCTGTCGAGATCGCCCTTGTCGCGATAGACGATGCCGCGCAGCAGGAAGAAGTCGCCATGGCCGGCATCGAGCTTGATGGCTTGGTCGAGATCGGTGATGGCCTTGTCATAGTCCTTCTTCGCCTCGTAGGCCGCGGCGCGCATGAAATAGGAGTTTGGGTTGCTCGCGTCGAGCTTCACCGCCTCGTCCATCTCGGCGATGGCCGCGTCGAGGTTGCGGGTGGCCGAAAAAGCCATGGCGCGGACGCTATGCGCGGTGACGAGCTTGTCCTTGTCGGTCGAACCTGAGCCGATATAGGCCGCGCAGGAATCGAGCACCTCCTTGATCGAGCCGTCGCCGGTGAAGCAAGGATTGGTCTCCTCGGCTTGTGCCTGGCCGCCAAGACCGGCGCAGAGGAGCGCGCCGGCAACGGCGGCGCGGTAAAGGTTACGGGAAGCGCGAAAGCGCATGGGAAAAACTCCTTGGGATGCAGGGTATTTGTCAGTTGCGGCTAGGTTTAGAGGGGCCTTTGGCCCGCCGTCAACTGAACTTCCGTCCATGATTGGCCGGGATTGCAGCCTCAGGGTGGCAGAGTGTAAGACGCGCCTGGAGCGGTCCCGCGCGGAAGCAAGGGCCAAGGGGAGGAGGGCGCCATGTCGATCGAGGCTATACTGATGCCAATGTTCGCGCAGGTCGCGTTGACCTTTGTCCTGCTGTTCTGGATGGGCTTCCTCAGGACGCAGGCGCTGCGCACCGGCGCGGTCACGCCAGAGCAGATCGCGTTGCGCGAGCCCAATTGGCCGCTCCGGGTCACGCAGATCGGCAACGCCTACCACAACCAGCTTGAGCTGCCGGTCCTGTTCTACGTGGTCACACTGCTCGCGCTGATCACCGAAACGCTCGACGTCGTCATCTATGTGCTGTCCTGGATGTTCGTGCTGTCGCGTATGGTGCACGCTTATGTCCATGTGACCTCGAACCGGCTCGACCGTCGCGGCGGCGTGTTCGGCATCGGCGCTATCGCGCTGCTCTTGATGTGGGTAATCGTGGTGGCCCGCATCTTCCTGTTCAACGAGGTCTGATGACACCCGCGGCGCGGGCCAGCGCGGCGATCGAAATCCTCGCCGAAATCGAGGCGCGCAAGCGGCCTGCTTCAGAAGCGCTGAAGGACTGGGGCACCTCCCATCGCTTCGCCGGGTCGGGCGACAGGGCGGCGATCGGCAATCTCGTGTTCGACTGCCTGCGCACCCGCGCCTCGGCGGCTTACGCCATGGGCGAGGCGAGCCCGAGGGCGCTTGTCCTACGCACGCTCGTCACGGGTTGGGGCATGACGCCCGAGCAGGTGGCAGCGATTGCCGACGGCAGCCGGCACGCACCGGAGCCCTTGTCGGACGCCGAGCTTGCGGGTCTCAAGCGTGACGGGGCGCCGGAGGCGCCGGCGCATGTGAGAGGAGACTTCCCGGCATGGCTCGAGCCGGAGTTCGAGCGCGCCTTCGGCCCTCGCGCCGCCGAAGAGGGGGCGACGCTTGGCCGCCGGGCGCCGGTCGATCTCAGGGTGAACACGTTGAAGGCCGATCGCGACAAGGTACTGAAAGCGCTGCGGCGTTTCGAGCCGCAGCCGACGCCGCATTCGCCGCTTGGGGTGCGCATCGTGCAAGCGCCGGGTCCGGCCAAGAGCCCGCATGTCGAGGCGGAGCCCGGCCACGGTAAGGGCTGGTACGAGGTGCAGGACGAGGGATCGCAACTGGCCACGCTGCTCTCGGGCGCTCGGCCGCGCCAGCAGATCATCGACCTTTGCGCCGGGGCCGGCGGCAAGACCTTGGCGCTCGCCGCGCTCATGGAGAATTCCGGCCAGCTCTACGCCTACGATACCGATCGCATGCGGCTGAGGCCCATCTTCGAGCGGCTGAAGCGGGCAGGGGTGCGAAACGTCCAGGTGCTCCCGGCAGGAGACCAGGACGCGCTGGCGAAGCTCCAAGGCAAAATGGACTTGGTTCTGATCGATGCGCCCTGCACAGGGTCGGGGGTGTGGCGGCGGCGCCCTGACGCCAAATGGCGCCTCTCGCTGCAAATGCTGGAAGCGCGAATTTCCGAGCAGAAGACGGTCCTCGATGAGGGCGCGGGCTTGGTCAAGCCGGGGGGCAGGCTCGCCTACATCACCTGCTCGGTGTTGCCGTCGGAAAACCGCGACCAGGTGGACGCCTTTCTCGCCCGCCATTCCGAATTCAAGCTCATGCCCTGGCGCGAGCTTTGGGAGAAGGCGCTGCCGGGGTCGCCTTCGCTCCCTTCGGCGGACGGCTCGACCGAGACTCTCCAGATGACACCGCTCAGCCACGGCACGGACGGCTTCTTCGTCGCCGTCATGCAGCACTCGGCCTGAGCGTCCGCTACGACCCTGTGGCGACCGGGACGGCCTCGGCAAAAAAAGTTGCTGCGCGGCGCTGTTGTGACTTGAAATTAATAAACAGGTCGCTGAAATGACTCGCGCTTTTTGGGGACCAGAGTCGGCGATCGTCGCCAGGGCCGATCCCCGAAAGCTTGGAGGGGACGAGACACCCAATGAAGTTGCTTAAGGTCGAGGCTGAAGAGCCGCCCAGTCGCCCGCAGGCGACACCAAGACTTCTCACCAAGCCACATTCCCTGATCAATGCTCTCACGCCGGCGCGGCCGCCGCGGCTCGACGCCGTCGTGATGCGCATGGAGCGCTTCCCGGTGGGGCCGCAAACGCGCGCCTTCCGCAAGCGCTTCTATCCGGAGGTCGACGCGGCCCAGTGGAACGACTGGCGCTGGCAGGCGCGCTCGCGCATCCGCACGCTGGCCGAGCTTGAGCGCATATTCGTGCTCTCGGACGATGAGCGCGACGCCGTGATCCGCCATGAAGGGTCGCTGCCGCTCGGTATCACGCCCTACTACGCAAGCCTGATGTCGCGCGAGGATGCGACCGAGCCGTTGCGCCGCACGCATATTCCGGTCGGCAGCGAATACCTAAAGACGCCGGGCGAGGCGGACGACCCGCTCGGCGAGGACGGCCATAGCGCCGTGCCGGGCCTGGTGCACCGCTATCCGGACCGGGTGCTGTTCTTGGCCACGGGCTTCTGTTCCACCTATTGCCGCTATTGCACCCGCTCGCGCATGGTCGGCGAGGCGGGTGGCGATTATACGTTCAGCCGTCCGCAATGGGAGGACGCGCTCAATTACATCGCCGACCATCCCGAGATCCGCGACGTGCTCATCTCGGGCGGCGACCCGCTGACGCTCTCCGATGAGCGGCTCGACTATCTGCTCGGGCGGCTACGAGCCATCAGGCATGTCGAGTTCGTGCGGCTTGGCACCAAGGTGCCGGTCGTGCTGCCGATGCGCGTGACGCGCGCGCTGGTGCGTGTCCTGAAGAAGCATCATCCTTTGTGGATGAGCCTCCACTTCACCCATCCAGCGGAACTGACCACCGAGGTTACCGAGGCCTGCACGCGGCTCGCCGACGCCGGCATTCCGCTCGGCAGCCAGACGGTTCTGCTCAAGGGCATCAACGACTCGGTCGAGACGCTAAAGCCGCTCTTCCATGGACTGCTGACGCGCCGGGTGAGACCCTACTACCTCTATCAGTGCGATCCGATCTCGGGCTCGTCGCATTTCCGAACGAGCGTCGACAAGGGGCTCGAGATCATCAAAGGCTTGCGCGGCCATACCACCGGCTACGCCGTGCCGACTTACGTGATCGACGCGCCCGGCGGCGGCGGCAAGATTCCGCTGATTCCGGACTATGTTGTCGGCCGCGAGGGCGACGACCTGCTCTTGCGTAATTTCGAGGGCAGCACCTATCGCTATACCGATCCGGAAGGCACGGTTGGGGCCGGCAGGCCGTTGAACGCCGGGCAAGACTGATGCGTATCGCTCTCGTCTACGATCTGCGCGACGACTACCGCGCGCTTGGCTTCTCCGAGGAGGAAGTGGCCGAGTTCGACTCGGTCGAGACCGTCGACCAGCTCGGCGCGGCGCTCGAAGCGCTCGGCTGCGAGCCGGTGCGCGTGGGTCGCGGGCAAGCGCTTGCCGCGCGACTCGTCGCGGGCGAGCGCTATGATCTTGTCTTCTCCATCGCCGAAGGGGTGAGAGGCCGGTCGCGCGAGGCTCAGGTGCCGGCGCTCTGCGAGCTGTTCGATCAGCCTTATCTCTTCTCCGACCCGTTGACGATGGCTGCCTCTCTCGACAAGGCGGTGGCGAAGCGGCTGGTGCGCGATGTGGGGGTTCCAACGCCCGCTTTCGCCGTCGCCGAGCGGAGCGCGAACGAGCTTTCCGGCTGGGCCGACTTCCCGGCTTTCGTCAAGCCGCTCGCCGAGGGTACGGGCAAAGGGTGCGAGGCTGGTTCTCTGGTGCACACGCAAACCGAGCTGATCGCGGCCGCGACCCGCGTGATCGAGCGCTACAAGCAGCCGGCTTTGGTGGAGCAATATCTTGCGGGACGAGAATTCACTGTCGGCGTCGTCGGCAATGGCAAGGACGCGCGTGTTATCGGCGTCTGCGAGATCCTGCTCAAGCCGAACGCAGAGGCCAATGTCTACTCGCTGCACAACAAGGAGCTGTGCGAGGAGCTGGTGATCTATGCGCCGGCCTCTGACAACGAGGCGATGCTTGCGGGTACGCGTTCGCTCGAAGCCTATCGCGCGCTCCATTGCCGCGATGCGGCGCGCATCGACTTCCGTTCCGATGCGCATGGCGAGCCGCATTTCCTCGAAGCCAACTCGCTTGCCGGCCTCAATCCCTGGCACTCGGACTTGCCGATCCTTGCCGCGCAGAACGGGATCGAGTTCGTGACGTTGATCGGCATGATCCTCGATGCCGGGCTTGCCCGCTACGGGCTCAGCCGCCGGACGCGCGCGTCAAGGCGGAAGAGCGCGTAATGGCGGCGAGGGGGGGCTTCATCCCGGTCCTGCATGCGGCCACGATGAGCCGCCCCGACGAGATCGATACCATCGTTGCCGCGCAGTCGGTCGCCGCCGCGCTTTCGCGGCTCGGTTATGCCACTGAGATCATCGGTCTTGATCGCGACCTCGCTGGCGTCGAGGCGCTCATCCCGCGCCGGCCGCTGCTTGTCTTCAATCTGGCCGATGCGGTTGGCGGCGATTGCCGCTTGGCGCCGATGGTTCCCGCGCGGCTCGATGCGGTGGGCCTGCCGTACACCGGCGCGAGCACGAGCGCCTGGCTCGAGACGCTTTCCAAGGTTGGCACCAAGCTGAAGCTCGAGCATGCCGGCCTACCCACACCCGCATGGTCCGAGGACGGGAGCGGGCTGCGGCCTGATGCCAAGGTCATCGTCAAACCGGTGTGGGAGCACGGCTCGCTCGGCATCGGCCCCGACTCGGTCGTGTCAGGCAAGGACGCCGCGCGTGCCATCGCCGAGCGGACTTTGCGCTGGAACACGGAGCATTTCGCCGAGGCCTATATCGATGGCCGCGAATTTGCCGTGGCCATGATGGAAGGGCCGCAAGGCGTGGAGGTGCTGCCGATCCGCGAGACCGTGTTCCACGGCTTCAACGAGGGTGAGCCGCTCATTGCCGACTACGACGCCAAATGGACGCCGGGCAGCCAGGCCTATGTCGGCACGCCGCGGCGCTTTGGGCTCGAGGGGGAAGAGCCCGCACTTGCCGCGGAGCTGATGCGGCTCTCTCTCGCCAGTTGGGACCTGTTCGGGGTCGACGGCTATGCCCGCGTCGATTTCCGCGCTGATCGCTCCGGCGTGCCTTTCATCCTCGAGGTTAATATGAATCCTTGCCTCAGCGATGACGCGGGCTTTGCCGCTTCCGCCAAGGAGGCGGGCATCGGCTATGACGAGATGATTGGCCGCATCGTCGAGGACAAGCTTGGGCGCTTGCAAGCCATCGCCTGACGTGCTTCGCATCTAGGCCATGCTCCGCATCCGGAAAGTGGCAGACGCTACGACGGCGGCTAACCGCTCGGCCATCGAAGCGGCGCAGAAAATCATGCGCGAGCAGTTTCCGGCGATGCCGGATTACGACATCGACAAGCTCCCGGAGCAGCTCGCCAACCCGCTCAAGCACCGTTTCGTCTCGCGCCTGTTCGTGGCGGAGAACGCTCGCGACCAGACGCTCGGCGTGGCGTTGCTCTTGCACGCGCCGGATATCGGCTTCTCTTATCTCGAGCTGATCTCGACCGCGCTCGGGCGCACGGGGAGAGGAATCGGCGCCACGCTTTATGAGCGCGTGCGCGAGGAGGCGCGCGCGCTCGGCACGCAGCTCTATTTCGAGGCGCTGCCCGACGATCCCGCGCTCAGCCCCAATGCCGAGATCAGGGCCGAGAATATGGCCCGTCTGAAATTCTACGAGCGTTATGGCGCGCGGCCGATCGTCAACACCGCCTATGAGACGCCGGTACGCGAAGGGACATTCGACCCGCCTTACCTTTTGCTCGATCCGCTCGGCTCCAACGATCTGCCCGGCCGCGACAGGGTGAAGGCGGTCGTTAGGGCCATTCTCGAGCGCAAATACGGGCTTCACGCCGATTACGTGCAGATGGTCGTCGACTCCATCAAGGACGATCCAATCCGCCTGCGCGAGCCGCGCTACGTCAAATCGCGCCGCGCGCTGAAAGTCGAGCCGGCCGAGACGGGAGAGCCGCGCATCGCGCTCGTGCTCAACGACGACCACACCATCCACCACGTGCAGGAGAGGGGCTATGTAGAGGCGCCGGTGCGCATCCGCTCGATCCTCTCCGAGCTCGACGCCTCGGGCCTGTTCGAGAAGATGCCAGCGAAGCGCTATTCAGACCGGCACATCCGCGCCGTGCATGACGGCAGGCTGGTCGACTACATCCGCAAGGCGTGTTTGCTGGCCGGCCCGAAGAAGTCGATCTATCCCTATGTCTTCCCGACGCGGAACCCGGCGCGGCCGCCGCGCGATGAGACGGTGCTCGCCGGCTATTACTGCATCGACACTTTCACCCCGCTCAATCAGAACGCCTATCTCGCCGCGCGTTCTGCCGTCGACTGCGCGCTGACTGCGGCGGAGAAGGTGCTGGAGGGGGCTGAGCTCGCTTATGCCTTGGTGCGGCCACCTGGCCATCACGCCGAGACGCGCACTTTCGGCGGCTTCTGCTATTTCAACAACGGCGCGATCGCGGCCAATCTGCTCTCGCGTTATGGCCGCGTGGCGATGCTCGACATCGACTACCACCACGGCAACGGCCAGCAGGAGATCTTCTACACCCGCGCGGACGTTCTGACCGTCTCGATCCACGGCCATCCGAGCTTCGCCTATCCCTATTTTTCGGGCTTCCGCGACGAGACCGGGACGGGCGCAGGGGCCGGCTACAACCTGAATATTCCGCTACCCGAGCACATCACGCCTGAGCAGCACAGGACTGCGCTGGCCGAAGCCTTGCGCCGCATCAGGCGTTTCGGTCCCGCCTTCCTTGTGGTCTGCGCGGGCTTCGATACCGCGCGCGGCGATCCCACCGGCACTTGGCCGAATCGGGCGCGCGATTTCGAGCAGCTAGGCCGCATGATCGGCGAGCAGGGTTATTCGACGCTCGTGGTGCAGGAAGGCGGCTATCGCGTGCGCACGCTCGGCTCAAATGTGCGGAGCTTCTTCAATGGTCTCCTCACCGGCCATGCCTCGGCGCGACAGATGGCGCCGGCTCTCAACCGCAGCGCCGGAGTGGCGCGGCCGGGCGTCCAGCGCGACGGGCTCGATTGGCGCAGCGCGGTGATGGCCGACGATGTCGGCCGCGTGCGCTCGCTCGTCGCCGGCACCGGCTTCTTCAACGCGGCGGAGGTCGAGGTTGCCGCCGATCTCGTGACCGAGCGGCTCACCAAGGGCATCCGCTCGGGCTACAATTTCGTGTTGGCCGAGCGGGGGTCTGCTTTGGTGGGCTATGCCTGCTATGGGCTGATTCATGGCACGCGCGGCTCCTACGAGCTTTATTGGATTGCGGTGTCGCCCGATGAGCAGAGGCGGGGACTTGGCGCGCAAGTTTACACGCGCGCGGAGGCCGCAATGCGCAAGGCCGGCGCCACGCATATCTACGCGGATACCTCGTCGTCCGACCGCTATGCCGGCACGCGCGGCTTCTATCAGCGCATGGGATTCCACGAGGAAGCGCGGCTTCCCGATTTCTATGCGCCCGGCGACGGCAAAATCGTCTATGTGAAGCCGCTATAGCCGATCAGCTGGGCTTCGCTTCGATGAAAGAAAAACCATTATATGTCGCTGAGATAGCGATCACGGAAAAGCTGGCGCTCGCCAGCAGTTCTTTCATCTCGACTTCAGTCCGTGCCCTGCCGCCTGTCACGACCATCATATGGAGATCGAGCATGACCGCGGCCGGGTCGTCCATGGCGTTTTCGGGCATCAGCCGTTCATAGACGATGAGCTTGGCGCTCGGTTTCATGGCTTTGCGGCAGTTTTGCAGCATGGTACGCGCTTCCGTGTCTCCGTGCTGCTGCAGCACACCCTTCAAGAAATAGATGTCCGCTTCGACGGGAATTTCTTTGAGAATGTCGCCGGCGACGAACGTGACCCGGTGCCGGAGGCCAAGGGCTTGAAACATCGGCTCGGCGCCCTCGACCGTAGGCACTGTATCGAACACGATAGCCTTAAGTTCCGGAAAGGCGTGGAGGAAGGATACGAGAAACCCACCGTAGCCGCTGCCTATGCTGGCGATGGTGTCAGCCTCGAACTCATCAAACGATTGCATGAGGTCGTCGGCGTTGGCGACCTCCATCTCCTCCTTGGCCAAATAGCGGTAGAAGGGATCGCCTTCATTCTTGTCGGCTGCTCGCCAGTCCGAGACCTTCGCTCCGAAGACGAATGGAAACGACGGCTCTCCCGTCTCGAGGCAATGCATAAGAGAGAGCCAGGGCAGCCAATACTGGCCGACAACGACTTGGGCTTTCTGGCGCAGGCTCGAGGGACTGCCGACGGCTAGCGATTTTCCGGCCGGGGTTAGCACGAAGCGCCCATCCTCCAGTTCTTCGCAAAGCTGCAGGGTCACGAGCCCGCGCAGGAAACGGCGCAAGGGCTCAGGGCGCAAGTCGAGCTGCATGGCCAGCATCTCCGGAGTCCGGCCGCCCAGGGTCAATAGGTCCGGAATGCGTGCCGTGACCGCGGTAAAGACCATTGCCGCCTCGTGGTAGGCGTCGATCTGCTTGCGCAGCCGGTCCTCGAACGCAGCTTGATCTGTCATCGGGAAGGCCAAAACTGTTAGTAACGGTGATCACTCTACCAGGATCGGGCGCAGGACCGCGGAGAGTCGTTGCCGACGCAAACACGCTGCTATAACCACCTGCCATGACAAGCGAAACGCCAAACGAGGCGACCAATGAGGCGCCGGCTGAGGCCGACACCCCGGCAGAGGCCGCGCCGGCGCCGGCGCCGAAAAAGGGCATGACCGTCCAGGTCATGCGGCCGGAGCCCGAGGACGACCGCGTGCTGATCGTCGATTTCGGCAGTCAGGTGACGCAGTTGATCGCGCGCCGCGTGCGCGAGGCGGGCGTCTACTCGGAGATCGTGCCCTACGACAAGGTCGAAGCGGCGCTGGCCGAAAAACTGCCGCGCGGCATCATCCTCTCCGGAGGTCCCGCCAGCGTGCATGAGGAAGGCACGCCGCAAGCCCCACAAGCGCTCTTTACCGCGGGCGTGCCGGTGCTCGGCATCTGCTATGGCGAGCAGGCGATGGTGGCGGCGTTCGGCGGCCAGGTCGAAGGCGGGCATGAGCGCGAGTTCGGGCGCGCCGAATTGCAGATCATCGACGAGACGCCTCTGTTCGAGGGCGTGTTCCAGATCGGCGAGAAGGCCTCCGTGTGGATGAGCCACGGCGACCGCGTGACGCGGCTGCCGCCGGGCTTCCGCGCCGTCGCCATCTCGACCGGCGCACCGTTCGCCGCGATCGCCGACGATTCGCGCCGGCTCTATGGGGTGCAGTTCCATCCCGAGGTCGTGCACACCCCGCGCGGCGCGGCGCTCATCGCCAATTTCGTGCGCAACATCGCCGGCTGCGCCGGCGATTGGAGCATGGCGCATTTCCGCGAGAGCGAGGTCGCGCGCATCCGCGATCAGGTCGGCGATGGATTGGTGATTTGCGGGCTGTCCGGCGGGGTGGATTCAGCCGTGGCGGCGCTCCTGATCCACGAGGCGATCGGCGATCAGCTCACGTGCATCTTCGTCGATCACGGCCTGCTGCGCCAAGGCGAAGCCGAGGAGGTCGTCGAGTTGTTCCGCGGCCATTACAACATCCCGCTCGTCGCGGTCGATGCGTCGGCGCGCTTCCTCGATGCGCTTGCGGGCGTCACCGATCCCGAAGTGAAGCGCAAGATGATCGGCAAGCTGTTCGTCGATGTTTTCGAAGCGGAGGCCGAGAAGATCGGCGCCGTCGATTTCCTGGCGCAAGGCACGCTCTATCCCGACGTGATCGAGAGTGTCTCGGCCACAGGCGGACCCTCGGCTACCATCAAGTCGCATCACAATGTCGGCGGCCTGCCCGAGCGCATGAAGCTGAAACTGATCGAGCCCTTGCGCGAGCTGTTCAAGGACGAGGTCCGCGCGCTCGGCCGCGAGCTCGGCCTGCCGGACGCCTTCGTCAACCGCCATCCGTTCCCGGGTCCAGGCCTTGCCATCCGCATTCCCGGCGAGGTCACCGAGGAGAAGCTTGCCATTCTGCGAAAAGCCGACGCCATCTATCTCGAGGAGATCAGGAAGCGCGGGCTCTACGACAAGATCTGGCAGGCCTTCGCCGTGCTCTTGCCGGTGCGCACGGTGGGCGTGATGGGCGACGCGCGCACCTACGACTTCGTCTGCGCGCTACGCGCCGTCACTTCGACCGACGGCATGACCGCCGACTATTACGACTTCTCCCACGACTTTCTCGGCCACGCCGCGCGGCGCATCATCAACGAGGTGCGCGGCATCAACCGCGTCGTCTACGACATCACCTCGAAACCCCCGGGCACCATCGAGTGGGAGTAGGGTGCTAGTCTTGTCAGACCAAGTCCGGTCTGATCCTTTCGCGCCCGAGAAACGCCACTAAAGCGGGGTACGAGGGGTGTATCGTTTAAGATTAAGACAAGAGAAATCTGCTTATCTGAGAGGACGGGGCGTCCGTATTGGCTGAATTGGGCCGAGGCAACATCGGGCCGATCGCAACGCGTCGACGGGGACTTGATCCATTGCAATCAAGATCGCTCCTTCTGGCTAGCGGTATCGTCGTCCTCGTCGCCCTGTCGGCTGCGCCCCGATCTTCTGCCGTGGAGCAGCCGCCGGACGTTCCGGCTTGGCTGCTGGCCCATGTCGGCGAAGGCGAAGGTGAAATCGCCGCAGTGGTCTTGCACAGAGCGCGCACGCTTTACCTGCAAAAACTGAGCGAAGGCACGGTCAAGAATCGCTGCTACTTCGCCATGGACGCGACGCGCCCCGGCGGGTTTGGGCGGCGGTTCTACATTATCTGCGAAGCCGACCGGACGTTTCGCGCGGTCCCGTCGGGCCATGGCAGCGGTCGCCATGTGGCAGGTATGAATTTCACCAACGGAATTCAGTGCGCCAAGAACTTCAGCAATGCGATGGATTCCAAGCTGACGACGGGCGGGTCCTATGTGACGGACGAGACGGTCACGAGCTTCAAGGGCTATTACCGCAACGCTTCGGGCAAATACGTGGCGTTCAACCGCTCGTTCGTGCAGTTCGAGGGTGAAGGCGACACGGCAAATGCCAGGCCGCGCGCCATTGGGGGGCATCCGGCCGCCGTGTTGCGGGTGGCCTGTCAGCGAAAAGATCCGGACAGCCCGTACGCGAACAAAGACGGTTACGTTCCATTCGGAAAGCTGGTTGATTACGCCGCCGGCCGCAGCAATGGTTGCACCAGCTGGTCGCAGTCGGACGCCGCGAAAATCATCCCGATGATGCAGGAGTCGTCGACGCTTTATATCTATCCTGAATCCGCCGACATCGACGCCGTAGCAAAAGCGGTGAAGGCCGGCCGGTCGCCGTCGCGCGCGGGCTCGTATTGGAACGCCTCCTGCTTGAGAGCCATCGGCGCTCCGAAATTCTGGCCGAAAGAGACGCTCGAGCCGATCCTCGCTCAATACAAGAAAGATCATCCGTCACCGCCGCCGCAGCCGCCGCCGATGTGCAAAGGGCAGTAACACGCGCCTTGTTGCGTTCCGCGGCTCATCCCCGCGCGCCAAACCTCGCTTAAACTTGCAGCGCCTCGTCCACTGAGCAAGGCCCGGATGCGTCCCGCATCGCGGCATCGATCGCGTTCGCTCTTTGACATGACGAAATGAGCCGGGCAGGACGAGCATTGCCGGCAGTTTGCTGCTAAGCTCGCCTTGCGGGGCGCGAGTGAAGGCAATGCGTGGTGGCTGTCATGCGCATCCAAGAAGCTCTGCAAATCTTGCGGGCCAAGTTGGTCGATATTGAAGAGGACCGCAACGCGGAGCTCGCCGCGAGCGAGGCCGCGCGCGAGGCGATCGACGCCAAGGCGGAGGCGCGAGCCATCAGTGCGGTCTTCGATTTTTTGCAGGACTGCAAGGTCAAGCCCAGCGAGTCGTTGCTGCGCCTCTTCCGGCGCTATTTGCAGCCGTCGCAAAGCCGCGGTCCGGTCTCGCAGCAACGGCATCTGCCGAGATCACGGGCAAGCTGACGGGCGGGAGGCAGCGCTTGCTAGATTGGCGGGTTCGTTCCGCAGGGCGCGGGAGCCTATTCACCGCGCGAGGTTTGCTTCGACCCGCTGAACATCGAGGCGAGGCCCACCGCCGAACCACAGCGCGACGCTCACGGCCAGGGACAGGAATACAAGCGCGGCAAGCAGTTCCCGGATCATTTTCAAACCTCCCTCGGCGCAGGCATGTGTTTCGGCCGACAGTTGATGCGCGCCGGCATTGGCCTGCAACCATCAGCAGAACGGCGGAGATGTCGCGAGGTTCCAAGCGCGAGGCGTCTTCTTTTGCGTTGCGAGATCAGTGCATTGACTTGTTCCCCGCTTGGGAATCCGAATCGCGTTGTGGATGTGGCTGAAGGAGAGGTCACATGCCAGGCAATCCCGACCAATGTCGATTGAACGCGGCGCGCTGCTTGAGGTTGGCCGAACGGGCGCGCAAGCCGGAAATGCGCGAGACTTTCCTCGCTTTGGCGGACACCTGGACGAAGCTCGCCGCCGAATTGGAGTCCGACGAAGCTCTGCTCCGCGCCATCTCTGAAATGGAGTTCAGCGAGCCCTATGAGGTTTTGCCGCGGGCTTTGAAGCTGCGCTCCTGGGTTGCGTAGGCCCCAACCGCTAAACCTCGCGCAAATTTCCCTCGGGCTGGGAACGGATCGATCCGTCGATCGTTTGGAGTGGCGAGGGATTGCAGCAAAAGTAGAGAAGGCCCGTCCTTGTTGGGCCACTCCCTCTTTTCTGCGTCGACCGCTGCCTTCCGTCGCGTTCCAGTAAATCGCGTACTGAACAGTCGAGTGGTGAGGAGAGACACGCTCCCCGTTGCTCGCTCTCTGTCTGTCAGGGGGCCTCCCAGCAGGATGGCGCATGACGGACGGCGGGATAGGGACTCATGGGTCAGCTTAAGCTCAATCCTGCGACAGTTCTGGCCTCGGCCGTCGCTCCATTGGCCAAGGAGGTTGCCAATAACAACGCCAAGTCGTGGCCGGCTGCGCCTGTATCGGGCGATACGGAACCGGCGCTGCCGCTGACGCCGCAACGCCTCGAGCTCATCAAGGCGCTCGTGAAGAATCGCAGTGCCCAAGGCCCGAGCGCCTCGCAGATCGCGCAGCGTTTTGCCCCACGTGGAGCGGCTGGCCCGTCGCTCGACCGGCGGGCGAACGCCGATGCGCCACCGACCTCGCCCTTGCTCGGCATCGCCTCGGGAATTCGAAAGCTCACCGCGGTGCTGATCGTGGCGGCATTGCTTCCCAATCTTACCCTCGTGTTCTTCTGGCTCCGCGCGATCGATATGGCGGACACGGCGCCGGTCCTGTCGCAGGAAAGCGCCGTGCCTGTCGTGCCGTCCACGCGCGAGCGACCGGTTCTCTCGGCTCCTCCCGTGCTGGAAGCGACAGCAGGCGAGGCCGCCAGCTTTCCGCTTGCGCTCGACGGGACCGACGGCGTTCCCGCCGGGAGCGTCATCGTCATAAGAGGGCTGCCGCGGGGCAGCACATTGACGAATGGGCGCCAGCATGGCGAGACGGAGTGGAACTTGAGACCCGACGAGATCGGGGACCTGCATATCGTGCCGCGCGAGGCCGCGACTGATGACTTGCCGATCAGCATCCAGCTCGTCGCACCGGACGGCGGTATCATTGCTGATGCCGCGACGATGCTCAAGATCGCGGAGGAGCCGACGGCGAGCATCGCCGCGGCGGTGAGCGAGATCGAGCCTCGCCGGGTGCGGGTGGTGGAGATTCCGGTGGAAGCCGTTGAGGAAATCGGTTCAGAGGAAGAGGAAATCGGTTCAGAGGAACTTGGCCAGGCGACCGATGTCGCGGCGGTGGCGGCAGAGACCGTGCCTCTGCCGACAAGGCGTCCTGAGCCGCCAGCGAGCGAAGATGAGCTTGCGAGCTGGATCAGGCCTTCCGCCTACGTCAATCTTCGTCAAGGACCGTCATCCTCGGCCGCTGTCGTCAGCGTGGTGGCGAAGGGCACGAAGCTGCGTGTGCTCGGGCGGAAGCGCGGCTGGGTGCAGGTCACCAATCCGGCCACGTCAGATAGCGGTTGGATCTATTCCGGCAATGTCAGCGCCGCGCGCTAAGGGCGATCATGCAAATGTTGACGGGGCCGGTGCCTGCGGGCATTGCTCCCGACACAGGAACAGGGCAGGGGTTCGGTCACGGCCATGACGCTTCTCATCATCGGTATCGTCGTCTTTCTCGGCATTCACCTTCTACCGACGATTCCAGGCTTGCGCGACCGGCTCGTTGACCGGTTCGGAGAGAACGGTTACAAGCTCTTCTTCTCGCTGCTCTCCGTTGCGGGCTTCATCCTGCTTCTCATCTTTCTCGTCGCGACCTATGTGCCGGGAGAGATCAAGGCGAGGCTGAAGCATCCCTTCCTCGTCGCCATCAAGACCTGGGCGCTGGCGCATCTCATCGCCAATGGCGATCTCGCCTCGATCATCTTGTTCGGCTCTTTCCTCGCCTATGCCGTCTACGACCGCATCACGCTGAAGCACCGCCTGCCGACCGGCCTGATCGAGGTGCCGGCAAATGGGGGTCGACGCAACGACCTGATCGCCGTCGTGCTCGGCGTCGTGCTCTATGTCTTGTTCCTGGTCTGGCTGCACCCGCTCCTCATCGGGACGGCGCCTCTGCCGCACTAAAAATGGCTCCCCGGCCCATTTTTTGCACTGCAAAAAGTCCTATATTTCTGTCATAAGACCCGGGGGTTAGACCTCGGTCTGGCCTTTGATGAGGAGCTGGGAAGACGTGTCGAAGGAATTTGCCCTGAAACGGGTGACGGCGCCCGACATTCGCAACCGCAAAGGCGGCGCGCCGATCGTGGCGCTCACCGCCTATCACGCGCATACCGCACGTATCATCGATCCGCACGTCGACATGCTGCTTGTGGGCGACTCCCTCGGCATGGTGATGCATGGTTACGAGACGACGGTGCCGGTGCCGCTCGAGCTGATGATCATGCACGCGCAGGCCGTGGTGCGCGGCTCGACGCGGGCCCTGGTCGTGGTCGACATGCCGTTCGGCTCCTATGAGGAGAGCCCGGCGGTCGCCTTCCGCAACGCCGCGCGCGTGCTGAAGGAAACCGGCTGCGGCGCCATCAAGCTCGAAGGCGGCGTGCATATGGCCGAGACCATCCGCTATCTGTCTGAGCGCGGAATCCCGGTGATGAGCCATATCGGCATGACGCCACAGGCCATCAACACGATCGGCAGTTTCTCCCCGCGCGGACGCTTGCGTTCCGAATGGGCCGCATTCGAGGCCGACGCCAAGGCCGTCGCCGATTCCGGCGCCTTCGCGGTCGTGCTCGAGGCACTGGCCGAGCTGCTCGCCGCGCGTATCACCAAGCAGATCGACATTCCGACCATCGGCATTGGCGCCTCGGCCGAATGCGACGGGCAGATCCTCGTGCTTGAGGACATGCTGGGCTTGAGCCCTCGCGTACCGAAATTCGTGAAGGAATATGCGCAGATCGGCGCTGGGATCGAGGGTGCCGTCAAGGCCTTCGCCAACGAGGTCCGCAGTCGCACCTTCCCAACCTCCGACTATACCTACCCGATGTTCGATGAGGATGCGGAAGTCACGAAAAAGACCAAAATGACAGGCAGTTAGCCGAAGTTCGGTCTCAATTGCCAGGCTTGGCGAACGCGGCCAAAGGCGCTTTACCTTGCGCGCGCGAGCACCCTTCACTATACGGCGGGCAGGGAGGAACGGCTAAGGCCGACAAGGGCCGGATGCCGGATCGTCATAACAGCTAAGTCGTAAGAGTCCGCTGCCGATGAGCGACCGTGATACTTTTCTTCGCGAGGTGGACGAGGCCGTCCGCCAGGATCAATACAAGAAGCTGTGGGACAAATACGGCGTCTACGCGATTGGCGCCGCCTTGCTCGTCGTCGTCGGCGTGGCCGGCTACAAAGGCTGGAATTTCTGGCAGGAGAAGCGGGCCGAAGACGCCGGTTCACAGTTTTCCGCAGCCCTGGAAGAGGGAACCAACGCGGCCAAGGCGCGCGAGATTCTAAGCAGCTTGGCGCAAGAGGGGCCCGAGGGCTACCGTGTGCTGGCGCGTTTCCAGCTTGCCGCTGCGGAGGCCAAGGCCGGCGAGACCGACAAGGCCGTCGCCGATTACGATGCGCTCGCCGGCGATGCAAGCGTCGACCCGATCCTGCAAGGCCTCGCTACGCTTCAAGCCGCAGCGCTCAGGCTCGACAAGGCCGACTATGCCGAGATGGAGCGACGCCTCAAACCACTCATCGATTCTGCAAGCCCCTGGCAGTTTTCGGCGCGCGAGCTGCTTGGGCTCACAGCCTACCGGCTGAAAGACATGCGTGAGGCCGAGAGACAGTTCAGCGCGCTGGTCGGCGAGCAGGGAACTCCGCCGAATTTGCGGGAGCGCGCCGATATGATGCTCGCGTTGATCGTGGGCGCGCCACAAGCGCTGAGCACGACGTCGCAATAGCGCGTGAATTGAGGAAGGCTCGAAGTTGCGCTCGGGTCGGAGACGGGGAACAGAGATCAGGCTGATTGGCGCAGGGCTGCTCACGGCCGTGGCACTGAGCCTTGGCGCGTGTGGAACGTCGCTCGACTCGCTCGAAAGTAAAATCAAGAATCCCTTCGGCAAGGAAGAGGAGAAGCTTCCGGGGCAGCGTATCGCTGTGATCGCCGATCCCAACGTGGCAAGCATCGATCCGGCCGAAGTCGGCAGGCCCATACAGCTCCCTTCGGCCCAGGCGAATGCGTCCTGGACGCAGCCGGGCGGCTCTCCGTCGAACAGTCTCGGGCATCTCGCTTTCAGCGAACAGGTCCACAAAGTGTGGTCGGCTGACGCCGGGACCGGCTCCTCGTCGAGCGGTCGGCTCAGCGCGGTGCCGCTCGTGGCCGATGGCAAGGTTTTCACGCTCGACGCCGGCGGCACGGTGTCGGCCTTCTCGGCGGCAAGCGGCGGCAGGGTCTGGTCGGTCAGCCTCACGCCCAAGAATGAGAAATCGAAGGAAGGCTTCGGCGGAGGGCTCGCCATGGACGGCGGGCATCTTTATGCCGCGACCGGATATGGCACCGTGGTCAGCCTCGACCCGAGCAACGGCTCCGTCCTATGGAACAGGCGTATCGGCAAACCGATACGTAGCTCGCCGACAGCGGCCGGGGGCAAGATCTACTTCGTGTCGGCCGACAACATCCTCTATGCGCTGAACGATGCCGACGGCGAGCAATTGTGGACCGCGCGAGGCCTGCCGCAGCCCGCGACATTGCTCAGCAATGTGAGCCCGGCGGTCAGCGGCAGCATCGTCATCGCGCCGTTTCCGGCCGGTGATGTCGCCGCCTACCAGGTTGGCAGCGGCGAGTCCGCCTGGCGCGATTCCTTGACGCGCACGACCGACACGACGGCCGCCGGTTTCCTCGGCGATCCCGCGCGTCCCGTGATCGACCGTGGCGTCGTATTCGCGGTCAGCCATGGCGGCAAGATGATCGCCGTGTCGGAATCCGGCGGCGAGCGGCTGTGGACTCGCAATCTGGGCAGCACGCAGATGCCGTGGGTCGCTGGCGACGCGGTCTATGTCGTGGACCTGGCCGGCAAGTTGATTGCGCTCTCCCGCAACGACGGCAAGGTGCGCTGGACGGCCGATCTCCCGCCAAGCGGACGATGGAACGGTCCCGTTCTTGCCGGCGGCAAGCTCTGGCTCGTGTCGAAAGAAGGGCTTTTGGTCGGCGCCGACGCCAGGACCGGCCAGTTGATGAGCCAGGTCGACCTGGATACGACCGTCTTTGTTACCCCCGTTGTGGCCGGCGGGCGCATGTATATCTTGGCCGATAACGCTCAACTGATTGCTCTTAACTGAGGCCCTCGCTACAGGTGTGGGGCTTTCGCAGAGTCCGCCAAGTTCTGCCTCCTCAGCGCCCATGTCCTTCACCGTCGCCATCGTCGGACGGCCGAATGTCGGCAAGTCCACCCTTTTCAACCGGCTGATCGGCAAGCGGCTTGCGCTTGTCGACGACCAGCCGGGCTTGACGCGCGATCGCCGCGAGGCCGAGACGGAAATCGGGCCTTGCGCCGTCACCTTCATCGACACGGCGGGGCTTGAGCCGGGAGACGAAGGGCTAACGCGGCGCATGCGCCAGCAGACGGAAGCGGCCATCGACCAGGCCGATGTCGTGCTGTTCCTGATCGATGCGCGGGCCGGCCTGGTCCCGGCGGACGAGATCTTCGCCGAGCTCGTGCGCGGCTCGGGCAAGAAGGTGATCCTCGCGGCAAACAAATGCGAGGGCCGCGCCGCCGAGCCCGGACTCTACGAGGCGTATGCGCTCGGTCTCGGCGAGCCGCTGCCGATCTCGGCCGAGCACGGCACCGGCATCGGCGAGGTCACCGAGATCATCGAGCAGGCTTGCCGCGGAAGCGCGGGAACGGCCGTGGTGCCGATCGGCAACACTATTGAAGCGGAGGCGCCGCATCCTTTGCGTATTGCCATTGTCGGGCGCCCGAATGTGGGCAAGTCGACTCTGGTCAACGCGCTCCTCGGCGAGGAGCGCATGATCACCGGTCCTGAAGCCGGCATCACCCGCGATGCGATTGCCTCTGCGCATGAGTGGGATGGCAGAGCGTTGCTCCTGTTCGACACCGCGGGGCTCAGACGCAAGATGCGCGTCGAAGGCCGCGCCGAGGAACTCTCCGTCGGCGATGCGCTGAAGGCGATCCGCTTCGCCGAGGTGGTGGTGCTGACGCTGGATGCAGAGCATCCTTTCGAGAAGCAGGACCTGCAAATCGCCGATTGGATCGCCGAGGAGGGGCGCGCTCTCGTTATCGCCGTCAACAAATGGGACCTCGTGCGCGAGCGCGACAAGCGCTTGGCTGAGTTGCGCGAGACCTGCCAGCGGCTGTTGCCGCAAATCAAAGGCGTGGCGCTGGTGCCGGTCTCGGCGATGACCGGGCACGGGCTCGATAGGTTGATGCAGGCCGTGTTGGCGGCCGACGCATTGTGGAACCGGAGGTTGCCCACGCATGCGCTCAATCAATGGCTGCAAGCGGCTGTCGATGCGCATCCTCCTCCTGCCGTGTCGGGGCGACGCATCAAGCTGAGATATATGACGCAGGCCAATGCACGGCCGCCGACTTTCGTGTTGTTCTGCTCGCGGCCCAAGGCGCTTCCGGAGTCCTATTCACGTTACCTAGTGAACTCTTTGCGCGAGAGCTTCGATATGCCCGGCGTGCCGATCAGGCTCAATTTGCGCAAAGGCGAGAACCCCTTCGCGCGAAGGTCGGGAAAATGAGCGAGGGCGGCGTCACCGAAGTCTATTTCTATCATTTGGAGAGCCGCTCGCTCGAGCAGGTGCTGCCCACGCTGCTCGAGCTTTCGCTCAAGCGAGGCTGGCGGGCCGCCGTGCAGGCCTCAAGCGAGGAGCGCGTGGAGGCGCTCAATACCTGGCTGTGGACCTATCGCGAGGAAAGCTTCCTGCCGCACGGGACGGCACGCGACGGGCGCCCGTCCGAGCATCCGATCTATCTCACCGCGGGGGACGACAATCCCAACGGCGCGCATGTGCGGTTTCTGGTCGATGGCGCGACGCTGGCCGACGCATCGCCTTACGCGCGCATCGCCTATGTGTTCGACGGGCGCGACGCCGAAGCGGTCGCGCGAGCGCGCGAGGCTTGGCACGAGGCCAAAGCGAGAGGGGACGCCGTCAGCTATTGGCAGCAGGACGAAGCCGGGCGCTGGCAGCAGAAGGCATGAGGGCTCGCGGTATCGCAAGTGCCTGATCTATATCAGAAACTTGGTTGTGCCCGGCTCGCTCTCGTTACTTCACGTTAAGCCTATCTCCTCGCCATTCGCCTTGTGACTGTCATGCGTCGCCGCTATAAGCCTCACTTTTCCAATGCGCTAGAGGGATTTTTGGTTATGGCCAGTGAACGCACGCTTTCGATCATCAAGCCCGACGCCACCGAGAGGAACATCACCGGGCTGATCGTTGCGCGGCTCGAAAGCGCTGGCCTTCGCGTGATCGCGCAGAAGCGCGTGTGGTGGAAGAAGAAAGACGCCAGGAAGTTTTACGACGTTCACAAGGACCAGCCGTTCTTCAAGGATCTCGTCGCGTTCATGACGTCGGGCCCGATCGTGTTGCAAGTGCTCGAAGGCGAGAATGCCATCGCCAGGAACCGCGAAGTGATGGGAGCGACCAATCCCGTCGATGCCGCGCCCGGCTCGATTCGCAAGGATTACGGCGTCAATTTGCAGCGGAATTCCGTGCACGGCTCGGATAGCCCGGCGACGGCCAAACGCGAGATCGCGCTTTGCTTCAAGAAGAGCGAGATCGTCGGCTGAACGTCGTTGCTTCGGCGGGCTCTTGTCAGAGCCCTCGTTTCGAACGACATGAACGTTGAATGCCGACAGTCCTGATCACTGGAACATCGACTGGGATTGGACGCGCGGCGAGCGAGCTACTCGCGGAGCGTGGCTGGCGTGTCTTTGCCGCGATGCGCAATCCCGAGAAGCGCGATGCCCTAGAACAGGCGCTCGACAAAGCCGGCATGCGTGACCGTGTGGAGATCGTCGCCCTCGATCTCAACGACACGGCGTCGATCGAAGCCGCCGCCGCCACAGTATTATCGCGCACCGGGGGTGCGCTCGATGCCGTCGTGCACAATGCGGGCGTGTCGGCCGCCGGTGCTCTGGAGGATTTGCCTCGGGCGGAAGTGCGCCGGGTGATGGAAACGAATTTCTTCGGCGTGCTCGACTTGACGCGGGCGTTGTTGCCGGCTTTTCGCGCACAGCGGCGAGGCCGCATCGTGCTCGTTACCAGCGAGGCGGCCTTCATGGGTCAGCCGGCGAATTCGATCTACTGCGCGTCGAAATGGGCGCTCGAAGGCTGGGGCGAGTCGATGGCGTATGAGCTGGTCCCGCTCGGGATCAAGGTCGTTCTCGTCGAGCCGGGTCCCTACCGTACGGAGATATGGAGCAGCTCGCCTCGCTTCCAGCCGCAAGGAAGCGCGTACCGTGCGTGGGTGCAGCGCGTGTATGGTGCGGCTGACGCGCATGCGGCAAATGTGGCCCGCGACCCCAAGGAGGTCGCGGCGGTAATCGTCAAAGCTTTGGAGGCGAAGCACCCGCGCTTTCGCTATCCCGTCGGACCTTTCGCGCGCCTCAATCACTTCCTGCGCGGCAAGATCCCGAGCCGCCTGATAAGGCGAGGGGTATCGCGTTATCTCGGACTTCCGCTGGGACCGCGCCGTCAGCCCTGAACTGTGCTAGGAAGCCGCCATGAGTATCGTCGAGAAGCGACGCGAGCAGATTTTCCCGGTTCTCGACGCGGCGCAGGTCGAAACGGCGAAGCGTTTTGCCAGCGGGCCCGCGCGCGCGTTTGCGCCCGGCGAGATCGTGTTCGACGTCGGCGAGCGAAACGCGCCGGCCTGGCTCGTGCTGAAAGGCTCGATCGACGTCGTGCGTCGGAACGCCCTCAATCGAGAGACACCAATCACAACGCATCACGTGGGCCAAATCTCCGGCGAGGTGAATCAGCTTGCCGGCGGGGGGATGCTGGCCTGCGGCAGAGCCGGCGCCGAGGGTTGCACGGCGCTGCCCTTCGATGCCGCGCATATACGCGCACTGATGATTGGCTCGGCGGAGGTCGGCGAGATCGTCATGCGCGCCTTCATCCTCCGCCGCGTCGGTCTGATCGAGGAGGGAGGAGCGGGCTCTGTGCTGGTCGGCATACCGGGCACGGCGCATCTCAGTCGCCTCCAGGATTTTCTTCGCCGCAACGGTTATCCCCATACGGTCCTCGACGCTGCGAACGATGCGGAAGGCCGCGCCATGGTGGAGCGCTTCGGCGTGCCGCCCGGGGATCTGCCTTTGATGTTATGCCCCAATGGCACGGTGTTGCGGCACCCGACCGACGCCGAGGCGGGCGCGTGCCTTGGCATCACACCGAAACTCGATCCGGACGTCGTATATGACGTGGCCATCGTCGGTGCGGGGCCGGCGGGACTCGCGGCTGCCGTCTATGCGGGCTCGGAGGGACTATCGGCCATTGCGCTCGACTCGCGCGCCTTCGGCGGGCAAGCGGGAGCCTCGATGCGGATCGAGAACTATCTTGGCTTTCCGACCGGCATTTCCGGCATGGCGCTGGCGGGACGCGCTTTCAATCAAGCGCTGAAATTCGGCGTCCAGATCGGGATACCGATGCAGGTCGAGCGATTGGATTGCCCCGAAAACGGCGCGGGCGATCCGTTCCGACTCGAGTTCACGGACGGCGGCGAGGTGCGCGCAAGGACCGTGGTGATTGCCTCAGGCGCGCGTTACCGGCGGCTGCCGGTCGACAATCTTGCGATGTTCGAAGGCGCGGGGGTGTCCTATTGGGCCTCGCCCGTCGAGGCGAAACTCTGCGCCGGCGAGGAAATTGCACTGGTCGGCGGCGGCAACTCGGCGGGGCAGGCCGCGGTGTTCCTCGCGCCGAAGGTCGAGCATCTGCATCTTGTCGTCCGCGGGGAAGGGCTGGAGGCGACGATGTCGCGCTACCTCATCGACCGCATCAAGGCGCTCCCCAATGTCGAGCTGCATACCGGGACCGAAGTCGTGGCGCTTGAAGGCGATCAGGCGACCGGCCTGACCGGTGCCGTGTTCCGTGAGCGCGCCACCGGTATGACGCATGGCTGTCCCTTGCGGCACCTGTTCCTGTTCATCGGCGCCGAGCCTAATGCGGCGTGGCTCGATGGTTGCGTCGCTCTCGATCAAAAGGGATTCGTGTTGACGGGGGCGAAATGCGGCGGGAAGGGCGGACGCCCGGTTCTGCCTCTGGAAACCAGCCGGGCCGGCGTATTCGCCATCGGCGATGTGCGGGCAGGCTCGACCAAGCGTGTCGCGGCGGCGGTGGGCGAAGGGGCGGCCGTCGTCGCCCAGATCCACAGCGTGCTGGCCGCGGAGTAGCGGACATGCGCGCGGCGCGAACTCCGCTTTCCGCGCAACGCGCTGCCGTCACGCTTTTGCTGTTCGGCGTCCTCTTCGCGCCGACGCTTGCGCATGCGGAGGCTCAACAGAAGGATGGCGAGATCCGCGCTGCACAGGCGCTCGACGCCGTGCGCGGCGACCCGCTGGCGCTTCACGTCTTACTCAAGCGCATGCCCAAGGGCGCCGATCTGCACAGTCATCTGCACAGCGCCGTTTATGCAGAGACGCTCATTCGCGATGCCGCGGAAGACAAACTTTGCGTGGACAAGACCGCGCATTCATTCGTCAAGCCGGAGCAGATCGGCACTGAGGGGCCGGTCTGCGGCGCGGGCGAGGTTCCGGCGGCGGACGCGTTCAAGGACCTCGGTCTCTACAATGCATTGATCGACGCGTTCTCCATGCGCGGCTTCGTTCCGTCCGAGGGCGAGACCGGGCACGATCATTTCTTCGGAGCTTTCACCAAATTCGGGGGCACCGACCCGAGCCATACCGGCGAATGGCTCGACGAGGTCGCCGCGCGCGCCGCGAGCCAGAACACGCAATATCTCGAGCTGATGGCGACTCCCACCTGGAATCGCCTGAACACCATCACCAAGGACGTGGGCTGGAGCGAGGACCTGAAAGGGCTGCGCGAGACGATGCTCGCCAAGGGGCTCGCCGAGGATGTTCCCGGAGCCCGCGCCTTCTGGGACGAGGCCGAGGCTAAGCGGCGTGAGCGCGGACGCTGCGGCGAGGCTGACGAGGCGCCGTCCTGCAAGGTTCAGCTTCGCTACATCTACGAGGTCTTTCGCAACACACCCAAGGAGCTCGTGTTCGCCCAGGCGCTTTTCGGTTTGGAGCTTGCTTCGGCCGATCCGCGCGTGGTCGCCATCAATCTGGTCGGCGAGGAGGATGGACCGGGTGCGATGACCGATTATGCCGAGCACATGCGCATGATCGGTTTCCTGCGCGAGATTTACCCCGACGTGCATGTCAGCCTGCATGCCGGCGAGCTTGCGCCCGGGCTCGTGCCGCCCGAGGGGCTGTGCTGCCATATTCGGCTTGCCGTGGAGCAGGCGCGCGCCGATCGCGTCGGCCACGGCGTCGATGTCATGTATGAGGACCGGCCCTACGACCTTTTGAAGAACATGGCCGACAAAGGCGTGCTGGTAGAGATCAATCTCACCAGCAACGACGTCATTCTCGACATTGAAGGCAAGCGGCATCCTTTCGCCACCTATCGCAAGTTCGGCGTGCCGGTGGCGCTGTCGACGGACGACGCCGGCATCGAACGCATCGATCTCACGCATGAATATGCGCGCGCGGTCGAGGAGTTCGGCCTCACCTACGCTGAGCTCAAGGAGCTCGTGCGCAACAGCATCGAATATAGCTTCCTGCCGGGGGCGAGCCTGTGGGACGACAAAGGCGGCTATGTGCGCGTGGTCGCCGAGTGCAGGGCGGATGCCCCAGGAGCGGACGAACCGTCGGCGGCTTGCGCGGCGTTCTTGCGCGGAAGCGAAAAGGCCGCCGAGCAATGGGAACTCGAGGGGCGCTTCAAGACCTTCGAGGGGAGCCTCTGATCCGCATAGGACAGTGGATTGCCGCCGCTTGTCCCTTCATCGGCGTTCGCCCAGGCCTTAGGTTCAGACCCACCGAGTGCGCTTGGGCAGGCGGGGAGCACGGCTCATGAACCGACATCGCGGAGGCCCGGCGCTGCGGAGGACAACGCGGCGCGAGGTGGCGCTCCTCAGTTTCCTCGGCCTGATCTTTGCCGGTTCGCCGCAAGCCGCGGCGCAGTTTCATGTGGCCCAGCCAGACGTGGTCAAAGGCGAGGTCGTGGTCGGCGATCACGCCGCCGTTTATTTCGACCACGGCACCGAGGAGAAGCTGCGCCAAGGTCATGAGGTGGAGGCGATCTACGACTTCACCGAACGCTTCGAGCTCATCGGCAAGGACCTGTTCCTCGAGCCGATCGTTCTTCGTCAGCCAAGTTGGCGACGATGCCGATCCAGGGACCACCGCGTTGCGCATCAACTGGCAGGTTCGGCGTGAGCTTTCGAGAAGCGTCGGACTCGGCGCCGAGGGCTATACCGATATCAAGGACCTCGCGCATGGCGGGTCGTTCGAGGACCAGTTGCATCGGCTCGGGCCCGTCCTCTATCTCGATCTCCGCGGGCGGGACGCGAAGGAAACGAACTATCTCGAGGAGGCCGAGCCGCGGCAGTCAGGCTCCATTCGGGTCGCAACCGGCGTGCTGTTCGGGCTGTCGGAGGCGACCTCCGATGTCACCTTCAAGCTCGACCTGTCGGCGGCGTTCTACTAGCCGACGCGCGGCTAGACCGTCATGGCCTCGGGAACCGGCGCGACGTAACGGCCGATACGGCTCTTGCCCTCGGCCCTCGCTTCGTAAAGGGCGGCGTCCGCCTCGCGATACATCTGGTTGAAGTCGGTATCGGGCCCTTCGTGCACGGCAATCCCGATCGAGACGCCGAAGCTGATGCCTGCCAGCGGCATCTCCTGCCTGGAAAGTCTGGTGATGATGTCCTGCGCGATGGTCTTGGCGCCATCGAAGTTGCAGTTGGGGGCGAACACGATGAACTCATCGCCGCCCAATCGCGCGCATGCATCGCCCTCGCGGAGACTTTGGCGGATGGCGTCGGCGGTGCGCACGATGACGGCATCGCCGGCGATATGGCCGCGAAGGTCGTTGATCATCTTCAGATTGTCGATGTCGATGAGCAGCGTCGCGCTCTTTCCGGTGCCTCGGGCCAAGGACTTGTTGATCACATCCATCGCGCCGCGGCGATTGAGCAGCCCCGTGAGGCTGTCCCGGATCGAGTTCTCGTAGAATTCCAGCATCCGGTTGCGCATCGCAGAGTAGTAACGCGTCACGAGATATCCGATCGCCAACGCCAGGAGCAGAGCTGCCACGAGACTGCCGAAGCCGATGGCGCGAAAGCGCGCTTCCTGCGCGAAGTAATACTGCAAGTCGAAATCGACGCCGACAAAGCCGCTATAGCGGCCCTCGCTGTCGTAGATGGGCACCTCGCCCGTGAGGAATGTGCGTAGTCGTCCTCCTCGAAGGTCGGATTGACATAGGTCTTTCCTGCTGCGAGCTGCTTTAGCCAGTCGTCGTTATACTCCTCACGAACATCGAACCGCTGCATATAGCCCGACGCTTCCAGCTTGCGGTCGGTCTTGAGGTCCGGGGAAGCGGCGGTATCGAGCCCGAAATACGCGACGCCGTCCCGCTCGACCATCGTGTACAGGTAGAAAATGTCGGGGTCCGCCGAATGAAAGCGCACCAGCGGCGCCAGCGCGCGCTTGTACAGCTCATCGCTGAAATTGGCGGGGTCGAGCAGTTTCGCGTGCAGATCGCCGTCGACGACCGTTGCGGCTAATCGGGCGATCTCTCCGACATGGGATCGGAGGGAATCCCAACGCGCTTGTTTCGATAGCCACTGCGGGACCACGACCAGCGGCAGAAGAATGATGATCGCAGCGAGGGTCGCGATAGCAAATGCAACCCAATCGAACCGTTGTCCTGGTCTTGTGGCTGGTCGGGATGGGGCGAGTCGGGCTGAAGCGGTAGACACGTCTGTGGTCCTGCCATGAGGCTCTGCTCGCCTCAGAAGCTGAAAGACCTACAGCATCTATCTTATTGATCCGTTTCGGTTTTTTCACGCGCAACTTGTCGCTGCCAGAGCTGCAACCTGGGGCTGCGCGTGAAACGCCTCAGCTCGGCGAACTCAGGTCAGCTCAGTTCGCGGATTCGGAACGGCAGTCCGCCCTTGGGGCAGAGCGTCACCGTTGCGTGGATCTTCGCCGGCTTCGGTCCGGCGTAGTCGGGCGTGAAGCGGCGCAGCAGCTGCACCAGCGCGAGCGTGTTCTCGATCTGCGACAGCGCTCCGCCAATGCAGGCGCGTTTGCCCGCGGCGAAGGGCAGGTAGGTATATTTCGCCCGCTTCTTGGCGCGTTCCGGCGCGAAACGCTCCGGATCGAATTTCTCGGGCTCGTCCCAGAATTTCGGGCTGTGATGCAAGACGTAGGCGAGGATCACCACCTTATCGCCGGCCTTGATCTTGTGCCCGGCAATCTCGTCGTCGCCGCTGGCGATGCGAATGAGGGCCCAGATCGGCGGGAAGAGACGCATCGTCTCCTGGATCACCATGCGGGTATAGGTGAGCTGCTGCACCTCGTTCCACACGGGGTTCCGCTCGCCGCACACGGCGCGCGCCTCGGCCCTGATGCGCTCGAGCGCCTCGGGGTGCTGCGACAGGAGATACAGCGACCAGGCAAGCGTGAGCGCTGTCGTCTCGGTGCCGGCCCAGAGATATTGTTTCATCTCGTCGATCACCTGCTGGCGATCGAACTCGGGGAAGTTGGGATCGGCCTCGGCTGCCTCCAGCATCTTGAGCAAGGTCTTTTCGCGATGCTCGAGGATGCTGCCGCCCGTCACCATCTCGGGGATCGAGCCCCAGACCTCCATGGCCTTGGCCGCGTCCTCTTCGGTGATCTCCGACAGCTCGCCGCGCACACTCTTCAAGCGCAGCGATTTGTGGTTCATCACGTCGGTATAGGTCTTCACCTGGCCGAAGACGAAATGCGGGTTGAACGGCATCTCGCGATCGAACAGAGCCTTGCACACCATCTCGGCGGCGAGCGTCCAGGTCTCTTCCACCATCTCGATGGTCTCGCCGGTCGAGGCGAACTTGGCCCAACGCGCCATCTTCGAGTCGATGGCGGACATGAGGTAGGGGAAATAGTCCTCGAACATATGCGGGTGGAACGCGGGCTGCTGCGGTGCGCGAATCCTTTGCCAGAGCGCGCCGTCAACGGTGATCATGCTCCTGCCGAAAATGGGCCTAAGCCCGTCGAAATATTTGACGTAGTTGTCGGCGTTCGTGACCAGGACGCGCTCGGCATGCGCCGGCTCGGACAACAGCATGATGCGGTGGTTCTTGAGGTTGATCGGGACCACGCCGCCATATTTGTCGCTGAGCGCCATGAGAACCTGCATGGGGTTCTCCTGGTTCAGCAAGGGCGTGAGCTTGAACCAGATGCTCTGCTCTTCGCCGAGCCCATGCGATGGAGAGTAGGCGACTGTCATATCCGCCATTTATACCTTGCCCCTTTTCCCTGCTCTTAGTTGCGGGGGCCAGATTGTGGCCTTCCAAATCGCTCGCGCGGCCGCACGGTTTCGGCAAGCAAGCCCGGAAGTGCCTCGATTTAGGCCAGTCTGTAGCATCCGGCTGTCGGTATTGTCCATCATGGCACGTCGCACATCTTGTGGTGCGACATGCCGCCCCGTCTACACCCCGATCTTACGGCCGTTAACAATTTCAATCAAAGCGCTTCATTCAAGGGTGGCGAAAAGAGTGGGGCCTGATCTCTGATCTGTGTCATTCCCACCACATGCTCGCCGTCAACGCGGACTTCGCCGGAGGCAACGAGGCGGAGCGCGTGCGGGTAGAGGCGATGCTCGGCCTGAAGCACGCGGTTGGCGAGGTCGTCGGGCGAATCGCCGGGATGCACCGGCACGGCGGCCTGCGCGACGATGGGGCCCGTGTCCATCTCCGGCCGAACGAAATGCACCGTGCAGCCGGTGATCTTGGCCCCTTCCTCCAGAATGCGCGCATGGGTGTGCAAGCCTTTGAATGCCGGGAGGAGGGAAGGGTGGATGTTGAGATGGCGATTCCACCAACTGCGTACGAACGCTTCGGTGTGCAGGCGCAGGAACCCCGCGTTGCAGAGAAGTTCGACATCCGCCTCGAGCAACACATTGTTAAGCGCTTTGTCGAACTCCTCGCGGGAGGCGAAGTCCTTATGGTTGACGGTCAGTGCCGGGATGAGGCTCGCTTCGGCGCGGAGCAGTCCTTGCACGCTCGGCACGTTGGAAATCACGACAGCGATTCGGGCTGGATAGTCTGGATCCTTGCAGGCATCGATCAGCGCCTGGAGGTTCGACCCTCGACCCGAGATCAAGACGCCGACGCGCTTCTTAAAACTGCTCAAATTGAAGTTGACCAACTAAGGAGGTCTGTCGAGGCGCTCCTTGGCATTGGCGAATGACACCTATGTGGTGGGGAGTCTCACCAGCTGCACGCAAAACTGACATTACGTCCGCGCTGTCTCGCTCCGCAGTCACGAGTACCATTCCGATGCCGCAGTTGTACGTCTTTAACATCGCTTTATCGGAAGTCTGAGCGAGTTCCTTGATCCAGGTGAAGACTTTGGGAACGGGCCAAGCACCTAGCCAAATTTCTGCGGCGACCTTATCAGGTAGCACTCGATAGATTTTTCGCATATGGCCGCTGCCAGTAATATGTGCGAGAGCCTTCACTGCCCCCGTGCTCCTAATCGTTGAAAGGAGCGACTTCACATAGATGCGGGTTGGCTCCAAAAGTGCTTCACCCAGGCTTCGACCGTTTTCAAAGGGAGCTTCGTCAGCCCAGGATAAGTTGTGACGCGCTACCAACTCTCGAATAAGTGAGAAACCGTTTGAGTGGACTCCTGACGACGCAATTCCAATGATTGTGTCGCCAGGATTTATGTCGGGCTTTGGCAGGAGATCGGCGCGTTCGACCGCCCCGAGCGCGAATCCCCCCAGATCGTAGTCGCCGGGTCGATACATGCCGGGCATCTCCGCAGTCTCTCCTCCCAACAGTTCTGCTCCAGCTTGGACGCAACCCTCTGCAATACCGCGGACGATGGCCTCCCCTACGGTTTCGTCAAGTTTGGGTGAAGCGTAGTAATCAAGGAAGAAAAGTGGCTCAGCGGCTTGCACCACCAGATCATTGACACACATGGCGACTAGGTCGATTCCTATCGTGTCGTGAATTCCAGTGGCGATGGCTATCTTTAGCTTCGTTCCAACACCGTCGCTGGAAGCTACGAGGAGAGGATCTCGATAGCCCAAAGCGCCTATGTCAAACAGACCCGCATAGCCTCCAATTTGTCCGGTTGACCCTTTTCGGCGAGTTCGCACTGCGAGCGGAGCGATAAGGCTGACGAAGTGGTCACCAGCTTCAATATCGACTCCCGCGTCAGAATAAGTGACTTCGCGTTTGAGTTCGCGCTTGCGTGCCAGCATGTGGGAGCCTCGAATCGTGGGGCTATAGAAAGAGGTTATTCGCGTCTGCGAACGTAGGCCAAGCAAATATCCACGCTATGCACTGGCATCGCGAATGCGAAGTCCGCCAAGGTGCTACGGGAGTACCGGTAACCGACTGGTACTTGTGCCGCTCTCCTAGCCCGCCTGTTATCCCTAGGCAAGCGGGGAGCGGGGGCTGGAGGCAGGCACCGGGCCACTCAGGGCTGCAAGGAAAGCGTCCCGGCATAACAATCGCGCCGGACGAAGCGCGTCAAGGCGATAAAGGCCGTTCGGACGCCTCATTCCAGGGGTTTACCAAGGGCGGCGATTGAGCATGCTTTGGCTCGGACGATTTGCGGTAGCGTGGGATATGGCGTTTACGCGGTTGCAGCGCAGGGCACGGATTGCGGGTCTCCGCATCGCGCTGCCGCTTCTGGCCATCCTGTCGGGCAGCGCCGCCCAGGCTGCCGACAGCCTCTACGAGGTCGCCAAGATCACCGTCGACATCACCGCCAAGGACGCCGTCGCCGCGCGTTCGGAGGGAATGGCGGAAGCGCAGATGCGCGCGGTCAAGGCGGTGTTGCAACGCCTGCTCCCCTTGAGCGCGGCGGAACAGATTCCCGAGTTCAGCCCGGACGACATCGAGGGTTTCGTCAATGGCGTCTCGATCCGTTCGGAGCAGAACTCGACGACGCGCTACATCGCCACGCTCGATGTCAGCGTCAACGAGAGGGCGGTCAAGCAGCTGCTGGAAGATAACGCCATCCCCTACAGCGAGGCGCGGGCGCCATCGATCTCGATCCTACCGCTCGTGATTGTGGGAGGAAAGGCGGCGAGCGAAGGCGGCGAAGGCTGGCGGCAGGCCTGGGAGCAGCTCGACCTCTCCCATAGCCTGACGCCCGCTACGATCTTGCGCCCGCGGCCGGAGCTTAGCCTCGACACGGTGAGGGCGGTGCTTGCCGGCGACGCTCAGGCATTCTCCGCGATGCAAGCCGATTATGGCTACGGGCCGCTCGTGCTTGCCGTTGGCGAGGCGGCGAAAGGCGAGTTCGTGACACGCCTCGCCGGCGCCGACAGCGTGGGTGCGATCAATTTCGGTCGGACCGACCCGATGTCCGGTGACGCCAAGGGTGCCGCACGCGAAGCAGCCGCGACCGCATTCGGCATCATCGAGAACCGCTGGAAGGTCTCTCAATTCCCTGAGGCGCCGCCGACCGAGGTCAAATATGAAGAGGGGACCGGTCCTGACGGCGCCCCGGCCGCGACGCAGGGCGAACCGCCCAAAGCCGAGGTGCCGCGCAATGTCGTGGCCCAGGTCGAGTTCTCCAGCCTGAAGGATTGGCAGGACATTCGCGGACGGCTGATGAATGTGGCCGGAATCCAGGCACTTGAGGTCAATTCGCTCTCCGCGCGGGCGGCCTCGATCACCTTCGACTATGCCGGCTCGCTTGGCCACCTCCAGCAGGTGCTCGGTCAAAGCGGATTTGACTTCGGTGAGAGAGAGGGGACCTTTGTGCTTCGCACGCGCTAGGGTCCGTGCCCGCCCGCGCTGTCACACCCTGTTATCGAATCTGCTAAAATATCGACTTGGAGGCGGGAGGCCTTTTAAGCAGGCGCACAGCTTCCGGGAGGAGCGTTCGTGAATATCCCCAACAGCTTGACCCTCGGGCGGATCGTGCTCGTTCCGCTCGTCGTCTGGCTGATCATCACCCATGAGATGCAGGCGGCCTTCCTGCTGTTCCTGCTGGCCGGACTGTCGGACGCCGCCGACGGCTACCTCGCCAAGCGTTATGGCTGGGACAGCGAGCTCGGCGCCTATCTCGATCCGATCGCCGACAAGGCGCTGCTTGTCAGCATCTATGTCACGCTGGGTTTTGCCGGCCATCTCCCGGCGTGGCTGGTGATCGCGGTGGTGAGCCGCGACATTCTCATCGTCGGGGCGGTGGTCTTGTCGTGGATGCTGTCGCGGCCGCTCAGCATGCATCCGCTCCTCATCAGCAAGGCCAACACCTTCTCGCAAATCGTGCTTGCGGGACTCGTGCTCGGCGAGCTTGGACTCGGGCTTGGTCTGCACGATCTGGTGAACGTTCTCGTCTGGGTGACAGGCGCGCTGACCATCATCTCCGCTGCGGCCTATTTCTGGGAATGGCTCAAACATATGGCGAGCTACGAGCCGGCGCCTGCGCCGCTTCCGCCGCGCCAGCGAAAGGCGGCCGCGCTCAATCAGCCGCAAGGCTCGCGGGCCAGGGCTTCGTGACGGCCGCTCAGCTCACGCTCGACCTGCCGCATCGCGCGGCGCTGGGGGCTGAGGATTTTCTCGTCAGCGATTGCAATCGCGCCGCCGTCAGGCTGATCGACGCTTGGCCCAATTGGCAGGACCAGGTGCAACTTCTGATCGGGCCCGCCGCCAGCGGCAAGACGCATCTTGCCCGCGTCTGGCAGGCTCTGTCTGGGGCAGAAGCGCTCACGTTCGAGACCCTCGCCATGGATTGCCTCGATGCCGTCGGCGAAGGGACGCCGCTCGCGGTCGAGGACGCGGATCGCGTCGCCTATGACGAGAAGGCGCTGTTTCATCTCTTGAACCTGGCGCGCGAAAAGCGGCTCTACGTGCTCATCACGGCGGAGAGCGTGCCGAGCCGATGGGGCGTGTCGCTCCCCGACTTGAAGTCGCGGCTGAACGCAATCCCGGCGGTCGAGATCGGGGCGCCCGACGAGGCGCTGATTCAGACGGTGATGCTGAAACATTTCACCGACCGCCAGCTCGATATCGACCCGAAAGTGCTTACCTATCTTGCGCTGCATGTGGAGCGGTCGCTCGCCGCCGCTGCCGCCGCGGTGGCGGCTGTCGACCGGCTGGCACTCGCTTCGGGCCGCAAGATCAGCCGGCAGCTCGTCATCGAGGCACTGGCCGCGACTGAGCCCTCCGAATGACAGGGCCGAGATTGGCTTTGGCCGTAACGCAAGTGATACAGTTCTTGGGGTAACATTCGGGGCGTCGGGCGCCCAAGTCCGAGAGGCGGCAAAAAATATATAGTTTATAAGAGGTTACCGATGAGTCTGCCAGAGAGGGTCGATCGGCTCGAACCGAGCGCGAGCATCTCCGCTTTCGGACCAAGCCGCTTCTTCAATCGCGAGCTGTCCTGGCTCCAGTTCAATCGAAGGGTGCTCGAGGAAGCCGAGAACGTGCGTCATCCGCTGCTCGAGCGCCTGCGTTTCCTGTCGATCTCAGCCTCCAATCTCGATGAGTTCTACATGGTGCGCGTGGCGGGTCTGCGCGGGCAGGTGCTCGCCGGCATCGAAACGCCGAGCGAGGATGGGCTCACGCCGGCTGAGCAGCTCGACCGTATCAATCGCTCGGTCGCCGAGCTGACGGCGCAGCAACAGGAATGCTGGGTCACGCTCGAGGCGCTGCTCGCCGAAGCGGGCATTCATGTGTTGAGCGCCGACCAACTTTCCGAGCATGAGCGCGCCTGGCTCGAAGGGCATTTCCTCGACCACATCTTCCCCGTGCTGACGCCGATCGCGGTGGACCCCGCGCATCCGTTCCCGTTCATCCCGAATTTCGGCTTCACCCTCGGGCTCGAGCTCGTGCGCGAAGGCTCGCTCAAGGCGATGCACGCGCTCATGCCGATCCCGCCGCAACTCGCGCGCTTCATTCGTCTGCCGAGCAAGGGCGACGCCAAGGAGCCAATCCGCTTCATCAGGCTCGAGACGGTGGTGGGTATTTTCGTCTCGCGACTGTTCCCCGGCTATCGGGTGAGGAGCCAGGGCGCCTTCCGGGTGCTGCGCGACAGCGACATCGAGGTGCAGGAGGAAGCCGAGGATCTGGTGCGGCTGTTCGAGTCCGCATTGAAGCGCCGCCGCCGTGGCTCCGTCATCAGGCTCGAGATCGAGGCGTCGATGCCGTCGCGGCTCCAGCGCTTCGTCATGCAGGAGCTTAAGGTCTCGGAGCGCGAGAGCTTCGTGCAGAAGGGCCTGATCGGGCTCGAGGCGACCAATCAGTTGATCGTCGCCGACCGGCCCGAGCTTAAATTCGAGCCCTTCGTCAGCCGTTTCCCGGAGCGCATCCGCGAGCATCATGGCGACTGCTTCGCCGCCATCCGCAAGAAGGACATCGTCGTTCATCACCCTTACGAGTCCTTCGACGTCGTTCTGCAATTCCTGAAGCAGGCCGCGGCCGATCCCGACGTAGTGGCGATCAAGTGGACGCTCTACCGCACGAGCAAGACCTCGCCGATCATCGAGGTGCTGAAGGAGGCGGCCGAGGCGGGCAAGTCGGTCACCGCCGTGGTCGAGCTGAAAGCCCGCTTCGACGAGGAGGCCAATATCAAATGGGCGCGCGATCTCGAAAGCGCGGGCGTCCAGGTGGTGTACGGCTTCATCGAGCTGAAGACGCACGCCAAGCTCAGCCTGATCGTGCGGCGCGAGCGCGGCGAGCTCATCACCTATTGCCATGTGGGGACGGGCAATTATCACCCGGTCACCGCCAAGATCTATACGGATCTCTCGTTCTTCACCGCCGACCGCACCATCGGCCAGGACGTATCGCGCATCTTCAATTACGTCACGGGCTATGCCGAGCCGGCCGAGCTCGAGGCCATGGCGGTGTCGCCGCATGGCATCAGGGCACGCATCCTCGACCATATCCGCGAGGAGATGTACCACGCCAAGGCCGGTCGTCCCGCCGCCATCTGGATGAAGATGAACTCGCTGGTCGACGGCGAGATCATCGATGCGCTTTACGAGGCCGGACGCGCCGGAGTGGAGATCGATCTGGTCGTGCGCGGCATTTGCTGCTTGCGGCCGGGCGTGCCGGGACTTTCGGAGAACATCCACGTGAAGAGCATCGTCGGCCGTTTCCTCGAGCATTCGCGCATCTATTGCTTCGGCGCCGGCCATGGCCTTCCGAATCGCAAGGCAGTGGTCTATATCAGCTCAGCCGACATGATGCCGCGCAACCTCGACCGCCGCGTGGAGGCCATGGTGCCGATCAAGAATCCCACGGTCCACGAGCAAATTCTCGACCAGATCATGGTCGCGAATATGCGGGACAATCTCCAGAGCTGGCGCGTCGAGTCCGATGGGACCTCGGAACGGATTCATCCGGGAAAGGACCAAGAGCCGTTCAGCGCTCAAGACTATTTCATGACCAACCCGAGCCTCTCCGGCCGTGGCACGTCTCTGATGGAGAGCATGCCGCCGCGCTTTACGCGCCTGGTCGAGACGGGCTAGGGCTCAACGTAGAACGCTATGGTCCTGAACAACGATCGAACCCCCGTTGCGGTCGTCGATATCGGCTCGAACTCCGTCCGCCTCATCGTCTACGAGGACGCGGGCCGTGCGCCGGCGCCACTGTTCAACGAGAAGGTGCTGTGCGGTCTCGGGCGCTCGCTTGCCACCACCGGCAAGCTTGCGCCTGACGCGATCAAGCGCGCGCTGAGGGCGCTGAGGCGTTTCCGCGCGCTGATCGATCAGCTGAACGTTCCTCATGTCGAGGTCATCGCCACTGCGGCCGCGCGCGAGGCTGCCAACGGACCCGACTTCATCGCGCAAGCCGAACGCATCCTCGGCCAGGCGATCACCGTGCTCTCCGGCACGCGCGAGGCCGAGCTTGCCGCACTTGGCGTGGTGTCGGGCATTCATGCCGCCGACGGTTTTGCCGGCGATCTCGGCGGCGGCAGCCTTGAGTTGATCGACGTGCGCGGCGGCCGGCTGTCCGATGCCGCGACGCTTCCGCTCGGCGGCTTGCGGCTGATCGATGCGTCGGGCGGAAGCCTCAAGAAGGCGCGCGACATCGTCGATACGGAACTCGGCAAGGTCGATTGGCTGGAGAAGGGCAGGGGACGCGATTTCTACGCTATCGGTGGAACCTGGCGGGCGCTGGCGCGGCTGCACATGACGCAGACCAACTATCCGCTCAGCGTGATGCACAACTACAAGATTGCCGCCGACGACGCGCTGAGATTCTCCGCCCTGCTCGACCACCAATCGCAAAGCTCGCTCGCCGGCATCCGCGACATCTCCAGCGCCCGGCGCGAGACGATCCCCTATGGCGCGCTGGTGCTGGAACGGCTCATAAAGCAGATGAAGCCGAGCTCTGTCGTGGTGTCGGTGTTCGGCATTCGCGAAGGCCTGCTCTACAGCCTGCTCAGCGAAGAGGAGAAGCGCAAGGACCCGTTGATCGCGGCTTGCGACGACATTGCGCGGAGGTGGTCGCGTTCCGTCGACAGCGCGTACGAGCTGTGCTTCTGGACCGACGCTCTGTTCAGGGCGCCGGGTCCAATCGAGACGCCGGAACAGAGGCGCCTCCGCCACGCGGCTTGCCTCTTGTCGGATGTCGGCTGGCGCGCGCATCCGGACTATCGCGGCATCCAAAGCCTCAACCTCGTCGCCCATGGCACCTTTGTCGGGGTCGATCACCCGGGCCGCGCCTTCCTCGCGCTCACCGTCTATTACCGCAACGAGGGGCTGGTGAAGGACGAGCTGAGCCAGCGGCTGATCGAGCTGGTCGACAAGGACATGCTGAAACGCGCCCGCATCCTCGGCGCGGCCTTCCGCGCCGCGCACATGGTGTCTGCCGCGATGCCCGGCGTGCTCACCGACACGCCGCTCAGTTACGAGGGCAACCGGCTGGTCTGGACGTTGCCCGATCCTTATTCCAATCTCGAAGGGGAGCGGGTCGAGCGCAGATTCAAGGAGCTAGCCAATCTGCTCGATCGCGAGCCCGAGATCAGGGCCGGCTCCTCGTTCCAACTGGCCGCGAGCTGAATGTCGCCTTGCCGGAGGAGGCTTCCCTTCCCAAATCCACGGCACTTTGTCATTCCCGCGCACGCGGGAATCCGGTAACCACTCAACCTGTTTTTCATTCCTGATTTCCGACCGTTAGATGGCAGAAGACCTCTATTCCGTGCTCGGCGTGTCGAAGACCGCGAGCGCCGCCGACGTCACCAAGGCCTATCGCAAGCTTGCCAAGAAGCTGCACCCCGACCTCAATCCGGGCGACAAGGCGGCCGAGGAGAAGTTCAAGAAGGTCACCGCCGCCTACGACATCCTTGGGGATGCCGAGAAGCGCGGCCGCTACGACCGCGGCGAGATCGATGCCTCCGGCCAGGAAACGCCGCAGCAGCGTTACTACCGCGAATATGCGGGCGGCGAGGACGGCGCGCGCTACCGCTCGACGGCTGGCTTCGAAGATATCGGCGCCTTCAGCGATCTGTTCGGCGATCTATTCGGCGAACGGGGCGGCATGCGCGGGGGCCGCGGCGGTGCACGCTTCTCGATGCGCGGGTCCGATTCCCAGTATCGCCTCGACGTCGATTTCCTCGATGCCGTGAACGGCACTAAGACGCGGATCACGCTGCCGGACGGCGGCACGCTCGACGTCACCATCCCGCCCGGCGTTACCGACGGGCAGGCGCTTCGGCTGAGGGGCAAGGGCAATCCCGGTATCGGCGAGGGCGAGCCAGGCGACGCGCTGATCGAGATCCATGTCCGTCCGAACCCTGTGTTCAAGCGCGAGGGGAACGATATCGTCGTCGAGGTGCCGATCACCTTCGATGAGGCGGTGCTCGGCGGCAAGATCGAGGTGCCGACGATCGGCGGACGCGTGTTCGCCACCGTTCCGCCGGGTTCGAATACAGGACAGACGCTGAGGCTGAAGGGTCGCGGCATCAAGACTAAGGGCAGTGCCGGCGACCAACTGGTCAAGCTCAGTGTCGTCCTGCCTGATCGGATTGACGACGATCTCAAGCGCTTCGCCGAGACCTGGCGCGAGGCTCACCGTTACGACCCGCGGCGCAAGCTGAAGGAGCAGGCCTGATGCTGAGCGAGCGGGACCTGGTCGCGAGAGTACAGCACCTGACGGTCACGCGGCTTCGGGTGTGGGTCAAGCAAGG
>DATAFR010000098.1:0-4672 GCA_036257375.1 Methyloceanibacter sp.
CCCAAGCCCTCGAGCAGGCGGTCGATATGATGCGGCGTCTTGGTCCCGCCTTGCACGGCGATGCCCGGCGGCTTGTTGAGGATGAGCAGGTCGTCGTCCTCGTAGAGAGTGATCGAAGCGAGAAAATCGCGGTCGGATTTCGACAGGCGGCGTCCGGGCGATGGCGGCGGCGGGGCATCGGGCAGAGGCGGCACGCGGACTCTTTGGCCGGGAGCAAGCCGCGTGCTCGACGTGGCGCGCGAGCCGTCGACCCTCACCTGCCCTGTCCGCAACAGCTTCTCGAGCCGGCTATGGGGAAGCTCCGGGTAATGGGACTCGAACCAGCGGTCCAGGCGCATCCCGTCTTCACCGGGGGCGACGTCCTTCGTCTCGACGCCCGCCATGGTCAGAGCGCCCGCACGATGGCAAGCCCCGCGAACAGCGCGCCGATCGAGAGCCCAACCGAGGCGATCAGGTAAATGGCGGCGGCGAGATAATCGTGCCGTTCGATGAGGAGGGCGAACTCGGCCGAGAACGCGGAAAACGTCGTGAACCCGCCCAGTATGCCCACGGTGAGAAACGCGCGAAGATCGTTGTGAACGTTCCAGCGCAACGCCATGGCCTCAATCAGGAGGCCCATCGCGAGGCAGCCGAAGACGTTGACGGCAAGGGTGCCGTAAGGAAAGCCATAGCCCAACAGCCGACCCGAGCCGATGCCGACGAGATAGCGCGCGGCGGCGCCGATCGCGCCCCCCGATGCGACGACGAGCAGCGTTCTCACGATTAGGCTTGCCTCTTCTTGCGCAACGCTGCGAAGCGGTCGAGGCACGCCTTCAGCTCCGCCTCGAAGCCGTAGGGCGTCGGCGCATAGAAACTCTGCCGCGCCACGCCGTCGGGGAAGTAGTTCTGGCCCGAGAACGCCTCGTCAGCGTCGTGATCGTAGGCGTAGCCCTTGCCGTAACCCTCCTCTTTCATCAGCCGCGTCGGAGCGTTGAGAATATGCTTCGGCGGCAGAAGCGAACCGCCCTCCTCAGCCGCACGCCGCGCCCCGCTGAAGGCGACGTAAGCGGAGTTCGATTTCGGCGCGAGCGCGAGATAGATCGCGGTTTGCGCCAGCGCGAGCTCGCCTTCGGGGCTGCCGAGAAAATCGTAAGTGTCCTTGGCCGCGATCGCTTGCAGGAGCGCGTTCGGATCAGCGAGCCCGATATCCTCGACCGCCATCCGCACCAGCCGCCGCGCGATGTAGAGCGGGTCCTCGCCGCCCGCGAGCATGCGCGCGAGCCAATAGAGCGCGGCGTCGGGGTCGGACCCGCGCACCGATTTGTGGAGCGCGCTGATGAGATTGTAATGGCCGTCCTGGCTCTTGTCGTAGATCGGCGCCCGCCGCTGCACCAGCGCGATGAGCGCTTCGCGGTCGAGCGGCACCCGTGCGCCGGCGTCCTCGGCCAAGAACACATCCTCGGCAAGATTGATGGCACCGCGTCCGTCACCGTCCGCCATGGTGACGAGCGCTTCGCGCGCGTCGGGCGTCAAGGGCAGCTTGCGTCCCGTATGGGCTTCGGCGCGGGCAAGCAGCGTCTCGACCGCCGCACCGTCGAGGCGCTTGAAGGTGAGCACGCTCGCCCGCGACAGGAGCGCCGAATTGAGCTCGAAGGACGGGTTCTCGGTGGTGGCGCCGACGAGCACGATCGTGCCATCTTCCATATGCGGCAGGAAGGCGTCCTGCTGGGAGCGGTTGAAGCGGTGGATCTCGTCGACGAAGAGCAGCGTTCCGCGTCCTTCCTCGCGGCGCGCTTTCGCCGCGTCGAAGACTTTGCGCAGGTCCTGCACGCCGGAATGAATGGCCGAGAGCTGCTCGAAATGGAGGTCTGTGACCTCCGCAAGGAGACGCGCCACGGTGGTCTTGCCGGTGCCCGGCGGTCCCCAGAAGATCACCGAGGCGAGCCGCCCGGCCTTGACCATGCGCGACAGCATGCCCTGCTCACCAAGGAGATGATCCTGGCCGATCACCTCGGTGAGCGCGCCGGGCCGTAAGCGATCGGCGAGCGGGCGCGGTGCGGTCTCGGCGAGTCCGGCGGCCTCGAATAGCGTTGCCGCAGCCTTCTTCATCGCTCAGCCCTGAATCGCAATATTGAACAGCTTGCCGCCCCGCTCGACCGAGAGGCGCCACCCGCCGCCCGAACCGGCAAGAACCTGATCGAGTTGCGCCACCGATGTCACCTTCTCGTCGTTGACGGCCACGACGATGTCGCCGCGCCTGACGCCGAGCCGAGCCCCGGGCGTCCGTTGCTCGACCTCGAGAACCACGACCCCTTCGCGGGTGTCGTCGTCCATGCCGACCTCCTGGGCGACCGCAGGCGAGAGGTTTGCGACTTTGCAGCCCGCAAGCGGATGGCGCCCGGTCAACCCGCGCGCGTCCCGCGGCGGATCCTCGACCGGCGCGACGAGAACGATATTGGCTTTGACCTTCTGGCCCTTGCGCACGACGCCGAGCTCGGCCGAGCCGCCGATGCCTTTGGTCACGAAGCGGTATTCGAAGCCTTCCGGGTTCTGAACCGGTTTTTCGTCCACGCTCACTACGACGTCGCCGGCGCGCAAGCCCGCTTTCGCCGCCGGGCCTTTGGCGTGAACCTTGGCGACGAGCGCGCCCGAAGGCGCCTCGAGCCCGAGCGAGTCGGCGATATCGGGCGTGAGCTTTTGCAGCGCGGCGCCAAGCCAGGGTCGCTGGACCTTGCCGCCTTTCAGCGCCGACTCGACCACGAGTCGCACCATGTTGGATGGAATCGCAAAGCCGATGCCGTGCGAGCCGCCGCTCTTGGAGAAGATTGCGGTATTGATCCCGACCAGGAGTCCGTCCATGTCGACGAGGGCGCCGCCCGAATTGCCGGGATTGATGGCGGCATCGGTCTGAATGAAGAACTGATAGTCGGAGATGCCGACTTGCGTGCGGGCAAGCGCCGAGACGATGCCACTCGTCACCGTTTGCCCGACGCCGAACGGATCGCCGATGGCGAGCACGATGTCGCCGACTTCGAGGCTGTCGGAATCGCTGAAGCCGATCGACGGAAACTCCACGCCCTCGGCCTCGAGGCGAAGCACCGCAAGGTCGGTCTGTTCGTCCTTGAGGATCGTCTTCGCCGGAAACTCCCGCCCGTCGGACAAGGCAATGGTGATGTCCGCATCGCCGCTCCCCTGGATAACGTGATTGTTGGTGACGACGACGCCGTCGGCGCTGACGAGCACGCCGGAGCCGAGCGAATTCTCAATGCGCTCGCGCGGGATGCCGAACCGCTCGCCGAACAGCCGGCCGAAAAACGGATCGTTGAAAAACGGGGAGACCATCTGTTCGACGCGGTGGCGCACATAGACATTGACCACCGCGGGCGCCGCTCGCTTCACCACGGGAGCAAACGACTGCTTCAGCGCGACCGCGCTCTCCGGCACCGCGCGCTGAGCGTTCGCGGGAAGGGCAAGCGCAAGGAGCGCGGCGAGCGCCGGCAGCCCCCTTATTGCCAGATTACCCAACCATTTTGCCACGACTGCCATCTTCGCTCGTGCCCTAACCTCAGGACCCCGCGCGTTTCCTATAACGCATGAAGCTGGCCCCGAATACGGCCGATTAGCGCCCCTCGGAGCTTGCTCACCCCTGTCTTTTCAATAAGATGCGCCCGGGCGCGTTCTTGCGACTATGCAACAAGCCAAAGTGGAGAGAAACGCATGCGTATTATGAAATTTGCCTTGGCCACCGGCATTGCCGTCGCGATTTGCAGCGGTCCGGCCTATGCCATCACCGTGAAGAAGAGAATCGAAGCGCCCGGCCAACCTGCCGAAGTCTGGGCCGTCGCCGGCGAGACCTTCTGCACGATCAAGACGTGGCATCCGGCGGTGGCCGAATGCGAGGAGACCAAGGACGGCGACGTGACCTACCGCACGCTCACGCTGAAGGATGGCGGCAAGATCAAGGAAAAGCTCACCGGTACCGAAGACACCGCCTATACCTATGAAATCACCGAAAGCCCCCTCCCCATCAAGAACTACTCGTCCAAGCTCTGGGTCGAGGCTGACGACGAAGAGGACCGTTCGGTGATCTATTGGCAGTCCGAGTTCGAGGCCGCCGATGGAACGAGCGAAGAGGATGCCAAGAAAATCGTCACCGGGATCCTCGGTGACGGCGTCAAGGGCATCAAGAAGAACGCGCTCGCCGCCTGGGACAAGGCGCATCCCGAGGACGCGGCGCAAGACGGCGATGACGACGACGACAAGAACTAGATTGAGACAGGCGCGCCGGCAAAACGGCGCGCCTTCATCTTTTCCGGAAAGAGCGGCGAAATTCGTTTCGCTCGCGCGAGACGCCTAGGCTGCGGCCTTGTCGCCTTCAGGTTCGTTCTGCGGCGGTCCGGAGTCGAGGCCCTTGGCGGCTGTGTCGCGATCGATCAGCTCGACGACAGCCATGGGCGCGGCGTCGCCGTAGCGAAACCCGGCCTTCATCACCCGCGTATAGCCGCCGGGCCGGGCCGCGTAGCGGGGTCCAAGCGTATCGAACAGCTTCGCAACCATCGCCTCGTCCCTGATGCGGGCGAAGGCAAGACGCCGCGCATGCAGATCGCCGCGCTTCGCCAGCGTAATAAGCCGGTCGGTCACCCGCCGCAGCTCCTTGGCCTTGGGCAGGGTCGTCGCGATCTGCTCGTGCTTG
>DATAFR010000099.1:0-27094 GCA_036257375.1 Methyloceanibacter sp.
GCTCACCATCCGTTCGCGGCCGGTTGAAAGGGAGAACCCCCAGGTCGGGGTCAACCCGGCAAATCAGCTGGCCCGGGCCCGATTCGGCGGTGGCTCCAAAAATTGGGTTTCTGACGGACGGGCGCCTCAGCGCTCTTACGATCGCCGCTCTCGCAAGAGGGCGGCGATCTCGTTTTGCGTGACCGCGTTGCTATGCAAGGCCGTGGCGAGCAGCGCACCCTGCGCGCGGAGCCCGGCGATGGCGGCAAGGTCGCGCGCATCCCTGATGCCGCCCGCGGCGAAGATCGCACGGCCATCGGCCATGCCGACGAGCGATTTCAGCGCGGCGGTGTCGGGACCTCGATCGGTCCCGACCCGGCTCACGTCCATGGCAATGATCCGGCGGGGCCAAAGCGTGGGATCGTCGAACAGCTCATCGGGTCCCTTGCGTCCGGCCGCATCGAAATCGAGCGAGAGCACGACGTTCTCGCCGAAGGCGGCGTGAATCTCCTGCCAGTCGCCGACGGCGGCGAGGCTCTCGGTCCCGATCACCAGCGTCGCATCGAGCGGCAGCCAAAAAGCGCAGTCGGCCACGTCGGAGAAACCGGCGTCGATCCAGAGCGCGGTCCCGGGAAGCGCCAAGCTCAATCCGCGCACAAGCTCGAAATGATTGCCCACTCCGGCGATGGCGTCGAGATCGGCAACATAGAGGGAGGGCGAGAAGGTCTGCGCGAGGAGGCCGCGGGCGATGGCAAAAGGATCGCTGGCCGGGCCGAAGGGACTTTCGATCGGACGATAGTCGGCGCGATTCCCCGCCTTGGCGTGGACGACGGCGCCGTCCTTAAGGTCGAGCGCCGGGATGATCGTGAAGTCGCTCATGGCCGCCTCTTCGACATGTCTCGGCTCTTGCGAAGCCCTGGCTTTCATGCCCCTGCTCCCCAGTAGATGCACGCCCGGCATGGTCGGAACAAGTCCGGCATCTCGCAAAGAGAGAGGTCAAAATGGTCGTGATGGGGTGGGATTTAGGCGGAGCCAATCTGAAGCTCGCCCAAATCGACGACGGGCGTGTCACGCGCGTTGCATGCATCCCCTGTCCGCTCAGGCAAGATCGTAGCAAGTTCGACGCCGCCCTCGACGAAGCTCTCCCCCTTTGTCCCCCGGGCGCCGCGCATGCCGTGACCATGACGGGCGAGCTTTCGGACGTGTTTTCCGGTCGCGCGGAGGGCGTTGCCTATCTGGTCGACATGATGCGGAGCGCCACCGACGGAGAGGCGCTGTTCTATGGAGCAAGATCGGGTTTGCTCGACTGTATCCGCGCCGTCGAGCGCTCGGCCGATGTGGCGTCGGCGAATTGGCACGCGAGTGCTGCATTGGCCGCGCAGGTCGTAACGGAAGGCCTATTCATCGACGTGGGCACCACGACGACGGATCTCGTGCCGATCAAAGACGCCGCGACGGCCGTGCGGGGCTATTCGGACGGCGAGCGGCTTACGGAGAACGAGCTTGTGTATACCGGGGTGGTGCGCACGCCGGTCATGGCGGTGGCGCGCAATGCGCCGTTCAAAGGGCGCATGCAGCGCGTCACCGCGGAGCGTTTCGCCACCATGGCCGACGTTTGGCGGCTCATGGGCGAGTTGCCCGAAGGCGCCGACCCCTACCCAACCCCAGATCTCGCCGGAAAGAGCACTGAGGCAAGCGTGGCGCGGCTTGCCCGCATGCTCGGCCGCGACGCAAGCGAGGCTGGCCTGCTCGCCTTTGTCGACCTCGCCCAGCATCTTGCCGAATGCCAGGTTGCAGAGATCGAAGAGGCGGCGCGCATGCTGCTCGCGCGCGAGGAGCTTGCAGAGGAGGCCCCGGTCATCGGCGCCGGCTGCGGGCGCTTCATCGCGGGAAAACTCGCCGCGCGGTTCGGCCGTCCCTATTATGACTTCGCCGAGCTGATCGACTGCGCGCCGGAGGCGCGCGACATGGCAGCCACTTGCGCTCCGGCGGTTGCGGTTGGGCTTCTCGCCGAACGCGAATTGCTTCAGTCGACGTGAAAAGAGAGGAGATGAGCGCCTTTCGTGCTCATCTCCTCGTCCAAAACTATCCGCGGGCGGCAATCAAATGATAGAGCCACAGCACGACGACCGCGCCGATGATCGCGACGATCATGCTGTAGATATTGAAGCCGGTAATGCCGGTGGCGCCGAAGGCTGAGAACAGATAGCCACCGACCACCGCGCCCACGATGCCGAGCACGATATCGAGCAATACGCCTTGCCCGCTGCCGACATAAATCTTGCTGGCGATGAAGCCCGCAATCAAACCCAGGACGATCCAGGCAATGATCCCCATGAGGACCCCCTTTTGGCTGGACTCGGTTAAACAGGCCAACGCGTTCAGGACATTAGCCGCATTATCTCCTGCTGTGTCGGGAGTCGTCCTTCGGGGGTGAGCTTATCCACCGCATTCGGCAGCATGCGGGCCAATTCCGTCACCACCTCGTCGCGCGAGAGGCCGGTGCGCAGGGAAAGATCGTCGATGACGTCGCGGCCGAGCGCCACAGACACCTGGTCTGGAGCGATGCTCTTATTGGTGCCCCGATTGACCCAGGAATCGATCACGTCGCCCAGGCCCTTATTTTGGAACTGCTCGACCAGGCCGCCAAGGCCGTCGAGAATACTGCCAGGAGAAGCCTCTTGCCTCGATCCCGGCGCGGACAAGTCCGGAAATCTGGTTGCGTCGGGCGACGGCGCTTGCGCGTCTTTCTGTCCGCCCCCGCTGAAATAGCGCGAGGCTAGAAGCGCTAAGAGTGCAATGACGAGAGGTTTGGCGAGATTGCCGCCGGGGACCGCCTGGCCGGTGTCTGAGCCGAAGATATTCTGGGGCATTTTGACCTCCTGTTTAGCAAGAAACGAAGAACGCCTCGCCCCCCAGGAATGTTTCAGCACCCGCAACGGTAAAATTGTAGCATCGAGGCCAAGACTCGACCAATCACGCTTTGTCCCGCGCAGCCTCGTATGATCAGACTTTGCGCGCGAGACCGGAGTAAAGACGGAGAATTGCATGCGTTGGTTTCTTGTTCTTGTGGCGGCCGTCATAGGCGCGGGAATTAGCCTCGGCCTTTCGACGCTTGACGCGGACGCCGGTCCCCCGCCCGCGATCTCAGCTCCGCTCATCGCGCCCACGCTGATCGAGCAGACAGGTTATTGGAAGCGGTATTGCCGGCGCTACGGATGCGGGGCCGATGCGGTGCTTCCCGATGCAGATGTGGCCGTCGATGTCGACGTCGATGACGATGCGCCGGCCGCGATCATCGTCCTGCCGCCGCCCCGTCCAGCCAGCTGTATCGCTATTGGGACGGCGACGTTGCGTCGACGCGCGCTACAACAATCCCTATCTCGGGCCGAGATAGCCAAAGCCACACATGACTGAACGGCTCCCCGATCGCCCGGGGAGCCGTCAGGCAAGACGCCAGATTGCCTCGCCGTTCAATGGTGGTGGGCTGAAACGCTCTTGACGCATTCGGACAGAAGATCGGTCGGCGCCGAATGGCTGATGTCGCCAAGAGCGAGAATGCCGACCATCCGCTTGCCCTTGTTGATCACCGGCAGCCTGCGGATCTTGAGTTGCTCCATATGCCGCACGGCCTTGGCCAGATCGTCGTCCTCCCGGCAGCAATGAATGCCGGCGGTCATCACATCGCGCGCCGTGGCCCGACCTGGATTGAAGCCCTCCTTCGCCAAACCTTTGCAGACGATGTCGCGGTCGGTCACCATTCCGATGAGGTGGTCGTTCTCGCCGATTGGAATTGAGCCGATGTCGTGCTTGCGCATCAGCTTGGCAATGTCGGAGACAGGAGTGTCCGGGCCGACCCAGTCGACGCCCTTGTGCATCACGTCTTTAACTTTCATGGGTGGACCTCCATTGTTCGAGTTGGTGCGCTCTTGAGCGAGCGCTGGGTCCCCCCCGCCGTCTTAACTATACAACAGACGGCGCTGTAGGGCACGGGCTCGCTTCAAGAGCTCAGCTCAGAAGCCCACTTTGGGAATGACGCGCGTCAAGGCATAAGCCGACGCAACGGCAACGGCGGTACAGACCAGGCCGACCTCCGACCGCCCGTAGAGAAGATATCCCGTTGCGAACAGTGCCGCGTAGACCGCGACGCAGCCCAAGAACCAGGCGAGAAACGCGGCGGCGATGTCATCGGCTTTCTCCTTCGCGCCGCTCGTATCGACGGCGCGACGCCACCCGGCGGGGTAAGGGCGAATGCGATCATAAAAGGACTGAAGCGTGGCGCGATTGGTTGGCGGCGTCAGCAGAGTCACCGACAGCCAGCCCACGGTCGTAAGCAACACGCCGAGCACAAGCGCCGTGGTCGAATCGAGCGGCGCAAAGCCGAGCCGCGCGTGACCGAAATGCAGATACACCGCGAGCAGGAAGGAAATCACCATGGCGGCGATCTCGCCCCACGCGTTGATGCGCCACCAATACCAGCGCAACAGGAAGATGAGGCCGGTGCCGGCGCCGATCTGCAGCAGGATCTGGAAGGCCTGCATGGCGTGGTCGAGCCATAGCGCGACGAGCGCGGCGATCAACATCAGCGCGAAGGTCACGACCCTGCCGACATTGACATAATGCGATTCTGAAGCGTCAGGCTTGATGAAGCGGCGATAGACGTCGTCGACGACGTAAGACGCCCCCCAATTCAAGTGGGTGCTGATGGTCGACATATAGGCGGCAGCAAGCGATGCCACGACGAGCCCGAGCAGTCCGTGCGGCACGAGCACGAGCATCGCAGGATAGGCGAGATCATGGCCAATGATCGAGGGATCGAGGTAAGGAAGCCGCTCTTGGATGTCGGTGAGCTCCGGATAGACGATCAGCGAGGCGAGAGCGACCAGGATCCACGGCCAGGGCCGCACGGCGTAATGAGCGATGTTGAACCACAGAGTTGCGGCCATGGCCTGCTTCTCGTTGCGCGCGGCCAACATGCGCTGCGCCATGTAGCCACCGCCGCCCGGCTCCGAGCCCGGATACCAGGTGCTCCACCATTGCACGGCGAGAGGCACGATCAGCACGGCGATGACGGCCGCGGTGTCGGAGAAATCGGGAAGCAGCGAGAGCCTGTCGGTCACCTGCGGATTGGAAAGCAGCCCGGTCAGTCCGCCGACCCGCGGCTCGTTGACGGCATAGTAGGCAACCGCGACCGAGCCGATCATCGCCAGCAGAAACTGGAAGAAATCGGTGACGACGACGCCCCATAGGCCCGCCGTGGAGGCGTAGACCATCGTGATCAGCGCCGCGAGCACGACCGTCACGCGGGCATCGAGACCGAACAAGACGCCAGCGATCTTGATGGCGGCGAGGGTAACCGTCGCCATGATCATCACGTTGAAGAACACGCCGAGATAGATGGCGCGGAAGCCGCGCAGGAAGGCTGCCGGCTTGCCCGAATAGCGCATCTCATAGAAATTGATATCGGTGAGCGCGCCCGACCGGCGCCACAGCTTGGCGTAGAAGAACACGGTCAGCATGCCGGTGAGGAGAAACGCCCACCAAAGCCAGTTCATGCTGACGCCGCCGGTGCGCACCAGATCGGTCACGAGATTGGGCGTGTCGGTGGAGAAGGTGGTCGCCACCATGGAGGTGCCGAGCAGCCACCAAGGCAGCTTGCGGCCCGACAGGAAATATTGTTCGAGATTGCGGCCGGCGCGTTTGGTGAAGACGAGGCCGAGAATGAGCGAGGCCAGGCCGTAGACTGCCACGACACCCCAATCGAGCGATTGCAGCTGCATGGGGCGCGTCTCAGGGCCACCGTGAAAGAGAGGCGATCATCTAGGGCGGCGTCTCGCCGGGGATGTTGGCGGGCGCGCGCTTGGCCGGATCGACGCCGGTGATGCTGCCGAGATAGTTCAGAATGGCCACGACCTGGTCGGGCGAGAATTGAATCTGCGGCATGTCGCGGTGCTTCGAGCCCATCCCTTCGGCGAACCCCTCCTCCAGCTGGTCGATCGGATATTTGAGATAGACCTCGCGCAGCGGCGGCGCCTGAGGCAGCGGGCTCATGCCTATTGCTTCGAGGGAATGACAGCGGCCGCAATTCGCTTCGAGCAGCGCCTTCCCCTCCGCCGGATCGACATTGGCGGCAAGCGCGTCGGACGCTCCCAGCAGGAGCGCGAGGCTAAAAAGCACGGCTCGAACGCGAGGAAGCCACGTCATTGCCGGCACCCTCCTCCTGAAGCAGGGTAACGGGTAGGAGCCTTCGGCGGCAAATCCCTTTGCTCGTCACGGTCTCAGCGTGCAGAGGCTGTAATGCTCGTAGACGATCGAGGCCAACGGGCGCCCGGGCCGGAATTTCCGATGTAGATCGCCGACGGTTATGGCGTCGGCGACGGTCAGCCCGGTCTCGCGGGCAACAGCGCCGATATCGTCGATGCCGTAGTGCCAGGGCGCGCCCATGTCGGCGAAGCGCTCCACGAAGATCGTGGTCCCCGCCTCGCCGGTCGTCTTCGTGATCACCGCTTTGTCCATGTAATCGAAGGAGATGCTGAACCGGGGGAGGCGAGCTTTCAGGTCGCGCAAGACCTTCAGTGCGTGGGCCTCGGTCAGATACATCGTGTTGCCTTCCCAGATGAAGAAAGACGGCAGGTCGCTATCGAAGCCATGGGCCTCGAGCAGCGGCAGCACGCCCGCCGTGACGTAGTTGCCGACGATGAACGTCGCCGGAGCGTCGTAGCCGCGTTCAGCCAAACGCTGCCGCTTGAACGCGACCGTGCTCGGGTCGTCGATCTCGAAATAGGCGACGCCGTCCGACCGCTTGCGCACGCTTCGCGTGTCGAGGCCGGCGCCGAGGATGACGACCTGACGGCAGTCCCCGGCAAGCTGCTCATCGAGCCTGTCGTCGAGGTAGCGCGTCCTGAGCCTGACGTTCATATCCGCCGCGGGGAAGCCGGCTGAAATCGTGTCGGCGGCCGCCTTGGTTCGTGCATCGAGAAAGATCGGGACAACCGGGTCGACGTAGAGGGGGTGAGGTTCGGAATTCTCGCTCGCGCGGAACTCGGCCACGACAAAGGCTGTGCCGGTAACGTCCTTGATGGGGCTCATCGCCCTCGCTCCTTGGGCAATCTCGTTGCTGGGGTATCGGTGGTGGGGTGGATATCAGCGCGACGGCGGCGGGCCGTGTTTGTAATGGTCTTCGATCTTCTCGATCAAGAGCCGCCAGGCTTCGTGCTCGCGCGGGCCCGCGGTCTTTTCCACGGCGATCTGCAAATAGCCGAGCTCGCGCTCGATTTTTTCGCGCGGCAGCATATGCAGGCGGCTGGCGAGGATCGCCGCCTCGATCACCGCGGCTTGCGCGCGGTTGAAGCCTTTGAACGGCGCGTGGCTTGCCTCGTGCACCACGCGGCAATGGAAGCGCGGCCTCTGATCGTCCTCCTGCACATGGTCGATGGCGAGCTCGGCATGGGCGAGCGCGCCTTCGAGCACGGCGCCGGGCACATGGGTCGAGGGTCGCGTCGGCCACTCCTTCCGGCCGGTAAGGCAGCCGGCGAACACGAGGACATCGTCGGTGAAATTGGCCACGGCGTAAGGCGTCGCGCGGAGATTGTCGAGCGTGGTCGATGGCCGGAACGGCGCGATGATGAAACCTCCCTCCTCAACGATGAGGCCGAGCGGCGCGGTATGCACCTTCCCGTCCTCGCTGAGCGTGGTGACGATCGTTTCGCGGATCATCGGCATGACGGCGACTCTCTAGGATGCCTCACGCTTCTTCTTGGCGATCAGCGTGTGCCCGGCCTCTTTCAGCCGGGTTCTGTCGTCGGCGGGAGCGTCGGCGGCGACGCCCCAATCGAGCGGCTCGTCTTGGGCGTAGCGCTTGGCCAGCCGCCAGGCGATTTCGGCGCGCGCAAGCTCCGCCCCGAGATAGAAGGCATGCGGGCCGTCGCTGTCCACGCCGAGCTTGTCGTAAAGCGCGAAGGCATCCTTCGCCACGTGATGCCCGTCGCGGTTATAGATATGGATCCCATCCTCGGCGATCTCGATGCGGAAATTCTTGTCGCGCACCTCGCGCGCGGCTTCCGCGATTTCCTCCGGGCTTTGCGGGAAAGGCCGCCGCGAATGCAAGGCAAGCAGGCCGTCGGCGTAATCCTTGGGCAGATCGTGCTCGGCGCGACTGGCATACATGATGCGGCGGGCGAGATCGTGCTCCTCGACGGTGCGGCGCGTATGCGGGCTGACCTGCACGACGAGCACGTTCTTGATACTGAGCTCGGAGGCGATACCGAGCAGGATGGCGGTGATGCCGGTGGTGTCGGCGTCGGTCAGCTCGGTGAGATTGCCCGTGCCCATCAAGATCTCGGCGTCGGCGCGCTCGCGCCGCACCTGCGCATAGCGCTCGAGCGAACGCATGAAACCGAAATTGATGGGATCGAGCACGGGGTCGACGAGATACTTCCGGCCCTTGGCATCGAGGGCATCCATTGCGCGATAGAGCGACGCCAAGTCGCCATGCTCTTTGGGGATCAGCACGGGGACCGACGCGACTTTGTCGGCGATGCCCAGCGTGTCCTCGTTGAGACTGAGCAGGAAATCGGCTCCGGCCTTGCCGCCGCGCAACAGCTCGTCGGGATTGGCGGAATCGACACTCGTCTTGTAGCCCTTCTCCTTGAGCGCGCGGATGGTGTCCTCAAGATGCGGAAACGGCGTGTCGGGAAGGCAGCCGAGATCGATCACATTGGCGCCCTTCTGCACGTAGTCCTCCGCGCGCTTCAGGATCGCTTCCACGGAAAGCGCGGAAGCATCGACGATCTCGGCGAAGATCTGGATGTCGTATTTGGTCATGTCGGAGGCCTTCCGCGCGCGGCCGAAGAAGATGGGAATGTCTTTTAGCTCGTCGGGGCCGCGCAAGAACGGCACGCCGAAGCGCCCGCTCAAGCGATTGAGATCGGCGCGGCAACGGCCGGGCAGAAGGATCTTGTCGGCCTCGACGGGGTTCGGCAGCCTGCGATTGATGATGTCCTCGGTCATCAGGGCCGCGATCTTGACCCCGATATCGAGCACCTTCCAGTCGAAACTGGCATTCATGCCGCTCAACACGGCTTCGAGCCGCGGCCGCGCCAGATGACCGGTCAGGAATAGGATGCTTTCAGGCATTGCTCCGGGCTCGCGCTGTTCGGCCCTGCCTTCTAACCCGCCCTTCGCCCAAGCGCGAGACTTCGCACTGTGTAATGCCCGCGAAAGCGGGACTCCAGTAACCACCGATCTTCGTTGCCAAGCTACAGGGTTACTGGATTGCTCGGTCGAGCCGGGCAATGACAATGTGCTTTGGCTTAAGCGATCTCGCTGCCGCAGCATTCGCCCTGCCCCAGAGAAGCGCCGAAGGCCTTTTGGTCGCCGCGACCGAGTAGGACAGCCGGGGTGCCGGCCTCATTCAGCATCTCCGGGAAGGCGTCGTCCACCACCCCATCCCCCGCGAGCTGCTTGGCGCTGAGCCGGTCCGCTTTCGGGCGGACGATCGACTTGATGAGATAGCAGCGCTCCGCACCGATCCGGCCGGCGAGCCACAGCGCCAGACTGTCGGAGGTGAGCCGCCAAGATGCCTCGATGTCGGTGCGCTCGGCGATCAAGGCGTAGGGCGCCCAAACGGCCACGTCGTTTTTCGCAAGCACAGCGCGCAATTCATCTTCGGTGGCGCCAACGGCAAAGCCGGGTCTCAGGCCCGCTACCGCCCAGGCCAACTGGTCCATGGCGAGCAAGGCCATGCGGTGCGCGGAGCGGTCGCCAAAGCCGAGTTGCGATTGGCAGGCGCGCACCTCATCGGCCAAAGCCCCTCCCCCCGGAACGACGATGATCGGCACTGGCGCGCTTGCGATCGCATCGAGCCAGGCGGCGAGTTCCGGAGAGCGGACCACACTGCCGCCCAGCTTGACGACGATGGGGGGTGCCGCTCCCGCGAGGGACCTGGGTTGCGCGCGGGCGCTGAAGCTCCGGGCCGGCATGTCAGGCCCTTTCCTTCGACCGAACGATCTCCACGCCGACGGCGCCAGGCTCCTTGTCGAGCTTCTCGACCTTGACCGTCACGCGTGCCGCGCGCGGGTGGGCGAGGCAGTGCTGCGCTACCTCTTCGGCCAGGGTCTCGACCAGATTGATGTGGCCGCGCGCAATGATCTGCTTGATGCCCTTGATGATCGTGTCGTAGTCGAAGGCGCGGGCGATATTGTCGTCCACTGCCTCGGTCGCGGGAAGCACATCGACGTCGACGGAGAAACGCACGCGCTGAGTCACGCCCTTCTCATGCGTATAGACGCCGATCTCGACGTCGAGCACGAGGTCATGCATGAAGACGCGGTCGAGCGCTTTCGCTCCGCTCCGAGCGGGTTTCGCCGCTCCCCGCTTCAACCGCTCGTCCATGATCTAGGCTCCGTTACGCCATCCCTAGCATAACGCTTGGTCGGCGAGGTCGGCCAAGTTCCGTTCATGGAAAATGTGCGGCCGTTCGGGGATCATCGCCCTAACCGCGGCGAGTCTTTCCGGATCGAGCGGCAGGGTGCGGTCCCCGTCGCGGCAGAGCGCCCCGCGAAAGCCAAGCAAGTCAGGCTGAAGCGCAACGAGGCTCGGCACTTGCCGCGGCTTAAGCGAGCCGGCGAGACCGACAATCAGGCCCTCCGCCTTGGCCGCGGCGATATAGCCGGCAAGTCCGATAAAGGAGGCGTGCTCAGCCAATGAGCCGCCACCCTTGCCCATCGTATCGAACATCACGCCATGGGCGCCGATCCGTGCGGCGAGACCGATGGCGTCGAACTCCGGCAAGGCATCGGCGAAGATGACGAGGATGAGGCGGAACTTGCCGGCGTCCCCGGCTAGCGCCCTCAGGCAGCGTTGGGCATTGCCGCCCGGAAACAGGCCGAGCTTGACGTAGTCCACACCGAGCCCGGCCGTCGCGCGCACGGCCGCGAGAACCGTCTCGCGTTCGAGGGGAAGATCGCCGATGGTCGCGCTGATCGGCGCGCGGCTCGCCACACGTCGCACGCAGGCGGCGATGGTGTCAGGCGGAAGTGCGCCAAGCGCTCCGTTGCCCGCATCTTTCAGGTCGATGATGTCTGCGCCGGCGCCGATCGCCAGTTCGGCTTCCTCGGCGTCGCGCACGCTGGCGAGAAACAATGTCACCGGAAGAGCCAGTTGAAGAGGCTGCCGCCTCCGCCACCGCCTCTGCCGCCTCCGCCGCCACGCCTCCCGGCGCGCCGGCCCTCTGGCGGAGCCTCCGCTGAGCGCTCGAAGCCCCAGAAATCGTCGCGGGGCGCCGGCGCTCTTTGACGCACTTTGCGGAGCTGAACCTCGTTCTTGTTGCCGTCAGGATCGGTGACCACGACAGACACGGCCTGCCAGTTCCATTGGGCTGGGTTTGAACCCCACGCATGCGGTTCGACGGAGATGACCTTGTTCGCCCGCGTATCGACGATGGCGACATATTCGAGACTCGAATCCTGCCCGTCGCCAAAGTCGCCCGCGTAATATTTCAAGAGCCCGATGCCGGTAAGAGCGTCCTTGAGCAGCTTCCATTCCAGGATCTTGGGCTTGCCCGTGCCGAACATCTCGAGTTCGGGCCGCAGTGTCGGATATTTTGTGTTGATCGCGATATAGCGGCCCGGTTGCGGCTCCTTGATCACCCACCCGGCGACCTCCTCGCCGAGCACGTTGCCGGGCTCGGGCGGCACTTCTTGTCCAAGCCGCTGAAGCGCATCGCGGCTCTCCGTTTGAAGCGGGTCCTGCGCCAGCGCATTCTTATAATCGGCAACGCCCTCGTCGGTGCGGTTCAACGCCTCGTAGACATTGCCCCTGATACGCAGAGCGACAGGATCGTTGGCCGCGATCTGGAGCGCCTGATTGACGTCACTCAGCGCATCCTCGTTGGCCTGGGCATGGCCTTCGGGATTGGCGGTAACGTTGGGGGCTGCCTGCGATTTCACCGAGGCCCGCATGGCGTAGGCCTTGGCATTCTGCGGATCGAGCTCGATGGCGCGATTGAAGTCGCCGATGGCGTCGTCGAAGCGGCGCGCCTGAGTGAAGACGATTCCACGCTCGACATAAGCGGCCACAAGGTCCGGCTTCGCCTCGATCGCCTTGTTCAGATCGTCCAAGGCAGCGTTGAACTTCTTGTCGCCTTCATTGGCGCGGGCGCGCAGCAGCAACATGTCGGGGTCCGGCACGTCGGGTTGCAGGGTGAGCACCTGCGTCGCGTCGGCCGCTGCCTCTCGATACATGTTCAGAGCGAAATAGGCGTCGGCGCGATGGCGGTAGGCAGCGACATATTTCGGGTTGATGCCGATGGCGCGGCTCAGGTCGCGCACCGCGGCGTGATAGCGCTTGAGCTCGCCATGGGCCATGCCACGTCCGTTGAACGGCACCGCGCTCTGCGGCATCAATTCGACCGCCTTGCGGAAGTCTTGAAAGGCGGCATCGTATTGGCCGAGCGCGACATGCGCATTGCCCCGGTTGTTGTAAGCGGCGCCGTAGCTGGCCGATAGCGCAATTGCCCGGTCGAAGTCTTTGATCGCCTCGTCGGGGTGGCCGAGATCCATCAGAGCGTTGCCGCGATTATTGTAGACGGTGGCATTCTCCGGCGAGAGCTGGATCGATTTGTTGAAGTCCTCGACTGCTTCCTTGGTCTGGTTCATCCGCCATTTGGCGATGCCGCGATCGCTATAAATGCTGGCCTCGACGAAGTCGGCGATCTCGGGCGCCTTCAGCGCGTCGTCGTATGCGGCGATCGCCTTGTCGTATTGTCCGCGCATGAGCGCGGCAGCGCCCTCGCGCGCCCTCAGAAGCGTCGTATCCTCGGCATCCGCAGCCGCGCCCCCGAGCAGAACGGCGGCAAGAAGCCAAGCGATGGCATGTCGTGAAGCGTGCATGACCAAAAAGGTAGGCCTTCCCTCAGACCCCTTCTCCCAAGTCTCCCATAAGGCCGGAGTGTGTCAACAAAGGGTCGCCGGAAGGCGGTTCGCCAACCCTTTTCGCGCATTTCGCCGGTTCCGCCAAGCTCTTCAAGTCCCCGCCAAGGACTAATTGCCGCCCGACTCGACCCTGCGCAGCGCGCGCAGCACTTGCGGCAACGTCTCGGGCAGATCCTCGGCAATCAGGCCCGGGCCGCAGACTTTCGCCGCCGCGCCATGCAACCAAACCGCCGCGCTCGCGGCCAAGAAACCCGGCATGCCCTGGGCGAGAAGCCCAAGCACCATCCCCCCCAACACATCGCCGGTGCCGGCGGTGGCAAGCCAGGGACTCGTCGTGGCGTTGATCGACGCCATCCCGTCGGGCGATGCCACGACGGTATCGGCGCCTTTCAATGCGACGAATGCACCCGACCGCGCGGCGGCCTTGCGCGTGCGTTCGAGCTTGGGCAAGGAGACGAGGTCGCCAAACAGCCGCGCGAACTCCCCGTCATGCGGCGTGAGCACAACCGGCGCCACGCGCGACGAAATCGCGACAAAGAGGCGGCTGTCGTCGTCGCTGAAGGAAGTGATCGCGTCGGCGTCCAAGACCAATGCGGCGTCAGAGTCGAGCGCCGCCATGACCAACTCCTTGGTGCGTTCTCCGACCCCCACGCCAGGTCCGATAAGGACAGCGTTCTTCCTTTTGTCCGCAAGCAACGCCTTCAATCCGCGCGCATCGTCGGCCTCGCGCACCATGATGGCTGTGAGCTGTGCGGCATTGACTTGGAGCGCATCGCGCGGCGAAGCGACGGTCACGAGCCCGGCTCCAACCCTGAGCGCGCCGCGCGCGGCGAGCCGCGCAGCGCCCGTGCTATAGACCGGGCCCGACACCGCGACCGCATGACCGCGCGCATATTTGTGGCTCTCCTCTTTGGGCCAGGGAAATTGTTCGCGCCAAAGCGCGGGCTCGTTGGCGAAGGTTTTCGGCGCAATGGTCGCGAGCGCGCTCGCGGGGATGCCGATATCGGCGAGCCGCACATCTCCGCAATGCATGCGCCCTGGCAAGAGGAGGTGCCCAGGCTTCAAGCGGAAGAAGGTCACGGTGGCCGCCGCATTTATGGCGACCCCCCTAACCTCCCCGGTCGTGCCGTCGACGCCGCTTGGCACATCGACTGCGACGACTGGAAGACCCGATGCGTTGACGCTTTCGATCAGCGCCGCCAGCTTCCCTTGGATGGGACGCGCAAGGCCGGCGCCAAACAGCGCGTCAACCACAATGTCGGCGCCTTTGAGCAGGTCAGAATTGAGCGGCTCGCGCTTGCCGGTGAAACGCTGCGCCATCAGGGCGGCGTCGTTGGGAAGCCGTGCGATATCGCCATCGAAGCCGAGCCTGATCGTGTAGCCCCGCTCCACGAGATGGCGTGCGGCGACGAAGCCGTCGCCGCCATTGTTACCGGGGCCGCAGAGGACGGCGACAATCTCGCCGTCGGGAAAGCGCTTCGCCACCTCTTCCGCCACGGCGCGGCCGGCATTCTCCATAAGGGTTTCGCCCGGCACGCCGGCCTCTGTGGCGAGCTTGTCGGCCCTCCCCATCTCCTCGGCGGTCAGAAGCTCAAGCATGACGTCTGTCGCTCATGGCACGACTGCTTTCCTGGAAAGCAAAGGGACCGGTGCCCAACAATTCTGCTTAATTCTTATGCAGTCTGCCTGTAAGTTGCGCAGCCCTGCCAAGGCAAACGCCCCAAGCTTTTGCAGAGGACTAATAACAGGCTGAAATAGCGGGCAAAAGTTGCAGTCGAAAATTTGGCATAGGGCGTGCTTTGGCTGGGCCACAGTCTTTCAGGATAACGGACGGAAGCGCGCGGCTCGGCGCTTCTTTGCGTCCATGGGAGGTGCAGCGAGACAATGAAAAAGATTGAAGCGATCATCAAGCCATTCAAGCTCGATGAGGTGAAGGAGGCGCTGCAGGAGATCGGGCTCCAGGGCATCACGGTGACCGAGGCCAAGGGCTTCGGACGCCAGAAGGGCCACACCGAGCTCTATCGCGGTGCCGAATACGTCGTCGACTTTCTGCCCAAGGTGAAGCTCGAGCTCGTGCTCGGCGACAACATGGTGGAAAAGGCGATCGACGCGATCATCGCCTCGGCGAAGACGGGCCGCATCGGTGACGGAAAGATTTTCGTGTCGAACGTGGAAGAGGCCGTCCGCATTCGCACGGGCGAGACGGGTAACGACGCCATCTAAAAGGCGCGCTAAGAAACGACCGGCGCGGCGCGGGCCGGTGTAAGTTCTCCGCCGCCAACCAAGGAAAGGCGGCATGAATCAATGCCAATGACAGGGGAGTACGATGGCAGACGCTAAAAGTGTGACAAAGAAGATCAAGGACGACGACGTCAAGTTTGTGGACCTGCGCTTCACCGATCCGCGGGGGAAGATGCAGCACGTGACCATGGACGCGAAGATCATGGACGAGGACGCGTTCACCGACGGAATCATGTTCGACGGCTCCTCGATCGCCGGCTGGAAGGTGATCAACGAATCGGACATGAAGCTGATGCCGGACCCCTCCTCCGCGGTGATCGATCCTTTTTTTGCGCAAAGCACGCTTGCCATCTTCTGCGACGTGCTCGAGCCGTTGACCAATGAACCCTATGAGCGCGATCCCCGCTCGATCGCGGGCAAGGCACAGGCCTATCTCAAGCAGACCGGCATCGGCGATGTCGCCGTGTTCGGGCCGGAGGCCGAGTTCTTCGTGTTCGACGACGTACGCTTCGCCGCCGAGCCGTTCAATTGCGGCTACAAGATCGACTCGATCGAGCTGCCGACCAACACCGACACCGAATATGAGATGGGCAATCTCGGTCACCGGCCGCGCACCAAAGGCGGCTATTTTCCGGGGCCGCCGGTCGACTCGGCGCAAGACCTGCGCTCGGAGATGCTGTCGGTGATGGCCGACATGGGCGTGACCACGGAAAAGCATCACCACGAGGTGGGCGCCGCCCAGCACGAGCTCGGCATCAAGTTCGGGCCGCTGGTCAAGACAGCGGACTCCATGCAGATCTACAAATACGTGATCCACATGGTGGCGCAGGCCTACGGCAAAACCGCGTGCTTCATGCCGAAGCCGGTCTATGGCGACAACGGCTCGGGCATGCATACCCATCAGTCGATCTGGAAGGGTTCGACGCCCGTGTTCGCCGGCGACAAATATGCCGATCTGTCGCAGACGGCGCTGCACTACATCGCCGGCATCTTGAAGCATGCCAAGGCGCTCAACGCCTTCACCAACCCGACCACCAATTCCTATAAGCGTTTGGTGCCGGGCTACGAGGCGCCGGTGCTGCTTGCCTACTCCTCGCGCAACCGCTCCGCCTCTTGCCGCATTCCGCTCGGCTCGGGCCCGAAGGCCAAGCGCGTCGAGGTACGCTTCCCCGATCCGGCCGCCAATCCCTATCTCGCGTTTGCCGCGATGCTGATGGCGGGGCTTGACGGCATCGAGAACAAGCTCAGCCCGGGCGACCCGATCGACAAGAACCTCTACGACCTCCCGCCCGAAGAGCTGGAAAAGGTGCCGACCGTGTGCGGCTCGCTGCGCCAGGCCTGCGAGGAACTCGACAAGGACCGCGCCTTCTTGAAGAGGGGCAACGTCTTCACCGACGATGCGATCGACGCCTATCTCGAGCTGAAGATGGAAGAGGTGGAACGCTTCGAGATGTTCCCCCACCCCATCGAGTTCGACATGTATTACAGCGTCTGACGACGCTTGGAGAAAAGATGGGGCGGCCGCGCTTTTCGGCGACCGCCCCACTTTGGCCCGGCCTGCTGAACCTTCTCCGCGTCCCCCGTCGTCGCGGCAGCAAGGTTCCCGCCAGGCTCCCCCAAAAAGGATTTCGTATCGGGCCGCTTACATCAAATAGAACACCGCGTAGAGCACACCTCCGCAGACCAGCGTGAAGATCCAGTGCTTGCGCTCCTGCACCCAGCCGTCGACCATGGACGGCAGGCCGAAAATCACGAAGCGAAACAGTGAAAGCGCGATGAGCGTCGCCACGGCGACGAGCAGCCAAAAGGCCACATCGGCCTGGCTCCCGCCCTGGCCGGCATCGACCAAGAGCCTCTCGCCGTTGCTTGCGCTGACGTTGACGACGGCCCAGATCGAGGCCGCGCCGAGCGCCACCAACATGGCGTAACGTAGGACCATGACGCTTATACCCCGCCGCTTTTGAGCTAAAGTTTAGGGGGCGCGCGTAAAGAAACGGGAAAGCGGTAGGCTTAAGGAGGGGTTAACGCCGCTCGTTTAGGCGGCTTTCCATTTGATGGAGCAGCCCATCGAGGGGATCTGCTCTCGCGGGCCCTGGCCGGTAGCGGCGATCTGCTCCATGGCCTCGAACAGGTCGCGCCGTACATCCGCAGGCGCGGCTTCCTTACGGCTCGCGTCCAGCCGCCCGCGATATTGCAGCTCGAGATTGCCATTGAAGCCGAAGAAATCCGGCGTGCAGACTGCGTCATAAGCCCGCGCGACTGTCTGGCTCTCGTCGTAGAGATAGGGAAAGCTGAATCTGTGCGCTTCGGCGAAGCGCTTCATGTTGTCGAAGGAGTCATCGGGATAATGCACGACGTCGTTGGAAGAAATGGCCACGGCGCCCACGCCGAGCCCGCGCAACTGGTTCACGTCACGCACAATGCGGTCGATCACCGCCTTGACGTAAGGACAGTGGTTGCAGATGAACATCACCAGCGTGCCGTTCGGCCCACGCACATCCTTAAGGCTGTAGGTCTTGCCGTCGGTGGCCGGAAGGGTAAAGGACGGCGCCTTCCAGCCGAAATCGCAAATGGGAGTCTCTTCCGCCATCGTTTTCCGCTTCGTGAATCTGTCATCGGCGCCGCATAGGCTGGCGCGCAAATTTCTGGCTGGGCATATGGCGAATTCCGACAAGTTCTGCAACAGGGCAGAGGCCTACGAGGCTCACGACAATGTGCCGCTCAGCCCGCCCGGGGGCGAGGCGATCGGCGACATCATCCTGCGCCGCTATAGCCGCCGGGAGATGATGCGAGGCACGCTTGGCGTGGCGGCAGCGGTGACCTTGTTCGGGCCATCGCTGCTCGCGGGGCGCAGCGCACGCGCCGAGAGCGCGCCCGATCGTTTTTGCTTCCATGAGATTGCCGCCGGAGTCGACGAAACGCATCATGTGGCAGAGGGGTACCAGGCCGACGTTCTGTTCAGATGGGGCGACGCGCTCTTCTCCGACTCGCCCGATTTCGACCCGCTGAAGCAGAGCGCGGCCGCGCAATTGAAGCAGTTCGGCTACAACAACGACTACATCGCCTTTTTCCCGCTCAATGACGACGGAAGCCGAGGCCTGCTCTGCGTCAATCATGAATACACCAATGAAGAGATCATGTTCCCCAATCTCGTGCGGCAGGACTTGATCTGCTTTACCGACATGACGGCGGCACTGGTCGATATCGAGATGGCGGCGCATGGCGTGAGCATCGTCGAGATCGGGCGCGAGAACGGGAGGTGGCGCCCGGTGCTCGACGGCAAGTACAACCGACGCATCAGTCCCGCCAACACGACGATGAGCGTCGATGGGCCCGCGGCGGGGCATGATCGCCTGAGGACGAGTTCCGATCCTTCGGGGATGCAGATCCTTGGCACGCTCAACAATTGCGCCGGCGGCATAACGCCTTGGGGGACGTATCTGACCGCCGAGGAAAATTTCCACGGTTATTTCTGGAGCGACCTCTGCAAGACCGGCGGCAAGCCGCCCGACGGCCTCGGCGGCGACCACGCCAAGAGCTACGCACGCTATGGCGTGCCGGGACTCTGGCAGGCCTGGGGCAAATTCGTCGACCGCTTCAACGTCGATAAGGAGCCCAACGAGCCGAACCGGTTCGGCTGGATCGTCGAGATCGACCCGCTCGATGCGAATTCAGTCCCCGTGAAGCACACGGCACTCGGCCGCTTCCGTCATGAGGGCGCGGAGTGCGTTCTCAACAAGGATGGCCGCGTCGTCGTCTATTGCGGCGACGATGCGCGCTTCGACTATGTCTATCGCTTCGTCACAGAGGGCGCCTACAATCCCGACGATCGCAAAGCGAACATGTCGCTGCTTTCGGCGGGCACGCTGTCGGTCGCCAAGTTCAAGGACGACGGGAAGGTCGAATGGCTGCCGCTCGTCTTCGGTCAAGGGCCCCTCACCCCGGATAACGGATTTCACTCCCAAGCCGACGTGGTGATCGATGCGCGGCTCGCGGCGGACGCGCTTGGCGCGACGCGCATGGACCGGCCGGAGGACGTGCAGCCCAATCCTGTCAATGGCCGCGTCTATGTGATCCTGACCAATAACAAGGATCGCAAGGCCGGCGAGGAGGACCCCGCCAACCCGCGCGCCGAGAACGTGTTCGGCCACATCATCGAAATGACTCCGCCGGACGGCGACCATGCGGCCAAAGAGGCCAGCTGGGATGTGCTGGTACGCTGCGGCGACCCCGCCGTGGCTGCGGTCGGCGCGCTATGGAATCCGGACATTTCGGATAATGGGTGGTTCGCCTGCCCCGACAATGCCGCGGTCGATGCGCAAGGGCGGCTTTGGATCTCGACCGACCAGGGCGAGCCCTGGCCGACCGGCCGCGCCGACGGGCTCTATGCGCTCGAGACCGAAGGCGAGCGCCGGCGCACCGGAAAGCTCTTCTTCCGCTGTCCCGTGGGCGCCGAGATGTGCGGTCCCTGCTTTACCCCGGACCAGGAGACGCTGTTCCTGGCCGTGCAGCACCCGTCCGCCGACGCCACAGAGCGCTATAAGGGCTTCGAGCGGGCTTCGACTTTCGCCGACCCCGCGACCCGCTGGCCTGACTTCAAGCCGGACATGCCGCCGCGGCCCTCGGTGCTGGCGATCACCAAGATCGGGGGCGGCAAGATTGCCTAAGGTCCGTTTGCCCCTGCCTTGCCACGACTCTTGAAAAAGCCGGCTTTGCGTGCGAGCTAAGCGGTATCCCTGTGAGTAGAGATTCGTGGAGCCGTTGGTGTCGAAAAGACCCATGCGCAAAGCCGCCGCATCGTCGCGCGACCTGTTCGCCAAGCTCGAGGACGAGCTGAAGCGAAAGCCGATCAAGGGCGCCAAGCAGCCCTCGGGCGGACGATCCTCAGCCCGTTCCGGCGAGGCCTATACCGCCGCCGACATCGAGGTGCTCGAGGGGCTCGAGCCTGTGCGCCGGCGTCCCGGCATGTATATCGGCGGCACCGACGAGAAGGCGATGCACCACCTCTTCGCCGAGGTGCTGGACAACGCCATGGACGAGGCGGTGGCGGGTCATGCCGACCATATCAGCGTCGCCTTCGAGGAGGATGGCTTCCTCACCGTGACCGACAATGGCCGCGGCATCCCGGTCGATCCGCATCCAAAATTCAAGAAGAAGTCCGCGCTCGAAGTCATCATGACCACGCTGCATGCGGGCGGCAAATTCAACTCTAAGGTCTATGAGACGAGCGGTGGGCTGCACGGCGTGGGCGTTTCGGTCGCCAATGCGCTCTCCGAGAGCATGGAGGTCGAGGTCGCGCGCGGGCAGAAGCTTTATCGGCAGAGCTATACGCGCGGCGTTCCCGACGGCCCTCTGAAAAATCTGGGCGCGGTGAAGAACCGGCGCGGCACGAAGGTCCGCTTCAGGCCGGACCCGAAGATTTTCGGCAAAGGCTGCGCCTTCAAACCGGCGCGTCTGTTCCGCATGTCCCGCTCCAAAGCCTATCTCGTCCGCGGGGTCGAGATCAGATGGTCTTGCGCCAAGGCGCTCCTTGCCGGCGACAGCGAGACCCCCGAGAGCGCGGTCTTCCATTTCCCGGGCGGTCTCAAGGACTTTCTCGCCAGCCGCATCGAGGGCCAGGAGCCGGTCACCAAGGACGTGTTCGCCGGACGCATCGAGAAGACCGAAGGCTCGGGCTCGCTCGAATGGGCGATCGCGTGGATCGCGAGCGACGACGGTTTCCTGAGTTCCTATTGCAACACCGTGCCCACACCGGACGGCGGCACGCATGAAGCCGGATTGCGCTCGGCGCTCACCAAGAGCCTGCGCGCCTATGGCGAGCTCACCGGCAACAAGCGCGTCGCCCAGCTGACTGCCGACGACGTGCTCGGCACGGCTGCCGCGATGCTGTCCGTGTTCATCCGCGAGCCCGAGTTCCAAGGCCAGACCAAGGACCGGCTGTCGAGTCCTGAGGCCCAGCGCATCGTCGAGAGCGGGCTGCGCGATGCCTTCGATCATTGGCTCACCGGCAACCCCTCGCAAGCCAATCGCCTGCTCGACTGGGTGGTCGATCGCTCAGAGGAGCGCCTCCGTCGCAGGAAGGAGAAGGAAATCGGCCGGCAGACGGCGACGCGGCGCTTGCGCCTTCCCGGCAAGCTCGCCGATTGCGCGGTCAGCGGCGCGCAAGGCACCGAGATCTTCATCGTCGAGGGCGATTCCGCCGGCGGCTCCGCCAAGCAGGCGCGCGACCGCGCGACGCAGGCCGTGCTGCCGTTGCGCGGCAAGATCCTCAACGTCGCCAGCGCAAGCTCGAGCAAGCTCGCCGACAATCAGCTCTTGAGCGATCTGATCCAGGCGCTCGGTTGCGGCACGGGCACACGCTATCGCGAGGAGGATCTCCGCTACGAGAAGGTCGTGGTGATGACCGACGCCGATGTCGACGGCATGCATATCGCCTCGCTGCTCATCACCTTCTTCTATCGCGAGATGCGCGTGCTGATCGAAAACGGCCATCTCTATCTTGCCGTGCCGCCACTTTATCGGCTGAGCCAAGGCGCCAAGATCCTGTATGCGCGTAACGATGCGCATAAGGAGATGCTTCTGTCGTCGGAGTTCAACGGCAAGGGCAAGGTCGATGTGTCCCGCTTCAAGGGCTTGGGCGAGATGCTGCCGAAGCAGCTCAAGGAAACGACGATGGATCCGAAGCTACGCACGCTACTCAGGGTCGAGATCGCTGAAGACGACAAGAGCACCGGCAAGCTTGTCGATCAGCTGATGGGCAACAAGCCCGAGGCGCGGTTCCGCTTCATCCAAGAGCGCGCCGAATTCGCCAAGGCGGAAGAGCTCGATATCTAGCGCTAGAGCCAGCGCGGCACGCGCGCTTGATATTTGCGGTAGGCGTCGCCGAACTGCCGCTCGAGATAGACCTCCTCACGCTCGACCACGCCGCGCTGCAAGACGATCAGCACCGGGATCAGCAGCAGAAGCACCCAGAGGCTCGTCAAGATGACGGCGAGTCCGAAATAGATCAGCACGAAGCCGATATAGATCGGGTTGCGCGTGAATTGATACGGGCCCTCGACGACGAGTGCGGTCGACGGTTCGCCGGGGACGACGCTCGTGCCGGCGATGCGAAACCTGCGCACTGAAAGGATGGCGAGAGCCAGACCGATGGCGACGAAGATCGCGCCAACGGTGAACCCCAGCCCGTTCGGCGAGGCCAAGCCGGGCCCGATGGGCAGCACGAGGCTCAGCAGGCAACCGAGGGCAAGCGCGCCAAGGAACAGAAACGGCGGCTTGATCGCCACGTCGGCATAGTCTGATCCAGGCGCCGCCATAGAGGTCTCCCCTGTCGCAAAGCACTGATGCTCTATATAAATCGCTGCATTAAGACGAGAGCACAAGCGCAGGATATTCGGCGCGAAAAACGAGGGAGTGTAACATGCTCATGACAGGCTTCCGCGCCGCGGCCGCGCTTGCCGTCCTCACCCTTACCCTCTCCTTTGCGGCGGCCGAGGATGCCGGCAAGCTGGTCGATGCCGTCGGCCCGGAAATCTCCGAAATCGCAAGCGGAGGGCATTGGTCGGCCGATGGCAAAGGCGGCTTCTACCGCGCCATCGTGGTGATGGCCGGCGACAAAGCCGCGACAGCCGAAGTCTATTTGCAATGGGTGTCGTTCGGCGAAGGCAAGCCGGTCGTGGTGAAGAGCCTGCCCATCAAAGAAGTCAACGACCGGAAACTCGGCAATGCCGCGATCGATATTGGCGGCGAGGACGACAAGGAGAACGAGACGACGATCTTCATCAGCTCCTACGATATCGAGCAAGACGAGGATATCTCCCTGTTCGTGAAGGCGACGACGCCAGGCACTTACACGATGGAAAAGGCCCCGCCTGAGGGCGAGGCGGAAGGTGAAGGCGCCCCCGCTGGCGCTGGCGCTGGTGAGGAAGAGGCCCCCGGCGTCGAGGATTAACCTCGTCACGGACTTGTCACGCTTCTCCCTTGCGTGCTTTTGCCTCTTGCGCCAATAGGCCCAGCCGCTTATTTGATGGGGAAGCAATGCAGGGCATATCTGCCTTAATGCTTCAGTCGAATCTTGCGCACGCTTGCGAATCGTTGCAGCAATTTGTTGCGCCTAAAAGAAAGAAGATACGCGTGGCGCTTCGGGTCACGCGGAATTTTTGCTAACGCATGAGCTTTTCAAATCTTGGCCTAAGCCCCAAAGTTTTGTCCGCCGTTGAAGCGGCGGGCTTCGAGAAACCGACTCCCATACAAGAGAAAGCCGTCCCCGTGGCCGTCACCGGCCGCGACGTGCTCGGCATCGCACAGACCGGAACCGGCAAGACCGCGTCCTTCGTGCTGCCGATGCTCACACGGCTCGAGCGAGGCCGCGCGCGGGCGCGCATGCCGCGTTCGCTAATCCTTGAGCCAACCCGCGAATTGGCCGCGCAGGTCGCCGATCATTTCGAGACGCTCGGCAAGAACCACAAGCTGACCGTGGCGCTTCTGATCGGCGGCGTGTCCTATGAAGACCAGGACCGCAAGCTCGATCGCGGCGCCGACGTGGTGATCGCGACGCCGGGGCGCCTGCTCGATCATTTCGTGCGCGGCAAGCTGCTCTTGAACGGTATCGAGATCTTGGTGGTCGACGAAGCCGATCGCATGCTGGACATGGGCTTCATTCCCGACATCGAGCGCATCTGCAAGCTCCTCCCCTTCACGCGGCAGACCCTGTTCTTTTCGGCGACGATGCCGCCCGAAATTCAACGCCTCGCCGACAAGTTCCTGCACAGCCCCGAACGCATCGAAATCGCGCCGCAAGCGACGGCCGCCGCGACGATCGTGCAGCGGCTCAAGAAGGCGCCCGACGATGCCGCCGGCAAGCGCGAGGCGCTCAGAGCTTTGATGCGGGAAATCGACGTCAAAAATGCAATCATCTTCTGCAATCGCAAGAAGGACGTCGGGATTCTCTACCGCTCGCTTCAGCGCCACGGCTTCAACGTCGGCGCGCTGCACGGGGACATGGACCAGCATCAGCGCACGGCGACGCTCGACGCCTTCCGCAACGGGACGATCGCCTTTCTGGCCGCGAGCGACGTGGCCGCGCGCGGTCTCGATATCCCCGAGGTGAGCCACATTTTCAATTATGACGTCCCCATCCACCCGGAAGATTACGTGCACCGCATCGGCCGCACGGGACGGGCCGGACGCGAGGGTTTCGCCGCCATGCTGGTGACGCCGAAAGACATCAAGGCGCTGAAGGCCATCGAGAAGCTGCTCCGCCAGGACATTCCCTGGATCGACGGCGCGCCGAGCGAAGATGACTTAGAGAGAGCTGCGGCCCGCCCGAACGGAAACGGCAAACATCGCCGCGGCAATCGTTCAAGGCGGGGAAAGCGTGGGGGCTCGGGGCAAGCGAACCATCAGCATAGCCACCCGCAAAAGCATCACCAAGCGCAAGCCCCGCAGAACGGCAATGGCGGGAAGCACAAAGATCACCGTCACGAACAGCACAAACATCAACAGCAGCATCACCACGGCGAGCAGAAGAGCCGTCCGGTCGTGCATGGCGCCCCGGCGGAGCGCTCACATGGGCATCCGCCGCAGCCCTCGCGCGGCAAGCAGCAAGGCATGGGCGATCATGTCCCGGCCTTTATGATGCGCCCGGTGCGGGTAACTTAGACTAAGACGCCTTTTCAGACGTTTCGGCGCTCGCCGCTTCCGCGGGCTTGAGCGATACCGACTCGCCGCAGCCGCAGGCGGATGTCTGGTTCGGGTTGTTGAACACGAAGCCCGAACGCATGCGGTCAGACCGGTAGTCCATCTCGGTGCCGAGCAGGAAGAGGACGGCAGTCGGGTCGATCAGAAGCTTGACACCCTTGTCCTCGACAACCTCGTCATGCGGCCCGCGCGTCTCGGCATAGGACATGGTGTATTCCATGCCGGCGCAGCCGCCGTTCTTCACGCCGATGCGCACACCTTCGATCTCCTTGCCCGAGGCGGCGGCGAGAGCGCGCAACCGCTCTGCGGCGGCTTCGGTGAGACTCATCACTTGCGGGCGGGGTCTGGTCATGGCTTGAAGTTGGGATAATTCGCCTAAGGGTTCAAGGGCGCTTTAGAACATGTTGAGCGCCAGCCGCGCCTCGTCGCTCATGCGCGACATGTCCCAAGGAGGGTCAAAGACGAGATTGACCTTCACTCGACCAACGCCGGGAACAGCGGAAACGGCATTCTCGACCCAGCCCGGCATGTCGCCGGCCACCGGGCAGCCCGGCGCCGTCAGAGTCATGTCCAGGTCGATGTTGCGATCATCGTCGACCTCGAGGCGATAGATCAGGCCGAGCTCGTAGATATCCACGGGGATCTCAGGGTCGTAGACGGTCTTCAGCGCCGCGACCAGATCGTTCTTCAGACGCTCGAGCTCTTCGGGCGGGATTGTGGAAGGCGCCCCCTCCCCGCCGCCGGTCGCGCCCACGCAGGCCTTGATCTCGGCAGGCTCCTCGGCTTCAGCCTCGGTCTCCGGGGCCCGATCCTCTTTTTGGGTCTTCTCAATCATTTCGGCGACGACCTTAAGCGAACATCTCGCGCGCTCTCCGCAGCGCCTCGACCAGAATATCGACCTCTGCCACCGTATTATACATGGCGAATGAGGCCCGGCATGTCGAGGTGACACCGTAGCGGGCCAAAAGCGGCTCAGCGCAATGGGTTCCGGCCCTGATCGCGACGCCATAACGGTCGAGGATGGTGCTCACGTCATGTGGGTGGGCGCCCTCCATGTTGAAGGCGACGATGCTGCCTTTGTCGTTGGCACGGCCGAAGATGCGCAGCCAGTTCAGCTCGCTCAAGCGCTGCATGGCATAGTCGCGCAAGACGTCCTCATGCGCCTTGATGCGCTCGCGGCCGACGCTTTCGACATAATCGATGGCTGCGCCGAGCCCGATGGCCTGCACGATGGCGGGCGTACCTGCCTCGAATCTGTGTGGCGGCGTGGCGTAGGTCACCTCACTGGTGGTGACGTAGCCGATCATCTCGCCACCGCCCTGATAGGGACGCATCCGCTCAAGCAACTCCTTCTTGCCGTAGAGCACGCCGATGCCGGTCGGCCCGTAAAGCTTGTGACCGGTGAAGGCGTAGAAATCGACATCGAGATCCTGTACGTCGACCGGGAGATGCACGGCCCCTTGCGCGCCATCGGCAAGAACGGGGATGCCGCGCTCATGCGCGATCTTCACTACCTCTTTCAGCGGCACGATCGTGCCGAGCACGTTCGACATATGCGTAATGGCGATCATCTTGGTGCGGGGGGAGATGAGCTTCACGAACTCGTCGAGCAGGAACTCGCCATCGTCGCTGACCGGCGCCCATTTCAGCACCGCGCCCTGCCGCTCGCGCAGGAAATGCCAGGGCACGATGTTGGAATGGTGCTCCATGATGGTGAGCAGGATCTCGTCCCCCTCCCCGATGCGGGGCGAGAGATAGGAGGAGGCGACGAGATTGATCGCTTCCGTCGCGTTGCGGGTGAAAATGATCTCGGCGTCCGAGCGCGCGTTGACGAAAGCCCTCACCTTATCGCGGGCTTTCTCGAAATTGGCGGTCGAGAGGTTGCTCAAGTAATGCAGCCCGCGATGCACGTTGGCGTATTCCTCACCATAGGCGCGCTGAATGGTGTCAAGCACCAGGCGCGGCTTCTGCGCCGACGCGCCGTTGTCGAGATAGACCAGAGGCTTGCCGTTGACCTCGGCGGACAGAATCGGGAAGTCGGCGCGGATCGCCTCCACGTCCAAAGGCGCCCCAACCGCTTTGAGATCCTTGGCCGACGGTGTGAGCACGGTCATCGGCCGCCCCTTACTCGACCCTGACGCCGAGCCAATCGGCCGAGGCGTGGGCCAGCGCCTCGCGCAAGGCCTCGTCCTCGATCTTCTCCAGCGCCTCGCCGACAAACGCCTGGATCAGCAGCGCGCGGG
>DATAFR010000100.1:0-3129 GCA_036257375.1 Methyloceanibacter sp.
AGCGGGAAAGCGACGTTGTCGAGCACGGTGAGATGCGGCAACAGCGCGAAATGCTGGAACACCATGCCCATCTTGTGACGCCTGAGTTCGATCAACTCTTGCGGCGAGACATCGAGCAGGTTGCGGCCGGCGAAGTTGACCGCGCCGGCGGAGGGTTCGATCAGGCGGGCAAGACACCGCACCAGCGTCGACTTCCCGGAACCGGAAAGGCCCATGATGACGAAAATCTCGCCACGCGCGATGGCGAGCGTGGCGTCGGCAACCGCCGTGATGTAACCCGCCTTCTCCAGCTCGGCCGCGCTCGGCGCCGGCCCGAGGCGCGCCAGCACGCGCTTCGGGTCGGGCCCGTAGAGTTTCCAGACATTGCGGCAGGCGAGAGCGGCGTCTGTCACGGATCGGGGCCCCGTGCCCGGGATGCGAGGAGGGCTCGCGGCCTGCCGCTACTTTAGCAGGCTGCGAGCCCCAATCGAGTCCTCAGCAATCACTGGCCGATCCAGCCTTTCCAGCGGGCTTCGTTGCTTTTCATCCAGTCGTTGACGACATCTTCGACCTTCTGGCCCTCGAGATCGACCTTGGTGACGAGCGCGCCCATCTCGTCGTTCGTGATATTGAAGTTCTTGATCGCGGCGTAGGCGCTCGGCCATTTGTCCTTCACCCCGGACCAAGCCACCTTCCAGACGGGTCCGCGCGGCTTGCCGCAGTCATGCGTGGCGGTCTTGTTGATGCCCCACTCCGGGACCTTGTAGCAGTCGGCTTCGTATTTCGGGAACTCGATCCACTCGCCCTTGTATTTGAGCGGCGCCCAATGCGGCGCATAGATCCAGAGGATGATCGGGGCTTTCCGCTGGATGGCGGATTCGAGCTCGGCGAACAGCGCCGCGTCCGTTCCCGCGTGCACGACTTCGAAGGGAAGATCGAGCGCGGCGATGCGCTCTTCGTCGAAGCCGCCCCAGGTCACGGGCGCGCCGAGGTAACGGCCCTTAGGCGCCGTCTCGGCAGTCGAGAACGCCTCGGCGCACTTCTTGAGGGCTTCCCAATCGGGCAATCCCGGGCACTTCTCCTTCATATACTCGGGGTACCACCACTCCTCGATGGCGACCATGCCCGTCTCGCCCAAATTCTCGACCTTGCCGGTCGCAGTGGCCTCGTCCATGGCGTCCTTGCCAGTCGTCGCCCAGATCTCCATGGCGACGTCCAAATCGCCGGATTTGAGGCCAGCGAACTGGGCGAGGTAATCGGCCTGAACGTATTCAACATTGAGACCGGCCTTCTTCAGCGCCTCACCCATGAGCTGGGTCGTGATCAGCTGCCCGGTCCAGTCATGAAGCGTGAGTTTAATGGGGTCTTTGGAGTCTTCGGCCCGCGCCGGAGCGCCGGCAGTCAAAAGCGTAAGCACCGCAACTGCGGCAAGCACTGGTTTGATCATATTACCGACCTCGTGTTCGAGGTTCGGCGCCCGTCCAGGCTCATGGCGCGCGTTGCGATTGGCCCGGGCAGCGCCGTGGCCGCACATGCGGCCGGCGCAAGGCTCCCTCGAAACCCTTCGCGCCGTCAACAGAATTTGGCGGAACACGACCCGCATCCATCGGGACGCAGGATGCAGGACCTCTTTGGTCGCGCGCGAAATTGAAGATGCATGTGCAGCGCAAAATGTGGAAGGATGCGCCGCGTTTTAACCTCGCCGCGAGGAGTGTCCCGCTTTCGATGATGCTCAATCCGACGCGAGCCGAGCCGCCCATCCTCCAAGTTCGCGACCTCGTTCGCGCCTTTGGCGGCATCGTTGCCGTCAACGGCTTCAACCTGGACGTGCACCAAGGCACGATCCACGGTCTCATCGGCCCGAATGGCGCCGGCAAGACCACGACCTTTAATGTGATCAGCGGCTTTTACGCTCCGACGAGCGGCAAGGTTCTCTATCGCGGCGAGGATATTTCCGGGCAGTCGACGAGCGCGCTTGCTGAGCGCGGCCTGATCCGAACGTTTCAGGGCACGGTGTTGTTTCACGAGATGAGCGTGCTCGACAACGTCCGCCTCGGCTGCCACCGCAGCGCCAAAGCCGGCGTCGCCAGCCGCATTCTCGGGCGCGACCGGGCCGCGGAAAAGGCCGCAGACGAAAAGGCGCGCGGCATCCTCGCCTTCTTCGGCCTCGAGAGGCAGGCGGAAGAGCTCGCCTCGGAGTTGCCCCACGGCCACCAGCGCGCGCTCGGCGTGGCCGTGGCGCTTGCCGCCGACCCGAAGCTCATGATGCTGGATGAGCCTTTCACCGGGATGAACCCCGAGGAGACCCGGCGAATGGCGTCGCTCGTGCGGCGCCTGCGCGACGAGCAGGGTGTCACCATCATGCTGATCGAGCACGACATGCAGGCGGTAATGGGTCTCTGCGAGACGATCACGGTCATGAATTTCGGCAAGCTGCTCGCCGAAGGGACGCCGGAACATGTGCGGACGAATCCCGCGGTGATCGAGGCTTATCTCGGGAGCGCCGATCATGCTGCTTGAGATCAAGAACGTGCACGTGCACTACCACAAGGTGGCGGCCCTCAAGGGCATCGACATGTCGGTGCCGGAGGACGGCATCGTCACCATCATCGGCGCGAACGGCGCCGGCAAGAGCACGACGTTGCGCGCCATTTCCGGACTGGTGCCGATCAGCAAGGGCGAGATCTTGTTCGCGGGCGAGCGGATCGACAAACTTGCGCCCGAGAAGATCGTGGCGATCGGCATCGCCCATGTGCCGGAAGGCCGTCGCGTTTTTCCCAACCTGACGGTCGAAGAGAATCTACGCACAGGCGCCTTCTTGCGCGGCGACAAGGCGGGCATCGAGAAAGACCTTCACGAGGTCTTCGATCATTTTCCGCGCCTCAAGGAGCGCCGCAAGCAATGGGCGCGATCGCTGTCGGGGGGCGAGCAGCAAATGCTCGCAATCGGCCGGGCGCTGATGTCGCGGCCGAAGATGCTCGTGCTCGATGAGCCGTCGATGGGGCTCGCGCCGGTCATGGTGCAGGAGATCGCGCGCATTATTAGCGAGATCGTCGGGCGCGGCGTCGCCGTGGTGCTGGTCGAGCAGAACGCCGAGCTTGCGCTCAAGCTCGCGCGCTACGCTTACGTGCTCGAAACGGGAAGCATCGC
>DATAFR010000101.1:0-1521 GCA_036257375.1 Methyloceanibacter sp.
GCGGCTCGTACGCTGCACCACGTAAAAGGAGCTGGCGATAAGGATATTACCGCCGAAGGCGAAGATGACCGCCGAGGTGTGCAGCGGACGCAAGCGGCCGAAACTCGTCCAGGGCAGGTCGAGATTGAGCGCAGGGTAAGCGAGCTGCCAGGCGATAATGTCGCCGACGAGAAATCCCGCGATGCCCCAGAGCACGGTGGCGATCACGCCGGCGCGGATGACTCCATCGGCGTAGCCCGCCTCAAGCCGCGGCTCCCGCCGCTCGATGACCTGGGTGAGGATGTAGAGGCAGGAAAGCCCCGCGGCGCCGAGCAGCAGGCAACCATGAAATCGCATGGCGGCGTCGCTGCCCTTCATCGCCAGGATCACGCCGACAAGGGTGAGCAGTCCCGAGGCCAACAGGGCCACAGCGTCGGAAAAGGCCTTCCATTCCTCGCGCTCGAGCGATGCTGCCATGGATTCAGATTCCTTTTGATGAGGGCACCATGGCCGAGCCCGGCTGTAGGAGCCTTGATTAAGATCAAGCGACCAAGGGGGAGGCGCGCTAAGGACCACGGTGTCTGGAGGACGAAGGTCCTTACCGCCTTATGTTCCGCGCGGTTGGAAACTGATAGGATTTGCCATGCATGGCCCTGACGCCACGCGCTCCGAAGGAGGCCGTATCGATCGCCTCCTAGGGGCACTGTTCGATCCGACGACCTCGGGTGTTCATTACTGGGCGGCGGTCGCCGCCGTCGGAATTTGGCTCTTGCTGGCCTGGGGCTTGCACCCTTGGCTCGAGGGCCGCGGCTTCTTCCTCATCCTAATCCCGGCCATCTTGTTCGCAGCTGGTTTCGGCGGCCTTGGTCCTGGGCTTCTGGCCACCGCTATTAGCGTCGTGCTAAGTGTCCTGCTTATTGGCGGCAACCTTTCGCAACCGGCGCTGCTTGAGGCGCTCATCTTCACGATTGTCGGCGGGGGCATTTCGTGGTTCGGCGAACAGCTTCGCCGCTCGCGCATACACGACGCAAGTCAGACGCAACACTTGCGTGCGCGCGAAGCGCATCTCCATTCCATCCTCAATGCCGTTCCCGATGCGACCGTGGTGATCGACGAGAAGGGCATCGTCCAATCCTTCAGCGCCGCCGCCGAGCGATTGTTTGGCTACAAGGAATCCGGCGTCATCGGCAAGAATGTCTCTATGTTGATGCCCCAGCCTTATCGCGACGAGCACAACCGCTACCTGCATCGTTATCTCACCACTGGCGAAAAGCGCATCATCGGTATCGACCGCGTGGTTACCGGCCAGCGCAAGGACGGATCGACCTTCCCCATGAAGCTCGAAGTCGGCGAGATGCAATCGGGCGATCGCCGTTTCTTCACCGGCTTCATCCGCGATCTCACCGAGCGGCAGCAAACCGAGGACCAGCTACACGAGCTGCAAACCGAGCTGGCGCGCCTGTCGCGGTTGACTGCAATGGGCGAAATGGCCTCGACACTCGCACATGAGATCAATCAACCGCTCTCGGCGATCTCAAATTA
>DATAFR010000102.1:0-2853 GCA_036257375.1 Methyloceanibacter sp.
ATCAGCGCCGAGAGCTGGGGCGCAAAAGCCTGGCTCTGGCGCATCCTGCATGAACGCGGCGAGGCGACGCTTGGCGGCGGCTTCGAGGCTTACGTGCTCTATCCGCTCATCCCGTGGATCGGGGTGATGGCGGCGGGCTACACGCTCGGCCCGGTGATGCAGCGCGAGCCGGAAGAAAGGCGGCGCCTCCTCTACGCCATGGGCGCGGCCATCACGCTCGGCTTTGTCGTGCTCCGCGTGAGCGATCTCTACGGCGACCCCGCGTCGTGGACGGTTGAGGAGAATTGGCTCGCGACAGTCCTCTCTTTCGTCAATTGCGAGAAATACCCGCCCTCGCTGCTTTTTCTGATGATGACGCTCGGCCCCGCTTTGATGCTGCTCGCGGCATTCGAGCAGGCGCGCGGCCGCGTCGTGCAAGTGTTCGCCATGTTCGGCCAGGTGCCCTTCTTCTTCTATGTGGTGCACATCTATCTCATTCATGCGCTCGCCGTCTTGACGGGGTTTGCCTTGACCGGCGCTTTCATGGTCACGCCGCGGCTCGGCTTCAGCTTGCCGGAGGTCTATCTCGTCTGGCTCACGGTGCTCGCGTTGCTCTATCCAATTTGCCGCTGGTTCGCGGGGCTGAGGGCTCGCGGCACCGCATGGTGGTGGAGCTATCTGTAAGCGCTACCTGAGGCTTTTAGCGTAAAGATCGGTCCGGCGGTCGCGGAAGAAGCCCCATTCGGCGCGGTAGCGCGCGATCTCGTCGAGATCGAATCTTGCCACCAGCACGCCCTCGTCGCGGGGTCCGAAGCTCGCGACAAGCTCGCCTTTGTGGTCGGCGATGAAGGAGTGGCCGTAATAGCTCTGCGTCGCGCCGTCGTTCTCCTCGACGCCGATGCGGTTCGCGGCAACGATCGGCACGGCGTTCGCGACCGCATGGCCTTGCATGGCGCGCTGCCATTGGAGATGCGTGTCGAGCGTGGGGTCATACGGCTCCGAACCGATGGCCGTGGGGTAGAACAGGATCTCGGCGCCTTCGAGCACCAGCGCCCGCGCGGCTTCCGGGTACCATTGATCCCAGCAGATGCCGACGCCGATGGTGCTCGCGCCCGCCCGCCACGCCTTGAAGCCGGTGTCGCCTGGGCGGAAGTAGTATTTCTCCATGTAGCCCGGCCCGTCGGGGATATGGCTCTTGCGGTAGACGCCGAGGATTTCGCCGCTCGCGCCGGCGATCGCGACACTGTTGAAATAGCGCGGGCCGTCCTTCTCGAAGAAGGAGATAGGGATGACGACACCGAGCTCCTTCGCGAGTTTTCCGAGCGCGAGCACGCAAGGGTGTTCGTTCACGGGATAGGCGGTCGCGAACCATTTCGGGTCCTGCTTGGTCGGAAAGTAGATGCCCTGGAAGAGCTCGGGCGGCAGGACCACTTGCGCGCCTTTTCGCGCGGCCTCGCGAACCAAGTCCTCGACCTTGGCGATATTGGCCGCAATATCGTGGCCGAACGAGGCCTGGATGGCGGCAACGGCGAGCGCTCGCGTGCCCATTACGCCGGCTCCTCTCGCGTCATGCAATGAAAGGATCCGCCGCCGGCCGAACCCGCCCCGAGAATGCCGCGAGAGGGAAGGCCCACGACTTCGCGGCCGGGAAAGACCGCCTGCAGGGCTTCGACAGCGCGTGGGCCGCTCGGCGTTCCGTAAACGGGCACGGCGACGACGCCATTGGCGATCACGAAGTTCATATGCGAGGCGGGCGCAGTCTCGCCCAATTCGTTCACGACGAGGCCAGGGCTCGGAATACGGATGATTTCGAAGCGCCGGCCCAAGGCGTCGGTCGCTTTCTCAAGCGTGCGCGCGATCTCCTCCAGAATATCGGCATTGGGATCGTCGGCGCCGGAGGGGGATTGGCACACGATGCGCGCTGGTGCGACGAAACGCGCGAGCACGTCGATATGCCCGTCGGTGTGGTCGTTGCGAAGGCCGCGCTCAAGCCAGACGATCTTGCGCGCGCCGAAGGCCTGGCCCAACGCTGCCTCGGCTTGCCCCTCGCTCCAGCCGTTGCGATTTGAGTTGAGGAGGGTTTCGCGGGTGGCGAGGAAGGTGCTTTCGCCGTCATGCTCGATCGCGCCGCCTTCGAGAACGAAATCGAAGCCGCGGACAGGCGTGCCGGCAAGACGCGCGATCTCTTCGCCGACAATGGCGTCGTCGGGGAGGTTGAACTTGCCGCCCCAGCCATTGATCTTGAATGTGAGGGCGACGGCCCCGTCCGGCGTCCGCGCGAAGATCGGGCCGGTATCGCGCAGCCAAATATCGCCGTAACGGGCGGGAACGAGCTCGGCCGCGCCCCCCACTGCCGCGCGCGCCGATTCTTCCGCCTCCGCGCCCGCAACGAGCAGGCGCACGCGATTGGCGGGGTGAAGCGCGCGCACGAGCGCCGCGACCTCGCGGCGGGGGCTTTCGAGATTGCCGTCCCACTCCTCGGCGCTCGCAGGCCAGGCGGTCCAGATCGCCTTCTGCGGCGCCCATTCCGGCGGAACCGAAATCACCTGTCTCGTCAGAGGCTCGTGCATGCGGTCGTGGTCCAAGACGCGCGGGAAGCCCGCACCTTACCGACTTCGACACTCTCAAGGGCTTAAACGCAGTTCTGTCAACCCGGCTCGCTCGAGAACCTCAACGCCGGTTCTTGGCGGCATCGCCCCGGACAACGATGCGATCGGGGTCGAGCAGTTGAAGCTTGCCGCCGTCATCGGCCGCGAGCGTGTGGATATAGAAGGCGGTGTCTTCGTCGTCGGTTGCCTCCATCACGGGGGACGGCGCCGAGACGATCCTCAAGCCGCCGCAATGGCCGATCCAGTCGACATGCCGGTGCCCGTG
>DATAFR010000103.1:0-2256 GCA_036257375.1 Methyloceanibacter sp.
CTTCGAGGTCCCGCGCAGAAGCTCGGCGAGCGGCGCGCGCAAGCCGCGGAGCAACAGGATCACGAGCGCGAGCGTGGCGAGAATGGCGAGCGCCGCATGGATCTGGCTTACGCGCTCGAGCCGGCCCAAGAGCTGGGCCGCATCGGCATCGATCCTGATGACTTCGGCGGTCTCGTCGGCAAGGCCGACATCGACCAACCCGTTCAGCTTCTGGTCGATGCCGCCTCTGAGCAAATCGGTCAGTTTCTGCCAAGCAATGTCCGGCTGGCCGCGGCTCCGCAGCTGTTCGACCTCGCCGAGTTGGTCTAGCGCATGCTGGAACTCTTTCCGGATTTCCGTCAACCGCGTGAGCTCGGCGGACTCGGCTTTCCGCTCATCGGCATCGACGATGGCAAGCTCCTTTTCGGTAAGCGTCTGAAGCGTCGCGAGATCGGATTCGATTACCTTGTTGAGGTAGGCGGCGCCGAGCGGCCGGTCGGTCATGCCGGTCAGGAGCGTATCGGTCCAGGTCTTGAACAGCTGCTGGCTGTGGCGCGAGATCTGAAGCTGCCGCTCGAGCTGCTCATGGGCGATGCGCGAGCGCGTGAGATAGCGATGGGACTGGGTCACGCCCCAATAGGCGAGCGCCGCCGCGGAAAGCGACATCGCCAGAAGCAATCCCGCCGTCACGAGGAGCTTCGTCTGGTAGCGCATCCGATAGTCTCAAGGCCTCTAGCGTCCGGCAAGGCGGACGGGCAGAACGGAGAAGGCTCGGCGCAGGCCGGGCCCTCGGAACGGCCGGATTCCTATAACGCAATTTCCCCAATGCTTGCGGCTATCTTCCAGCCCATAATGAATTTTTGCATTCCTTCGACCTTCCGCAAGGTGGCAGCGCCGGCTACGCAACGCCATGACCGGGGTAGGGAAATCCCGGTAGTTTTTTTGCCGTGGGCGCGGCCCTGGGATTTGTTAGTATCGAGGCATAAGAATCAAGGATTTCAGCGGACTTAAGTCCCGGGGGGCGGCTTTGGACCGGTATCGGACTTTCCTGCGCGGCGCGCAGCTCTCGGCAATATTTCTCGGTTTTTTTGCGCTGGCTTTGGCTGGGCTGATCGCGGGCAACACGCGGCCGGCGCTTGCCGAGTTCGAGATTCAGGAAACCCAAGTCGAGAAGGGCGAGATCGAGCTCGAATATCGCGGCGCCGTCCACGACGGCTTTCCAAGAACCGAGCGCGAGGAGGCCGATGAGGAGGAGGGCGAGGGCGGTGCGCTCGAGGAGGAGGAAGAAGGCGAATTCCTCCGGCAAAGTCACGACTTCGAATTCCAATGGGGCACCACCAACCGCTTTATGTTGTCAACCACGCTGGGTACGGATGAGCCGCTCGAAGAGGACTTCGATTTGAGCTCGGTCGAACTTGAGCTTCAATACGAATTGATCGAACGGAAAGGTAACGGGCTCGGCTTGGCTGTGATCGGTGCCTACGGATTTGCGACACGGAGCGGCGAGGCTGACGAGATCGAGTTCGCCCCCTTGGTCGAGCTTGCGAGCGGCAATCTTTTGCTGACGATTAATCCGATCTTTGTCTCTCAGGTCGGCGACAATCGCGAGACCGACGGTCTCGGTTTCGAATATGGCTGGCGCGGCGAGTACGACTTCGCCAAGCATTGGGGGGTCGGCGTCGAGATGTTCGGCGAGATCGAGGATCTCTCCAATGCGGGGTCGTTTGACGACCAGCCCCACAGCATTGGCCCGACGCTGTTCTATAATCCCGGCGAGGAGGAAGACGAGGGCGGCGAAAACGGCGACGACGACGATAAAGACAGGGTCGCCGAAGGACCGGAAATGGAAATCTCCTTGAATGTCGGCGTTCAGTTTGGATTGACCGACGCCACCTCCGACACGGCGGTCAAATTCCAGGGCGGGCTCGCATTCTAAGTCCGCCCTGTCGGGCCATGGCTAAGGAAAAACAGCGCCGCTTTTGGCCTTGACGAGGCGGGGCCGTCGCCGCCATCTGCTCCGTCATGCTGATCAAGGTCCTCGGCTCGGCGGCAGGCGGCGGCCTGCCGCAATGGAATTGCAACGGCCGTAATTCGGCGGACGCTCGGAACGGCGTGGCGGGATTGATGCCACGCACACAGGCCTCGGTGGCGGTGAGCGCGAGCGGGGCGGAGTGGGTTCTGCTCAACGCCGCCCCCGATCTGCGCCAGCAAATCAACGACACGCCGGAGCTTCACCCCGCGCCTGACGGCCCTCCGCGCAACAGCCCGATCAAGGCA
>DATAFR010000104.1:0-4565 GCA_036257375.1 Methyloceanibacter sp.
TCTTCGTCCACATGAGCCGGCGGCGGCGCGAGGCGAACGCGCAAGCCGCGGAGCTCGCCGAGCTCAAGGGGCGGCTCCAGAGCTTCGCCGAGATCAGCGTGGCCCGCCAGGGCGACATCGCGCGCGCCGTCAACGAGCGGCTCGACCGCATGACGCAGAGGGTCGGCACCGACCTCAACGAGACCTCGCGCAAGACCCATGAATCGATCGCCAAGCTCAACGAGCGGCTCGCCGTCATCGACACCGCGCAACGGAACTTGACCGAGCTTTCCAACAACATGGTGAGCCTGCAGGAGATCCTCGCCAACAAGCAGGCGCGGGGGGCCTTCGGCCAGTTGCGCATGGAAACCATCGTCAAGGACGGCCTGCCCAAGGGCGCTTACACCTTCCAGGCGACGCTCTCGAACGGCAAACGGCCCGATTGCCTGTTACACATGCCGAACACCCAGGCTTCCGTCGTCATCGACGCAAAGTTCCCGCTCGAAGGCTTCGAGGCCTTCCGCGCCGCGCGGCGCGACGAGGAGAAGAAAGAGGCGGCGCGGCGCGTGCGCGTCGATGTCACCCGCCATGTCGATGCGATGACCGAGCGCTACTTCATCGCCGGCGAGACGCAAGACACCGCCATCTTGTTCGTGCCGTCGGAGGCGATCTACGCCGATCTCTGCGAGCATTTCTCCGATCTGGTGCAGAGGGCGCACCGCTCCCGCATCGTGATCTGCGCCCCCAACATGCTGATGCTCGCGGTGCAGACCATGCAGGCGATCCTGAAGGACGTGCAGATGCGCGAGCAGGCGCATCTCATCCAGCGCGAGGTGACGCGACTCATGGACGATATGGGCCGGTTCCGCGAGCGCGTGCTCGATCTCCAGCGCCATTTCGGCCAGGCCAATCAGGACATCGAGAAGATCCTGACCTCGTCGGACAAGATTGCCCAGCGCGGGCGCAAGATCGAGACGTTGGAGTTCGAGGACGGCGCCCAAGGCGCCATCGAACAGGCGCCCTCCGCTTCACCGCAAAAGCCAGAGGCAAGCGAGCGCAAACGGAACGGCGGCGGCGCGTCCCTGCCCGGTCTTCTCCCCGGCGAATAGTCATTTCTTGCGGGCCGAAGCTTTCTTCCTCGCCGCGCGCTTGCGCGCCGCTTGTTCGTGGCGCTCGCCGTAGCGCATACCTTCGAGCTTCATCCCATCCGGATCGAGGAAGAAGACGGCGTAGTAATCGTCGTAATACTCGTCCGCGGGATCGACGATGGTCGCTCCCTGTCCCTTGAGAAACGCCTGCAACGCATCGACGTCTTTCCGGCTCCTCAAGCGGAAGGCGTAGTGGTGAAAGCCGATATCGCCCTTGCGGTATTTGTGCTTCCTGCCTTTCGCGTCGGCAGCAGCGATCCAGAACAGCGTCTTGTCGTTGTGCCAGCCCTTCATCCCTTCGTACTCGGCCTCGAGCTTGAAGCCGAGGAACGCCATGAGGGGGACGTAAAAGGCCTGCGATGCTTTGAAGTCACCGACGCTGAGCACGAGGTGGTCTATCCCTGTGACGCGCACCATGGCTCGTCCTCCTTGTCCGACCCGCGAAAAAGACAGCATAGCGGGATTTTCATGACGCGGCGGATCGGGACTGGTATGAAGCATCATGACTGTCACGGGGGAAACACGACAGCAGCCTGAAGCGCAGCGCAAGTGGACCGAGATCCTGTTCACCCGGAAGATGCTGACCTGCATCTTTCTGGGGTTCAGCTCGGGGATGCCGCTCTATGTCCTGATCTCGCTGGTGCCGGCGTGGCTCCGCAGCAACGACGTAAACCTCGCCACTATCGGCCTGTTCGCGCTCGTCGGCCTGCCCTACACCTGGAAATTCCTGTGGTCGCCCTTGATGGACCGCTACAAGCCGCCCTTCCTCGGCCGAAGGCGGGGTTGGGCGGTCCTGGTGCAGCTCGCGCTGCTCGTTTCGATCGGCGTGCTCGGCCAGTTCGATCCCTCCACCTCGCTCCAAACCATCGTTGCGATCGTGTTCTGTGTCGCCCTGTTTGGAGCGAGCCAGGACATCGTCATCGATGCCTACCGGCGTGAATTGCTGGCCGACGATGAACTCGGAACCGGCACGTCGATCTGGGTCAACGCCTACCGGCTTTCCGGCCTCGTGCCGGGTTCCCTCGCATTGATCCTTGCCGACTACATGCCGTGGTCGGTGGTGTTCTGGGTCACCGGTCTCTTCATGCTGGTCGGCATCATCACCACTCTGACGATCAAGGAAGTAAGCGATGACGCGCTCGCGCCACGCACCTTGCGCGAGGCCGTCATCAATCCGTTCGTTGAGTTCTTCAGCCGCGACGGACTGATGGCCGGGTTCGCCATCCTCGCCTTTCTGTTTCTCTACAAGCTGGGGGACAATATGGCGACGGCGCTGGCGACGCCGTTTTACCTCGATATGGGCTACAGCCTCTCGGAGATCGGCTCCGTGGCCAAGGTGGCGGGCCTCTGGGCCAGCATCGCCGGCGGCACGCTCGGCGGCATCATCATGCTCAAGCTGAACATCAACCGGGCGCTGTGGCTGTTCGGCTTCGTGCAAATGTTCACCATCCTGCCGTTCGTGTGGCTGAGCCAGGCAGGGCATACGCTGATGGGTCTGTTCGTCGTGGTCAGCGGCGAGTACCTGGGCGTCGGCCTTGGCGCGGTCGCGCTGACGGCCTTTATGGCCCGTGAAACGAGCAAGGCCTTCACCGCCACTCAGTTTGCTTTGTTCAGCAGCTTCATCGCGGTCCCGCGTACGCTCGCCAATGCCTCGACCGGTTTCATCGTCGAAGCCGTGGGATGGACGCAGTTCTTCGTCATCTGCACCCTCGCCGCGATCCCCGGCATGCTGCTGTTGCTGAAGGTGGCGCCGTGGACGGAAAAGAAAGAGAAGAAAAAAGAGCAGAGCGCCGCCGCAGCGTCGGGATAACTCGCGGCGCGAGCTTCACATCGGCTTGCGCGATTTGACGGCCGCGGCGAGGGTGCCTTCGTCGAGATAGTCGAGCTCGCCGCCGATCGGCACGCCGTAAGCGAGCCGCGACACGGTGACGTTGCAGCCGGCAAGCTGGTCCATCAGATAATGCGCCGTCGATTGACCCTCGACCGTGGCGTTGAGCGCGAGCAGCACTTCCTTGACGTCCGGGTCGCGGGCGCGTTCGATCAGCCTCGCGATCGCGAGATCGTCGGGGCCGATGCCATCAAGCGGCGAGAGCGTGCCGCCGAGCACGTGATAGAGCCCGTTGAGCACGCCCGCGCGTTCGAGCGCCCATAGATCGCCGACCTCCTCGACGACGCAGATGAGCGCGCGGTCGCGCGCGGGGTCGCGGCAGAGCGTGCACGGGCTCTTGGTGTCGATATTGCCGCAAGTCTCGCAGGTGAGGATGGTGTCGCGGGTGTCGGCAAGCGCGGAAGTCAGAGGTTCGAGCAGCTGCTCCTTCTTCTTGACGAGGTGGAGCGCCGCGCGCCGCGCCGAACGGGGCCCGAGCCCCGGGAGCCGCGCGAGCAACTGGATCAGTCGCTCGATCTCGGGTCCTGCCGCGACTTTCGCCATGCAATCAGAACAGTTTCAGGCCGGGAGGAAGCGGGAGGCCGCCGGTCAGGCTCTTCATCTTCTCTTTCATCGTTTCCTCGACCTTGGCCTTGGCGTCGTTGTGAGCGGCGACGATGAGATCCTCGAGAATCTCGGTCTCGCCGGGGTTGAGCAGAGAGGGATCGATGGTGACTCCCGCCATATCGCCTTTGCCGGTGAGCGTCACGGTCACCATGCCGCCGCCGGAGCGGCCCTCGATCTGCGTGCGCTCAAGCTCGGCCTGCATGTCGGCGACGCGGCCCTGTAGCGCCTGCGCCTGCTTCATCATCTCGGCGAAGTCCTTCATCGGTTGGTCCCGTCCTCCTTGAACTCGTCGGGCGCGTCGCTATCGGAGTCCTGCGGGTCGGGCTCGGCGACGGGCCGCACGGCGGTAATGCGCGCGCCGGGAAAATGTTGCATCACCTGCTTGACGGACGGGTGCTCGCGCACGCTCTCGATCGCCCGCGCTTCCTTTTCGCGGCGCTGCACGCCGAGCGGGGCCGTGCCCTCCTCGTCGCTGACTGCAACGATCCACACCCGCCCGGTCCAGGCTTTCAGCTTGCGCATCAAATCCTGGCCGAGCTCGCGCGGCGCATGCGGCAGCGGATTGATCTCGATGGTGCCCGGCTTGAAGCGCACGAGCCGCACCTGCTCGACGAGAGCGTGCTTGAGCTTGAGGTCGCGTTTCGTCTCGGCGAGTGCGACCACGTCCTCGAAGCTTTTCACCTCGAGTTGGCGCGGCTCCTCCGTCGGGCCGTCATCCGAAGCGGCGCGCGGCGCGGCCGGTGTAGATTCGGCCTGTGGCTGCCCGGCGCGCGGCATCTCGGCGCTGAGCATCGTCGCGGGCTCAGGCTTGCGCGACGGCTTCGACGGAGCGGAGGATTCGGCCGGCGAAGCCCCGGCCCCCTCCGCCAGGCGGCGCGCCAGTTCGCCCGGCGGCGGTAGATCGGCGGCATAGGCGAGCCTGACCAGGACCATGTCGGCGGCGG
>DATAFR010000105.1:0-2715 GCA_036257375.1 Methyloceanibacter sp.
GCCCGACCTCCTGATCGCCGACGAGCCGACGACGGCGCTCGACGTGACGATCCAGGCGCAAATCCTCGACTTGCTGCTCAAGCTCAAGGCCGAGTTCCACATGGCGATGCTGCTCATCACCCACGATCTCGGCATCGTACGAAAGATGGCCGACAGGGTCTGCGTCATGAACAGCGGGGAGATCGTCGAGCGGGGCACGACGCGCGATATCTTCGCCGCCCCGAAGCATCCCTACACCAAGCATCTCATCGCGTCGGAGCCCAAAGGTTCGCCGCCTGCGGCCGACGGCAAGGCAAAGACGATCCTAAAGACCAAGGACTTGCGCGTGTGGTTTCCGATCCGGCGCGGCTTCCTCCGGCAGACGGTCGGCCACATCAAAGCGGTCGACGGCATCGATCTCGAAGTCAAAGAGGGCCAGACGCTGGGCGTTGTCGGCGAATCGGGGTCGGGCAAGACGACGCTCGGTCTTGCCGTCTTGAGGCTCGTGTCGAGCGAAGGGCCGATCATCTATCTCGGCGACCGCATCGAGGGCTACGATTCGAAACGCATGCGGCCGCTCAGGCGCCATATGCAGATCGTATTCCAGGACCCTTACGGCTCGCTGTCGCCACGCCTCTCGGTCGCGCAGATCATCGAGGAGGGCCTGGCGATCCAGAATCCGGGGCTCACCCGCGCCGAGCGCGACCAGCGCGTGGCCCGCGCGCTGAAGGAGGTCGGGCTCGATCCCGCGGCCCGCGACCGCTATCCGCACGAATTCTCAGGCGGCCAGCGCCAGAGGATTGCGATCGCGCGCGCGCTCGTGCTTGAGCCGAAATTCCTTATCCTCGACGAGCCGACCTCCGCGCTCGACGTGTCGGTGCAGGCGCAGATCGTCGATCTCCTGCGCGAGCTCCAGCGCCGCCACAAGCTTGCCTATCTTTTCATCAGCCACGATCTCAAGGTCGTGCGGGCGCTTGCGAACTCCATCATCGTGCTTCGTAACGGCAAGGTGGTTGAGAAAGGCCCGGCGCGCACCGTGTTCGCGAGCCCCAAGACCGACTACACCAAGGCGCTGCTCGCGGCGGCCTTCGAGCTAGAGGCAACGGGCAGCCGTGCCGTCGCGACGTGAGCCGCGGTTGGAACTCAACGCCCTCGAAGGGCGTTGAGTGCGAGGACACCCCCGTACCGAGACGAGGACCATGCGGTGTCGCAGCGTCGATGATCGGATTTCGATCATCGACGGAGACACCGATCTTCGATTCATGGTCCTCGTCTGGCGCCGCCTGCGGCCGCGACATCTGTCAGCCGGCGCACGCCTGTTACCTCGTAACCGGCCGCCTTGATGCGATCCCGCGCATGCGCGAAGGGCTCGGCCGCGACCGCCATGTGGAATGAATTGGCGTGAAGGAAGTCCGCCGGGCTCGTCATGATCCCGACATGGCCCTCCCAGAAGACGAAGTCTCCGCGGCGAAGAGCGGCGCCCGCTCGCCAGTCGATGGTTTCGCCGAGTTCCTGCGCTTGCATGTCGGCATCGCGCGGGGCGGCTTGTCCCGCCGCTTCGAGCGCGAGCTGCACGAGACCCGAGCAGTCAAGACCGATGCTCGTGCGGCCGCCCCATAGATAGGGCGTGCCGATGAACGCCTCCGCCACAGCCACGAAATCGGGCTCGGTCGCGCCGAGCGGAGCGGCATGCGTGGCGGCGACATAGCCGCTGCCGGCAAGGGCCAGAAACTTGCCCTCGTCGCGTTGAGCGGTGATGCCCGCGTTCATGCTGAGCAGCGCGAGAGGCGGCGTCTTGGCATCGGGCTCGGGATAGACATAGGTCCTGAGCGCGCTGATCCGGTGCGTCGGCGCGATCATACGCCGCGTCAGGCCTTCACTCGGCATGTAACCGACATAACCGTCGCGGGAAAGCTGCACCCAGGCCCAGCCCTCGCTCTCGTCGTAGACGGTCAGGGTCTCGCCGCACAAAGCCTCGGTGTCGAGCGTGGCATCGAAGCGCGGCTCGCGGCGCAACGGCAAGGATGGCGCCGCGACTTGACGAAGCTCGCCCTTGACGAAGCGCTGAGCCTCGATCCGCCCGCGCAAGGCTTCCGCTGCCAGGTCGCCGCGATAGGCATGAAGGCGCGGGTCGGGGAGGACGGTATCGATCACGATCCTTCAAGCGCTCCGCGGAAGAAGTGGAACAGCGCGCGGGCGCCTTGCGGTTCGCCGCCCTTCGGCCTGCCGGGCTGCTCACTCGGCACCCAGCCGAAAATGTCGAGATGGGCGAAGCGTTTGGCATTCCGGACGAAGCGCCTGAGGAACAGAGCGGCAATGATGGAGCCGGCGAACGGTCCCTCGGCGATATGGCTCACATCGGCGACCGCACTCTTGAGCTGCTTGTCGTAAGGCGCCCAGAAGGGCATCCGCCAGAGCGGATCGCCGACGGCGCGGCCCGAGGCGAGCAGCCGCGCCGCAAACTCTTCGTCGTCGGTATAGAGGGGCGGCAGGTCGGGTCCGAGCGCAACCCGCGCCGCACCCGTGAGCGTGGCGATGGTGACGAGATAGTCCGGCGCCTCTTCGTCGGCGAGCGCGATGGCGTCGGCGAGCACAAGGCGCCCCTCGGCATCGGTATTGCCGATCTCGACCGTCATGCCGTTGCGGCTCGGCAGCACGTCGCCAGGCCTGAAGGCGTTGCCGGCGATGCTGTTCTCTGCCGCCGGGATCAGCACCCGGAGCCTGACCGGCAGCTTC
>DATAFR010000106.1:0-32076 GCA_036257375.1 Methyloceanibacter sp.
GCTGCTCACACTGCACTTCACCCTGCCGCTGGAGAAGCCGCTCGATCCAAAGCTCCACGCGATCGCGATCGATGTCTACGACCCGTCGTTCTTCGTGGCATTTGGCTTCGCCACCGAGACCCCGGTGAAGCTCGCGGGCACTGAGACGCCGGGCTGCGCGGCCGAGATCGAGAAGCCCGACCCCGATAGCGAAGCTGACGCCAAGGCGCTGAGCGAAGCCTTCTTCAGCCAGCTCGGTCCGAACTCCAATTTCGGCTCTCAATTCGCACAAACGGCAATCGTCAAATGCACGGCGCACTGATGCGAGCCGCCTCCCGCTTACTCGCCTCGCTCGGGCTCGGCCTCTTGCTGCTCCTTGCCGCCCTGGTGCCGGCGGGCGCGGAGACGAAGCCACCCAGTCCCTTCGGCGTTCCGGTCCAGGGCGCGGCACCCTCGGCGTTCGCGCCACAAGCCGCGGCGCCGGTTCAGGGGCGCGGTCCATTCGGCAAGCTCTTGAGTTGGGTTGCCGATACGCAGCAAAGCATGCAGCGGGAGCTCGCGACCAGCGTCAAGCGTCTGAAAAGCGGCAATGCCATCGGTGCAGCTCTGGCGCTGGCAGGCTTGAGCTTCCTCTATGGCGTGGTGCACGCCATCGGTCCCGGGCACGGCAAGGCGATCATTTCGTCCTACGTCGTCGCCAACGAGGAGACGGTGCGGCGCGGCATTATGATCTCGTTCCTTGCCGCCGGACTGCAAGCGCTGACGGCGATCCTGCTGGTCGGTCTCTTGCTGATCGGACTCAACGCCACGGGGCTCGAGGTGACCGCCTGGTCGAACCAGCTCGAAAGCGTGAGCTACGCGCTCATCGCTCTGGTCGGCCTCTATCTCCTGTGGACGCAAGCCTCGCGCTTATGGCGCCGCTACGGCGCTGGCGCGGCGACCGAAGCGGCGCATCATCGACACGCTCATGTCCACGCGCACGACCATCACGGCCATGGACATGATCATCGCCACGCCCACGGCGAGGCCTGCGATCACATCGTTGACGCGAGGCAACTCGCAGGACCGTTCTCCTGGCGCAAGGTCATGGCGGTGGTGTTCTCCGTCGGCATCAGGCCATGCACCGGCGCGATCCTCGTCTTGGTGTTTGCACTGACGCAAGGCTTGTTCTGGGCGGGCGTGGCGGCGACTTTCGCCATGGCGATCGGCACGGCCATCACTGTCGCCGTACTGGCCACGCTTGCGCTCGGCTCGCGCGAGCTTGCACTCAAGCTCGGCGGTGCGAGCGCCGTCTGGGCAGAAGCGGTATGGACTGTCTGCGCCATAGGCGGCGCGGCAATCATCTTCATGTTTGGGCTGCTCCTGTTCCTCGCTTCCTTGGGACCAGCCCGACCGTTCTAAAACTCCAATCGCAAAAATCTCGAAACTTCTCCTGCCTCCGGGCGTTCACTGGCTAAGTTAAGGCAAGGAGGTTGTTTCATGGCCGATATCAGTGACAAGCGAATCGCAATCCTCGCAAACGACGGCTTCGAGCAGTCGGAGTTGATGGTACCGAAGCAGCGGCTCGAAGAGGCCGGCGCCATGGTCGATATCATCTCGCTGAAGACGGGTGAGATCTGGGGCTGGGAAGACGGCGATTGGGGCAAGCCTGTCGAGGTCGATCGCACCATCGATGCCGTCCGCATCGATGAATATGACGCGCTCGTCATCCCGGGCGGGGTGATCAATCCCGATTTGCTTCGTCAAGACGAGGACGCCGTCGCCCTGGTCCGCGATTTCTACGCCAGCAAAAAGCCGCTTGCGGCGATCTGCCACGCTCCTTGGGTGCTGATCGAGGCGGGGATCGCCAAAGGCCGCAAGATGACGTCGTATCATTCGATGGCGACCGACGTGAAAAATGCCGGCGCCAATTGGGTCGATAAGGAAGTGGTTGTCGACCAAGGCCTTATCACTAGCCGCAACCCGGGCGATCTCGAGGCCTTCTCCGCCAAAATCATCGAAGAGCTGGGCGAAGGGCGGCACGAGCGGCGGGCCGTCGCCTAAACGTCACGTTTTCAGCTTCGCGGAGTCGTGGGCAGGGGCCATTCGGCCGGCCCATGACTTTGCGCGCCGCATTTTCGCCAGGCGCTTCGGCGCGCAATCCACGTCTAGTCTGAACGCAAATGTGAGAACCGCCTTGCTTTTGAGCGGGGTAGATTGGGGGATGGGGTAATTGATCCTAAATCCTTGCACATCGCGGGGAGCAAGCTTATTTGGCGCAAAACCTGCCAGGGCAAGGAGAACGACGATGACGCTGCAACTCGGCGAAACCGCACCGGATTTTGAAGCGGACACGACGCAAGGTCATATCCGGTTTCATGAATGGCTCGGCGATTCCTGGGCCGTATTGTTTTCGCATCCCAAGGATTTCACGCCGGTCTGCACTACTGAGCTCGGCTATATGGCGAGGATCAAGCCCGAGTTTGACAAACGCGGCGTGAAGATCATCGGATTGAGCGTCGACCCCGTGGACCGGCATGTGAAATGGTCCGAGGACATCAAGGAAACGCAAGGGTTCGCACCGAATTTCCCGATGATCGGCGATCCTGACCTCAAAATCTCCAAGCTGTACGGGATGCTGCCCGCAAGCACCTCGGGCACGTCGGAGGGGCGCACGCCCGCCGACAATCAGACCGTGCGCAACGTGTTCGTCATCGGGCCCGACAAGAAGATCAAGCTGGTCCTCGTCTATCCAATGACGACCGGCCGCAACTTCGATGAAGTCTTGCGCGTGATCGACTCCATGCAGCTCACGGCGGAGCACCGGGTGGCGACGCCCGCGAACTGGAAGCAGGGCGAGGAGGTGATCATCGCCGGCTCAGTCTCCGACGACGAGGCGAAGAAGATCTACCCCGACGGATGGAAGGCGCCGCGCCCGTATATTCGCATCGTGCCGCAGCCGCGCAGCTGACCAATGCGGTTCAACCGGTGACTGGAGTCAGCGGCGTATTCTATTAAAACTGCATCTAAAATTGTGGTGGCGCTGCGAACACCCCTTATGCTAGAAAACACTGTACACGGATCATATCGCATGGTCTGCGTCCGATTTCCTATTGCGTACGTATCTACTGGCGGCAATCGGCGCGGCAAGGGCACCGGGCAGAGGGCGAATGTCTAATCCACGCGGTTCGAATCCGTCTGGGGATAGTGCTCGCGAAGTCGCCAAGCACATCTCCGAACAGATTTCACCTTTGATCCGGCGCGCGCGGTCAAAGGGGTTTGACTTTCTCGCTTATTTGCTTGCCATGGCGCTGAAAGAATCGCGGCGACTCTCCGGAGAGTGAGGGCAATGCCCCTACGGGCCCCGGTGTTGTCGGCACGCGCTTCGGCCGGTGGAGATGCTTGCCATGGCAGCGCCCAAGACGCCGCTTCTGACTACGGATTGCGTCGTTCGCGACAAGGAGGCGCGCGTGCTGCTGGTGCGCCGCAGGAACGAGCCGTTCAAGGGCGCCTACGCCCTCCCCGGCGGATTTGTCGATATCGGCGAGACGACCGAGGCCGCATGCCGGCGCGAGGTGCTCGAAGAGACCGGCATCGTCGTGGACCGGCTGCATCTCGTCGGGGTTTATTCGCATCCCGCGCGCGACCCGCGTGGACACACTGTGAGTGTCGCCTACACGGCCAGGTTGAGCGATACGCCGAGACCGAAGGCGGGAACGGACGCCGAAGCAGCAGAATGGGCCAACGACTGGCAGAGTCACGACCTGGCCTTCGACCATGCCGTGATTATCGCCGATGCCGAGAAAATAAGCAGTGGATGATACGGGTACTGACGATCATTAAAGCTATCGATGGCGATCATCAGTCTTATCGTTGAGCGCATCGCTAGGAGAGGTCGCGCAATGTGTGAGAGGATGAGCGCACTTCGGATTCGGGAGGAAAGCGGACTGTCATGTCGGATGAGGATTTTGTCGTGGGGAGAGGGCGGGTCCTTCCGTCCGATGGCGACGATGTCGAGCAGATGCTCGAAATCCTGATGAAGATCGCGCAATCCGAAGGGCGGGACTTTCTCGCTTACCTGTTGAGCATGGCGCTCATCGAAGCACGCAACCAGGTCCCGCCAAGGACCTATCTCTCGCACTAACCCGAACAAGCCTGGAATTCGCGCTGCTCAAGCCCAGTCCGGCGGCTAGGCGCATGGCTCGCGATGCCCTATCTAAGGGGCTCGCAAGCCCGAAGATCGAGCCATTTCATGAATGAGACGCCGCCTCCCGGCAGGGTTCCCGCGAAAGCCAAGGCTTCGGCTGCGCCCACGTCCGGAGGGCGGAGCAGGATCGGCGTCCTGCTCGTCAATCTCGGCACGCCTGAGGGAACCTCCTATTGGCCGATGCGGCGCTACCTCAAGGAGTTCCTCTCCGACCGGCGCGTGATCGAGACGAACCGCGTGCTGTGGTGGTTCATCCTGAACGGCATCGTGTTGGTCAGGCGCCCGTTCGCTAGCGGCGAAAAGTACCGCACCATTTGGAACGAGAAGCTCAATGAATCTCCGCTTCGCACCATCACGCGGAGTCAGGCGGAGAAAGTGAGCAAAGCGCTCGGCGGGAAGGACCTCATCGTCGATTGGGCGATGCGCTATGGCGCGCCTTCGATCGCCTCGCGCATCGAGGTGCTTAGCCGCCAAGGCTGCGACCGACTCGTCGTGTTCCCGCTCTATCCGCAATATGCGGCGGCGACGACGGCAACCGTCAATGACAAGGCTTTCGACGCACTGAAGGAGCTTCGCGTGCAGCCCGCGCTCCGCACTGTGCCGGCTTACCCGCGCGACCCTGTCTATGTCGCGGCGGTCGCCGACTCGATCAGGACACATCTTGGCACGCTCGACTTCGAGCCCGAGGCGATCCTCGCCTCGTTTCACGGTTTGCCCCAAGCTTATGTCGACAAGGGCGACCCCTATCAGCAGCAATGCGCCGAGACCGTGGAGGCGTTGCGCGCGGCGCTCGGGCCGCTAGGCAGCAAGCTCAAGCTCACCTTCCAATCGCGCTTCGGGCGCGCCGAGTGGATAAAGCCCTATACCGATGCGACCGTCGAGGCGCTGGCGCGGGGAGGCGTGAAGAAGATTGCCATTGTCTGCCCCGGCTTCGCGGCCGACTGCATCGAAACGCTCGAGGAGATTGCCGTGGAGAACAAGGAAATCTTCCTCGAACATGGCGGCGAGACGTTCAGCTACATTCCCTGCCTCAACGACAGCGATGCGGGCATTTCGGTGCTCGTCCATCTCATCGAGCGGGAGCTGCAAGGCTGGGTCTAGAGTCCCGTCTCGAAGGGCCGGGGAGGAGGGTTATGGGCGGGCGTTCGCCTATCGTTGTCCTCGTTCTTATTGGGCTGATCGCGGCCTCGCCGGTCGCCGCCGAGAGCAATTCTCAAGCTGACGCAATTGGTCCGTTCGCCTACGTGACGGTTGCCGGCGCGCCGGGCGACGGCGAGGAGGCGCTTGCCGCCGCGCTCAGCCGGCAGCTTGCCGCCCGCGGTTTGAAGCCTGCGACCGCTTTCCAGGCGGACGTCTACGAAGTGCAAGGGACTGTGCGGGTCGCGCCTGCCACCAAAGGCAAGGAGACCGTCACCATCATCTGGATCGTGCTAGGTCCTGATGGCACGCAGCTCGGCGTCACGCGCCAGACCAAGGACGTGCGCAAAGGCTCGCTCGACAAGAAATGGGGCGCCGCCGCCAACGCCGCCGCGGCTGCCGCCGCCGACGATATCGCCAAGCTGATACCGAAATAGATCGTTCACGCATTCGACCGTTCGGCGCACGGGTTTTCTGGGCGAGCCCTTATAATTGTGCGCACTCGCACCCATTTATTTGCCGCGAGGAAGGCTAGCCAAAGCAAACGACGAGACTGAACAAGAACCTCTAGCCAAACGCCTCCGGGAGGGCGCCATGTTCGGCTTCGACATCTTCGTCATCGCTCTGCTGATCTTGTTCATCGCCGTGGTCGCCGCCGCCGTGAAAATCGTGAGCGATGCCATCGGCAAAGGCAGCGCGCAGGCGATCAACTATTTCGTCGCCAACAACAACGTGGGCGCGTTGAAGGCACTGGCAGAGGCGAAGAACCAGAAGGTGCTGATCCTGCCGCTCGAAGCCTCCTCGGTGATCGGCGCCATCGCCGGCGTCAGCGAGATCGCCCGTGAAGCGTTCGGGGGCGGCGGCAATTCGGCCACCCAGCCGGCCCAGGCCAAGCCGCAAGCGGGGCAGCGGCCGCGCGCCGGCGGCTCGGTTCCCTCCGTCTAGCGCCGGAGCGGCACCATGGAACTGATCGCCAAGCTTGGCGTGTGGAACTGGCTGATCCTCGCCACGATCCTCTTCGTGCTCGAAGTCATGTCGCCGGGCATCTTCCTGATGTGGTTCGGCATGGCCGCGGCAGTTACCGCGATCATCGCCTTCGCCTTCGATATCTCCTGGCAGTGGCAGCTGATTTGGTTCTGCGGGTTGTCGCTCACCGCTGTGCTACTGGCCGCGCGATATCTGCGTAAGAATCCGCTCGAGAGCGAGCGGCCTCTGCTCAACGAGCGCGCGGTGCAACTGATCGGCCAGTCCTTCGATCTGCTCGACCCGATCGTCGGCGGCAGGGGCAGCATCAAGATCGGCGATACGATCTGGCGGGTGGAAGGCCCCGAATTGCCCAAAGGCGCGCGCATTAAAGTGGTCGGCGCCGACGGGACTTTGCTCAAGGTGACGTCGGCTTAAGCTTCGATCTCTTCGACGGAGGTGATCTCGGGAGGGACCTCGGCGGACGCATCGGAATGCGGCCAAAGGCCTCTGCCTTCGCGCGTCCGGCCCGATCCCGTGACCTCGACCTCGGTGAAGCCGACGTCTTGAAATTTCTCGGCGACGGCTTCGTTGCTGGCCACGCTCTGGAGGAGACCGAGCGTGATCGTCGCCCTGTAGCGCTTGCCTTGTTGGACCGTGAAGAGCGGCATGGAATCTCTCCTAGGCGCTTTCGCCGAACCAGCCCTTTACGGCTTCATGACCGTCCGCGTCCAGCAAGAGATGCAGCTTGGTGCGCCGAAGCAGGAAGTCCTCCGCCGTCATGGCGTCCTCGGTCTCTCTCGCATATTCGAGTTCGGCGCGGGTGACGCCGGGAGCGATCTCTTCGGCTGACCTGGGGTCAGCGGCGATGCCCTCAAACAGTGCTTCGATCTTGTCGCCATAGCTGAGCGCCCAGCGACGCCGCGTCGCGTCCGGCACGTTGCGAGGCCCTTGCTCGGCGAGGGCGAGAAGCTCGGGCTTTGCGAGCGTGCCGCCATGAAGCGGCACGTCCTTGGTCCAAGGACCGCCGATCTGGGCGCCAAGCTCACGCAGCGTCTCTAGCACCTCCTCGGCCATGGCACGATGCGTGGTGAGCTTGCCGCCGTAGAGGCTGATGAAGCCGCCGTTCCCGTTGGCGATCGTGGAAAGCTCGGGGCTGCGGCTGATGCGACTCGGTCTTGCGCCGGCATCGTCATGCAGCGCGCGCACGCCAGACCAGGTGTAGACGATGCCGGAGGCGGTCGCAGGCGCTTCGCCGCCGAAATAGCGGTTATAGGCGGCGAGCAGATAGGCCATCTCCTCCTCGGAGCAGCGCGCCTCGCCAGGGTCGCCCACATGCCCTACGTCGGTGGTACCGACGATCAGGAAGCGTCCATCCAGCCAAGGGATGACGAAGATGACGCGTTCCTCTTGATCTTGCAGAGTAAAGGCGTCGGTCTGCGCGGGCGCGGGCATCTTGAGCACGATGTGGCTGCCGCGAATGAGCCGTAACGGGCGCGGTGGAGGGGCGGCGCTGGTCAGGCCGTCGATGTGCGCGACCCATGGACCCGACGCATTGACGACGAAGCGCGCTTCCACGCGCCGCTTTCGCCCGCGCTCGTCGATCTCGACGGCGTAGCCGTCGGCGAGCGGAGCGATGGCGGTGACGGCGCGCCGGTTGAGGATATTGGCGCCGCGGGCACGTGCATCGAGAAGCACGGCGAGCGTCAGTCGCGCGTCGTCGGTCAGGCAGTCGCAATAATGCAGGACCGAGGTCAGGCCCTCTTGGCGCAACCGCGGAAGCTGGGCAATGGCGTCGTCATCGAGCCTGCCGCTCGCCGGCAAGCCGTCGCCGAAGGAGAGCGCGTCGTACAGCGCGAGTCCCGCCCTGAGCACCAAGGCCTGCCGCTTCTGCCAGCCATAGATAGGCAGGAGAAACCGCAGGGGCGTGATGAGATGCGGCGCGGTCCTGAGCAATTGCGCCCGCTCGACCAGCGATTCGCGCACCAGCGTGAACTCGAAGCTCTCCAGATAGCGCAAGCCGCCATGGATCAGCTTCGATGAAGAGGACGACGTGGCGCAAGCGTAGTCGCCCTTCTCGGCGAGCATGACCTTCAGCCCGCGGCCGGCAGCGTCGCGGGCGACAGCTGCGCCGTGAATGCCGCCGCCGATGACGAGGACGTCGAACACTTGCTCGGCCACCGATCCCTCCCAGTTAGGAAGGATTATAGTGGACGTTCCCTATTGGTGCGTTGCCGCCGGATGCTAGGCGACGCCGGCGCGGAGCAGGTCGTGGACGTGGATGATGCCGACCGGGCGTCCGTTCTCGACCACGAACAGGGCGGTGATGCGCCCCGCGTTGATCATTTCCAGCGCGGCGCTGGCGAGAAGGTCGGGCGTCACGGTCTTCGGCGCCGGCGTCATGATTTCGTGCGCGAGCCGGGCAAGCAGGCCATCGCCCATATGCCGGCGGAGATCACCGTCGGTGATGATCCCCTTGAGATAACCGTTCTCATCGATGACGCCGAGGCATCCGAGCGCCTTCTCGGTCATGGTGACGATGGCTTCCGCCATCACTTGGTTGGCGGGGGCGAGCGGCAGGCGGTCGCCGTTATGCATCAAGTCGCTGACGAACTTCAGGCGCGCGCCGAGCTGGCCGCCGGGATGCAGCGTCTTGAAGTCGCGCGCGGTGAAGCCCTTGCTGTCGAGCAACGCCATGGCGAGACAGTCGCCGAGCGCTAGCTGCATGACGGTCGAGGTGGTCGGCGCCAGCCCATGCGGGCAGGCCTCCTTCGCCTGCGGCAGCGCCAGCACCAAGTCGGCGGCTTCGGCAAGCGTCGAGCCGGGGTTGGAGGTCACCGCGATCAGCGGCACGGCGAAGCGACGCGAATAGGAGACGATGTTGCCGAGCTCCACGGTCTCGCCCGACCAGGAGAAGGCGAGGATCACGTCCTGCTTGGTGATCATGCCGAGATCGCCGTGGCTCGCCTCGCTCGGATGCACGAAGAACGCGGGAGTGCCGGTCGAGGAGAGGGTGGCGGCGACTTTCAGCCCGACGTGACCGCTCTTGCCCATGCCGGTCACGACAATGCGGCCGTGACAGGCGCGCATCAGGGCGATTGCCCCGGCGAAGCTTTCGCCGAGGGAGTTCGACAGCGCTCCTTTGAGCGCATTTAGGCCTTCGGCCTCGAATTGCAGGGTGCGTGTGGCAGAGGCAATCGCTTCGCTGCAGTTGTCGAGCAGCGAAAAGTCCCGCTTCAAGCCGACCGGCATGCTCGTGTTCCCCCGTCTTGAGCCCGTGAGTTTAGCACGGATTTGAGCCCGGTAAGGACCAGACTGCCCCGTTTCGGGGCAGGGCTAAACGCCCCGTTAACTCTAGTGCCCCTAGGCTTTTTCGATCAACGATCCGTTGGCGGCGCCCTGTTTTTCGGGGTGTCCGCCTAGGGTATCGATCGAGGTTGCGTCCTTGCCGCGTCGCCACATCATAAGCGCAGCGGGCGCTCTCGCTCTCGCCATGCTTTTTGCCGTCCAGGCACGGACCCTCGCACAAGAGGCGGGGAATGGCACCTCACGCCCCCTGTCCGAGGGGTCCGAGGCGATCGGCGCTTGGAAGGCGGTCGCACAGTCGGAAGAGCCAATCGACAGTCTGAAATCGAGCGAGGAGGATATCGCCGCCTCGGCAGCTCCGCTTGGCGGCCTTGGCGACGAGGCGGCGCCGACTGCGCCTCTACCGCCGCTTGGCGGAATCGGCGATGAGGAGCCGGAGCCCGCTCCTCGCGTTCCAGAGCTCGGCATCACCACGGAGGCAGGCGAGACCAGCCAGCAGGTGCCAGGGACCGATTTCGACTCTTCGCGGCACAGAGCGCTGCCGCCGCAGCGACACGATCTCGATCCTTACGTGCCGATCGGCATGCGGCTCGGCAGCTTCCTTTTGTTCACCGAGGCCGAGATCGGCACCATCCTCACCGACAACGTGCTCGCTACGCGCAACGACACGCATTCCGATGCGGCCTTCGAGATCGCTCCCGACATCAGGCTCGAGTCGAATTGGAGCCGGCACTTCTTCAGCGCGCAGTTCACCGCCGACCGAAGCTGGTATCGCGATTTTTCCGTCGAGGACGACCGCATCTACCAGGCAATCATCGAGGGGCGCCTCGACGTGACCAGGCGCACCCATCTCGAGCTCGAAGCCGAGAAATCGCTGACACAAGCCGGCCGCAACTCGATCAGCCTGACGGACATCGCCGGCAACCAGATCGATCTGAACGAGGAGCACCTCACAGCCGGCGTCGACCATACCTTCAACCGCCTGACGCTGAAGCTTGAGGGAACGGTGGCCGAATACGACTACGACGACGAGCCGGCAATCGACCCCGATCTGTTTGGCGAGGACGCGGTGCCCTTCGTCGATATCAGGACTATCGCGAGGACGAGCTGAAGCTCAGAGGTACCTACGAGCTGTCTTCGAGGACAGGAGTCTTCGTTGAAGGCTCCATCAACGAGCGATTACAAGCAGCCGGTGAGTTCCGCGGGTTTGCGGCGCGGCTCATCGGGCTATGTCCTGCTGTCAGGCATGACGTTCCAGCTGACCGGAAAGCTCACCGGCGAGATGAGCGTCGGCTGGGGGCAACAGCAATCGATCGAGCAGAGCTTCTCTCCGATCGAAGGATTCCTGCTTAACGGCGACATCATCCGGCATTAGTTCGGGGAGAATCCCGCAGAGCGGGCTCTCCCCGATGGTGCGCGGCGCTTAGGCCCTCGTGCCGAGAGCCTTCGAGATGTCGGCGAGAGTCGCCTTCTCGGCGTCGCTCACTTGCACGCCGCCGATACCGAGGAAGCCGCCCTCCGAGGAGGCCTCGGCCACGTTCTGGCTGATGGTCTTTAGCCAAGCCTTGAACGCGGGCGCTTCTTGTGGCGCCTTGGTGTTGAGGATGGCCGACACCTCCCTCAGATTTTCGAGCGAGCGTTGCACGGCGTCGGCAGGCTTGGTGGCGCCGGCGAGGTGCTTGCGAAGCGCTTCCTGAACGGCGGCGCGCCCCTCCTTCGTTTCGAAATCGGCGACGACCGCCTTGACGAGTTCGTTCGATCCCGCATTCGACTTCGCCGCAGCGAGGGCGGAGCTGCTGGCGAACGCCTCTTTGAGCGCTCCCCATAGGCCGCTCGGCTCCGCCGCCGAAACCGCCATTCCGGCCAGCATCGTGCTCTCCAAGATCTTGGTCCACTCGTCCGGTTTGAAGTTTTGCTTATTCGCCATGGCAAACCTCCTTGCTCGATATGACGTCTCACGACCGAACCAGGATCTGCGTTCCGTTCGTGTCAGACGTCCGACTGAAGGGGATGGGGAATAGAGGAAGGGATGAGTCCGAGACGGTCGGGCTCGACCCCTCATTGGGCAGGAAGGCGGGACGCAAGACGCACCGCATGTCGCTAGCCTCCGCGACGGCCAACTTAACGCCGCGTAGATGCTTTGACAACGAGCCTTGGTCTCGCTTCTTCCGCTCAGCTTCAGTCGTCGAATTTCGGCGCTGCGGTGCTTACGCGATTGTAGGTGCCGGAGCCAGAAACGTTGAGGCCCATTCCGCAGGTGCCGTCCTGAGCAATCACGAGCTTGCCGGGCGCGAACTTGAAGGTGAGGGCGCAGTCGATGTCCCGATCGGAATAGCTGGCGGCATTTGCCTTGAGCGGCGCCTCGCCCGATACCTCGCCGACATTGGTCTCGTATGTCGCGTTGAGCGAGAATTTGATCTGATCGTCCGCCGTCTGCTGCACAAGCACTTCACCGTTCCTCATCGTGTACGTGCCGGTCACGCTTTCGGCCGCGTATGCGGAACGCAAAAAGAGCAGGCCAAGCAACATCGTCAATATCGCCGCGCGCATAGCCTCTCCCCTGCGGTCACGTCCAATAGGCGCAACGATTATACACGCGATGATGGATGACCGGTCCGCGATCGACGAACCTTGCCGGGGTTCATTGCAGTTTGTAGCAAATTGAGTAAGTGCTTGGCGTGCGGGTCACGTCATAGCCGACGCGGCATTGCACCAGATAAGCAAGGTCCGAGTTGCGGAAGAGGATGAACGTCGATCGGTTATCGAACGCCTGGCTGTATCCGGCAATCTGCCAGCCGGACTTCAGCAGTTGCTCGATGGAGGGATTGTCCTCGGCGGCAAACGATGCGGCTACCGAAAGCACAAAGACCGCGGCGCTGGTGACGCCGACAAGGATGGAAGCCAATCGCGACATTTCATTCACCGCGCTATGGGAGCTCATCCGATCGTGCATCAGATCTCAGCCGAAATTGGAGCCTGCTAGAGGTACCCATCTCGGGGGTAGGTGCGACCGTGCAAGCTCTTCCAGCGCCACGCACGCGACATTGGTCGCGCGCTGGACGGGTTAAACGCCTATAGCAGCTTTTTGATCTCGGCCTTGAACGTCTCGGCGATATCGGGGCGGGCGAGCGCGTAAGCGACATTGGCGGTAAGGAAGCCAACCTTCGAGCCGCAGTCGAAGGTGCGTCCTTGATATTTCACCGCATAGAAGGGTTGGCGCTTCAGCAGCGCGAGCATGGCGTCGGTGAGCTGGATCTCGCCGCCGGCGCCTTTCTCCTGCGCGGAGAGAATATCGAAGATCTCAGGCTGCAGGATGTAGCGGCCGAGGATGGTGAGGTTCGACGGCGCGGTTCCTGGCTTAGGCTTCTCCACCATGCCGTCGATGGGAAGGATGCTGCCGTTGTTCTTACCGGCGAGGCTGACCACGCCGTAATTCTTGGTTTGATCCTCGGGCACGGGCTCCACCGCGATGATGTTGCCGCCATGGGTGGAATAGGCATCGAGCATCTGCGCGAGACAACCTTTGCCGTCAGTCTGTACCAGCACGTCGGGAAGGAGCAGCGCGAATGGCTCGTTGCCGACCAGATCGCGCGCGCACCAGACGGCGTGTCCCAAGCCGAGAGGTTCCTGCTGGCGCGTGAAGCTCGTGCTTCCCGGCCCGGGGAGATCACTGTTGAGGGTCGCAAGCTCGGTTGTCTTGCCGCGCTCGGCCAACACCGCCTCGAGCTCGAATTGGCGGTCGAAATGGTCCTCGATCACGCCCTTGTTGCGGCCGGTGACGAAGATGAAATGCTCGATCCCGGCCTCCCGCGCCTCGTCGACCACGTGCTGGATCAGCGGCCGGTCGACCACCGTCAGCATCTCCTTGGGCATGGCTTTGGTGGCGGGAAGAAAGCGAGTGCCGAGCCCGGCTACGGGGAACACGGCCTTGCGCACGCGAGCAGACATTCTGGTCCTCGTTAAGATCCGGGGCGCGGTCTTAAGCCCGGGTTAGAAGTCCTTCAACCTCTATCCGATAGCAAGCAGGGAATTGCAAATGGCCGCGTGGTAGGTTGATCGCATGACTGTCCTTGTTACGGGCGGCGCCGGCTTCATCGGCAGCCATATGGTTCTCGAACTGCTCGATGCAGGCGAGGACGTGGTCGTGCTCGACAATCTGTCGACCGGCTTCCGTTGGGCGGTGCCGGACGCTGCCAAGTTCGTGGAAGGCGATGTCGGCGATGCGGCGCTGCTGCGCCGGCTGCTGACGGGTAATGCGATCGACGCCATCATCCATTTCGCGGGCTCGATCGTGGTGCCGGAGTCGATTGCAAATCCGCTCGCCTATTATCTCAACAATACCTGCAAATCGCGCTCGCTGATCGCCTCTGCAGTAGAGGCCGAGGTGCCGTATTTCATCTTCTCCTCCACGGCGGCGGTCTACGGCATGCCGAGGGAAAACCCGGTCGCCGAGAACGCCGTGCTCGAGCCGATCTCGCCCTACGGCACCTCAAAGTTGATGACCGAGATCATGCTGCGCGACACGGCGCGCGCGCATGCGCTTCGCTATGTGGCCTTGCGCTATTTCAACGTCGCTGGCGCCGATCCGCTCGGACGCAGCGGGCAGTCGACGGCGCGCGCCACGCATCTCATCAAGGTCGCGTGCGAAACCGCGCTCGGCGAGAGGCCCCATCTTGAAGTCTTTGGCACCGACTATCCGACCGCGGACGGCACCTGCATCCGCGACTATATCCATGTCACCGATCTCGTTCGCGCGCATCTCGATGCGCTTCGCTATCTGCGCGCCGGCGGCAAAAGCGAAGTGTTGAATTGCGGCTATGGCAGCGGCTTCTCGGTGCTCGACGTGATCGGCTCGGTGAAGCGCGTTTCGCAGAGTGATTTTCCCGTGCGCATGGTGCAGCGCCGCGAAGGCGATCCCGCAGCGCTCGTCGCCAAGGCCGATCGCATCAGCAACGTGCTCGGCTGGCAGGCCAAGCTCAACGACCTCGATACGATCGTCGGCCACGCGCTTGACTGGGAAAAGCACCTGATCGAATACCGCGCCGCGTCGTAACTCCCCGCCATTTTGCCTTTGCCCTGCCTTAAAGCGACCCCCAGAATCGGAGCGGGATGCCCCGAATCGTCGGGTCGCGAGGGGATGGTGCGGTAGGATGCCGGCAGCGCTCGGGAAAATCGCTTTAGCCTTGATAGTGGCAGCGCTCGCGCTCGCCGCACCGCGTCCGTCCTCGGCCCAAGGCGCCGAGGACGAGGTCGCAGTCTATAAGCGCGAGGTGGAAAAGGCCTTCGCCGCCTGGCTGCAAGCGCTGTGGCCAGACGCGGAAGCGGCAGGCGTCTCGCGCAAGGTCTTCGACTCGAATACCAAAGGGCTGAAGCTCAATTGGACGCTGCCTCACCTCGTCCTGCCGAATCCCGCGGTGCCCGGCGGTCAGCCTCTGCCGAAAGCGCTCGCGCCCAAGCCCATCCATCAGCCCGAATTCGACATCCCGGCGAACTACTTCAACAAGAACACGCTCAACGTTCTCGCCGCCACGGGGCGCGGAAAGATGGGACAGTGGTCGCAGCAACTCGCGGCCATGCAGAAGCAATATGGCGTGCCGGCCAGCGTCGTGCTGGCGATTTGGGGCCGGGAAACGGGCTTCGGCAAGGCGGATCTCCCGTTTGACGCGCTGTCGGCCATCGCCACGCAAGGCTTCATGGGGCGGCGGCCTGAGGTGTTCCGGAAGGAAGTCATCGCGGCGCTGAAGATCATCCAGGAGGGCCATGCGACGCGTGCCGAGATGCGGAGCTCATGGGCGGGCGCCATGGGCTACACCCAGTTCCTGCCGTCGGACTTCGAAAAATACGCGGTCGATTTCGACGGCGATGGACGGCGCGACATTTGGAACTCGGTTCCAGACGCACTCGGCTCGACCGGGAATTCGCTGCACAGCCAAGGTTGGGACGGCGGACAAACCTGGGGCTATGAGATCACGCTGCCCGAGGACTTCGATTGCACGCAGCAAGGTCCCGACAAAGCGCGTCCGATTTCCGAATGGATCAAGCTCGGCGTCGCGCGGGTGAAGGAACGGCCATTCCCGGAAGACAAGCTCGGCGATTCCGCCTTCCTCGTGCTTCCCGCGGGGCTCAAAGGGCCCGCCTTTCTCGCCACCAACAATTTCTCGGTGCTCAAGCTCTATAACAACTCGGATGTTTACGCGATTTTCGTCGGCCACGTGGCCGACATGATCGCCGCCAATGCGCCGATTGCGTTCGTGGGAGAATGGCAGCCGGTCGAGCGTCTGCCGCGCGACCGCATTCAACGCTTCCAGGAAGCGCTGGTGGCGAAGGGACATGACGTGGGGAAGGTGGACGGGCTTGCCGGCTTCAAGACGCGCCGCACGATCGGGATCGAGGAGCAGAAGCTCGGCCTGCCGCTCACCTGCTATCCGAGCAAGGCAGTGGTCGACGCCGTGCTCAAGCAGGCAAGCGCGGCCGCGGCCCAGTAGCATGGCCCGAGAAACGGCCCGCGGCCTGCCTAGGTTTTGCCCGTCACCCTTGTTAAGGTCGCCGAATGCGAATCGCCCACACTTCTAAGTCATTGATCTTCAATGCCGCCTCGGCCGCGCTCCTGGTCTTGGGGTTTCCGGCCGTCGCTGCCGCCGACAAGGTTCAGGCTTGCGTCGAGGGCCTATGGCCTTCCGCCAAGGGTGCCGGCGTCACGCGCGCAACGTTCGATCGCGCCTTTCAAAGCTTCAGCATCGATCCCGAAGTGATCGAGCAAGCCAATTTCCAGCCCGAATATGTCAAGCCGATCGGCGAATATATCGACCGCGCCGTTTCGGATAAGCGCGTGGAGACGGGCAAACTGAAGCTTGCCGAGAATCAGGCGCTGCTCGGCTCGCTCGAGACACGCTACGGCGTCGACCGGCATATCATCGTTGCCATTTGGGGCGTCGAATCGAATTACGGCGTGCAGCCCGGCGACAAGAACGTGATCCGCTCGCTCGCCACGCTTATCTGCACGGGCACCAAGGCGAAATTCGCCAGACCTCAGCTCGTCTCGGCGCTCAAGATTCTGCAGCGCGGCGATATCAGCCTCGAGGCTATGAACGGCTCATGGGCGGGAGCCATGGGCCATACCCAGTTCATTCCGACCACTTACAGTGCCTATGCCGTGGACCAGGACGGCGACGGAAAGCGCGATATCTGGGGCAATATTCCCGACGCCCTCGCTTCGACCGCGAGCTATCTAAAAGTATCCGGGTGGCGCAAAGGAGAAACCTGGGGCTATGAAGTCGCGCCGCCCAAGGGCTTCGATCCCAAGCGTGTCGGCGAGAATACGCTGAAGACGCTCGGCGATTGGCAGAGGATTGGCGTTGTGCGGGTGAATGGCGAGCCGTATCCACGGCTAACCGACAAGGCTTCACTGTTCGCACCGGAGGGGACGCGCGGCCCCTCCTTCCTCGTGCTCAACAATTTCCGCTCGATCCTCCGCTACAACGTGGCGAAGTCCTACGCGCTCGCCGTGGGTCACCTTGCCGACCGGATCAGAGGGGCAGGACGCTTCGTGCACCCTTGGCCGACCGATGAGACGCATCTTTCGCTCGAGCAGCGCATGGAGTTCCAGAGGCTTCTCATTGCACAAGGCCTGATGACAGGAGAACCCGACGGAGTGATCGGTCCGGTGACGCTCGAGGCGGTCAAGACCTATCAGCGCTCGAAGGGAATGGGGGTCGATGGGTTCCCGAGCCTCACTCTTCTCAAGATGCTGCGCAGCGAGCCACCCAAGGCGACCGTTGTCGAACAAGAACCGGCAGGAGCGGCAGAGATTCCACCGGCGGAAGCGGCCGAGCAGCCGACCGGCGCGACTGAGCAGCAACCGGCCGATACCGGGCAGCAATGATTCCCAGGGACTTGGCGTTTCAGCCGGAAGGGACTACCAGTATTCCGCAGAGGGGTAGACAAGGGCGAAGCCCGGTTAGGGTCCGGACGATCATGCTGGCCAGCGCGTCAGGATATGGCTCAGGCGACTCTGCTCGGCGGCTCGCCGAGATGGCCTTAGGGGCGGCCGTCTTCTTGGTCCTCCTGCTTGCTTGGCTCGCGCCCGCGCTGGCGCAGCAGGGCACGCCCCCCATCCAGCGCAGCTACATCAATCCCTTTCCGACCGGCGATCGCTATCGCGTCGTCGTGCTCGGAGATTCGCTCGGCGATGGGCTGTGGTCGGGCCTTTATCGTGCCTTCGAGGGCGACGCCACGCTCGAGTTCATAAACCGCGCCAAACCATCGACCGGATTCGCGCGTCCCGACTCCTACGACTGGAGCAAGGGGGCCGGCGATCTGCTCAAGAGCGAGACCTACCAGATCGCCATCATCATGTTCGGTGCCAACGACGCCCAGGCGATCAAGAGCGGCAAGGAATGGCTGAAGGTCGGCAGCGAAGGCTGGCATGAGGTCTATGGCCAGCGGGTCGAAGCCTTCATCAAGAAGCTCAGGGCGGCAAATGTCGCCGTCTATTGGGTCGGCCTTCCGATCATGCGCAGCCCGGGCCAGAACAGCGACGCCGAGGCGTTGAACCAGGCTTATCGCGAGAAGGCCTTCATCAACGGTGCCAAATTCATCGACACATGGAACGGCTTCACCGACGAAGGTGGCCGCTACAGCGCCTACGGACCCGACATGACCGGACAGGTCAAGCGGCTCAGGGCGGATGATGGGATTCATTTCACCATGCGCGGCTATCTCAAGCTCGCCCATTTCGTGGAGAAAGACCTCCGCCGCGATTTGAGCCTCGCCAAGCTCGAGCGGAATATCCCGCTCGCGGGCAATGAGGAAGAGCAGGCCAAGGTCATGGGACGCGAGGTGGTACCGGGCCGGTCCGATCCGCCTCAGCCGGGAGCGCCTCCGCCCGAGCCGCAAGAGGTGGCTGCCGCCGATCCCAACGCCGCCGCCCCCGCATCGCCCGAGGCGCCACAAGGCGAGCAGGTCCAGGGCGATCAGCCGCCGCAACTTCAGCAGAGCAATGTGGGCGATGTGAGCTTGGTGCGGCCGGCGATCGACCAATCGCTCCAGGCGGCGCAAGGGCTCACGCCGCAGGGCACCGCCTCGTCAATGCCGGAGGCGGAGATGATCACGAGCGAGCTCAACACCGGCTTGACCGCGGTCGCCACCATCTCCTCGTTGACCGATCTATCGCTCGCCTCGTCCAAGCCCCGGCTGCCTCTGTCGCAGCGGCCCTATTACAAGGTTCTCATCAAGGGCGAGCAGTTGGAGCCCAAGGCGGGCAGGGCCGACGATTTCGCCTGGCCTCCCGGCTGAGCGCTGCAGGGGCGCTAGCGCGGCAGCGCGGTTTTTCCCATCAGGAATTTGTCGATGGCGTGCGCCGCTTGGCGCCCCTCGCGGATGGCCCACACTACGAGCGATTGGCCGCGGCGCATGTCGCCGGCGGCGAAAATCTTGGAGCGCGACGTATGGTAGTCGAGCTCGTTCGCCTTCACATTGCCGCGCGAGTCGAGGTCGAGCCGTAAGTCCTTGATCATGCCCTCCTGCACAGGATGCAGGAAGCCCATGGCGAGCAGCACGAGGTCGGCCGGAATCTGGAACTCGGTGCCGGGCATCGGCTTCATCTGGCCGTCGAGGCGGACGCATTCGAGCTGCTCCACGTTGCCGTTGGAGCCGACAAATCGGGTGGTGGCGACGGCGAAGTCGCGGGCGGCACCTTCGGCCTGGCTCGACGAAGTGCGAAGCTTGAGCGGCCAGTTGGGCCAGGTGAGCGCCTTGTTCTCCTTCTCCGGCGGCTGGGGCAGGATTTCGAGCTGCGTCACCGACACGGCGCCTTGGCGGAAGGACGTGCCGATGCAGTCCGAGCCGGTATCGCCGCCTCCGATCACCACGACTTGCTTGCCGCCGGCCAGGATCGGCTCGACGTCGCCCAAGGGCTCGCCGGAGACGCGGCGGTTCTGCTGCGGCAGGAAGTTCATGGCGAAGTGGATCCCGTCAAGCTCGCGGCCCGGCACGGCGAGGTCGCGCGGCTGCTCGGCGCCGCCGGCGAGCAGCACCGCATCATGGTCGCGCTCGAGCTTCCTGATGGAAAGATCGCGGCCGACATGGACGTTGCAATGGAAAGTGACGCCCTCCGCCTCCATCTGCTTCACGCGGCGCTCGACGATATATTTCTCCATCTTGAAGTCGGGGATGCCGTAGCGGAGCAGGCCGCCGGGATAGGCATTCTTCTCATAGACATGCACGTCGTGGCCGGCACGAGCAAGCTGCTGCGCCGCCGCCAATCCCGCCGGGCCTGAGCCTACGATTGCCACCGGCTTGCCGGTCTTGACCTCGGGCGGCAAGGGCCGCACCCAGCCCTCGTCGAAGGCCTTGTCGGCGATCGCGCATTCGATGGATTTGATGGTGACCGGAACGTCGATGATGTTGAGCGTGCAGGCGGCCTCGCAGGGCGCAGGGCAGACGCGGCCGGTCACCTCGGGGAAGTTGTTGGTCGAGTGCAGGTTCTGCGCCGCCACTTCCCAATCGGAGTGGTAGACGAGATCGTTCCAGTCGGGGATCTGGTTGTTCACAGGGCAGCCGGTGTGGCAATAGGGGATGCCGCAATCCATGCAGCGCGCGGCCTGGCGGCCGATCTCGGCCTCGCTCGGCGGGATGACGAATTCGCGGTAATGGCGGATGCGGTCGGAGGCCGGCTCGTAGGTCCGGTCCTCGCGTTCGATCTCGAGAAAGCCCGTGATCTTGCCCATTAACGTCATGCTCTTCGGCCCATGGCCAAACAAACAATCGGCCAATCAGTAGTCAATGTCCGGCGGGCTGCGTCAAGCGCTGCCCATCCTCGCGGCAAAATTGCAGCCTGGCGCGATTCCCAGGTCATCTTGGCTCCTCAGCGTTGATGATTACTTGCCGTTGCCGCGGAGCCCGATCTCGATCTCGCCGAGGCCGGCTTTGTCGACAGCCTGTTGGCGCGCCATCTCCTCCAAGGCCCGGCGATATTCGACCGGCATCACCTTGACGAATTTCGGCAGATGGTCCGCCCAATTGTCGAGGATGTGCTTGGCGCGTGCCGAGCCCGTGTAGTGGAGATGATTCTCGATCAGCTGATGCAGCCGCTCCTCGTCGAAGCGGGTCATGTCGGTCACGTCGACAAGGCCATGGCTCTCGAGGTCGCCGGTCTGATGGCGGCTCAGCTCCATGACATGGTTCTCGCTGGGCACAGGCTCGAGATCGACCATGGCAAGGTTGCAGCGCCGCTCGAAGTCCCCCTCTTCGTCGAGCACATAAGCGATACCGCCCGACATTCCGGCGGCGAAATTCCGGCCCGTCGGGCCAATCACCACCACGACGCCGCCGGTCATATATTCGCAGCCATGGTCGCCGGTGCCTTCGACCACGGCGATGGCGCCTGAGTTGCGCACGGCGAAGCGCTCGCCCGCGATGCCGCGGAAATAGCACTCGCCGGAGATGGCGCCATACAGCACGGTGTTGCCGACGATGATCGACTTCTCCGGCACGATGCCCGAATTCTCAGGCGGACGGACGATGATGCGGCCGCCCGACAGGCCTTTGCCGACATAGTCGTTGCCTTCGCCGACGAGGTCGAGCGTCACGCCATGCGCGAGCCAGGCGCCGAAGCTCTGCCCGGCGGAACCCCGGAAGCTCACCCAGATGGTGTCCTCGGGCAGGCCGGCGTGGCCGTAACGCTTGGCGATCTCGCCCGACAGCATGGCGCCGGCGGTGCGGTTCAGGTTCTTGATCGGCAGGTCGATCTTGACCGGCTTCTTCTCCTCGATCGCCTCGCGGGCAAGCTCGATCAGCTTGCGGTCGAGCACCTTGTCCAGGCCATGGTCCTGCCGCTCGGAGTTGTAGATGGCGACCTCGGGCGGAACCTCCGGCTTGTGGAAGAGGCGGGTAAAATCGAGGCCCTTGGCCTTCCAATGGTCGATCGCCTGGCTCTTATCCAGAACCTCGGTCTGACCGATCATCTCGGCAAAGGTGCGGAAGCCGAGCGCGGCCATGTATTCGCGCACCTCCTCGGCGACGAAGAAGAAGAAATTGATGACGTCCTCGGGCTTGCCCTGGAACCGTGCGCGCAAGACGGGATCTTGCGTGGCGACGCCCACCGGGCAGGTGTTGAGATGGCATTTGCGCATCATGATGCAGCCCGCGGCGATCAAAGGCGCCGTGGCGAAGCCGAATTCGTCGGCACCGAGCAGGGCGCCAACCACCACGTCGCGGCCGGTGCGCACGCCGCCATCGACCTGCACGGCGATGCGGCCACGCAGTCGATTGAGCACGAGGGTCTGCTGGGTTTCGGCGAGGCCGATCTCCCAAGGGCTGCCGGCGTGCTTGATCGAGGTGAGCGGGGAGGCGCCCGTGCCGCCCTCGAAGCCCGCGATGGTGACGTGGTCGGAGCGCGCCTTTGATACGCCGGCCGCGACCGTGCCGACGCCGACCTCGCTCACGAGCTTGACGCTGACGTCCGCGGCCGGGTTGACGTTCTTCAGGTCGTAGATCAGCTGGGCCAGATCCTCGATCGAATAGATATCGTGATGCGGCGGCGGTGAGATGAGACCGACGCCGGGCGTCGAATGGCGCACCTTGGCGATCACGGCATCGACCTTGTGGCCAGGGAGCTGGCCGCCCTCGCCGGGCTTGGCTCCTTGCGCCATCTTGATCTGCATCATGTCGGCGTTGACGAGATATTCGGTCGTCGCGCCGAAGCGGCCCGAAGCTACCTGCTTGATCTTCGAGCGCATCGAATCGCCGTTCGGCAGCGGCTTGTAGCGGTCGGATTCCTCGCCGCCTTCGCCTGTGTTGGACTTGCCGCCGATGCGGTTCATGGCAATGGCGAGCGTGGTATGCGCTTCGCGGCTGATCGAGCCGAACGACATGGCGCCGGTGGAGAAGCGCTTGACGATCTCCTTGGCGGGCTCGACCTCCTCCAGCGGAATGGGCGTGCGGCCGATCTCCTCGGCGGTCTTGATACGGAACATGCCGCGCAGCGTGAGCAGCTGCTCGGTCTGCTCGTTGATCTGCTTGGCGTAGGAGCGGTATTTCTCCGGCAGGTTGCCGCGCACGGCATGTTGCAGATCGGCGACAACTTGCGGGCGCCACATATGCGCCTCGCCGCGCACGCGATAGGCATACTCGCCGCCAACTTCCAAAGATTCGCGCAAGACCGGCGCATCGGAGAAGGCGAGGTGATGCCGCTCGACCGTCTCGCGCGCGATCTCACCGAGTCCCACGCCCTCGACCTGGCTGTTGGTGCCGGTGAAATATTTGGCGACGAAGTCGCTCCTCAGCCCCACAGCGTCGAAAATCTGCGCGCCGCAATAGGACTGATAGGTCGAAATGCCCATTTTCGACATGACCTTGAGCAGGCCCTTGTCGGTCGCCTTGATATACCGTTTGATCGCTTCCTCTGCGGTCAGCTCCTCGTCCAGCTCGGGCAGCATCGCCTCGATGGTCTCGAAGGCGAGGTATGGATTGATCGCCTCGGCGCCATAGCCGGCAAGCGTCGCGAATTGATGCACCTCGTGCGCCTCTCCCGTCTCGACCACGAGGCCGACAGAGGTCCGAAGTCCGCAGCGGATCAGATGATGATGCACCGCCGATGTCGCGAGCAGCGAGGGGATCGGGATGCGATCGGGTCCGGTCGCGCGGTCCGACAGGACGATGATGTTCTCGCCCGCGCGGACGGCCTCTTCGGCGCGCTTGCAAAGCTTCTCGAGCGCCTTGCCCATGCCGTCAGCGCCCTGATCGGCGCTATAGGTGATGTCGAGCGTGATGGTGCGGAATTGGTTGTCGGCGACCTCGCCGATGCCGCGGATGCGCTCGAGATTGTCGTTGGTCAGGATCGGGTGGGCAGCCTCTAGCCGCTTCTGTTTGGACGTGCCCTCCAGGTCGAGCAGGTTCGGCCGCGGCCCGATAAAGGTCACGAGCGACATGACGAGCTCTTCGCGGATCGGGTCGATCGGCGGGTTCGTCACTTGGGCGAAGTTTTGCTTGAAATAGGTGTGCAGCAGCTTCGGCTTGGAGGAGAGCGCCGAGATCGGCGTGTCTGTCCCCATGGAGCCGACGGCCTCCTGGCCGGACTCGGCCATCGGCAGCATCAGGAACTTGATGCTCTCCTGCGTGTAGCCGAAGGCCTGCTGGCGATCGAGCAGGCTTACATTGGTGCGCGGTGTTGGCGCGGCCCCGCCGGGCAGCTCGTGCACGCGAATCTGCGTACGGTCGAGCCATTGCTGGTAGGGGTGCGCCGAGGCGAGCTCGGCCTTGATCTCCTCGTCGGAGACGATGCATCCCTTCTCGAGGTCGATGAGCAGCATCTTGCCGGGTTGTAGCCGCCACTTCTCGATGATGCTCTCTTCTGCGATCGGCAGCACGCCGGTCTCGGACGCCATGATGACGAGGCCGTCATTGGTGACGAGGTAACGCGCGGGTCGCAAGCCGTTGCGGTCGAGCGTGGCGCCGATCTGCCTGCCGTCGGTAAAAGCCATTGCCGCGGGGCCGTCCCACGGTTCCATGAGGCAGGCGTGATACTCATAGAAGGCGCGGCGCCTTGCATCCATTAGCGGATTGCCGGCCCAGGCCTCGGGGATCAGCATCATCGCCGCGTGCGCGAGGCTGTAGCCGCCCTGCACCAGAAACTCGAGCGCGTTATCGAAACAGGCGGTGTCTGACTGGCCCTCATAGGAGATCGGCCAGAGCTTGGCGATGTCGGGGCCGAACAGCGGTGAGGAGACGCTCGCCTGCCGCGCCGCCATCCAGTTCAGATTGCCGCGCAGCGTGTTGATCTCGCCGTTATGGGCGACCATGCGGTAGGGGTGTGCGAGCTTCCAGGACGGAAAGGTGTTGGTCGAAAAGCGCTGATGCACGAGCGCAAGCGCTGAGGCAAACAGCGGATGATGCAGGTCGGGGTAATAGGCGCCAAGCTGATAGGCGAGGAACATGCCCTTGTAGACCAGCGTGCGGCAGGAGAGCGATACGGTGTAGAAGCCGATGTCGCGGCCGCCGGTGTCGCCGTTGATGGTGTTTGAGATCACCTTGCGCAGAACGTAGAGCCTACGCTCGAAATCGGTATCGTCCTCGACGTCGGCGCCGCGGCCGATGAAAACCTGCCGGTGCACCGGCTCCGTCTCGATCACCGGCGCCGAGAGGCAGGAATTGTTGGACGGCACGTCGCGCCAGCCGAGAAGCTTAAGCCCTTCCGCCTCGACCACGCGCGCGACCACAGATTCGCAATAAATGCGCTGGGCGCGATTGCGCGGCATGAACATGTGGCCGACGGCGTAGTGGCCGGGCTCGGGCAACTTGATCCCAAGCGGCGCCGTGACGTCCTTGAGGAAAGCGTGCGGGATTTGCACCAGGATGCCTGCGCCGTCGCCGGCGAGCGGGTCCGCACCCGTCGCGCCGCGATGCGTCAGGTTCTCCAGGATCTGGAGGCCGTGCTGGATGATTTTATGGCTGGACCTGCCCCTGAGGTCGGCCACAAAGCCCACGCCGCAAGCGTCATGCTCGCGCTTCGGATCATAGAGTCCTTGCGCGGGCGGAGGCGAAGGCCACGCCGAGCTTGCGGAACGCGAAAACGACCCACCAGATGCCATCGTCACATGAAACCTCGGCCACGCCTCGCGCCCCGAGCGAGAAGGGGCCAGAACAGCCTTGGCCACTGAGACCGGACCTTCACCAGCTGGATGCGCGGAGCGGCTGACAGCGAAGACCCAGCCCTTTAGGAGGCTTGCGCCTTTATCTAGCCCCTCGGGACAAAGGTCAGCAAGCCTGTCCTATTCGCCCTCAAAATGACAGATTTCCAACACGTGCACAAGCGGGATTCGAGCATCCCGTTCCCCTCCAAGCTGGCGTCAGTGTGATTTGACGTGGAGCTAAGACCCCGGGCCTACTCACCGCCTAACCAAGCGCACCGGCAAGAGTTCCGGCGCGCGAAAGATTTTCGACCTAGGAGGTTCCCCGGATGAGCGACCAAGCGAAGAGAACGACGGGACTGGCAGTTGGCTATGCTCTGGCGGCCGCACTCGGCCTTGCCGGTTCACCTGATGCCGCGCTCGCCGCGGATGAGACCGAAAAGTGCTACGGCGTGGCCAAAGCGGGCGAGAACGACTGCGCGGCGGGCAAGGGAACTAGTTGCGCCGGTACCTCTAAGGTCGATTATCAGGGCAATTCCTGGAAGCTCGTGCCGAAGGGCACCTGCCTCACCATGGAGCTTCCCGATGGACGCAAGGGCAGCCTCGAGCCGCTCGACCGCGACCTGCCGCCCGCCTAAGGCCGTGCAGCCGGGTCTTGATCGGGCCGTGAACGGCACGCTCCCGCCGAGCGCTGGAGTGGGGCTGAAACCTGAGCATTACCGCGAGATCCTGGAGACTTCACCCGATATCGGCTGGTTCGAGATCCATGCCGAGAACTACATGGGCGAGGGCGGGCCGCCGCATCATTATCTCGGAGCCATCCGCGAACGTTATCCCGTGTCGCTGCACGGCGTCGGGCTTTCCATTGGCGGCAGTTCCCCGCTCGACCGGGAGCACCTCGCACGGCTTAAGGCTCTGGTGCAGCGCTATCGACCCGCGAGCTTCTCGGAGCATCTCGCCTGGTCGAGCCATGACGGCGTCTATCTCAACGATCTTCTGCCGCTGCCTTACACCGACGAGACGCTTGCCCGCGTCTGCGAGCATATCGACGAGGTGCAGGGCAGGCTGGGCACGCGCATGCTCTTGGAAAATCCCTCGACCTATGTCGCCTTCGAGGACGCGAGCATGAGCGAAGTCGAGTTCCTGCGCGAGGTCGCGAGGCGGACCGGTTGCGGGCTTCTGCTCGACGTCAACAATGTGTTCGTCCAGGCGGTCAATCACAGCTTCGACGCAAAGACCTTCCTGGACGAATTCCCGGTCGAGCATGTGGGTGAGATCCATCTTGGCGGCCATGCGATCGATAGCGACGACGACGGCTCGCCGCTTCTGATCGACGATCACGGGCGCGAGGTGGCCGATCCGGTCTGGACGCTTTACGCGCATGCGCTGTCGCGCACAGGGCCCAAGCCCACATTGATCGAGTGGGACAATGACGTGCCTGCATGGAATGTCCTGTTCGCCGAGGCGAAGCGGGCCGATGCGGCAATAGCCGCCCGACGCACAAATCGCGTCGCGATGCACGCATGATCGACCTTGCCAATTTGCAGCGGGAGTTTGCCGGCGCGGTGCTCGACGCCGAAGCAAAGGTGCCGGTGGAGGTCGCGCGCAAAGCGGGTGGCGCGCCGTCACGCCGCTTCTCCGTCTATCGCAATAATGTCTATGCAAGCCTCATGGACGTGCTGGCTGGACGCTTCCCCGTGGTCGCGCGGCTTGTCGGCGAAGAGTTTTTCCGCGCCATGGCGCGCAGCTACATCGCGCGCGAACCGCCACGCTCCGCTGTGCTCATCCGCTACGGCGCGAGCTTTCCCGCGTTCATCGCCAGTTTCGCTCCGGCGGAGTCGGTGCCTTATCTTGCCGACATTGCCTCGCTCGAATGGGCCTGGCACGCGGCCTATCACGCAGAAGATGCCGCGCCTTTGCCGACAATGGACCTAGCCCCACGCGGAGGACGCCGTGCTCAAGCTGCATCCCTCTCTCGGCGTGGTGCGCTCGTCCTATCCCATCGTGTCGATCTTCGAGCTCAACAGCAAGAAGGGCGAGGTGCCGCCGACCAAGTTTCACGGCGGCGAGGATGCGTTGGTGATCAGACCACGGCTCGCGGTCGAGATCCGCCGCCTGCCCGAAGGGGGCGCGTCTTTCATTCTTGCGCTCAAGGAGAGCAAGGCCCTCGGCGAGGCCGCGGCAATCGCCGCTGAAGAGGCTCCGAGCTTCGAGCTTCGAGCCAATCTTGCCGGGCTCATCAAAAGCGGCGCCATCGTCGGCGCGGTCGCGGACCCAAGAGATTAGCCAGGCGTTATCAGAGGGCGCGGGCGTTAAGTCTCGTGCAAGTTGCGGCTGGTAGGATCGCAGACCGTTGCTCCCGACGAATGTTCCGCATGTAGGGGGGCAGCAGGTCTCTCCCAAGCACCTGCGTAAATTGAGAAGGGCGCCCTCACGAGCGCCCTTCTTTTTGTTGCGTCGATTTCGCGAACTTAGCAGTTAGGCCGCCTTGCTGTCGATGACCTTCGGCTTCTCGGCCTTGTCGGTCTTGGTCGCGATCGGAATGCTGCGCGGCTTCATGGCCTCGGGCAGCTCGCGCACGAGGTCGACATGCAGCAAGCCGTTCTCGAGGGTGGCGCCTTTCACCACGACATGGTCGGCAAGCTGAAACCGGCGCTCGAAGCTCCGCGAAGCGATGCCGCGATGGAGGTAAGTCGGGGTGCTCTCCTCCTGCTCAGTCTTCTTCTCGCCGCGAATGGAGAGCGTGTTCTCCTTGACGTCGATGGATAAATCGCTCTCGCCGAAACCGGCGACCGCCATGCTGATGCGGTAGTCGTTCTCGCCGACCCGCTCGATATTGTAGGGCGGATAGCTCGGGGTCTCGCCCTCGAAGCTGGTGAGCGTATCGAGCAAGGAGCCGAGACGGTCGAAGCCGATGGTGGAGCGATAAAGTGGGGTAAGATCAAAGTGCCTCATGACACATCCTCCTTGAGAAGCGATATGATGTTTGCCCGCTCGCAACGTGAGCCAGGCGGAGTGGCGCGAAGCCTGATGGCCTCCGCGCCGCGAAAAAATATGGGTGCGGCAAAGTTTGTGTTCAAGAGGCCTAGCGTGCTGAATGCAAAGGAAGAATCTGGACATGCGCGCAACTCGCCCGCGGTCCTCTGTGGTCATATGCGCTCGCGCGCAAAGCGCGTGGCGATGCCGGCTTGCGCTGCTATAAGAGGCGCGCGCTCGAGCGCTCCAAATTGGCGCCGACGCTAAGAGGCCGCTTGCTTAGATGGATATCGTCAGCACACCCAAGAACCCGATCCCGCTCGGCGCGTCGACCGGCTTCATCGAAGTGCGAAAGGGGTTACGGCTGCGCTTCGCCAGCTGGCAGCCGGTGCTGCGCGAGCGGCGCGGCACGGTCTGCATCTTTCCCGGCCGCGCCGAGTTCATCGAGAAATATTTCGAGGTGGTGGGCGAGCTCCGCCGGCGCGGATTTGCCGTGGCTGTGCTCGACTGGCGCGGGCAGGGGGGATCGAGCCGGCTGACGCGGAATCCGCACAAAGGTCACATCAACGATTTCGCCGAATATGAAGAAGACCTCGCGCATTTCATGAAGGCCGTAGTGCTGCCGGATTGTCCCGCGCCCTATTTCGCATTGGGTCATTCCATGTCGTCCATGGTGCTGTTCAGCGCGGCGACCAAGCGGGGCTGCTGGTTCACCCGCATGGTCATGACGGCGCCGATGGTCAAGATCGCCGGGCTGCCGATGTCGCACCGTCTCTGCCGGCAAGTTGCCGACGGAATGACGCTGTTCGGTTTCGGCAAGCGCCCCGTTCCGGGCGACAAGACGAAATACAATCAAGACCAGCCCTTCGACGGGAATCCGCTCACTTCGGACCGTGAGCGCTATGTCCGCAATCTGTCGGTGTTGCAGGCGGCGCCCGAGCTTGCCATCGAGGCGCCGACGATCGGCTGGTTGAAGGCGGCGCTCGACGCGATCGAGAGGGTTGGACGCGAGAAATTCGCGCCGCGCGTGCGCGTGCCCGTGCTGATGCTCGCGGCAAGCGACGATCAGATCGTTCAGAGCAAGGCGATCGAGGACCTCGCCATTCGTCTGCGCGCTGGCTCGCAGATCGTGCTAAGAGGCTCGCGCCATGAGGTATTGCAAGAGCGCGATACGATCCGCGAGCAGTTCTGGGCCGCCTTCGACGCCTTCGTGCCGGGCGTTGCTTTGAGCAAGGCGAGCTAACCCGACAGGATTTTGAGCGCTGCGGCGTGGACGCGCGTGTCGCCGGCGGCAACGATGCGGCCGCCCTCGCTCGGGTCTTCACCTTCCCAAGTCGTGACGATGCCGCCCGCCCGCTCGATGATCGGGATCAGTGGAACGATGTCGAAGGACTTGAGCCCGGCCTCCACAACGAGGTCGATATGGCCCATGGCAAGCAGGCAATAATTGTAGCAGTCGCCGCCGAAGCGCCTTAGGCGCACGGCGCGGCTCAGGGCGCCGAAGCAGAGATGCTCGTCCTCGGTTGTGAAAAAATCCGTGCTGGTAGTGGCGAGCAGCGCCTGGCCAAGAGCGGGGCAGGAGCGCACGTGTATGGGCTTGGTGGTGCCGGCATGACGGAAATATGACTCGGTCTCGCCGCTCCAGAACCGTTCGCCGGTGAACGGCTGGTCCATCAGCCCAATCAGGGGGGAGCCGTTCCTGGTCAGCCCGATCAGAGTGCCCCAGAGTAGAAGACCCAGAATAAAGGCGCGCGTGCCGTCGATCGGATCGATGACCCAGCAATATTCGGCATCCGCATCTTGCGCGCCGAACTCCTCTCCGACGATGCCGTGCGTCGGGTAGATCTCGGCAAGCACTTGGCGGATGGCGCTCTCGGCGTCGCGGTCGGCTTTGGTTACCGGATCGAAAAGATCGCCTCCTTTGTGGTCAACGGCGCCCCCTGTGCGGAAATGCGGCAAAATGACCTTGCCTGCCCTGTCGGCTAAGCCGTGGGCGGCGCCGAGAAGGGCCTGAAATTCAAGTTCCTTGAGAGCTGACACGGGCAAAGCCTAGAGGTGGTTTTGCCTTAGGAGTCAAGGCTTCCAAGGCAAAGCGCCCTGCCTGCGGGGCGATGAGCCAAGCCCTCGAAAGAACAGGCAAAAATGATCGTGACAGATATGCATCAGTGTTTCGGAAATGCCGCGAGAGTGTCATTGCAACCTTGCTTTTTGTGCGCCGCAATGACATATTGTTGCAACGCGGCATGGCTCTCCAGGCCATACCGCTGCCCTCCTTGGGCGTTTCCTCCCTAGACTTGGGCCGTTCGTTCAATCGAGCGGCCCTTTTTTATCCACTGCTTGTCGGATCGGTTTGGCTATTCGGCCGCGGCGCGCGGGATGGCGAGCCCTGAGATGCCCGGAACGAGTGCCTGCACCATGACTTCGAGATCGCCGCGCAGGCGGTCGAAGCCTGCCGACTTCTCGAAGGTCATCTCATCCATATAAAGGGCGCGGTTGATTTCGATCTGTAGCACGTGCTGCGACCTGTGCGGGCGTCCATAGTGCTCGGTGATGTAGCCGCCGGCATAGGGCTTATTGAGGGCGACGGCGTAGCCTTGCGCCTTGAGCTGGCTTGCAGCGACGCGCGTCAGCTCGCCGCTGCAAGAGGTGCCGAAACGGTCGCCCAAGACGAAGTCGGGCCGCGCGGCAGCTTGGTCGGAAATCGGATTCGACGGCATGGAATGGCAGTCGATCAGCACGGCGAGGCCGAATTCCCGTTGCGCTTCCGCGAGCAAGCCTGCCAGCGTCTCATGATAGGGGGTATAGAGCCGGTTGATGCGCTCGAGCGCCGCGCCAACCGGGAGCGGCTCGCGATAGATCTCGTCAGACTCGGAGACAATTCTGGCGATAGTGCCAAGCCCACCGACCACTCGCACCGATTGCGTGTTGGCATAATGCGGAAGGCCATCGCGGAACAGAACCGGATCGAGCTCGTAGGGCTCCCGGTTCACGTCAAGATAAGCGCGGGGGAAATGGGCATAAAGAAGCGGCGCGCCAAGCGCGGTCACGAATCCGAACAGCTCCTCGACATAGGCATCCTCGGAGCGCCTCAGCGCCATCGAATCCAGCCTGGATGCGGCCAGAAAGGCCTTCGGGTAGACTCGGCCGCTATGCGGCGAGTTGAAAACGAGCGGCACTTTCAGGGTTTCGGGCCGTGCCACGGTGAAGGCCGGCGAGAGCTCAGTTTCGATCGCTTCAGCCTCGCTTGGGCTCATGGAAATCCCTTCAGCCGTCGCTCCTGACCCAACCCGACCCTAGGCAAAACAGGAGAATCGAGTCTGTAAACTCTGCCAATGAGAGTTGAAGCTGTCTAGGCGTGTTCTTTCTTGTGCGTGGACGAATTAGACGCGATGATTTGGGGTTTGCAGGGGGCATCGGCCAGTGCGGCCAATGGCCCAGGCAAGCCATAATTTCCAAGTCATTTACCAAGTTTGTGTACGCCGAAAGGCGAGAGTAGGGGGATGAGGGATGGAGGCGAACGATCCAAGGGCGCGCAGCGTACAGCGTATTCTCCTTGCCGAGGACGACGAGGACATGCGCCGCTTCCTGGTGAAGGCGCTCGAGAAGGCCGGTTACGACGTCGTATCTTTTGGCAATGGGCTCGAAGCCTATGAGCGGCTGAAGGAAGAGCCCTTCACGCTGCTTCTCACCGACATCGTGATGCCCGAGATGGACGGCATCGAGCTCGCGCGTAAAGCGAGTGAGATCGATCCCGACCTGAAGATCATGTTCATCACCGGCTTCGCAGCGGTGGCGCTCAATCCCGACAGTCATGCCCCGAAGGACGCCAAAATCCTGTCGAAGCCCTTCCATCTGCGCGACCTGGTCGACCAGGTGGAGCGGATGCTCGCGGCCTGATCTTTC
>DATAFR010000107.1:0-1794 GCA_036257375.1 Methyloceanibacter sp.
ATCGTTCTCGAGCGCGTTGGCGATTGCCGCGCTTCGGCTTTCGGTGAGCGCAAGCGGGGTGCCGTCGGCGCCAAGCACGGCAAAGAGGTCGATGCCCTTCGGCGCGTTCGACAGCGCCGGGAATAGACGCTCCGCCGCGTCGGGGCCGATTTGCTTGATATAGGCCACCTCGCCGTCGCCGAGCTCGGCGAGTTCGCGCCGGCTGATGGGCGCGTCCAACGGGCGGTCTTCTTCTTTTTCGAACTTGTTCATCTTTACGTCTGCTCCTCGTGACGAGGGGATGGCGAAGCTACGAAGTCTATGTGGCGAAGGTTTCAATCGGCGGCGACTCCAATTGTCATGACGCGTTTCGCCTCGCGCGGTCGGAAGAGCTCGATGACGAGAAGGCCGTTTTGAAGCTCCGCCTTGCGGACCTCGACCCCGCTTGCCAGGCGAAAGCTTCGCTTGAATTGCCGCGCGGCGATGCCGCGATGGAGAAAGTCGCGGGGCTGCTCCTCGTTCTGCTTGCCGCGGATGGAAAGCTCGCCGTTCTCGGTGCTCACCTCGAGTTGATCGGGAGCGAAGCCCGCCACCGCGAGCGTGATGCGCAAGGCTTCCGGCTCCCCCTCCAAGAGTTCGACATTGTAGGGCGGGTAGCCGGCCTCGGCCTTTGCCGCGCCGTTCGAGCCGCGGGGCGCGGAGAGGCTTACCCAGAAACTGCCGTCAAGGAGCGTCATGCGCGTCATGCGAGCCAAAGCCCTTTCCACTACGCGGCGCGCCGGTCCGGACTTTGCCCGAGGCCCTGACGGCGCCTCTTTGAGAGAGAAGGCCCGGCCCCGCCGCGGGCGCCGAGCCTTTGGATTTCCGCCTCCGCATATGGGGAACGGCAACGCCGATTCAAGCGCGGCGCCCTCGTTCACCCCTTCGTGTTGGCTCCTACCGCTCGCGCGCGGCTTGACCTAAACTTGCGCGCTCGACCCTTCAGCATGGGCGCGATGCGATGATCTGGTACGTCAATCCGATAGGAAGCGATGCGAGGGAAGGCCGCAGCCCCGGCACCGCCTTCAGGTCTCTCGGCCGCGCGGTCGAGGCCGCCAAACCCGGGGATACCATCATGATTTCGCCCGGCGCCTACGACCAGGATCTGCCGGCGAAGGTGAGCGCCGCGCGCTCGGCCAACATTGCCGTCGCGGTGATCGGCAGCGATTAAAAGCCTAGGCTGCCCCGGTCGCCGCGGCCAGGGGTGGCGCATCCTCCCGCACATCCGCCCGCTTTTCCCTCGGCGCGCCGAGCATGAGAACGCGGAACTCGGCCTCGCCCACCACCCGCGCGATCTCCCGGAACGCAAAGAACGGCGCGAGCGCGGCCGCCATGATCGCGGTGACGCAGAGCAAAGCTGCGGGCCCTCCGCCTCCGATCACGGGAAAACTCTCCGCGGCGGTTTTTCCGTGGAACATTCCCACGCCGATCTCCTCGGCGATATAGGCGACCAACAACAGCACGGCGAACACGATCGATTTGTAGGCGATGGGGACGATCAGCGGCTGGTTGTTCGAACCGCTTGGTGAAGCGCATGTTCTCGGCGATGAGCATGATCTTGCCGAGCACCAAGGCGTTGAGCGTGGCAAACCCGTAGAAGCGGAAACTGATATTGTGGCCAGCTAGCACGAGCCACTCATGGACGAACAGCACGAAGAACACGAGCCAGAGATAGGCGACGATGACGAAGAACTTCCGCAGCTCATCGAGCAGCCGGACCTTCAGGCTTCGCTTTGGCGGCGCCGGCTCATCGCTTGTCGCCGCTGAGGCGGGAGC
>DATAFR010000108.1:0-1536 GCA_036257375.1 Methyloceanibacter sp.
GCCAATATCGCCAAGGTCGAGGACTTGGTTCGCGAGGCCGCGCGAAAAGACGCGCAAGTGGTCCTGCCGCCCGAGCTGTTCCAGGGCATCTACTTTCCGACCAAGCAGGACCCGAAATGGTTCGCGACCGCCTATCCCGTGGCCGAACACCCTTGCGTGCTCGCGCTCGGAAAACTCGCGAAGGAGCTCGGCGTCGTCATCCCCATCTCCTTCTTCGAGAAGGACGGCCCGCGCTATTTCAATAGCGTCGCGATCGCCGGCGCGACCGGCGAGATCCTCGGCGTCTACCGCAAGAGCCATATCCCCGACGGGCCGGGCTACATGGAGAAATATTATTTCCGGCCCGGCGACACCGGCTTTAAGGCCTGGCCGATGGACGCCGGCACCATCGGCGTCGGAATCTGCTGGGATCAATGGTACCCGGAAGCCGCGCGGGCGCTGGTGCTCGAAGGCGCCGAGATCCTGTTCTACCCCACGGCCATCGGTTCGGAGCCGTACGACCCCACGCTCGACACGCATCTCCAATGGCAACGCGCCATGCAAGGCCATGCGGTCGCGAACGCCGTGCCGGTTGTTGCCGCAAACCGCATCGGCGTTGAGGAAAATGACGGGGCGACCCAGAGCTATTACGGCCACTCCTTCATCGCCGACCACACGGGCGAGCTTGTCGCGAGCTTCGGTCCTCGCGACGAGGGCGTGCTGGTGCATCGCTTCGATCTCGACGCTATCGCGCGCTACCGCGCCGAATGGGGTTTTTTCCGCGACCGCCGTACCGACCTCTACGCCAAAAGCCTCGGCTGACGCTCACAGATAGCTCCACCACCAAGCGGTGCCGCGCGCCTTCAGCCCCGCGAACCAGCGGCAGATTGGATAGAGCAAAGCGAGCACCGTGAGCCAGACGAGATAGATCTCCGGCAAGCTGAAGCCGAGCCGCGGCGTGAGCGTGAAGACGCCGGTCAAGGCAAGACCGGTTACGATGGCGAGCGCATGAATGAGATAGATGTGCACCACATAGAAGAAGAAGGGCACTTGGCCGAACATTGCGAGCACTTGCGCGAAGCGGCCGCGCGCCTGCTCGAACGCCCCGAGCAGCATCAAAGCGGGGCCAAGCGTCATCATCAGAAAGAGCAGCGACGGCGGGTATTTCTCGCAATTGACGAAAGAGAGCAGTGTGGCGAGCCAATTCTCCTCAACCGTCCAGGACACGGGATCGCCGTAGAGATCGCTCGCGCGGAGCACGACAAAGCCGAGCGTGATCGCGGCGCCCATGGGGTAGAGGAGGCGCTGCCTGGCTTCCGGCTCGCGCTGCATCACCGGGCCGAGCGCGTAGCCTGCCGCCATCACCCCGATCCACGGGATGAGCGGATAAAGCACGTAAGCCTCGAAGCCGCCGCCAAGCGTCGCCTCACCGCGTTCATGCAGGATGCGCCAGAACCAGGCTTTTGCGCCCCAGCTCTCGGCGCTGATGCCATCGAGGAAGTTGTGACCGGCGATCATGGCGAGCGCGACCGCTGCGATCGCCCAGCGCGGCAGCCA
>DATAFR010000109.1:0-49739 GCA_036257375.1 Methyloceanibacter sp.
TTGCCGACAGGGTAGCCTATAGCCATATCCGAGGCTGAAAGCTTCGGGAATTCTTGCGGTCGTGGCGGAAATGGTAGACGCGCAGCGTTGAGGGCGCTGTGGGCTAAGCCCGTGGAGGTTCGATTCCTCTCGACCGCACCAATTTCCTCTCTTTTTGGCTGGAAATTCCCGCTTAACCGGCGTCTAGTGGCGCCCGGGCCGCGCCTGTCGTCACAGGCCCGGAGGTGGGGAAGGCCGCGTTCGCTACGCCTTTTCCCGCTTCCGAGGAGCAGCGGCCTCTCCCGTTGACGCTTCAACTCCGGCGATTGGATGAGCCATGCAGGACGCCGCAGGCGAGGTCGAACTGCGCGACGAAGAGGGGGGAATCCGCTCCGAGTTCCTGCATGACGTCTCGGCCGCGATCGACGCAGGCGACGTGGCGAAGGCGCGACAGCTGACGCTCAAGCTGCATGCGGCCGATCTTGCCGATCTGATTCAGCTGCTGCGCCCCGAGCAGCGCGGTGTCCTCATCACCATGCTGGGGGAGGACTTCAAGGCCGCGGCGCTGCCCGAGCTCGACGAGCCGGTGCGCGACCAGGTGCTCGAGGTCATGCCCACCGAGCAGGTGGCGGAGGCTCTGCAACAGCTCGACTCCGACGAGGCGGTCTATGTCATCGAGGACCTCGACAAGGAAGAGCAGTCGGACATCCTCGCCAAGCTGCCGTCCTTCGATCGGGCGCAACTCGAACGCAGCCTCGAATATCCGGAGGACTCGGCCGGCCGCATCATGCAAACCGACCTCATCGCCGTGCCGCCCTTCTGGTCGGTGGGTCAGGCGATCGACTATATGAGCGAGGCCGACGATCTCCCCGACCGCTTCTATGAAATCTTCGTCGTCGATCCCGCCTATCATCTGATCGGCTCTGCCGCGCTCAACCGGCTGCTGCGTTCGAAGCGGACGGCGAGCATCGAATCGATTACAGAGCGCGATATCCATCCGATCCCGGCCGAGGCGGACCAGGAGGAGGTCGCGCGTCAGTTCGAGCGCTACAATCTCACCTCGGCGCCGGTGGTCGATAAGGACAAGCGGCTGGTCGGCGTCATCACCGCCGACGACGTGGTCGAGGTCGTGCAGGAAGAGGCCTCCGAGGACATCTTGCGCATGGGCGGCGTGGCCGGTGAGTCGGTGAGCGATTCGGTATTGTCGACCACGCGGCACCGCTTCACCTGGCTGCTCGCCAATCTTGCTACGGCAATTCTGGCGTCCTGGGTGATCAGCCTATTCGAGGCGACCATCGAGCAGATGGTGGCACTCGCCGTGCTGATGCCGATCGTTGCCTCGATGGGGGGCAATGCCGGCACGCAGACCATGACGGTCGCGGTGCGCGCGCTCGCCACGCAAGATCTCGGCCCGGTCAACGCCTTCCGCGTCATTTTGCGCGAATCCGCCGTGGGCCTGCTGAATGGTCTCTTGTTCGCCATCATCATGGCGGCGATCGCCTATTTCTGGTTCGGCAGCGACCAGCTCGGGCTCGTGATCGGGGTCGCCATGATCGTCAACCTCGTCGCAGCGGCTCTCGCCGGCATACTCATCCCGCTGGGGTTGAATCAGCTCGACCTCGACCCGGCCATTGCCTCCGGCGTGTTCGTCACCACCGTCACCGACGTGGTCGGCTTCTTCGCCTTTCTCGGGCTGGCCGCTTTGTGGTTAGTCTAGGGCGAGGGGGCTTCCGATGTTCTTCTATCTCGCCAAAGCGCTGTGGTTCCTGTTGCAACCTTCGACGCTCATCGCCCTCCTTATCGGCTATGGCGCGATCCTGATCTGGACGGGCTGGGCGCGGTGGGGGCGGCGCTTCGTCAGCATCGGCGCGATCCTCTTGCTCGTCGCGGGGCTCTCGCCACTTGGGAACGCGCTGATCCTGCCGCTCGAGGACCGCTTCCCGCGCGCCGATCTCGACGCTCCGCCGCCGCCCGCGGGTTTCATCATACTTGGTGGCGCCGAGGACAGGCTTGTCGGCGGCGCGCGCGGCGCCCCGGCGCTCAACGAGGCCGCCGAGCGCATGGTCGAAGCGGCAGTGCTCGCCCGCCGCTTCCCCGGGGCGAAGATCGCCTTCTCCGGGGGCGATGCCGGTATTCTCTATAAGACGAGCAGCGAAGCGGAAGGCGCGCAGACGCTGCTCACCGCGCTCGGCGTGCCGCAAGACCGGCTGATCCCCGAGGCGAAATCGCGCGACACTTACGAGAATGCCGCCTTCCTCAAACAGGAGTTGACGCGGACCGGCGAGCTAGGGCCTGGCAGGCGCTGGCTACTGATCACCTCGGCCTATCACATGCCGCGAGCGATGGGCGCTTTCCGCGCCGCCGGCTTCAATGTCGAGCCGTGGCCGGTTGATTATCGCACGCGGGGAAGGGCCGATCTGGCGCGGCCCTTCGACAAGGTCTCTGAAGGTTTGCGCCGCGTCGATGTCGCCTCGCGCGAATGGGTCGGGCTTCTTGCCTACTGGCTGAGGGGACGGAGCGACGCTCTATTTCCGGCGCCGCAGCCGGTCGCGGTTGCGGGTTGCGATCTCGCCAGCCCGGGTGCGGCTAATGCGTCTGAAAGCCCGCCAGCATCCCCGTGTCGACCCAGCCCCTGAGATAGGTCGCGGCGCGAAGCTCGGCCTCGTCCTCGCCGGCGAAGGTCGCCACCATCTCGCAGAGCACGCCGAAACGGACGCCCTTGGCGGCCTCGTACCACATCATCGCTTCCTCGGCGGAGAGTGGCCTGAACCGCGCCATGAAGTCCTGCCGCCATACGACGACGGCCTGCGGCTCGGACAGCGTTTGCGGCTTTGGCGGGGCCGCTTCATCCTTCAACGCCGACCAGATATCGGCGGCGTTGGTCCTGAAGGTGAGGCGGATCGCGGTCGGATGCGGCTGAAGCACAAGCTGGGGCCAGGCTTCCGGTGCGAGCCCGGCGAGGGCCTCGATGCGGAGCGGTGCGGCGTCAGGCCCATCGAAGGCATCGGCGAGCGCCTTCTCGAGAGCGGCGATTTCGGCCACCTCCGGATGCTTGGCGTAAAGCGCTTGCTCGCTTGCAAAGGCGGGGAGATGACGCCCAAACCAGCGGGCGCTCCGCTGGTCCGACGGATTTGAGTCGATATAGGTTTTCACCAGCTTCGCGAAAGCCCGATCGCCGAGATAGGCGTGGAGCTGCGCGTAGTCGTCGGCGAGGATTTCGGCCAGCCGCGCGACATAGGCGTTGCGATAGACGCCGAACAGCACTTTCCGCTGTTCCTTGGCGCTGTCCTTGACCTCGGCGAGAATCGCATCGTCGCCGGCAAGGATGCCGCGCTGAAATGTCTCCTGAAGCTCTCTGAGACTCTTCATTCCGCTGCTTCGAGTCGCTTCCCGGGATGCGCGTTCGCGCCGAGCACCTCCTGCGCGATCGAGCGCGCGTGCGAGAGCTCATCGACCAGCTCGGCGAGAGGCGGGATGTTGTCGTCGCGCTCGATCATGGTCGAGACCGGACCGAAATGGGCGACTGCCTCGCGATAGAAGTCCCACACCTCGGGGCAGACCGGATGATCGTGCGTATCGATGATGTGGCTCTCTTCGTGGCTATGCCCCGCCACATGGAACTGCACGACGCGGTCGCGCGGCACGCCATGGAGGAAATCGTCGGTGGAAAATTCGTGGTTGAAGGCGCTGACATAGACATTGTTGACGTCGAACAGGAGCCAGCAATCGGCGCGGTTCGCCACTTCGCTGACGAACTCCCATTCGGTCATCTCGGATTGGCCGAAGGTGACGTAGCTCGATACGTTCTCCAGCGTCAGCCGGCGACCGAGGAAATCCTGCACCTGGCCGACGCGGTCGACGACATGCGTCAGAGCCTCCTCGGTGTAGGGAATCGGGAGCAGGTCGTGCAAGTTCACGCCATGCACGCCCGTCCAGCACAAATGATCCGAGATCCATTTCGGGTTCACGCGCGCGGCAAGTTTCTTCAACGCGCGGAGATAGTCGTAGTCGAGCGGCGCGGTCGAGGCGATCGACAAGGACACGCCATGCATCACCACGGGATAGCGCTCGCAGATCTGGTCGAGCATGTGTAAGGGCTGGCCGCCCTCGACCATGTAATTCTCGGAGATGATCTCGAACCAGTCGATGGTCGGAGAGCCTGAGAGGATCTCCTGATAATGCTGCGGCCTGAGGCCCAGGCCGAAGCCGAGATAAGGAGGTTTGCCGCTGGTCATGGCTCTAGCTCCTCACGCTTGGCGGAAACGGCCGGCCGCGAACGCCGCGGCCGGCCGTTATCGGCCTAATTCGCTTAGCTGTTCTCGAACTGCCCGCCGTGGTTCTTGCACTCGTCCTGGAGCATCTGGACCCAGCCTTGGCCCTTGCACGCATTCTTGCCCTTGCAGTCATTCTTGGCGCTCTTGCAAGCGCCCTTGCCGGCGCAGCCGTTGACGCCAAAACAACGCCCGGGGATGCCTTCGACGGCAAAAGCCGACACGATCAGCGCCGTGCTCGAGACCACGAGGGCAGCCGCAGTCATGGCAAGTTTAGCACCAGACTTGCTATTCAGCTTCATTTTCCTCTCCTGTGCATGAGTTCTAGGCATTCGTGGCGGAGAGCCGCCAAGCGAGCTATAGCCCTCATTTCGGAGGAGCTTGCGTCACTCCTGTTCAAAGCTTCGTGCTTTGGCCTGTTGACCCCCTTCACGCGCCCGTCAACTATTCGTGATCGGAGGCGTTGGGGCGTGGGTTTGTCGCGAGTGGTGGGCGATGGGGCTCAACGACATTGCCGTCTATGTGGATGGAGCCGAACCGGCGAAGGCACGCGTCGCGTTTGCGGTGGCGCTCGCCAAAGAGCATGGTGCCCGTCTGATCGGAACCGCGTTCGCGCCGACCGCGCTGCTTCCGCTTTACGGCGCCGATGTCGGCCTTGCCGACATGACCGAGGTGCTCGAAAGCGTCAAGATGCAAGCTGCCCGCGCGCTTGACGCCTTCAAGGCTCATGCAGCGTCGGAAGGCGTCAGCGCCGAAGCGCGGCTGATGCAAGGCATGAGCGAGGAATTCCCGCACGATTTCGCGCAAGCGGCCCGGCATGCCGATCTCGCAATTCTCGGCCAGCCGCGCGACGGCGATCCGCTGATCGGGCAATATGCGCTCGTCGAACGCTGCCTGTTCGCCTCGGGGCGCCCTGTCATCATCGTGCCCGCTTCGCCGAAGATGCTTGCGCCGAATGGAACAATCGTTGCGGCATGGGATGGGAGCGCCGAGGCGGCGCGGTCGATCAACGATGCGCTGACCTTCCTCAAACCTGCCGCGCGCGTCGTGCTGCTGGCAGGCGTGACGGCGGATGACGGCGAGGAGCGCCCGCCCGCGAGCAACGACATGATCGCGCATCTTAAGCGGCATGGGGTGAATGCCGAGGCCATGCAGATCAAAGTCAACGAGGGCGATATCGGCAGGCTCTTGCTCGGCGCGGCAAAGGATCTTGGCGCCGACATGATGGTGATGGGAGCCTTCCACCATTCGCGCTGGCGGGAGTTCATCCTTGGCGGCGTGACGCTGACTGTGCTCGAGCAGGCGACGATTCCCTTGTTCATGGCGCATTGAGCGGCAAATGACGGTGCATCTCATCAAGCTCTGCGTCGGCTGCGACAGCGTGAAGGACCTAGCCGATTGGCAGGAGGATCGGCTGAAGCGTTTGAAGCGCGAGAAGAAGACGCCGGAGCTTTGCCACCGCACCTTGCAGACGCCGCGGCGGCGCGAGGAGATTCTCGACGGCGGCTCGCTCTATTGGGTGATCAAGGGCTTCGTGTTGGTACGGCAGCGCATCGTCGATCTCAGGGCCGACAGCAAAGACGACGGCACGGCATGCTGCGGCATCGTGCTCGATCCCGCGCTTGTGCCGACACGGGCGCATCCTCGCCGCGCCTTCCAGGGCTGGCGCTATCTCGAAGCCGCCGACGCGCCCCGGGACGCCAAAGCATTTGCCGAGGCCGATGACGAGATGCCGCGCCGCATGCGCGAGGAGTTGCGCGAGCTTCGCCTTATCGATTGGTAGGTGGTGGGACCGGCACGTTGTCGATCAGCCGCGTCTTGCCGAGATAGGCGGCGGCAAGCACGCGTGCCCGCTTCACCGGGCCTGACAAGGGCTTCAGCGTGTCCGGATCGCGCACGGCGACATAATCGACGCGAAAGCCCGCCGCATCGAGCTTGAACCTCGCCGCGACCACGGCATCGTCGCAGCCGCGGCCTTGCGCGAGGTCAGCCGCAACTTTCGAAATCGTCTGGTGCAGCAACGGGGCAACCTTGCGTTGCTCGGGCGAGAGATAGACGTTGCGCGAGGAGAGTGCGAGCCCGTCGGCCTCCCGCACGATCGGCGCGCCGACAATCTCGACCGGAATATTGAGATCGCGCACCAGCTGCTTGACGACCAGAAGCTGCTGATAGTCCTTCTCGCCGAAGATTGCGATGTCGGGCGCGCATTGCATGAGGAGCTTGGCGACGACGGTGGCGACGCCGTCGAAATGATTGGGCCGCGCCGCGCCGCATAAGCCTTCGGTCAGATCGCCGATCCGGATGAGAGTCTTGAAACCCTCCGGGTACATTTCGGCGGCTTCCGGCGCGAAAACGAGGTCGACGCCCGCGTTGCCGAGTTTTTTGAGATCGCCGGCTTCGTCTCTGGGATAGGTGCTGAAATCCTCGCGCGGCCCGAACTGGATCGGGTTGATGAAGATCGACGCGACCACGCGATCGGCCTTGCTCTTGGCGAGCGCCACCAACGAGAGATGGCCCTCATGCAGAGCGCCCATGGTCGGGACGAGCGCAACCGACTCGCCGGCCTTCCGCCAGGCGGCGACGCGCTTTCTCAGCTCCTGAACAGTGCGGGCAAGACAGGCGCTCGGCATTCTTCTTCTCCTAAGGGGCAAGGGTTAAGCTTATGCCATGGGCGAGGCGAAACGCTATATCGGGCCGAGCGCAGATCTGCCAAGCCGTGCGGCAATTGGCGAGGCGCTGCTTGCCGAAGAAGGCCCGCTGGTCGAAGCGCTGATCGCCCAGGCACGCTTCGGCGCGGTCGATCGGAGCCGGGTCGAGACGCTGGCGGCGAAGCTGGTCGAGGCGGCGCGGGAAGGAAGGGCCGAAAGCGGCGGTGTCGATTCCTTCCTGCATGAATATGGGTTGTCGAGCGAGGAGGGGGTGCTTCTGCTCTGCCTCGCCGAAGCTTTGCTGCGCATCCCCGATAGCGCGACGGCCGACAAGCTGATCGCCGGCACGATCGGCCTGGGCGACTGGTCGCGCCATCTCGGCCATTCTGACTCGCTCTTGGTCAATGCCTCGACCTGGGGGTTGATGCTGACGGGGCGCATCCTCGATTGGAGCGAGAGCCAAAGGACCGACCCCGCGACGCTCGTCCGGCGCTTGATTGCAAGAAGCGGCGAGCCGGTGATTCGCCGGGCGCTACGCCAAGCGATGCGCATCCTCGGCGATCAGTTCGTGCTGGGAGAGACGATCGAGGAGGCGCTCGCCAATGCCGAGGATGAGGCGGAGCAGGGCTATCGCCTGTCCTTCGACATGCTGGGCGAGGCCGCGCGCAGCGAAGAGGACGCCAAGCGTTACGCGTTGCGTTACGAAGAGGCGGCCGATGCGATTGCCGCCTGGGCGGGTCATCCCTCGATGCGCAGCAAAGAAGAGTTGATCGACCGGCCCGGACTGTCGGTGAAGCTCTCGGCGCTGCATCCGCGCTATCAGCCCTCGCAGCAAGCGCGCCTCCATGCCGAGCTGGTGCCGCGTCTAGCGACGCTTGCGCAGGCGATGCGCGACGCCTGGCTGCCGCTCACCATCGATGCGGAGGAGGCCGAGCGGCTCGATCTGTCTCTGGCGTTGCTGGAGCCGCTGCTCACCGATCCCAAACTTGCCGGCTGGAACGGCCTCGGGCTTGCCGTGCAGGCCTATAGCAAGCGCGCGTTGCCGCTGATCGATTGGCTTGCGCGAGTGGCGGAGGCGACGCGGCGGCACATTCCTGTTCGCCTGGTCAAGGGCGCCTATTGGGACAGCGAGATCAAGTGGGCGCAAGAGGCCGGGCTATCGGGATACCCCGTGTTCACGCGCAAAGTGAATACCGACGTCGCCTATCTCGCGGCGGCGAGGGCTTTGCTGGCGCGGCCCGATCGCTTCTACCCGCAATTCGCCACCCACAACGCGCACACCATCGCTGCCATCGTCACGATCGCGGGCGACCGCCCTTACGAGTTTCAGCGGCTCTACGGCATGGGCGAGGCGCTGCATCGCGAGGTCGTGCATCCGGAGAGGCTGGGCAAGCCGTGCCGCATCTATGCCCCGGTGGGCGGACATCGCGACCTGCTCGCTTATCTCGTGCGCAGGCTGTTGGAGAATGGCGCCAATACTTCTTTCGTCAACAGGCTTGCCGACGATGAAGCACCGATCGAAACCATCGTCGCCGATCCGGTCGAAAAGGCGGCGTCTCTGCCGGAGAAGGCCAACGCGCTCATTCCGGTCCCGCCAGACCTATTTTTACCGGAGAGGAAGAATAGTCTCGGCCTGCCGCTCTGGGAGGAGCCGGTGCGCGATAGCTTGCTGGCGTCGATGCGGAGCGCACTTTCAAACCCCGCCGAGGCCAAGCCCATCGTCTCGGGACAGGAGGTGGAGGAGGGCGGTGACGTTACTTGGATCGCCGCGCCGCATGACCGGCGCACCGTTGTCGGCGTCTGCCGAAGCGCCAGCGGTGAGGCCATCGGCAAGGCGCTTCAAGCGGCGAACTCGGCATGCCAGGACTGGGACCGGCTTGGCGGCGAGGCGCGTGCGGCGATGCTCGATCGCGCCGCGAATCTGCTCGAGGCCGACAGGCCGCCACTGATGGCGCTCCTGGTGCGAGAGGCCGGAAAGACGCTTGCCAATGCCCAAAGCGATCTCCGCGAGGCGGTCGACCATCTGCGCTATTCGGCAGCGCAGGCCAGGCGGAAATTCGCGGCACCGCGCCGGCTCAAAGGTCCTACCGGCGAAGAGAACGCGCTTAGCCTGCACGGGCGTGGCGTGTTCGCCTGTATCTCGCCCTGGAACTTCCCGCTTGCCATCTTCACCGGCCAGGTCGCCGGCGCGCTCGCCGCAGGCAATGCCGTGGTGGCGAAACCCGCCGAGCAGACCCCGCTCATTGCCGCCCGCACGGTGCGATCGCTGCATCAGGCCGGCATCCCGCCCGACGTGTTGCATCTCCTGCCGGGGCGCGGAGAGGTCGTAGGGGCCGCACTCGTGAAGGACCCGCGCATCGCCGGCATCGCCTTCACCGGCGGCACTGACACGGGCATCGCCATCAATCGCGCGCTTGCCGCACGCGAAGGACCCATCGCCAAGCTCATCGCCGAGACCGGCGGGCTCAACTCCATGATCGTCGATTCCTCGGCGCTGCCGGAGCAAGTTGTCGATGACGCGCTATCGTCGGCCTTCGACAGCGCCGGCCAGCGCTGCTCGGCGTTGCGCGTGCTGTTCCTGCAAGACGACGTTGCCGAGGAGACGCTGCGCATGCTGCTCGGCGCTGCCCGCGAACTCACGATTGGCGATCCGCTGGATTATGCCACCGATGTCGGTCCGGTGATCGACGAGGAGGCCCGCGCCGCGCTCGAGACGCATAAGGCGCATATGCGAAATGAGGCGCGCGAGCTCATCGATCTGCATTTGGTCGAGGACTGCGCACACGGCACCTTTGTCGCCCCGGCCATCTACGAGATCCCGTCCATCTCCGTGCTGAAGAAGGAGGTGTTCGGTCCGATCCTGCATGTGGTGCGGTTCTCGGGCGACCGGCTTGGCGAGGTTTGCGACGCAATCAACGCCACGGGCTATGGGCTGACTCTCGGTCTGCACAGCCGCATCAAAGCGACGGCGGATTTCGTGGCCGAGAGGATCAAGGTCGGAAACATGTACGTCAATCGCAACCAAATCGGCGCGGTCGTTGGCGTGCAGCCATTCGGCGGCGAGGGCCTCTCCGGGACAGGTCCCAAGGCGGGCGGTCCGAACTATCTGGAGGCCTTCGCTGTCGAGCGGGTGCGCTCCACGGACCTGACGGCCTCGGGGGGCAATGCGAGCCTGCTCGCCGCCGGAAGCGATGAGGCCTGACTTCCCATTGTCCACGGGGGCTTAAGGGTCCATCTATAGTTTGGCAGGTCCGACTGCCCCCGGAGTTCGACGAAAATGGCCGAGTCCAAGGCCCCGGCAAAAGCAGACAAGAGCGAGGTCGCCGAGAAGCGATCGACGCGCACGGAGATCGACGCGTTCCTTAAGGATGTCAGGGCGCTGACGCCTACAGGTTCGGGCCAAGGCCGGCTGATCTTCGCCATGGACGCGACCATGAGCCGCCAGCCTTCGTGGGATCTGGCGCTCGAGCTGCAAGCCGACATGTTCAACGCGGTGAAGGCGGTCGGCGGCCTGGATGTCCAGCTCGTCTATTTCCGTGGCTACAACGAGTGCCAAGCCTCGAGATGGGTCCGCGACCCCGAGGCGCTGGCGCGTCTGATGCGACAGGTCGCCTGCGCCGGCGGGTACACGCAGATCGCCAAGGCGCTGGCGCATGCGCGGCGCGAGAGCGCGAGCGCCAAGGTCAACGCGCTCGTCTATGTCGGCGATTGCATGGAGGAGGATGTCGACCGGCTCGCCAATCTCGCGGGCGAGCTTGGCATGATCGGAACGCCGGTCTTTGTGTTCCAGGAGGGGCACGATCCCTCGGCCGAGCGCGCATTTCGCGAAATCGCGCGTCTCTCGCGCGGCGCCTATGCACCCTTCGATGCGGGCTCCGCCCGGCAGCTGCGCGAGCTTCTGACCGCGGTTGCGGTCTATGCCACGGGCGGTCGCAAGGCGCTTGAAGATTTCAGCGAGGAGACGAAGAGCCGCGAAGCCTTGCGCCTCCTCGAGCAGCTCGGCTGACGGCGTCGATGGCGTATTTCCTCGCCGGTTGCGCATTTCTGATCCTGCTATTGCTGGTGGGACGGCAGTTTGCCTTTGCCGACCCGCGCAAGCTTGCGGGCGCGGTGCGCAAGGCTGGCGGCGTCGCGGCGCTTGCCGCCGCGGGCTTCCTTTTGGTGCGCGGTGCGCTCCCGCTTGCCATTCCGCTCGCCGTGTTCGGCCTGGGTCTTCTGGGGCGTGGCAGTTGGGTCGGGCTCGGCGGTCCGTTCGGCTCGAGCAAGACGCCGGGACAGAAATCCGACATCAAGACCGACAAGCTCGAGATGCAGCTCGATCATGACAGCGGCCAAATGGAGGGAAAATGCCTCTATGGGCGATTTGCCGGCCGCACGCTGTCGACGCTCAGCGATCGCGAGGCGATGGAGCTGTTGGCCGAACTCCATCGAGACGGCGCGCCGGAGGCGGCGCTGATGGAGGCCTATCTCGACTGGCGGCTGCCGGGCTGGCGCGGCGACCGGGACCAGACCGAGGCGGAGCCGGCCGGGCCTCGGCGCGGCCGCGCGCGCAATGCCACCCGCATGAGCAAAGAGGAGGCTTATGCCGTGCTTGGGATTGGACCCGAGGCCAGCGAGGACGACATCAGACAGGCGCATCGGAGGCTGATGATGAAGATGCATCCCGACCAGGGCGGCTCGACCTATCTGGCCGCGCGCATCAACGAAGCGAAGGAAGTTCTGCTGAGCCGATGATCGGGCGCGGGGATCCTTACTCTGCGCTCATCACCACGCAATCGATCGACATCTTTTTCAGCGCGGTGCATGCCGCTTGCGCGGCGCTCTTGGAAAAGCCGGCAAAGCGCGCCCGGAACCATTCCTCGTCGCCCTTCATGAAAGAGGCGGTGAAGGGCAGGTGGCCTTCGAGCAGATCGGGTGCACGCTGTTGCACCATGCCGAGCCGGTTCTCCGCCTCGTCCTGGGACATGTAAGCCCCGACCTGGACATGATAGGCGCCGTCGTATCGCACCGGCTTGGCGGAGGTTTTGGCGGGACCGCTTTCGGTCAGGCTCGCTTTGAGCGGCAAAGCGGGCTCGGCAATGTCGCCCTGAGCAGGCGGCGCGGGCGTGGGAGTAGGTGCCGCAGGCGCGAGCGCATAGGCCGGCTTCTTCACCGCGGGCAGGGCCGGGGGCGTGACCAGCGAAGCGACAAGCTGCGCGGGCGTGGGTTTGATGTCGGAGGCGGCGGCGAACTGCTTGTCGAGAAGGCCGCGCATCGCCGTGTCGCGCTGGCCGGCGCTCCGGCCGCCTAGCACGACGGCGATGAGATGCTTGTTGCCGCGATGCGCCGAGGCCGCGAGATTGTAGCCCGCCGCCCGCGTGTAGCCCGTTTTGATGCCGTCGGTGCCCTTGTAGTTCACCAGCAGCTTGTTGTGGTTCTTGTATCTCCGGCCGTTGAAGGTGAAGTACTGGGTGGCAAACACCGTGTAGTACTCGGGATAGTCGTGGATCAGGTGCGCCGACAGGATGGCCATGTCGCGCGCGGTGGTGATTTGCTCGTCGTTCGGCAGCCCCGAGGCGTTGCGGAAGGTCGTGCTCTTCATGCCGATCCGGCGGCCCGTATCGGTCATCAGCTTGGCGAAGTTCTGTTCGCTACCGGCGAGGTTTTCAGCGATGGTGGCGGCGGCATCGTTGGCGGACTGCGTGACCAGGGCCTTAATGGCATCGCTCACTTTGATGGTCGCGCCAGGCTTCAGGCCGAGCTTGGTGGGAGCTTGGCTCGCAGCGTGCGAGGTCACCATCAGGTCTGAGCTCGGGGTAACCTTGCCGGCTTTCATGTAGCCGAACAGCACGTAGAGCGTCATCATCTTGGTTAGAGAGGCCGGATGACGCGGCACATCGGCCGCTTGCTCGTGCAGGATCGAGCCGGAATTCATATCGACGACAATGGCGGCAACGATCGAGGGCCCGCTCGGTTTCTTCTTCTTTTTGGCGGCCAAGGCGTCGGCCGCGGGCGTGAGCACGACGCCAAGGATCAGCGCGAGCGCAAGCAGCGCCCGGCTCAAGCCGCGCACGTGCCACCAACTGTTGCACTTAACGATGTTCACGCGCCCCCGAAAGGCTTGGAGCCTTTTCCCCCGTTCAAAACCCGTCCTAGCAGATTCCCCGTGCCGCTTTCGCCATGAAAACGCAGCGTGCCCACAATTACGCCGCTTTGCATGGCAGGAAGAAGGCTAAAATTGGCCTGTTGCCAAAGCGTTAAGCCATGGCGTATAGATCATTGTGCAGTGCAAAAAAAATCTATTGACGTTTTTTGTGCGATGCATATATATCGGCTCGCGTTCGCAGCAATCGCGCAACCCGGTCGGAGGAAGAGGGCTCACATGCTCAAAGGTTTCGAAGAGTTCCAGAAAGTAGGTAAAGACGGCTTCGATGCGGCCGTCCGTTCGTTCGGCGAGGTGAATAAGGGTTTCCAGGCTATTGCCGCAGAGGTCACCGACTATTCCAAGAAGGCGTTCGAGGATTCAACCCGCGCTTTCGAGCAGCTGATCGGCGCGAAGTCGATCGAGCAGGCAGTCGAGATTCAGTCCCAGTATGCCAAGAAGGCCTACGACACCTACATCGCCGAAGTCTCCAAGCTCGGCGAGATGTATGTCGGCCTTGCCAAGGATGCGTATAAGCCGGTCGAGGCTGCCTTCAACAAGAAGGTCGCCTAACGGCTCCTGCCAAACTCCCTTTCCCAATCGAAAGACCCGGGGGTCGCACCCCGGGTCTTTTTTTTTGCCGTTTTCCTGTCGGCAACTCGCACTATGTTATGGACGGAAACAGCACCGCGATTTGCGGTGTTGCGCGTTGAAGCTAGAATGGACGAGGATGGTCGCGACGAAAGCGGCCGCTCGCCTTGGCAGATGAAGAACGACACGCCACATAGAGGCTGACGATGGCGCGGAACGGCGATCCTCGCCGGGGCGACGACACCGGCACCCATATCATCACCAAGACGCGGCCGAAGACCAAGCGGCCGAGCCTCTATAAGGTGCTGCTTCTCAACGACGACTACACGCCGATGGATTTCGTCGTGTACGTGCTTGAACGGTTCTTCAACAAACCGCCGGAGGAGGCGACTCGCATTATGCTGCACGTGCACCAGAAAGGCGTCGGCATTTGTGGGGTCTACACTTACGAGGTCGCAGAGACTAAGGTAGCTCAGGTGACGAGTTTCGCCCGGCAGCACGAACATCCGCTGCAGTGCACGATGGAGAAAGAGTAGGACTTAGGTGGCTTCGTTTTCGACCTCTCTCGAGCAGGCTTTAAGGCGCGCTCTTCAATATGCCAACGAGCGCAGCCACGAATATGCGACGCTTGAGCATCTGCTCCTGTCGCTGATCGACGACCGCGACGCGGCGGCGGTGATGCGCGCCTGCGACGTCGATCTCGATTTGCTGCGCGACAAGCTTACCGGATACATCGACAACGAGCTGTCGGGCCTCGTGCTCGACACCCATGGCGACGCCCAACCGACCGCCGGCTTCCAGCGCGTGATCCATCGCGCCGTGGCGCATGTGCAGTCCTCGGGTCGCGAGGAGGTGACGGGCGCCAATGTGCTGGTCGCCATCTTCGCCGAGCGCGAGAGCCATGCGGCGTTCTTCCTGCAAGAGCAGCACATGACCCGCTTCGACGCGGTGAACTACATTAGCCACGGCATCGCCAAGCGGGCCGGCATGTCCGAGCCGCGCGCGGTGCGCGGCGTTGATGAGGACGCGGCCACCGTCGAGGGCGGCGAGGAAAAGAAGCGCGGCGCCGACGCACTCGAGGTCTATTGCATCAATCTGAACCAGAAGGCGCGTGCTGGCCGTATCGATCCTCTGATCGGTCGCGGGCCGGAGATCCAGCGCACCATTCAGGTGCTTTGCCGCCGGCAGAAGAACAACCCGCTCTTCGTCGGCGACCCCGGCGTCGGCAAGACCGCCATTGCCGAGGGCTTGGCGCGCCGCATCGTCATGGGCGACGTGCCGGAAGTGCTCGCCGACTCGACCATCTTCCAGCTAGACATGGGCGCGCTGCTCGCCGGCACGCGGTATCGCGGCGATTTCGAGGAGCGGCTCAAGGCCGTGATGCGCGAGATCGAGAACTATCCCGGCGCCATCATGTTCATCGACGAGATCCACACGGTGATCGGCGCGGGTGCCACCTCGGGCGGCGCCATGGATGCGTCCAACCTTCTGAAGCCGGCGCTTCAGTCGGGGACGCTGCGCTGCATCGGCTCGACCACCTATAAGGAATACCGTCAGCATTTCGAGAAGGACCGCGCGCTGGTCCGCCGCTTCCAGAAGATCGACGTGAACGAACCGTCGGTGCCCGACGCGATCGAGATCCTGAAAGGGCTGAAGCCCTATTTCGAGGACTTCCACCGCGTGCGCTACACCAGCCAGGCGATCAAGTCGGCGGTCGAGCTGTCGGCGAAATACATCCACGACCGCAAGCTGCCGGACAAGGCGATCGACGTGATCGACGAGACCGGCGCCTCGCAGATGCTGGTGCCTGAGCGGCAGCGGCGGAAGACGATCGGCGTCAAGGAGGTCGAGTCGACCATCGCCACGATGGCGCGCATTCCGCCGAAGACGGTGTCGAAGTCCGACGCCGAGGTGCTGCGCGCCATCGACCAGGATTTGAAGCGTGTGGTGTTCGGCCAGGACAAGGCGATCGAGGCGCTCGCGGCCGCGATCAAGCTGTCACGCGCCGGCTTGCGCGAGCCCGGCAAGCCGATCGGCTGCTACATGTTCTCCGGCCCGACCGGCGTCGGCAAGACCGAGGTCGCGCGCCAGCTCGCGCTGCTGTTGGGCGTCGAGTTGCTCCGCTTCGACATGAGCGAATATATGGAGCGCCATACGGTGTCGCGGTTGATTGGCGCGCCCCCGGGCTATGTGGGCTTCGACCAAGGCGGTCTCTTGACCGACGGCGTCGATCAGCACCCGCATTGCGTGCTCCTGCTCGATGAGATCGAGAAGGCGCATCCTGATCTCTTCAACATCCTGTTGCAGGTCATGGATCACGGCAAGCTGACCGACCATAACGGCAAGCGCGTCGATTTCCAGAACGTCATCCTGATCATGACCACCAATGCCGGTGCGCAGGACCTCGCCAAGGCGGCCATCGGCTTCAACCGCGCCAAGCGCGAGGGCGACGACGAGGAGGCGATCAATCGCCTGTTCACGCCTGAGTTCCGCAACCGGCTCGACGCGGTGATCGCGTTCGCGAGCCTTACCCCGGAGATCATTGCGAAGGTGGTGGAGAAGTTCGTGTTCCAGCTCGAGGCGCAGCTCGGCGACCGCAACATCACCATCGAGCTGACGCCGGAGGCGAACAAATGGCTCGCCGAGCGCGGCTACGACGACAAGTTCGGCGCCCGTCCGCTCGCACGCGTGATCCAGGAGCACATCAAAAAGCCGCTGGCAGAGGAAATCCTGTTCGGCGCGCTGAAGGATGGCGGCATCGTGCGCGTGCTCGTGGAGGAGAAGGCGGACGAGAAGGCGCTCGGCTTCGAATATCTCAAGGCCGACACGCCGGTGCGCCCGCGCGATCCCGAGGACACGGAGTCTGGCGACGAAGGGCCCGACGATGGCGGACCCAAGGGTCCGCCGAAGGCGGGCGGCCCCAAGCCGCGGGTACGGAGAGGCGGTCCGCGCAAGCCGCGCAGCGCCCGCGGCCGCAGCGTCGGCGTGAGCCTCGTGCCCAAGGTGCCGCTCGGCACGAAGTAGTCAGCTCGACAAGGTCTTTCGGATCTTCTCGGCCGCGGCTGCGAGCTTGGCCTGATCTTCAATGATTCCGGCATGCGGTTTCAGCGTCTCGCCCGCTCTGCGCGGCAGGATGTGGACATGCAGATGGAACACGGTCTGGCCGGCGGCGGCGCCGTTGAACTGTTGGATCAGAACGCCCTCGGCGCCCATCGCCTCTTTGATTTTCGGCGCGAGCTTCTGCACCACCGCCATCAGCTTGCCGAGCGCCGCGGGGCTGATATCGAACAGGTCGCGCGCCTTCTCCTTGGTGATGACCAATACGTGGCCCTCGGTGCGCGGCATGATGTCGAGAAAGGCGAGCGTGTTCTCGTCTTCGTAGACCTTGTGACAGGGGATTTCGCCGCGCAGGATCTTGGCGAAGATGTTGTCGGGATCGTAGGCCATGCGACTCCTATAGCTGAGTTCCCCACAAATCAGAATTCGTCATGTCCGGCCTGGTCCCGGGCATTCACGAATTAACTATCACCACGGGCCAAATCGCGGATGGCCCGAACGAGCCCGGTCATAACGGAGTCTCCAATTATCGCCGTCAATCCCGGCTCCCGCGGTAGGGAGAGTCATCGGTCAGCAGCGCGATCTCGCGCGCGACAGCGCGCCGCTCGCGCTTCAGATAATCGGCGACGGCGCGGCGGAGCGCAGGATCGGCGATATAATGCACACTGTAGGTTTCGCTCGGCAGATAGCCGCGGGCGAGCTTGTGTGCGCCTTGTGCGCCGGCCTCGACGCGGGCGAGCTTGTGGGCAATGGCGAACTCGATGGCCTGGTAGTAGCAGACCTCGAAATGCAGGAAGGGGTGGTCTTCGATGCCGCCCCAATAGCGGCCATAGAGCGTATCCGCGCCGATGAAGTTGAGCGCGCCGGCAACATAGCGGCCGGCGCGGCGGGCAAGAACGAGCAGCATCCGGTCGGCCATGCTCTCGCCGAGCAGACTGAAGCATTGTCGCGTCAAATAGGGCGAGCCCCATTTGCGCGAGCCGGTGTCCATATAGAAACCGAAGAAGGCGTCCCAATGCGCCTCGGTGAGATCGCGCCCCGTCACCCACTCGATCTCGATGCCGTCGGCGAGCGCGCCCCGCCGTTCTTTGCGGATCACCTTGCGCTTGCGCGACGCGAGCGCGCCGAGAAAATCCTCGAAGCTCAGGTAACCTGCATTTTGCCAATGGAATTGCTGGTCGGTGCGCTGGAGCAGCCCGAACTCGCCGGCGAGCTGCCATTCATCGCGCGTGGGGAAGGTGACGTGGAGCGACGAAACGCCGAGCCGGTCCGCCACCTGCACCGCGGCGTGCAACAGCAGCGTCTCCCGCTCGCGCGAATCCTCGCAGGCGCGCACAAGCAGCCGCTTGCCAGTCACCGGCGTGAAGGGGACGGAGGCTTGCAGCTTGGGATAGTAGCGGCCTCCAGCCTGGAGATAGGCGTCGGCCCAGCCATGATCGAAGACATATTCGCCCTGCGAATGCGATTTCAGATAGCAGGGCATGCAGGCGATCAGTGCGCCCGCAGAGTCCTCGAGGAGAACGTGGCGCGGCAGCCAGCCAGTCTCGCGCGTGGCGGAGCCGCTCTGCTCCACCGCCCGGAGAAAAGCATGCGAGATGAATGGGTTAGCAAGCGTTGCCTCAGCGCCGCGGGCGCAAGCGTCCCAGTCCGCCGCCGGCACGTCGGCGATGCGCGATACCGTGTGCAGCAAGACGGTCGGGCGCGCGTCGTCGCGGTCTAGGGAGGCGGGAGGCTGTTCGATGTCGCCCATGGGGACTAAGGCGCGATCCCTTCGAAGATTATGGCGTCGGCATAGCGCAAGGCGCGTTCACGCTGCGCATCGGTGCGCACCGTCCAGGTCAGAAGCGGGAGACCGAACAAATAGCGCGCAACGAGCGGCGCAAGCGCCGGCAGCGCATCGATATCGTAGGCGATGAAGTTGGGCCAGGCGATGGCGGCGCTCAGGAGAGCGCGCATGGTAAGACGCTGCCACGCCGTCAATTGCGGCCAGTGCTTCGCATCGTCGAAGCGCTCGGCGACAAGACCGCGGGGCAGTGACGGTGCCACCTCGCGGAAGGCTGCCACCGAATAGGGATCGAACGACATCACCGCAACAGGCCCCTTATAAGTGGAAAGTACGTGCGCGATGTTCGCCTCGAACCGGCCGTCGCGCGACCATGTGCTCTTCACTTCAAGTATGAGAGGCACATAGCCGTTGACGAGATCGAGCAGAGCGGGGAGCGAAAGAATGCGATCGGCGCTGTTGCGCAGGGGAATCGCCGACAACTGCTCGACGGTACGGGCCCCGACCGGACCCGTCTCATGCGTCAGCCGGTCGAGCATGGCGTCGTGAAAGACGATCGGCATATGGCCGGCCGCGCATTGCAGATCGACCTCGATGGCGTAGCCTTTGCCCATGGCGGTGCTCGCAGCCGAGGCGCTGTTCTCGATGATGCCCTTGGACTGATCGTGCAAGCCGCGATGGGCGATCGGCCGCTGCAACCAATAAAGCTCGGCCATGTGTGGCCTCGGGGCGACTCCGCCTAATCAATCGCAAAGATCGCGTCGATCTCTACGGCGGCGTTGAGCGGGAGGCTGGAGCAGCCCACCGCGATGCGCGTATGGCGCCCTTTCTGGCCGAGCACCGTGACGATGAGCTCGGAGGCGCTGTTGATCACCTTGGGATGGTCGGTATAGCCGGGAACGGCGTTCACGAAGCCGTTGAGGCGCAGGCATTGCACGATCCGATCGAGGTCGCCCAAGGCAGCTTTCGCCTGGGCGAGGATATTGAGGGCGCAGAGCCGTGCGGCGTCCTGTCCTTGGTCGAGATCGAGATCGACCCCGAGCGTGCCGGTGACGGCGACGCGGCCGCTCTTGAACGGGAGCTGGCCTGCGATGAAAAGCTGGCCGTTGAGATGGAGATAGGACACGTAATCGGCGACCGGGGTCGGCACCTCGGGGAGGGTGAGGTCGAGAGCCTTCAGCCTTGCTTCGATCTCGCCTGCCATGCCATCGCCTCCAATTGCGCTTAACCAGTCGCCATAGAGCCCTAAAGCATCGAGCAAATCTTGTTCGCCCGCAAGCGTGAGCCGGTGACACGCCTCTTGTCCGGTACGGGCGTTGGTGCGACAAATCCCTGGCTTCGGGCGTTTGCCGAGGCGACTGACATGAGAGAAGTGGAAAAGGATGGTTCGGTTTGGCTTGCGTCTGGCACTCGCGCTGCTGACGGCCCCCTTACTCAGCGGGGCGCTTGGGGATCGCGCTGAAGCGTTTGCGGGGAAGGAGCCGAACAAGCTCGTTCCTCACCGCGCCATCTACGAGATGACGCTCGACGATGCGCGCTCGGCTTCAGGCATCACCGGTATTGATGGTCGCATGGTGTTCGAGTTCACGGGTTCCAGTTGCGACGGCTATTCGCTGAACATGCGCATGGTCACGCAAATGACCGACTCGCAAGGGCAAACCAATCTGACCGATCTCCGATCCTCGACCTGGGAGCAGGGCGACGGCCAGAAGTTCCGCTTCCAATCGGCGCAATATCTCAACGACAAGCTCGGCGATGTCACCATGGGCCGCGCGGTGCGTGAGACGCCCAACGAGGCCGTCAAAGTCAAGCTCAGCCAGCCGGCGAATGCGGAGCTCGATCTGACGGGCCCATTGCTGTTCCCGACCCAGCACAGCCTTGCCTTGATCGGGGCCGCACGAGCAGGCCAAGGGCTGTTCCAAGCGCGCGTCTATGACGGCTCGGAAAAAGGTCGCAAAGTCTACGACACGACGGCTTTCATCGGCATCGAGGTTCGGCCGGGCGCCGATGCGAAACTCGAGCAAGCCGCCAAGGACAAGGGTCTTGGCGAGCTGCCGTCCTGGCCCGTGTCGATCGGCTATTTCGAGGCCAAAGGCGGCGATCTCACGCCGAGCTATCAGATCGATTTCCGGCTGTATGAAAACGGCGTCAGCCGCGAATTGCTCATCGACTACGGCGACTTTTCGATTCATGGCACCTTGACCTCGCTCGAATATCTCAAGGCGCCTGAGTGCAACTAACTGCCCCTGGAAGCTTCTCTCGATTGCACTAGAGCCCTCACGAGAAACGGCTCGCGGCCGCGCTTCGGTTGATGCGCGGCAGGCCCACTTTGGGCTTTAGCCATACCGAAAAGTTCCGGTTTCCCGAGGGTTTTGCCTCGTCTCTAAAGAAATTGGTTACGGGTTTACGGTGAAATCTCTCCGCCCTGGGAGGATGGGAGAAGCCAAATGTTCTGGAGACTGAAACCGGCTCCGAGCGCCTTGGCGACTTACCGACCGGCTCCGAGCGCCATGGCGCATTCCAGGGAGATCGCCCATCATGTGCCCACCGAATCGCCGGGACCCCGGGCCATGACCAAGACCGTTCTGATCGTCGAGGATAATGAGCTCAACATGAAGCTCTTCCACGACCTGCTCGACGCCCACGGCTACCAGACATTGCAGACGCGCAACGGCATGGAGGCGCTTTCGCTCGCCCGCGAGCATCGCCCCGACCTCATCCTGATGGACATTCAGCTCCCGGAAGTGTCCGGGCTCGAGGTGACCAAATGGCTGAAGGAGGACGATCAGCTCAGGCAGATTCCGGTGGTGGCGGTCACCGCTTTCGCCATGAAGGGCGATGAGGAACGCATCCGCGAAGGGGGTTGCGAGGCCTATATTTCCAAGCCGATCTCCGTGACGATGTTTCTCGATACGGTCAAACAGTTCATTGGCGAGGCACGGTAGCCAGACATGACCGCACGCGTTCTCGTCGTCGATGATGTCGATGCCAACGTGAAGCTGCTCGAAGCGCGGCTGACCGCCGAGTATTTCGAGGTGCGTACGGCACGGAGCGGGGCCGAGGCGCTACAGATCTGCCCGCGCGAGCGGGCCGACGTGGTGCTGCTCGACGTAATGATGCCGGGGATGGACGGGTTTGAGGTCTGCCGCCGGCTGAAGGCCGAGCCGCGCACGCAGCATATCCCGGTGATCATGATCACCGCGCTGGATCAACCGTCGGACCGGGTGAAGGGGCTCGAGGCCGGCGCTGACGATTTCCTCACCAAGCCGGTCGACGACATCGCATTGATCACCCGGGTGAAGAACCTCGCGCGGCTCAAGATGCTGACCGACGAGATGCTGATGCGCGCCTCGACCGAGGAGCAGATGGGCCTTACCGCCACCATGGGCATCAAGCTGGATCAGCTCGGCCGCGACGGCCGCGTCCTTCTGGTCGACGACCGCGATCGCTCGGCCGAGCGCATCGTCAGCGCGCTAGAGACGGAGCACCATATCGAGCACGAGGCGGATGCAGCGCGTGCCTTGTTGCGGCTCCCCGACGGCGATTTCGACCTCATCATCATTAGCCTCAGTCTCGAGCATGCCGACGGACTGAGGCTCTGCTCGCAGGTGCGGTCGCTCGACCGCACCCGGCATTTGCCGATCATGATCGTCATCGAACCCGGCGACGACGCAAGGCTGCTCAGGGGCCTCGACATGGGCGTCAACGACTATATCGTTCGCCCGGTCGACGCCAACGAGCTGTTGGCGCGCGTACGCACGCAGGTGAAGCGCAAGCGCTATACCGACTATCTGCGCATGCGGCTCGAGGAGACGGTGGAAATGGCCATCCTCGACCCGCTCACGGCTCTGCATAACCGCCGCTACATGAGCAGCCACCTTAAGACGCTGTTCGAGGAATCCTCGCAGCGCGGCAGGCCGCTTTCGGTGCTTCTGCTCGACATCGATTATTTCAAGGCTGTCAACGACAGCTATGGGCATGACGCGGGGGACTCCGTCCTGCGTGAGTTCGCCGCGCGCGTACGGCGCAATATCCGCGGCATCGATCTCGCCTGCCGCCTCGGCGGGGAGGAATTCGTCGTCATCATGCCCGATACCGACCTCGCCAAGGCTTATGTCGTCGGCGAGCGGTTGCGCCAGTGCATCGCGGCGGCTCCCTTCTATGCCGGGGAGCGGATCGGCACGCTCAAAGTCACCGCCAGCGTGGGTGTGGCATCGCTCGAATTCGCCGAAGATACGCCCGAACTCATCTTGAAGCGCGCCGACCAGGCGCTTTATTGCGCCAAGCGCGATGGACGCAACCGCGTGGTTGCAGATGCGGCCTAGAACCACCGCAGGCTAGAAAAGCTCATCTCCCGCCGAATCACTCTTGGGCAAATCGCGGTGCTCAAGTCTGCGGCCGCCCCTTTTTCGACTTGAGGTGGTACCTGAACGCTTAACCTTAAGAGTTTACAATGCCTAAGATTTTATCGTATGAAGCCGAAGATTGTAGTTGATTTCGTCCCTTCAGTGGCTGTTTTATGGTCTGACTGTCGCTGACGAACTCGACGGGGAGGCTGTTAAGGGGGTAGGGGGTCGCAAGCGCGAAATTCCAAGCGCGCCCTCGAAAACTCCGCTCTTCCTCGTCTCACAGATAACCCTGCGGAGTGCTCAGGTCCGCCGCATCTCCTGGGTCCGTGGGGTTCGGCCGGCCGGAGCGTGGTTGAGTGGCCTCCTCGTTAGCGCCGCGTTTCGGCCGGCCACCTGTTCAAGCGATCGTCGCGCGCTCTGCCCGCGCGGCGCACAACATGCATTCCGCACGCCAGCTATTTGATCTTGGCTTCCTTGAAATCTACGTGCTTGCGCGCAACCGGATCGTATTTCTTGAATACGAGCTTCTCGGTTTGATTACGCGGATTCTTCTTGGTCACGTAGTAATAGCCCGTGCCGGCTGAACTCACGAGCTTGATCTTCTGGGTGACGGGCTTGGCCATTTCAGTCCTCGACAGGGCTTAATCGTTGGCCCGCAACGTACTCACTCAAGGCCGGAAGTCAAGGCGGCGCGGGGCGGTAGAGGTCTGGGCGAGGCCGACATCGAAGCTCTCTCCACCTCTTCCTTGGCGTTAGGGTCGAAGCCGTGCATGTGGAGCGCCCATTGCAGGCCCACGAGCGCGCCTTTGACCGACGGCAGGAAGGCAAGAGTGAGAATCACCGTCAACGGCAGCCAGAGCGCTGCATGCAGCCAGCGCGGGGGCCTATAGGCCATCTCGACCGCGAGCACGAGGCTGACCACGATGTGACCGACGATGACGATGGTGAAATAGGCAGGCGCATCGTCTGCACGATGATGATGCAACTCCTCGCCGCACTGCGGGCACGTATCAGCGACCTTCAAATAACGCCGGAACATTGCGCCGACGCCGCAGGCCGGGCATTTCAGGGCGACGCCCCTCAGCAGCGAGCGGAAGATCGGGCGCGCGGTTTGCGGCTCGGCACCGTAATAGTGTACCTCTGGACTCGTCTTCTGCATCATCGACCCTTGCTTTTAGCGGCGCTTGCGCGCGCCTCCGCGCCTCTGCGCGCGCGGCTTGCCCTTGTAACGTTGCGGGCCTCTCTTGTCACCTGAACCGCGGGCGCCCTTTGGTCGCGGTCCAATCGAGCGGCCCTCGCTCACCATCTCGAAACGTAACGCACCGGCCGTCGGAATCGCCTCAACCAGCCGCACCTCGACCGGATCGCCGAGCCTATAGGCAAGACCCGTGTCCTCACCGACGAGGGCGTGGCGGACTTCATCATGGAAGAAATATTCGTGCCCGATCGAGGAGGCGGGAACGAAGCCGTCGGCGCCCGTCTCGACCAGCCTGACGAAGAGACCGGTGCGCACGAGGCCCGAGACACGCGCTTGGAACCTGGCGCCGATCCGGTCGGCGAGATAGGCCGCGATCAGGCGGTCGGCGGTCTCGCGCTCGGCCGCCATGGCTCTGCGCTCAGTGTCGGAAATCCGTTGCGCAATCTGGTCCAGCTCCTCCATCTCGGAGTCGGTCAGGCCGTCATTACCAAGCCCGAGCGCGCGCACCAGCGCGCGGTGGACGACGAGATCGGCATAGCGGCGAATCGGCGAGGTGAAGTGCGCATAGCGGCGCAGGTTCAGGCCGAAATGGCCGAAATTGCCCGGCGAGTATTCGGCCTGCGCTTGGCTCCGCAAAATGACTTCGCCAACCAGCTCGGCGGTCGGCGTGGCGCGGGTCTCCGCCAGGATGCGATTGAAATGAGCGGGCCTGAGCGCGCCGGACTTCGGCAGCTTGATACCGATCGTGCTGAGGAAATCGCCGAGCGAGAGCAGCTTCTCCTTCGACGGGCTGTCATGCACGCGATAGATGAGCGGCGAGCGCTTCGCCTCCAGCGTCTCGGCCGCGGCGACGTTGGCGGCGATCATGAACTCCTCGATCAGCCGATGCGCGTCGAGCCGGGGAGGGCTGGCGACAGCTCTGACGCGGCCCTGATCATCGAGCAGGATCTTGCGTTCGGGCAGATCGAGATCGAGCGGGGCCCGCTCGGTCCGCGCTAGCACGAGGCTCGCATAGGCGCCCCAAAGCGGCCTGAGCACGGTCTCGAGCAAGGGACCTGTCGTCTCGTCAACGCGCCCATCGATCGCGGCCTGCGCCTGCTCGTAGGTGAGGCTCGCCGCCGAGCGCATCAGGGCGCGGAAGAAGCGATGGCCGAGCTTTCTGCCATCCTTGTCGAAGATCATGCGGACGGCGAGGCAGGCGCGCGGCTCGTTCTCGGTGAGCGAGCAGAGGTCGTTGGAGATGCGCTCCGGCAGCATCGGCACCACACGGTCCGGGAAATAGACCGAGTTGCCACGTTTGCGCGCCTCCTTGTCGAGCGCCTTGCCGGGACGGACATAGGCCGCGACGTCGGCGATGGCGACGATCACCACCCAACCGCCGCGATTGGCGGGATTGGGGTCGGGCTCGGCCCAGACCGCGTCGTCATGATCGCGGGCGTCCGACGGGTCGATGGTGACAAGGGGCAAATGGCGCAAATCCTCCCGCCGCTTCAACTCTGGTTCCTGCGCGCCGGCCGCCTCGGCGAGAACCGCCTCCGGAAACGCATCGGGGATACCGTGTGCATGGACCGCGATCAGGCTCGTCATCTGCTGCGCGGCAGGATTGCCGAGCCGCTCGGTGACGCGTGCGGTCTGCACGCCCATGCGCGAGGAGCGGGCCAGCTCGAAGCGGACCAGTTCGCCGTTCTCGGCATCGTTCGTCTGTCCGCGCGCCACGGGCCATTCTTTCAGCTGCTTGCGGTCGACGGGATCGATCACGCCCGTGCCGCCCGGCAGCGCGCGGAATATGCCGAGAAGGCTGCGCGCGGCGCGGGCCAGCCGTTTGATGGTCCGTGCCTGATAAGGATAGTCGGAATCGGCGCCGAGCGCGGTGATGCGGGCGAGCACGCGATCGCCGATGCCGGCGACGGGGCCCGCCTCCCGCTTGCTCTCGGCCATGAGGATGCGCGGCGCGGGTCCATGCTCCTCGTCCCAGGTGGCGGGTCGTGCGACGAACTCGCCGTCGGCATCGCGCGAGACAATCTCGATCACCGTCACTGGCGGCAGCACACCGGGCCGCGTCAGCTTGCGGCGGGAGCCCGCGATCAGCCCATCGTCGGCCATGTCGCGCAGAAGCTCTTTCAGCGCGATGCGGTCGCCGCCCTTCACGCCGAAGGCGCGCGCGATCTCGCGCTTACCGGATTCGCCGGGAGCGGTCGCGAGAAAGTCGAGAATGTCCTGTCTAGAGGGTAGCTTGCCCACAGTCTTCTTGTTGCGCTTGGCGGGAGCCCCCTTGGATTTCGCCACGTGCGCCGCTCAGCCCGCCGTCTCCTCGACGGTCTCCTTGTTGCTCTTTGCACCCTTGCGCGCGGGCTTCTTGGCCGGCCTCTTCTTGGCGGGGCCCTTGGCGGCCCTTGCCGCAATCAGTTCGACCGCCTCTTCCATGGTGACCTGCTCCGGCTCGCGGTCCTTCGGCAGCGTGGCGTTGACCTTGCCATGCTTGACATAAGGCCCATAGCGCCCGGTCAGGACCTGCACCTTGCCGCCGAGCTCGGGGTGGTCGCCAAGCTCCTTGATGACGTTGGCGCCACGCCGCCCGCGCGACGATGCGGCCTTCTCGGCAAGCAGGCTCACCGCGCGATTGAGACCCACCTCGAATACCTCCTCGGCGCTGCCGAGGCTCGCATATTTGCCGTCATGCTGGATGTAGGGCCCGTAGCGGCCGAAGCCGGCCAAGATCGGCTTGCCGGTCTCGGGGTGCAGACCCACTTCGCGCGGAAGCGAGAGCAGGGCCAATGCGTGCCGGAGATCGAGACGCTCCGGGTCGGTGCCCTTGGGGATAGACGCGCGCTTCGGCTTCTCGCCGCCATTCTGTTCGCCAAGCTGCACGTAAGGACCGAACCGGCCGGTACGGAGCGAGACGTCAAGACCCGTCTCGGGATCGGTGCCCAGCACTTTCCCTTCGGCGAGCGACGCCTTCTCGCCATTGGTGTCGGCAAGCTGGCGTGTATAGCGGCAATCCGGATAGTCGGAGCAGCCGATGAAAGCGCCGAACTTGCCGACTTTGAGGCTCAAGCGTCCGCCGCCGCAGGAGGGGCAGGCGCGAGGATCGGTGCCCTGACCCTGGTCGGGGAAGATGTGCGGACCGAGCAGGTCGTTCAGCGCATCGAGCACCTGGGTGATGCGCAGATCGCCAATATCGTTCACCGCGGCGATGAAGTCTCGCCAGAAGTCGCGCAGCACATCCTTCCATTCCAGCTCGCCCGCCGAGATCAGGTCGAGTTTTTCCTCCAGATCAGCGGTGAAATCGTATTCGACATAGCGGCGGAAGAAGCTTTCGAGGAACGCCGTGACCAGGCGGCCTTTGTCCTCGGGGTGGAGGCGCTTCTTTTCCAACCGGACATATTCGCGGTCGCGCAGCACATTGAGCGTGGTCGCGTAGGTCGACGGCCGGCCGATGCCGAGCTCCTCCATCTTCTTGATGAGGGTGGCTTCGCTATAGCGGGGCGGCGGCTCGGTGAAATGCTGCTTGGCTTCGATCTTGCGCAGTTCGAGCTTGTCGCCTTTGGCGAGCGGAGGCAGCGCGCCGTCCTCGCCGACCGCGTCGTCGATGCCTTCCTCGTAAATCTTGAGGAAGCCGTCGAAGCGGATGACCGAGCCGGTGGCCCGCACGGCGTAGGGCTTGCCGTCCTTGCCGGCGACGTCGATATCGGCGGTGGTGCGCTCGATCTCGGCGCTCGAGGCCTGGCTCGCCAGCGTGCGCTGCCAGATCAGCTTGTAGAGCTTATAGGCATCGTTTTCCAGATAACGGGCGACCTTGTCGGGGTCCTTGCTGAAGTCGGTCGGTCTGATGGCTTCGTGCGCCTCTTGCGCGTTCTTGGCCTTGGTTTCGTATTGCCGCGGCGAAGGGGGCACATAGCGGTCGCCATAGAGCTTGGTGACGAGACGGCGAACGGCCGCGACCGCTTCCGGCACGATCTGCACGCCGTCGGTTCGCATATAGGTGATGAGGCCTTCGGCCTCGCCGCCCATCTCGACGCCTTCATAGAGACGTTGCGCGAGCTGCATGGTGTGGCGTGGCGAGAATCCGAGCTTGCGCGAGGCTTCCTGCTGGAGGGTGGAGGTGGTGAAGGGCGCTGCCGGGTTGCGGCGCTGCGCCTTGCTTTCAATGCTTCCGACCTGGAAGCGGCCGCCTTCGAGCGCGGCCTTCAAGCGGTCTGCGGTCGCTTGATCGGGGATGTCGAACTTGTCGAGCTTCTTGCCGTCGGCGGTGACAAGGCGCGCCTGGAAGGTCTCGTTCTTGGCCGTAGCGAGATCGGCGGCGATCGACCAATATTCCTGCGCCTTGAACTGCTCGATCTCCAGTTCGCGGTCGCAGACGAGGCGGAGCGCCACCGACTGCACCCGGCCTGCGGAGCGCGCGCCGGGCAGCTTGCGCCACAACACCGGCGAGAGGGTGAAGCCCACGAGATAATCGAGCGCCCTGCGTGCGAGATAGGCGCTAACCAAAGGCTCGTCGATCTTGCGGGGATGCCGCATGGCGTCGAGCACAGCCTCTTTGGTCACGGCATTGAAGACGACGCGCTCTACGGGCACACCGGCGAGCGCCTTCTTGCGGCCGAGCACTTCGAGGACATGCCAGGAGATGGCTTCGCCCTCGCGATCCGGATCGGTGGCGAGGATCAGCTTGCTCGCGCCTTTGACGGCCTTGGCGATCTCATCGAGCCGCTTGGCGGCCTTTGGCTCGACGTCCCAATGCATCTCGAAGTCCTTGTCGGGAAGGACCGAGCCGTTTTTCGAGGGCAGGTCGCGCACGTGGCCGTACGAGGCGAGCACGCGGTAGCCTGGCCCCAGGTACTTGTTGACGGTCTTTGCCTTGGCTGGCGATTCGACGATGACGATGTTCATTGAGACGTTCCTAGCCGCGCAAATTGCGTCAGGCTGAGGGCGGCGGGTTCGGGTGAACCCTGCTTACGCGCCGAAAAATGGTGTCTAGACCCGCAACTGTCAAATTCGGGTGAACCTAATTTACACACTTATAAGTGTGTATACTAACAAAGACAACCTTAAGCTGTTAGTCGTGGCGGTGTCCTTGGAGGGCTTCCGCGGCTGAAATCCAACGTTTCAGCCCGGTGCTGGGGTCCAATCGGCGCGAAAGCAAGGCAATACGGAATGGCAGGGTCGCGCGCCCGGCCTCCAGCAGGCGGTGCAAGCCCATCCGGCAGTGGGCCTGAGCTGACGCATAAGGAGGCGGCGGAATACATCGCCTCATTGCTCGAAGGGCTCAAAAAGGTGGCCGATAGCGCCCAGATGCCGTTCCTTGCCTATCTGATCAACGTCGCCCTCGAAGAAGCCAATAACGAGAAGACCAGTGGCGGATAGGGCTAGTCTTTCAGCGAGACGAGTTGCTGACCGTGCCGCTGCAGCCGCCCGGCGTTGTTGGTGCCGGCAGAGCGTGGATCGAGCGGGCTGCCGGGAACGGCGAAGACCTCTCTGCCTTGCTCCCCGGCGAAGCGCGCGGTGATCAGAGAGCCTGAGCGTTCCGAGGTGGGTAGACGATGTCGATGCCACCGGCCAGCACGGCGATCGTGCCGTGCTCGAGCGCCGCCATGTGCGCGGCCGTGTCGATGCCTCGCGCAAGTCCTGAAGCGATGACGAAGCCCTCCAGCGCAAGTTCGGTCGCGATCTGGCGGGTGAATTTCTGTCCGACCGCCGATCCGTTGCGCGCGCCGACGATGGCCACGATGGGAATGTCGGCGAGCGCGAGCCGGCCCTTGACGTAGAGGAGTGGTGGCGGCGCATCGATCTGGGCGAGCGCCGGCGGGTAGCCGGGTTCGCCGATCGCGACTGGGCTTGCCCCCAGACTTTTGGCCGCTTCAAGCTCGGCCTCGGCTTCCGCCTCGGTGCAGAGGCGTATGTCGGAACGCCCGCCGCGCCGCGAGAGCAGCGGCAATGCGTCGATGGCGGCTTCGGCGCCGCCAAACTCGTTGACCAAAGCGCGGAAGGTGGCGGGCCCCACATTCTCGCTTCTGATCAGTCGGAGCCAGGCGATGCGTTGCTGGTGGTTGAGGCGCGATGCGCTTTTCTGCTTGGGCGGGCCCTTAGACTTTTCTTTCGCCAATGCGCGCCTCCTCGCCTCTCGCCAAGCGTCCGATATTTCCGGCATGGCGAATATAGAGAAGGCCTGTGAGCAGGAGCGCCACCGCCGCGAGCCGCCATTGCCCGGTCAGCACCAGCACCGCGACGCTTGTCGCACTCGCCACGAGCGCCGCGAGCGAGGAGTAGCGTGTGGCGAAGGCAACGACCAGCCAGATGGCGCCGAAGACGGCCGCGGCCGGCCAATAGAGGCCAAGCAGCACGCCGAGATACGTCGCGACGCCTTTGCCGCCGCGAAAGCCGAGCCAAACTGGAAAGAGGTGCCCGAGGAACGCTCCGAGGGCCGCGGCCACCGCTGCGCTCTCGCCCCAATGGCCCGCGAGCAGAACGGCTGCCGTACCCTTGGCCGCGTCGAGCAGAAGGGTGAGCGCCGCGAGACCTTTGCTCCCCGCGCGCAACACATTGGTCGCGCCGATATTGCCGGAGCCGATCGCGCGCAAATCGCCGAGGCCGAACAGCTTGGCGAGGATCAGGCCGAAGGGGATCGAGCCGAGGAGATAGCCGCCGGCAAAGGCGGCAAGAAGGATGAGAGCGCCGCTCCAATCGGGAGGAGACATCAATCACCCTTCCATTCAACAGAACGCCGTCAGGGGCCGGGACTATCAGCGTAATTGTAGACGAGGCGACCGGCAACGACGGTCAGAAGCGCGCGTCCCTCGAGCCGCGCCGAATCGAAGGGCGTGTTCTTCGATTTCGAGCGCAAGCGTTCCGGCTCGACGACCCAAGGCGTGTCGAGATCGATCAGCACGAGGTCGGCGGGCGCACCCTTGGCGAGTCGTCCGCTGCCAAGCCCGAGCAGGCGCGCCGGACCAGCCGTAAGCGTCTGCAGGAGCCGCATCAGCTCGACCTCGCCATTGTGATAGAGGCGGAGCGCGGCCCCAAGCAGGGTCTCGAGTCCGACGGCGCCATCGGCGGCTTCCGCGAAAGGCCGGCGCTTGCCTTCGGCGCCGCGCGGGTCATGCGCCGAGACGATCACGTCGATATCGCCGCTCGCCAGACCCTCGACCATCGCCTGACGATCCTCCTCGGAGCGGAGCGGCGGCTTCATCTTGAAGAACGTGCGGTAGGGGCCGATGTCGTTCTCGTTCAGGGTGAGGTGATTGATCGAGACGCCGCAAGTGACGGGGAGCCCCATCAGCTTGGCCGTGCGAATGACGTCGAGCGAAGCGCGGCAGGAGATTTGGCCGGCGTGATAGCGGCCCCCGGTGAGCTCGACCAGGCGGATGTCGCGCTCGAGCATGATGGTCTCCGCGGCAGACGGAATACCGCGCAGCCCGAGCCGGGTCGCGACCTCGCCCTCGTTCATCACCCCGTCCTTGGCGAGCCAGGGATCTTCCAGATGGTGCACGATCAGGGCGCCGAAATCCTTGGCGTAGGCAAGCACGTTGCGCATGACTTTGGCGTTGGCGAGGCTCGCTTTGCCGTTGCCGAAGGCGATGGCGCCGGCATCGCGCAAGAGCCCTATCTCGGTCATCTCCTCGCCGAGCAAGCCCTTGGTCATGGCCGCCATCGGGTGAACGTTGACCAGCGCGGTGTCGCGCGCGCGGCGTAGAATGAAATCGACCAGCGCCACGTCGTCGATCACGGGGTCGGTATTGGGCATGCAGACGATGGTGGTGACGCCACCGGCGGCGGCGGCGCGGCTTGCCGTGGCGAGCGTCTCGCGATGCTCATGCCCCGGCTCGCCGGCGAAGACCATCATGTCGACGAGACCGGGGGCCAGCACATGGCCGGCGCAATCGACGGTCTCGGTGTCGCCCAAGGCGCCTGCCTCGATATGCGGTCCGAGATCGGCGATGAAGCCGTCCCTGATCAGCACGCCGCCCGGCCGATCGAGACGCGCGGCAGGGTCGAGCAGCCGCGCATTGACGAAGGCCACGGGGCGGGAGCGTTGCTCGGGTGGATAGGGTTGCATCGCCGTCATTGGTTCGGCAGATGGCGGGCGAGTGCTTGCAACACCGCCACGCGCACCGCTACGCCCATCTCCACCTGCTCGCGGATCACGCTTTGTGGATCGTCGGCGACGTTGGAATCGATCTCTACGCCGCGGTTCATCGGGCCGGGATGCATGACGAGCGCGTCAGGTTTGGCTCGGGCGAGCTTTTCATAGTCGAGGCCGAAGAAGTGGAAATATTCCCGCGTGCTCGGGATGAGGCTCGAGGTCATGCGTTCGCGCTGAAGCCTGAGCATCATGACAACGTCGGCATCGGCCAAACCGTCCCACATCGAGGTGTAGACCTCGACTCCCAAACGCTCGATGCCGGCGGCGAGCAGCGTTGACGGCGCCACGACGCGGACGCGCGCGCCGAGCGTGTTGAGCAGCAGAATGTTAGAGCGCGCCACGCGCGAATGCAGGATATCGCCGCAGATGGCGACGATCAGGCCCTCGATCTGCCCCTTGTGGCGGCGGATGGTGAGGGCATCGAGCAGAGCCTGCGTTGGATGTTCATGGCTGCCATCGCCGGCATTGATCACCGAGCAATCGACTTTTTGCGAGAGCAGCTCGACTGCGCCCGCCGCATGATGGCGCACCACGAGGATGTCCGGCCGCATGGCGTTAAGCGTCACCGCCGTGTCGACGAGCGTCTCGCCCTTCTGAACGGAAGAGGTGCCCACCGACATGTTCATCACGTCAGCACCGAGCCGCTTGCCGGCGAGCTCGAAGGAGCTCTGGGTCCTGGTCGAGGCCTCGAAGAACAGGTTGATCAGGGTGCGGCCGCGCAAATCGTCGCGCTTCTTGGCGATTTGACGGCTGAGCTTGGCGGCTTCCTCGGAAAGGTCGAGCAGCGCAACGATCTCGTCGCGCGAAAGACCTTCGATTCCAAGGAGATGGCGGTGAGGAAAGGAAAGGTCTGAGGCTTCGGCCGCGAATGTCATCAAAGCGGACTGTATAAGCCCAGGCGCGCCAAGCGGCAAGCGTGACGGCGGAGTGTCCGAGTTCCACGATTCCGAGCCGGGGGCGTGGAGTGTCCTAATCAGGCTTCGTCGCCTGGGTCGCAGCTTCAGCGGCGCAGAGCCGCGCCGAGGCATCAAAAATTTGATTGGCCACTTGGTCGCTCTGGACCCAAGACGCGTCACAAGAGTTTTCACTAGTTGTCTAGGTGAGCAAGCTTGGGTGCTCGCCGTTCCTGAGGGGGAGCAGACGTGAGACGACTCGCGCCAACCTTGCTGATAATCGCAAATCTCTCAGTCCAACATGCATTTGCCGAGGATGCCTCATTCCAACCCTTAACACGAGGCGATTGCCAGAGCTCGAGCATGGCCTGGGATGAAAACGCAAATGTCTGCGCCATGACCTCCGAAGAGGCGTCGAGCCAACCTTTAACGAGGCAGGATTGCAGCGCGGCCGGCATGACCTGGAACGACAATGCCAATGTGTGCGACACGACACTTCGAGCCTCGGAAATAGAGGCTTCAGGACAGCCGCTAACGAGAAACGCTTGCGCCGCGGCCGGGATGACATGGAACGAGAAAGCGAACGTGTGCGGCGAAGAGGCGGTGGCCGCTGAAGCTGACTCGAATGTGACGGCCCCAGGTGCATCCTCGATCCTCGTCAACATCGACAAGTCCAAACAAAGGATGACCGTCTTAGTGGATGGCGTTCAGCAATATCATGGCCGGTTTCAACCGGCGCGCCGGGCTATGCGACGCCTTCGGGAACCTACACCGCCAGCTCGATGAACGAGATCTGGTACAGCAAGCAGTGGGACAATGCCCCCATGCCGCATGCCGTGCAATTCATGGCACCAACGAGGTAAGACGGCTGGGAAAGCCAGCATCGCATGGCTGCGTGCGCCTCTCGCCGCAGAACGCCGCTACCCTCTACGCGCTGGTGGCGGAGAAGGGTCTGGAAAAAACGCAAGTCGTGCTGGTGGGCCTCACTCCGGGGGGCGAGGGCAAGGTCACGAGTGCGGTGCGGTCTAGGCCCCGTTATCGTGCTGAGCTCGATATTCGGCCACAGCCACAGCGGCGAGGGGGCCTCTTCAAGCGCCTATTTGGCCGAAGACTTCAAGCTGCCGGCTGTGCAGGAGGGTCGGCAGCGTCCGACCAAGCCGAACGCATTCCATCAAGCAACAAGTTTGAGTTTCATCCAGCGCGCCGGTATCGATGCATTGTGAGCCGCGCCGAGCCAGAGTCTATGTGAAGCTTTTGTTTCAGACTTAGCAATAATCCAATGCGCCGGAGAGTGGCCGGAAACCCGAATCGTGCAGTATCATGCAACTCCCACGATGCGGCATCGGCCTTCCAAGCAAGTCCTCCGGCAAACACCACGGCAGCAGCGACACCGAGGGCAATCGCAAGCTTGCGCATCTTGTCTCCTGGTTTTGAGTTCCCCCTTACGGCGTCAGCCGTAGCACGCTCAATCTTCCGTCCGCGGCGAAAAACTATTCGCCGGTGGACGAGACGGCCTGCTGGGGCTGGGGAAGACGCTGCCCTCCCGGCTGGACTTGGCGCTGCGGCCCTTACAGATGTAAGTGCCGGCCCTGCTGGTAGGCCAAGCTGTTCGGCGCAACGCCGCGAAACGATTGGGAGGCCGCCTCAGGGCGGCCTCTTGTTTTGGAAGGGAGGCCCGGCAAGGTGGGCCCGGCTTTAGCCTTGCCACGGCGCTCGGAATTTCAATAACTTGCGGTTTACCGCTCGCGGCGAATCACCGAGACTCGCCCGATCGGAAGAATGGAAGCCGGCATGGGGGAGTCGGTCAGGCGGAGGCTGCGCCATGATGAGCTTACCTTTTCTCCTTTTCGCCTGCGGTCTCGGCGCCGCATGGCTCAGGCAACGCGGGGCGGCGATGGGCTTTTGGGTCGCAGGTCTCGTGGTGCTGCTTGTGCTATTCCGCGTCCATATGAGCGACGTTCTGAACATCGCGCTTTGAGAGTTAGGGGGAACGCGTGCCAGGGGACCTGTCGAGGCTCCTCAACGCCTTGGGTCTGATCGCTGTCGACACGGTGCTCGCGCTCGCCTTCGTCGATCAGCTCTGGTTTCGCGATTTGCCGTGTCCCTTATGCATCTTGCAGCGGGCAGCCTTTTTCGCGGCGGGCTTCGGGCTTGCGCTCAATCTCCTGTCCGGGCCGAGGCCGAGCCACTACGGCGTGACTATCGTCGGCGCCGCGGTGGGCGCGGCAATTTCCATGCGCCAGATCCTGCTCCATATCGTTCCGGGCACCGGCTCATACGGCAATGCGATCTTCGGGTTGCATCTCTATACGTGGGCCTTCATCGCCTTTGTGCTGATGATCGTCGGTTGCGCCATCCTTCTGCTCGACGATCGGCAATTCGCACGGTCCGAGCCGTGGTCCAATCGCTTGAGCGTGTTGCCGCTGACGGCGCTCGCTGTGTTCGCCGCGCTCGCGGTGGGCAATGTCATCTCGACCATCCTGATCTGTGGCGCGGGCTTCTGCCCCGAGGCGCCGGCAGGCTATCTGATCTTCAACGAAAATCTCAGACTAACCGAGCTCGCTCAGGCGCTTTAGCCGATCGAGCGCGCCTTGCAGGATGTAGGCGGCCGCCATGCGGTCGATGACTTCCGCTCGCCTCTTGCGCGAGGCGTCCGCCTCGATCAAATGCCGCTCGACGGCGGCGGTGGAAAGCCGCTCGTCCCAGAAGAGAATTGGCACCGCGATCCTGGCGGCGAGATTGCGGGCAAAGGCGCGCGTCGATTGGACGCGCGGTCCTTCCGAGCCGTCGAGGTTAAGAGGAAGTCCGATGACGACCCCGCCGATATCGTGCTCCTCGATCGCGGCTTCGATCGCGCTCACGTCTTCGCTGAACTTGGTGCGCCGCACCGTGTGGTAGGGCGTGGCGACCGAGCGCGTCACGTCGGATAAGGCCATGCCGATCGTCTTGGTGCCGACGTCGAGCCCGAGAAGCCGCGCGTCGGCGGCGAGCAGAGGCGGGAGGTCTTCGATCGGGACGAGAGGTGCTACAGTCACGAGAGGCGCATCAAGGGGTTGGACCTATGCAGATCATCTGGTTTGGCCATTCCTGCTTTCGCATCGACACCGGAAGCAGCCGCATCCTGATCGATCCATTCCTTACCGGCAATGCCACCTTCGAGGCCGCCGGCATTCCATTGCACAAGGTGGCCGAAGGCGTAACGCATGTGGCGCTCACCCATGGTCATGAGGACCATACGGGAGACACCGTGCGCATCTGCAAGGAGACCGACGCCCAACTGCTTGCCGTGCACGAGCTTGCCACCTTCTTCGCCGGCCGCGGTGTGGAAAAGATCGATCCCGGCAACACTGGCGGCACGCTTTACCATGGCGACTTCGAGTTGACCTTCGTACCCGCCTGGCACTCGGCCTCCAACATCATCGACGGCCGGCCGGTCTATCTCGGCGCCTGTTGCGGGCTTGTCATTGCGCCAAGCGGCGGCAGGACCGTCTACCATATGGGCGACACGGCGATCTTCTCCGACATGGGGCTGATTAACGAGATCTACCGGCCTGGGATCGGCTTCGTGCCGATCGGCGACCGCTACACGATGGGGGCCAAGACGGCGGCACTTGCCTGCAAACGCTTTTTCGAGTTCGAGCTGATCGTGCCCTGCCACTATGGGACCTTTCCCGTGCTCGATCAGACCGCCGACAAGTTTATCGAGGAAATGGACAGCGATTCCGTGCTGGTGCCCGAAGTCGGGGTGGCCTTCGAAGCCTGAAGCCAAGTTGCCGGTTAAGCTCCGCGGTGCTAGACGAGCGCTAACGAACCCGCAAATTTAGGCCTTTCTCTCCATGTCCGTCGATCGCGCCACGGTCCGCCGCATTGCCCGCCTTGCCCGCCTCGCCGTTACCGAGGAGGAGGCTGGCCGGCTCGAGCAGGAGCTGTCGGGCATCCTCGATTGGGTGGCCCAGCTCGACGAGATCGACACGAGCGCCGTTGAGCCAATGACGCGCGTCGCCGCCATGACCATGAAGAAGCGCAAGGATGAAGTCACCGACGGCTTCTGCGCCGGCGATATTCTCAAGAATGCCCCGCAAGTCGACGACGGTTATTTCGTCGTGCCGAAGATCGTCGAATAGGGAGAGCGTCATGTATCGCGCTGCTCTGCTTGCGTCGCTCGTCTGGTTTTCTTCTGCTGCGGTCGCGTCGGGCCAAGAACTGCCGCAGGGAACCTACGCCTCGTCGAAAGAGGGCTGCACCAAGCTCAAGGAAAAGACGGTCAAGGAGCTTGGCCAGGACCTCGACTTCACCGTGTTCAGCAAGAAAAGCGTCGACGCCAATGGCCAACACTGCGATTTCGTCAGCGTCACGCCGCGCAACGCGACAAGCTGGCTCGCCACCGCCTTGTGCGAGGAGCCGGGCTATACGTTTCCCGATCTCTTCGCCATCGTGCAAAAGAAGTCCGGCGATCTCAGCGTCACGCGCATGACCTTGCAACAGGAGTCGTACGACGAGTCGGAGGAAGATATTTCGGCCTTTGCCGACGATCTCGACCCTTCAGAGATGGATAACGGGGAGAGCGACGACAAGGCGGCCGGCGACGACGGTGCCGAAGGCGCCGCCGAAGAAGAAGATCTCAACGCCTTTTTCCGCTGCGAAAGCGTGAAGCAGTAGACCCTTGAGCGAGCTCACCGAACTTACCATCGCCGAAGCGCGCGAAGGCTTGCGCGGCAGGTCGTTCTCCGCGCGCGAGCTTGCGCAAGCGCATGTCGATGCGATCGAGGCGGCCAACGACACGCTTAACGCTTTCGTGCTGAAGACGACCGAGCGCGCGCTCGAGATGGCTCAAGCAAGCGACGCGCGGTTGAAGAAAGGCGAGGCCGGTGCGCTTGAAGGCATCCCGCTCGGCATCAAGGATCTGTTCTGCACCAAGGGTGTCCGCACCACCGCCTGCTCGCACATCCTCAACGGCTTCATGCCCACTTACGAGTCGACCGTGACGGCCAATCTCTGGGCGCAGGGCGCGGTGATGCTGGGCAAGCTCAACAATGACGAGTTCGCCATGGGCTCGTCGAATGAAACGAGCTATTACGGCCCAGTGGTCAATCCCTGGCAGCGCAAGGGTTCGAACGCCAAGCTCGTGCCGGGCGGCTCTTCCGGTGGATCGTCGGCCGCCGTGGCGGCGCGGCTCTGCATGGGCGCGACCGCGACCGACACGGGCGGCTCGATCCGCCAGCCCGCCGCCGTGACCGGCACGGTCGGCATCAAGCCGACCTATGGCCGCTGCTCGCGCTGGGGCATCGTCGCCTTTGCCTCCTCGCTCGATCAAGCGGGGCCGATCGCCCGCACGGTCAAGGATGCGGCGATTCTGCTGAACGTGATGGCGAGCCACGATCCCAAGGACACGACGAGCGCGGATGTGCCGATTCCCGATTTCGAGGCTGCGGTCGACCAGGGCGTGAAGGGGCTGACCATCGGCATTCCGAAGGAATATCGCGTGCCGGGCATGGCGCCGGAAATTGAGGCATTGTGGCAGCAGGGCGTGGCCTGGCTGAAGGAGGCGGGTGCCAAAATCAAAGATGTGAGCCTGCCGCACACGAAATACGCGCTGCCCTCTTATTATATTGTCGCGCCGGCCGAGGCCTCTTCCAATCTCGCCCGCTATGACGGCGTGCGCTACGGGCTACGGGAGAAGGGCTCCGACGTGATCTCCATGTACGAGAACACGCGCGCCGCGGGCTTCGGGCAGGAGGTGAAGCGGCGCATTCTGATCGGCACCTATGTGCTGTCGGCGGGCTATTACGACGCCTATTATCTCAAGGCGCAGAAGGTGCGGACCTTGATCAAGCGCGATTTCGACGCGGCATTCGAGACGGTCGATGCGATCCTGACGCCGACCACGCCGGGACCTGCCTTCGCGCTTGGCGAGAAGTCGGGAGATCCGGTGGAGATGTATCTCAACGACATTTTCACGGTGACAGTGAACATGGCAGGGCTGCCCGGGCTCTCGGTACCCGGCGGGCTGTCGTCCGAGGGGACGCCGCTCGGGCTTCAGCTGATCGGCAGGCCTTTCGACGAGGAGACGTTGTTCCGCACCGGCCGCGTCATCGAGGCCGCGGCGCCGCTCGCCAAACCGCACGATTGGTGGAGTAAGGCGGCATGAACGCGCAGAGCACGAAGCGTCTTCTGGTCTCCTCCGGCAGCCCGTTCGAGCCGATCGTCGGGTTTTCGCGCGCCGTGCGCGTCGGCAACATCGTCGCGGTTGCGGGCACAACAGCGGGATCGAGCGGCAAGCCGGTCGCCATTGGCGACCCAGCGGCGCAGACCCGCGCCATCCTGGAAACCATCGATAAGGCCCTGGCGGAGGCCGGCGCGAGCCTCAAGGACGTGGTGCGCACGCGCATCTATCTCGTCGATATCGCCCATTGGGAGGTCGTCGGCCGCGTGCACGGCGAGTTCTTCGGCGATATCCGGCCCGCCAACAGCATGTTTCAGGTGACGGCCTTCGTCAGGCCGGAATGGCTGGTCGAGATCGAGGCCGACGCCGTCGTGCCCGGTGCGTCGGCTTAGAGGGGTCAGGTCATGGCGCCACGCAAGGCCAAGGATTGCCGCGATATGGAGGAGGTGCGGGCCGAGATCGACCGCATCGATACCGCGCTTGTCGATCTGATCGGCGAGCGCTTCACCTTCGTCGATCGCGCCTGGCAGCTCAAGCAGTCGCCCGCCGAGGCGCGTGTGCCCTGGCGCATTCAGCAGGTGATCGACCGCGTGCGGACGCGCGCCGCCGAGCAGGGACTTCCGCCCGAGCTGGCGGTGGCGCTGTGGCGGCAGATGATCGGCTGGTTCATCCAATACGAGGAGGAAAAGCTCCAGCAGCAGAATGAGGGCAAGGACTAGGTTTCTTGGTGTCCGCTGGGGTTGCCGGATTGCCCGGTCAAGCCGGGCAATGACAATGTGATTGGAATGCAAGAACGCGCGAAACAGGACAACCTGATCGAAGGCGAGACCGGCCCCTGGGAGGTGGTCATCGGCATGGAGATCCATGCCCAGGTCACCTCCAACGCCAAGCTGTTCTCCGGTGCCTCGACGGAGTTCGGTGGCGAGCCGAACTCGCATGTGAGCCTAGTCGATGCCGCCATGCCGGGCATGCTGCCGGTCATCAACGAAGGTTGCGTCGCCCAGGCCATCCGCACCGGGCTCGGGCTGAAGGCCAAGATCAATCTCAACTCGATCTTCGACCGGAAGAACTATTTCTACCCAGATCTGCCGCAGGGCTATCAGATCAGCCAGTACAAGAACCCGATCGTCGGCGAGGGCGAGGTCATCGTCGATCTCGCGAGCGGCGAGCGCGTGACAGTCGGCATCGAACGGCTGCATCTCGAGCAGGACGCGGGCAAAAGCCTGCACGACCAGCACCCGCAATATTCCTATGTCGATCTCAATCGTTCCGGCGTGGCATTGATGGAGATCGTGTCGAAACCGGATCTGCGCTCGTCGGAGCAGGCCAAAGCGTTCGTCACCAAGCTCCGCACCATCTTGCGCTATCTCGGCACCTGCGACGGCAATATGGAGCAGGGCTCGCTCCGCGCAGACGTCAATGTGTCGGTGCGCCGGCCGGGCGAGGCTTTCGGCACGCGCTGCGAGATCAAGAATGTCAATTCGATCCGCTTCATCGGCCAGGCGATCGAATACGAGGCACGCCGGCAGATCGAGATCATCGAGGAGGGCGGCACGATCCAGCAGGAGACGCGGCTGTTCGACGCCAAGACCGGGGAGACGCGCTCGATGCGCTCCAAGGAGGAGGCGCATGACTACCGCTATTTCCCGGACCCCGATTTGCTGCCGCTCGAGCTGACGCAAGCCTATGTGGACGGACTCGCGCACGACCTGCCGGAGCTACCCGACGCCAAGCGCGCGCGGTTCATCGCCGACTATGGCCTGAGCCCCTACGACGCCGACGTGCTGATCGCCGAGAAGGAGTCGGCGGATTATTTCGAGGCTGTCGCCAAGGGGCGCGACGCCAAGCAGGCGGCGAACTGGGTCGTTAATGAGCTGTTCGGACGCCTCAATAAAGAGGGGCGCGATATCGTGGATAGCCCCGTCACGGCGAAACAGCTCGGCGGCATTCTCGATCTCATCAAGGCCGGCACCATCTCCGGCAAGATCGCCAAGGATGTGTTCGATATCGTGTGGACCGAGGGCGGCGAGCCGAAATCCATCGTTGAAAAGCGCGGACTGACTCAGGTGACGGACCTCGGCGCGATCGAGACGGCCGTCGATCAGGTGATTGCCGCCAATCCCGACAAGGCCGAGCAGGCCAAGGCCAAGCCCGCACTGGCTGGATGGTTCGTCGGCCAGGTGATGAAGGCGACGGGCGGCAAGGCGAGCCCGCAAGCGGTGAATGATCTCGTCAAGAAGAAACTCGGCATCGCATGAGCCACGCGATCCGGGTGCATGAGTATGGCGGGCCCGAGGTCCTCAAATGGGAGGAGGCCGCGGTCGGCGAGCCGGGTTCCGGCGAGGTCAAGATCAAGCAGACCGCAGTCGGGCTCAATTTCATCGATGTCTACCACAGGACCGGCCTCTACCCGCAGCCGTCCTTTCCCTTTATCCCGGGCAGCGAGGGTGCGGGCGTTGTCACTGCCGTCGGCGAAGGCGTGCGCGATCTGAAGGTCGGCCGCCGGGTGGCCTACGCCGGGTCGATCGGGGCTTATGCGCAAGAGCGCCTCATCGCCGCCGACCGCGTGGTGAAAATCCCCAAAGGTGTCGGCGACGAGACAGCGGCGGCGATCATGCTCAAAGGCATGACGGCGCAATATCTGCTTCGCCGCACCTACAAGGTCGGGCGCGATACCACGCTTCTGTTCCATGCGGCCGCCGGCGGGGTCGGCCTGATCGCTTGCCAATGGGCGGCCTCGCTCGGTGCGACGGTGATCGGCACCGTCGGCTCCGCCGGCAAGGCGCTGATCGCGCGCGCGCATGGCTGCGACTACGTCATCAATATCCGCGAGGAGGATCTGGTCGCAAAGGTGAAGGAGTACACCAAGGGCAAAGGCGTCGACGTAGTCTACGATTCGATCGGCAAAGACACGTTTCCCGCCTCGCTCGATTGCCTCAAGCCGCTCGGACTTTGGGTGAGCTACGGGCAATCCTCGGGCCCAGTGCCGGAGTTCAAGATCACGCTTCTTTCGCAGAAGGGCTCGCTCTTCGCTACGCGCCCCGCGCTTCCCCACTACACCGCGACGCGCAAGGACCTGGTCGCAACGGCGAACGAGCTGTTCGAGGTCATCGCCGAGGGTAAGGTGAAGATCGCGATCAACCAGACCTACCCGCTCGCAGAGGCGGCACGGGCTCATCGCGATCTTGAAGCGCGGCTGACCACGGGCTCGACGGTGCTGTTGCCTTGACTCGCGCCGCGCCAATCGACCGCACCGTGCTCGCTTCCCTGCCGTCAAACTGACATGACGAAATCCTAACTTCCCGCAGGACAATGAATCCGCGGGGGACGAATGTCGGTACAGGCGCCGTTTGCTGACGAAATGGCGGGGAAGACCGACAGTCCGTCTTGGCCGTTCAATCTCGCCGGCGTCGTTTCCGTCGGGCTTCTCTACGGCCTCGTCTATGCGAGCATGCGGCTTGCACTGTCGCACAACCTGCCGCAGGACGACGTGACCTCCAACGTGTTCACTCAGACGCTGGAGCCTGGCTATGTGCTGAAGCAGCCGCCGCTCTATGAATGGCTGCTCTGGTCGGTGCAGCGCTTCACTGGGCCTACGCTGCCGAGCTTCCTCATTCTCAAATACGGCCTGCTGACGGCGACTTTCGCCCTCCTCTATCTCGTGGCAAAGCGCATCTTTGCCGACCAAAGATGGGCTGCGCTCGCGGCGCTCTCGCCGCTACTCCTCTATCATATCGGCTGGAACCTGCATGAGGGGGTGACGCAGACCATGGCGCTGATCTGCGCAGTGGCGGCCACGATGTGGTCCTTCATGCGCCTGGTCGAGCGGGGAAGGGCGTTCGACTATGTGCTGTTCGGGGCGATCGCGGGGCTCGGCCTTCTCAGCAAATACAGCTTTGCCGGCTTTCTCGTCGTGCTGCTTGGCAGTGCGCTGCTACAGCCTGCTTTGCGTGAGCGGCTGCTCGATTGGCGCGTGCTTCTGAGCGCCGGCGCGGCGGCGCTCGTCACTGCGCCCTTCGTCTATTGGTTGATCGAAGGCAGCCACGATCTCGTCGCGTTCTATGGGTCAGCCATGGCGCCCATGGCTGAAACCGATCGCCTGAAAGCCACGCTGATCGGGCTTGGCAAAGCGATCTATGCGCCGCTCGCTTTTCTCTTTCCGCTCGATCTGATCGTGCTCCTGGTTTTCCCGCGCGCACTGCGCGAGGGATGGACCGAGATTAAACTGGCGGTGCGGCCACAGACCTTCAGCGTGAGTGAGCCCGATTGGCGTCTCTTGTTGTTGCACATCACCATTGGCGGGTTTCTCCTGCTTATGATCGGCGCGCTCTCGACCGGCGCCACCCATTATCTCGAGCGCTATATGCATCCCTTCTTCTTGCTGACGGCGCTGTGGCTGGTCGGTCTCGTGGAGAAGAGCGGCAATCCCGCACGCCGGCTCGCGGTGCTCGGCACGATACTTCTCGCAGTAACTCTGATCGTGATGCCGGTCAGGCTTCGCGATGCGTTGCACGCGATGGGCCCCGAATGCCGCAAATGCCGGATTGCCGTGCCTTATGAGGGCCTCGCCGCGGCGCTTCAGGCGCGCGGCTTCCACGACGGCACGCTGATCGCCGCGGATCGACACGACGCCGGAAATTTGCGCCACTTCTTTCCGCAAGTGCGGATTGTCAGGGTCGAGCGTCCCGCCTACGCGCCGCCAATGCGCGCCGCGGACCTCGCTTCGAAGGTCGCTGTTGTGTGGCGCAAGGGTTCGGACAGGCGGCTGCCGAAGGAGGCCCAGAGCGAGTTCGAGAAGGTCGCCGGCGGCATGGCCGTTACCCCGGAACGCGTGCGCGTTCCCTGGCAGCCTTTTCCGCCGGGATCGGCAGGGCGGGTTTGGGATTGGGTGATCGTCGTCGCTGATCCGAAGCAAGGGTCTGGAAATCTCTTTCTTGGTTATCGAACGGTGATGGCGATTGGTCAAAGAATCCTTGCCAAACTGCAAAGGTTAACCGCATGAGCGCCGATTACCCTGCAATGTAAACTAATATTACTGGGTGTTATAGATTTAGTCAGTTTGTATTAAACACGCATGTTCAGAAGTTGTTGAAGGTGCTCTCCCATGATTACCCGCGTCGAACGGCAGCAAAGCCGTAAGGTGATCTTGTCTAATCACTCGAATATTCGACGGGTCGTCAGACGAGTGGTAAAAAAGGGGCAGTGGGATGGCACGGATGGACATTTCGACGGAATCGGTCGAGCGGGGCGCGCAGACTGGCGCGCCGGACGCCCTGTTCGAGCTCGGGATGCTTTATGCGACCGGGCGTGACGTGGCGACAGACCTCGTCACGGCCCATAAATGGTTCAACCTCGCGGCGGCGCGGGGGAATGCGTCGGCATTGGCTCGGCGCATCGAGCTTGCCCGCGAAATGTCGGCCGAGCAGGTCGCAGAGGCGCAAAAGCTGGCCCGCGAATGGCTCCAGACCCACTAAGGGACGGCGTCTAACGCATATCGTCATGGCCGGGTACGCCTGGCCATGATCGTTTCTGGATGAGGCAGGGGGTCTTTCCGGCGGCTACTGAACCGGTGTGCCTTCGGCGGTGCTGCCGCAATTGCGGAACAGCGACCGCATGCAGCGATAGGCGCGCTGAAGCCGGTTCGGATGCGATGGGTCGAGATCTGGATCGGGCGGAACCTGAGCGGCAACCGCGTTCTGCTCCTCGAGCGCGAGAGGTTCGCCCGCGGGAAGGGGTTGGTCGCCGTCTTGCGATGAGCCGCGATTGCGCCAGCTCGTGACCGCACGGCCACCGAGCTCGACGAGAGTCTTGGGCGCATTGCCGTCGCCTTTCGGCTTGTCGAAGGCGCCCTGCTGCTTCTCGATCCTGTCGGTGAGTCGTTTGACGCGCGGGTCTGAGGCCAAGTCCTCCGGCAGCGGGCCGTCATAGCTGTAGACCTTCTCCACCCCATTGCAGGATGGCGAGGCGCGCTCCGCCGAGCACGAGGCGTGGTGGCCTTCCTTGGCCGTGCGAATGACACAATAGATCTTGAGCGCATCGCCGGCTTTCGAGCCTCCGGCGGACACCTTGCAGAGGTAAGTCTGGTCGGGGCCTGTGCAGCGAACGCAATAGGCCGCTTCGCCCGCGCGCGCAGACGCCGCAGAGGCGATGCAGCAAGCGGCCAGCGCTGCGTGGACAAGCGCCCTTTGGCAAGGCTGCCAGGTCATTGGCGCGATTTCCCCCGTCAATTGCCAAGAAGTTTAGCACAGGGATTATGGCGTAAGCTGGCGAAAAACCAGGAATTTGTGTGCAACTCAGACGCGTGTCAGGGACGAAAAGCGCAGTCTCGGCCGGCCCTCGATATCGCGGGGCGCAAGCACCATTTGTCGAGAAGCCGATGCTGATGCTTCCGTGCACTCTCGCCGGGAACGGGTTGACCGTCCAGCACCGGATCACTAAGCCTTCCCTGTTTGGAGACGTGGCCGAGAGGCTGAAGGCGGCGGTTTGCTAAACCGTTATACGGTCAAAAGCCGTATCGAGGGTTCGAATCCCTCCGTCTCCGCCATATTAAAGGCACACCAGGCTGGCATTGCGCGCCTGCGAAGGGTCGCGCCGTTCCTCGTCACAATGCGGCCTCAAGGGGAGGGATGATGACGAGAATGCCGCCAAGCAGCGCGACCCGAGTCGATCCGCGTCTGGATCCGATCTTCGTCGAGAGGGAACGCAATCGATTCGCCGCGCGCGCTCTCGCCTTCCTTGTCCTGCTCAACGGCGCGGCCGCGATCGTCATGCTGTCGATTTTGGCGAGGGCGCCCGAGTCGACGATCGAGCCGAAATACGCGACCGCCATGCTGTTCTTCGGCGGCGGCGCCATCGCCGCGCTGCTGAGCTCGTTCCTCGCTTATATCAACCGGACCCTGGCGATGGAGGCGCCGGAGCGGGCGAGCTTGCGGCGGTCGTTGCTGATCCTTGCCATCATCGCCGTCATCGGCAGCGGCGTGTCGTTCATGACCGGCATCAACATGGTGGCGACCGCCGCCTCGGAGCGCTCGAGCTCGCATCCCAAGGGGAACAAGGAAGCTCCCAAGGATCGGGAAGCGCCGAAAAAGCAAAGCACGCCCGACGTGAAGCCGCGCGAGAAGGTGCAGCAACCGGAGCCAGGATTGCTCGATCTGCGCCTGGAAGGCGTGCAGCCTAGGGTGGCCCTGTAAACTGCCGTAGATTTACCCCTTTGTTTCTGCCGTTTTCAGGGCTGTTGAACGGCCTGGGCAACAGCTGGGGCAACATTATGCAAGTTTCGTTAGACTCACCCCTGGCCGCTTGCCGTTGGTGAACCCGACGCCAGCCCCTAGCAGCCCTCGGAGACCATCATTTTTGATTGAGGATGGTGCAACAGCAGCCATTGACGCGGCAGAACAAAAGACGAACAATCTATTATCGAATCAGGGGCAAGTGGCTCGGAGCTAGAGGGTGCAAAACACATCCCATGCGGTGATGGCTCAACGAGCCGAAGCACGCGACAGCCTTGACGATTTCCCGACACCGCCGTGGGCAACCCGCGCACTTATCGAGCATGTCCTAGATGACAAGGACTCACTCTCCAAGATGGTGTGTCTTGAACCCGCTTGCGGCGTGGGGCACATGGCAAAAGTCCTGAGCGAATATTTCGGCGAGGTTAGATGCTCCGACCTGCATCCGTATGGCTATGGAGAAGTCCGCGATTACCTCGCAACAGCCTTCGAGACAAATTCCTGCGATTGGGTCATCACCAACCCACCGTTTCGCCTCGGCGAGCAGTTCGTTTTGCGGTCGTTGAAAGTTGCGCGGAGAGGTGTTGCCATATTGGCTCGCACGGTCTTCATCGAGAGCGTTGGTCGGTATGAGAACGTGTTTCGGAGGATACCGCCGACAAAGTTCGCGCAGTTCACTGAGCGCGTACCTATGGTGAAGGGTCGGCTAGATAAGAAGGCATCGACCGCGACTGGTTACTGCTGGCTGGTTTGGCAAAAGAATAAGCGATCTGCGCCACGGCTAATGTGGGTGCCCCCCTGCAGAAAGAGCCTTGAACGTCCCGGCGATTACGATATGCCTGTTAGGCAGACTGCTGCGCAGCTGAGCGCCAGCTTTTGGGGTCATTTGGTGAGCAGCGGGTTGTTCAGGAGTGCCTATGCCCCCGCTGCAAGCGCAGCAGGTCGCTGGTGAGGTTGCCCAACAACTTTAAGTGCACCGACGTGATTTGCGATTTTGCGGCTATCTAGCCCAAGTCAAGGCGGCTCGCGTAAGCAACGTCGATGCCATTCCGAATAGTCTTCTGGGGGCAGCGTGGGCACCACAGAAGGACCGCATGGACTCCTCTATTTATTTCCCGTTGTTCCTAGTGCTTGTTGGACCGAAGAAACAACATTCAATTTTCTATCTCTCCGCCGATCTGCAACTGCCTAGCATGTTCCAGCCAAGATCGCCTTTATCTCCGAAGGCGCGTCGTGCGGGGTGGCAGGGCTTCATCTGCGATCTGCGTCCGGTGCGTGATCACTTCGTTCGCCTCCGTTGAAGGCGATAGGTGCCACTTTAGGCATTACGGAGCGGAAAGCTCTCAAGATGCTGCCAGTGATCGCAGGGCTTGCAAGAGGAGGTCGCGTTGGAAGCACTGTGACCTGGGAACAGTCCGGTAAGAACTAGGAGCACGAAGCAGACGGCCATTAACCAGAAGGGGGTTGTCATTTGGAGCCTGCTTAGTTCGAGGCGTGTCTAGTTCCGAGCCGCGGCGTCTCACGACGCTGCGTTTTCTTTGCGCGTAAAATCCCAACTACGTAAAAAATCCAATCTGGTTTGTGAGATATGGCCTCACGTCACACCTGACACTGCCGGTGAGAAGGGACGCAACTCGCATGCCGGGGTGCGCGTTTATAGGACGAGCTCTTTACCAGGGAGACTGTCATGGATTGGAATCGCATTGAAGGCAACTGGAAGCAATTCAGCGGTAGAGTTAGGCAGAAGTGGGGTAAGCTCACTGATGACGATCTTGATGTTATCAACGGCCGACGCGAGCAATTGGAAGGGAAGATTCAGGAGCGGTACGGCCTTGCTAAGGACAACGTGCGCAGCGACGTGGACAATTGGCTTAAGTCTTTGCCGTAGGAGCTGCTGGTGGTCAGACGACGATAACGCTCAAGAAATTCTGCTGGCAGCTATTGACCGCGAACTCGTCATTCGGCTCGACGGTCAAACTCTCTGACAATTGATTTCGGCAAGCGCGACGCCCACACAGGCACGCACTCGCTTTCTGATCGCCACGCTTTTCGCCGCTTGCAGCGTTGGCGAGCTGTCCATGCCTCGCGTCTATCAATTGTACTCCAACGCAGATTTCAGCCTGACGTCGCGCATGTTGGTGAACTCATGCCAATTACGACACAGCCGTTGCCCCCAAGCGACAGCCTTGATTTGAAGGCACCCGCGATAGGGTGGGTTATTGGGGGCTTCGCGGCGTCTTAGGGAAGTACAAATTTTGTGATCGAATCCATCATCAGAGATGGGGGCGCAACCCAAGGAAAGCGCCAGCATGCCAGAACTCAACACCGAAACCTTCGAGGTCCGATACATCAGCGGCGTCCAAGTTTCTATGACCGATGACGGCGAAACCGTCTTCGCCGTCTCATGGGTCGAATGCCCAGTGCTGCACACGAAACGTATCTCCATGAGAGCCGCCGCCTCCCGCGAAACCGCCGAACGTCTCTGCCATGACCTCATGGAACTCCTCGGAATCAGGGAGGAAGCCCCCCACATTCTTCCTTCACCGTTACCTCCGAGCCATTGAAGGCTCTGGTCCGCGATGGTTCCTCATAGGCTATGATGCCGTGCGTCGCTGGCGGGCAACGTCTGGGGCAACATTATGCAGATTTCGTTAGTCTGACCCTTGGCCGCTTGCCGGTGGTGAACTCGACGCCGCGCTCCAACAGCTTTGATGACAAGGGCTGAGTTGCTTATGCTTCGGCTGGATGAATCCGTTTGACACCACCATCGAAGAATTTGCCGCCGACGGCTATACGCACGTCGAGTGCTTCTGCCCGCGCTGCCGCGTGATCAGGCTGCGGCCGATCAGTTGGCTGCCGCGCATTTCGATGGGCCTCACCATCGCACAGCTCCCGCTGTGCGGAGTGCGGCGGTCAGGTTCACTCGGTCAAGCCGTGGCGATTGGAGGATGTGATCGGCAAGCCGCTCGGACGGCGGGGTAACTGACGAAGCAATCCCTGATCAGACCGCCAATTTGCGGTCTGTGTTCTTGCTGCCCGGTGGTGGCGGCGGCGTTCCAGCCGTCCAGTCGGCTATGCAAGCCGTGTACTCATAAATCGAGTTTGGTAAGCAGCGGTTGGTCAATGTCCGCTTGTTTCGACTGCCGCCATCGCGGCGCTCCTCCTCTCGATCTCGGGTGCATTGGCGCAGGAAGCTGATCGGACTGTCCTGCCGCAGCCTGATCCGCCGTTCAAAGGCGAGATCGGGCTGACGCCCGCCGACTCCGTTAAAGACTTTCCCAAGGCGGTGACCGCTCCGGAAGGGGGGCCAAACGTGCTCA
>DATAFR010000110.1:0-4596 GCA_036257375.1 Methyloceanibacter sp.
TGCGGCCGCCTCGACGGCGCGGGCGAGAGTGCCGCAATGGACATGATCGACCTGACCCCCGAGCTGGCCGGCAAAGGCGTCCGCCGCCTCCCCGATCAGATAAGCTCGCACGATTCTCGGATAGAAAGGTTCAAGTCCGGCTAATCCCCCCTCTTTCGGCCTGCCGCCGATGATCCAATAGATATCGGTGAAGCTCGCCAGCGCCTTGCCGGCCGCGTCGGCATTGGTCGCCTTGGAATCGTTCACGAAAAGCACCTTGCCCCGGCGCGCGACCTGCTCCATGCGGTGCGAAAGGCCGGAAAAGCTCTTGAGGGTGTCTGCGATCGCGGCGGCGCTCAAGCCTTGCGAGCGGCCGAGGGCGTACGCCACGGCGGCGTTCTGCCAATTATGCGCGCCCCTGAGGGAGGCGATGCCGGCAAGGTCGATGCGGGCCAGCTCGCGGCCGCCTTCCATCTCATGGAGAACGCCGCCGGTGGCGAAAATCCCCGTCTCAACGCTGCGACCAACGGCGACGTGCTTCACCTGATAGCCGCCGTCCAGGGACGCGGCGATCGCGCGAGAAGGCTCGTCATCGATGCCAATCACGGCGGTGGCATGGGGCTCGAGCGCGGTGAAGACCGAAGACTTGATACGGACATAGTTTTCCAACGTGCCGTGCCGGTCGAGATGATCGGGCGTGACGTTGAGGAGGGCCGCCGCGTCGGGCGCGAGGCTCGGGGCAAGCTCGATTTGGAACGACGACAATTCGAGGACATACGTGAGGTCGGGCGCGAACGGATCGAGGTCGAGCACGGCCTTGCCGATATTGCCGCCGAGCGCCACGCGCTTGCCCGCGGCCGAGAGGAGATGAGCGGTGAGCGCCGTCGTGGTCGATTTCCCGTTGGTTCCGGTGATGACTATGACCTTGCCCGGCGCGGATGTTCGCGCCCGCTCGCGGAAGAAGAGCTCGACATCGCCGATCACCTCGACGCCCGCTTCCTTCGCGCGGGCCACGCTCCAATGCGGCTTCGGATGCGTCAGGGGAATACCCGGGGCGAGAACGAGAGCGGCAAAGCGCGACCAATCGGCCGCGGCAAGATCGCTCATCGTGAAACCCTGGCGCGCCGCCTCCTCGCGAGCGCTTCCGTTGTCGTCCCAGAGAATTGGACTGGCGCCGCCCGCTCTAAGAGCGCGCGCCGAGGCAAGGCCGCTAAGCCCAAGCCCCAAGACCGCTACGTCCCGGCCGGCGAAGATGGTCACGGGAATCATGTTGGAGCGAATTTAGCGCAATTTCAGCGTGGCGAGGCCGGCAAGCGCAAGCACCACGGCGATGATCCAGAACCGGATCACGACCGTCGATTCCGGCCAGCCCTTCTGCTCGAAATGGTGGTGAAGCGGGGCCATCCGGAACACTCTCTTGCCCAACATCTTGAACGAGGCGACCTGCACGATCACCGAAGCCGCCTCGAGCGCGAACAGGCCGCCGACGATGGCGAGCACCAATTCGTGCTTGGTGGCGACCGCGATCGTGCCGAGCGCGCCGCCAAGCGCGAGCGAGCCGGTATCGCCCATGAAGATGAGCGCGGGCGGAGCGTTGAACCAGAGAAAGCCGAGGCCGGCGCCGACGAGCGCCCCGCAGATCACCGCAAGCTCGCCGGTTCCCGCAACGAAATGGATTTGCAGATAATCGGCGAAGAGCGCGTTGCCGACGAGGTAGGAGATGAAGCCGAACGTGGCGGCCGCGATCATCACCGGAACGATGGCGAGCCCGTCGAGGCCATCGGTCAGGTTCACGGCGTTGCCGGCGCCGACGATGATGAAAGCGCCGAAGAGGATATAGAGCCAGCCGAGATTGATCAGAGTGCCCTTGAAGAAGGGAATGGTGAGCGAGGTCGCGAGCGGCTCCTGGCTCGCATGCACGATCGCGGCGGTGGCGGCCACGGCGGCGAAGGCCTCGATTACGATCTTGATGCGTCCGCGAAAACCTTCCGCCGATTGCTTGGTGACTTTCAGGTAGTCGTCGTAGAGGCCGACGGCGCCATAGACCAATGTGAGCAGCAGCACGATCCAGACGAACATATTTTCCAGATTGCCCCACAACAGCACAGCGACGGTGACGCCGGACAGGATCATGAGTCCGCCCATGGTCGGCGTGCCTTGCTTCTGGATGAGATGGCGCTCGGGGCCGTCTTTGCGGATGGGCTGACCCTTGCCCTGGCGAATGCGCAAAGAGCGGATCACTTTCGGCCCGAACAGAAACACGAACAGGAGGCCCGTGATCAGCGCCCCGCCGGTTCGGAACGTGATGTAGCGAAAGACATTGAAGACGGAGAGCTCAGGCGCAAACTGGGCCAGCCAATAGAGCATTCGCCTTCTTCCCCTCCCTAGCCCCCTTACGCGGGCGCGGCTTCCGTTCCAAAGCGCTGTTTCAGCGCCTCCACGAGAGGCGCCATGCGGCTGCCGAGAGAGCCTTTGACCATGATCGCGTCTCCCGGACCGACCGCTTCGAGGAGCTTCGGTCCAAGCTCCTCGGAGGTCTTGGCGTAGGCGCCCCGGCGGCTCGCGGGCAAAGCTTCGTAAAGGGAGCCCATCAATTCGCCGCAGGCAAAGACAACATCTACCCCGGCCCCGTCAATGAACTCCGCAAGCTCCCGGTGAAGCAAGGTCCCCTCAGGCCCAAGCTCGAGCATGTCGCCGAGGACCGCGACCCGTCGGCGATATTCGCCACGCGGGATCAGCCCAAGCGTGGCAAGGGCGGCGCGCATCGAGGCTGGATTGGCATTGTAGGACTCATCCACGATCGCGATCGGAGGCTTGGTGGCGATGACGTTGCGGCGCCCGCGCCCGGCTTGCGCCTCAAGCCCGGCAAGCGCGCCCGCGGCCAAAGCGAGATCGGCGCCGGCAAGTTTCGCCGCGGCGAGAACGGCGAGCGAGTTCTGCACCAGGTGACGGCCCGGCGCTCCGAGACGGTAAGCAATCGTCTCGCCAAGGATCTCGGCCCTTACATTCGACCCGTCGGGACCGAGCGCGACGTCAAGCAACCGGGCATCCGCCTCGGGCGCTTCGCCGAAGCCGACGATGGTTGCGCCGCTACGAAGCGCATGATCCTTGAGCCGCTGAAAGTAAGGGCTGTCGCGATTGATGACGGCGGCGCCGCGAGCTTCGAGCCCGCGGAAAATCTCCGCCTTGGCGTCGGCGATTTCCTCGACCGAGCGGAAGAAGCCGAGATGCACCGGCGCGACCGTGGTGATAATGGCGATATGGGGCCGCGCTATCCGCGTCAGCGCATCGATCTCGCCCGCATGGTTCATACCAATCTCGAACACGCCGAAGCGCACGTCTTTCGGCATGTTGGCGAGCGACAGCGGAACCCCCCAATGATTGTTGAATGACTTGGCCGAGGCATGCACCGAACCGCTCGGGCCGAGCGCAATGCGCAACGCTTCCTTGGTGCCGGTCTTGCCCGCGCTCCCGGTGACGGCAATGATTTTAGTGCTTCTCGCGCGCTCCCGCGCCGCGTGTCCGAGACCGTTCAACGCCTCAAGCGTATCGCCGACGCGCACGAGACGCTGCTCATCGGCTTGCGGGAAGGTGTTGTCGACAACGGCACAAGCCGCGCCGTTTTCGAGAGCGGCGGCGACAAAGGCATGACCGTCCCGGTTCGGTCCGCGGATCGCGACAAACACATCGCCCCGAGTGAGCGAGCGGCTATCGATGGAGCAGCCGGACACGGGCGTCGCGGCCGCTCCGAGCGTCGTGCCGGGCGCGGCCTTCGCGATCTCGCCGAGGGTCCAGAGCGGTTCAGCCACAGGTCGCCTCTTGCTTCAGCGCGGCGGCCACCGCGTTATGGTCTGAGAAGGGGATCACTTTCGTACCCACGGTCTGTCCGGTCTCGTGACCCTTGCCGGCCACGAGCAAGACATCGCCGCGCTCAAGTCCGCCGATCGCCTCGGCGATCGCCGTCGCTCGGTCGCCGATCTCGTCCGCTCCGGGCGCGGCCGCCAGAATCTGGCGCCTGATCTCGGCGGGGTTTTCGCTGCGCGGATTGTCGTCGGTGACAATGGCGCGATCGGCCTTCGCAACCGCGACCTTTCCCATCTCGGGACGCTTGCCCTTGTCGCGATCGCCGCCGCAGCCGAACACGACGATGAGCCTTCTCTCGACATAGGGGCGCAAGGCGTCGAGCGCTTTTGCGAGCGCATCGGGGGTGTGCGCGTAGTCAATGAAGACGGGTGCTCCGCCGCGGCCCGTGCCAGCAAGATCGAGCCGCCCGCGCGCCCCGCGCAGCGATTGAAGTGCCGGCAACACGGTCGCGGCGCTCGCTCCCGTCGCCATGACGAGACCCGCCGCGACGAGGGCATTGGAGGCCTGGAAGGCGCCGACCAGCGGTAAACGCACCTGATGCGCGTTGCCGTCATGCTCGATGGTGAGGACTTGAGAGAAGCCGTCGCGTTCCGCAGAGAGAAGCCGCAAGCTCGTTCCGCTCCATCCCACCGTGACGAGATCAAGACCTCTTGCGTCAGCGACCGCAGCGATGCCCCTTCCCGGCTCGGTATCGACATCGATCACGGCGGTCGCGCCTTGCGGCAAAAGCTCGGTGAAGAGCCGGAGCTTCTG
>DATAFR010000111.1:0-2561 GCA_036257375.1 Methyloceanibacter sp.
CTTGTTCACGCCGGAATCGATCATCTCGTGATAAAGGTCGTTGCCCTCGCGCGTGCGTTCGCCGACGCCGGCGAACACCGAATAGCCGCCATGCGCCTTGGCGATGTTGTTGATCAACTCCATGATGATCACGGTCTTGCCGACCCCCGCGCCGCCGAACAGCCCGATCTTGCCGCCCTTGGCGTAAGGTGCGAGCAAATCCACGACCTTGATGCCGGTGACGAGAATCTCCGCCTCTGTCGACTGGTCGACGTAAGAGGGTGCGGGCTGGTGAATCGGCCGCTTGGCGGCGGTCTTGATCGGACCCGCCTCGTCGACCGCCTCGCCCACCACGTTCATAATGCGGCCGAGCGTTTCGTCCCCGACTGGAATCGCGATCGGCTCGCCGGTGTCCACGACTTCCTGGCCGCGCACCAGTCCCTCGGTCGAGTCCATGGCGACGGTGCGCACGGTGTTCTCGCCCAGATGCTGGGCGACTTCGAGCACAAGGCGGTTGCCGTGATTGTCGGTCTCTAGCGCGTTCAGAATCTCCGGCAAATGGTCGGTGAATTGCACGTCCACCACCGCGCCCATGACCTGGCGCACCTCGCCCTTGGCGCCCTTGCCCTCGGCGATCCTCTTCTCTTGCTTCTTGGTCTCGGCGACCACGGGAGACTTACGTGCCATCTCGGCCTTCCTTCTCGGCTCGTGCATATCGTACCTCAATCATAGGGCTTCTGCGCCGGAGATGATCTCGATCAACTCCTTGGTGATCATGGCCTGGCGCGTGCGGTTGTAACGAAGGGTCAGGCGCCCGATCATGTCGCCGGCATTGCGGGTGGCGTTATCCATGGCGCTCATGCGGGCGCCCTGCTCCGACGCCGCGTTCTCGAGCAGCGCCTTGAATATCTGCACGGCGATATTGAGCGGCAGCAGTTCGGTGAGGATGTCCGCCTCGTCGGGCTCGTATTCGTAGACGGCGCCGCCAAGCGCTGCCTCCTGCGAGGGCGCCTCGGCGGGGATCGTAGCGGGGATGATCTGCTGCGCGGTCGGGATCTGGCTAATCACCGATTTGAAGCGCGAGAAGAACAGCGTGGCGACATCGAAAGCGCCTTGGCCGAACAGGTCCAGCACCCGCGTCGCGACCTTCTCGGCATGCTCGAAGGAAAGCTGGCGCACGCCCTTGAAGTCGATGGTGTCGATGATCAGTGGCGCGTAGAGCCGCTTCAACTGATCGTAGCCCTTCTTGCCGACGCAGAGGATCTTGACCTGCTTGCCGTCGGCGAGAAGGCGATTGATGTGCTCGCGCGAGAGACGGACAATGGCCGAGTTGAAGGCCCCGCAAAGGCCGCGTTCGGCGGTGCAGACGATGAGGAGATGCACCTGATCCTTGCCGGTGCCGACCATCAGCGGCGGCCCGCCTTCGCGTCCCTTGAGCGCGGTGGCGAGATTGGCGAGCACCGTCTCCATGCGGCTGGCATAAGGCCGGGCGGCTTCCGCCGACATCTGCGCGCGCCGAAGCTTCGCCGCGGCCACCATTTGCATGGCCTTGGTGATCTTCTGCGTCGCCTTGACGGAAGCGATGCGGTTGCGCAGGTCCTTAAGCGAAGGCATGGCTCAGCGACTCGTTCCTACGCGAACGCCTTGGCGAACTTGTCGACGGCAGCTTTCAGCTTGTCGCCGGTCTCTTTGGTGATTTCTCTCTTGTCCCGGATGTCGTCGAGGATGCCCTGATGCTCGGCATGCATGTAGCGGAGCAACTCGTCCTCGAACCGGCGCACGGCGGAGACGGGGAGTGGATCGAGATAGCCGTTAACGCCGGCATAGATCGACACGACCTGCTCCTCGACCTTGAGCGGCGAGAATTGCGGCTGCTTGAGCAGCTCGGTCAGTCGCGCGCCGCGATTGAGGAGACGCTGCGTGGTGGCGTCGAGGTCTGAGCCGAACTGGGCGAAGGCCGCCATCTCGCGATATTGGGCAAGCTCGCCTTTGATCTTGCCGGCGACCTGCGTCATCGCCTTGATCTGCGCGGAAGATCCCACGCGCGACACCGAGAGGCCAACGTTCACCGCGGGGCGAATGCCCTGATAGAACAGATCGGTCTCGAGGAAGATCTGCCCGTCGGTGATGGAGATGACGTTGGTCGGGATATAGGCCGACACATCGTTGGCTTGCGTCTCGATCACGGGCAGCGCGGTCAGCGAGCCGGAGCCATTGTCCTTGTTCAGCTTGGCGGCGCGCTCGAGCAGCCGGGAATGCAGATAGAACACGTCGCCCGGATAGGCCTCGCGTCCAGGCGGCCGCCGGAGCAAAAGCGACATCTGCCGGTAGGCCACGGCCTGCTTCGACAGGTCGTCGTAGAAGACCACCGCGTGCATGCCGTTGTCGCGGAAGAATTCGCCCATGGCGCAGCCGGAGAACGGCGCAAGATATTGCATCGGCGCTGGGTCTGACGCGGTGGCGGCGACGACGATCGAATAGGGAAGGGCGCCGTTGTCCTCCAGCACCTTGACGAATTGCGCCACGGTCGAGCGCTTCTGTCCGACGGCGACATAGATGCAATAGAGGCTCGTCTTGTCGTC
>DATAFR010000112.1:0-1843 GCA_036257375.1 Methyloceanibacter sp.
GATCACGACGTCGAACTCCATGCTCTCGCGTTCCGTGGCTTCGGTCACTTTGCTCCTTTTGCCGTCAGGCCGATATCGCTAGACAACATCAGCGTCATTCCCCGCGAAGGCGGGGAATCCAGCAACCCCAAACCTATTATCATGCGAAGGGTTGTTGGATACTGGATTGCCCGGTCAAGCCGGGCAATGACAAATATGGGGACTAAGCTAAGGATCTATGGGGACTAAGCCCAGGATCGCCAAGGTCGGATGACTGCAATGGAACTGAAGGCGGTTCAAGCCCTATTGGACTGGTACGAGGCGATGGGTGCGGACGAAGCAATCGGCGAAGCGCCGGTCGATCGCTTCGCGCCCGCGGGCGGCCCTCGCCCGCGTCCGGTGGCTAACGAGGAGCCCCCGCCGCCCATAAGAGTCTCGGCGCCGGCGCCGAAGGCGGGACCTGGCGCCGCCGAGGCGGTTAAGGCCGCCACCTTGGCCGAGCTCGAGGCGCTCGTTGCGCGCTTCGAGGGCTGCGCGCTGAAGCGCACGGCGAAGAGCCTCTGCTTCGCCCGCGGGCGCGACGGCGCGCGCGTCATGTTCATTGGCGAAGCGCCGGGCCGCGACGAGGATTTGCAGGGCAAGCCTTTCGTCGGTCGCGCGGGCCAATTGCTCGACCGCATGCTCGGCGCGATCGGGCTTGGCGAAGACGACGTCTACATCACCAACACCGTCTATTGGCGCCCGCCCGGCAACCGTACGCCGACGCCGGAAGAGGTCGAGGCCTGCGCCCCCTTCCTCGCGCGGCAAATCGAACTCAACGCTCCGCAGGTGCTCGTCCTCCTCGGCAACGCCGCCGCCCAGAGCCTGCTCGGGCTCAACGAGGGGATCATGCGGCTCAGGGGCAAATGGCTTATCTATGCCAGCGGAGACCGGGAGATCGCCGCGCTTGCGACGCTCCACCCCGCTTATCTCCTGCGCAACCCCGAAGCCAAGCGGCTCGCCTGGCGCGATATGCTGGCGCTGAAGGAAAGGCTCGAGCAGACATGAACCGCCTCGACGAGACCAGGCCATTTGTCCCAGTACGCATCGCCGTGCTGACGGTGTCGGACACGCGGACGAAGAAGACCGACAAGTCGGGCCCACTCCTCGTCAGCATGATCAATGCGGCAGGACACGAAGTGGCCGAGCACGCCGTGGTCGAGGACGACGCGAAGGCGATCCGCAAACAGGTGAAGCGCTGGATCAAGGACCCAGAAATCGATGTGGTGATCACCACGGGCGGCACCGGCTTCACCGGGCGCGACGTGACGCCGGAGGCGGTGAAGCCGCTGTTCGAGAAGGAGATCGAGGGTTTCGCGGTGCTGTTTCACATGCTGAGCTATCAGATGGTCGGCACCTCGACGGTGCAATCGCGCGCCTGCGGCGGGGTCGCCAAGGGCACCTATATTTTCTGCGTGCCGGGGTCGCCCGGCGCTTGCAAGGATGCGTGGAACGGCATCCTCAAGTCGCAACTCGACAACCGGCACAGGCCCTGCTCGTTCATCGAGATCATGCCGCGGCTTGAGGAGAAGGAGAAGCAGACGAAGACCGGCGCTTGAGGCCAGCTCAGATGAGCCGCCCGGAGCGGCCGCGCTCACGCCGCAGATCCTCCGCCCGATCGACGTCGCTCAAGCGATGCGCGAGCGCCACGCGCTTCTTCTTGAGATTGGCGCGCGTGTCGGCGAGCGCGTGCGGCCCCGACCAGCGGACGCGGGCGAAGGGCGCGAGCACTCGCGGCGTACGCTTTAGTCCGACGAGCCAATAGCCGCCGTCCTGCGCCGGACCGAAGACGGCGTCGGCCTCTCCGAGCAGCCTGAACGCCGCG
>DATAFR010000113.1:0-27108 GCA_036257375.1 Methyloceanibacter sp.
GCAGATGAAGCAGCTCGCCGGCATGCGCGGTCTGATGACCAAGCCGTCGGGCGAGATCATCGAGACGCCGATCATCTCCAACTTCAAGGAGGGGCTGTCGGTGCTCGAGTACTTCAACTCGACCCACGGCGCCCGCAAGGGTCTGGCCGACACGGCCTTGAAGACCGCCAACTCCGGCTATCTCACGCGGCGTCTCGTCGACGTGGCGCAGGATTGCATCGTCACCGAGGAGGATTGCGGGACGCAGGAAGGCATCACGGCGCGCGCCATTTTGGAGGCGGGCGAGGTGACGGTGTCGCTCGGCCAGCGCGTGCTCGGCCGTACCGCCGCCGAGAACGTCAAGAACCCGTCGACCGGCAAGGTCATCATCAAGGCCGGCGAGCTGATCGAGGAAGAGCAGGTCGAGGCTTTGGAGGCCGCGCGCGTGCAGGAAGTGCGCATCCGCTCGGCTCTGACTTGCGAGACCCGCAACGGCGTCTGCGCCAAGTGCTACGGGCGCGATCTCGCCCGCGGCACGCCGGTCAATCTCGGCGAGGCTGTCGGCGTCATCGCCGCGCAGTCGATCGGCGAGCCCGGCACGCAGCTCACCATGCGCACCTTCCATCTGGGTGGCGTGGCGTCGGCCAAGGTCGTCGACCAGTCGTCGCTCGAGTCGAACTTCGACGGCACGGTGAAGATCAAGCAGCGCAACGTCGTGAAGGACTCGCAAGGCCGCTTGATGGTCATGGGCCGCAACACCGCCATCGTCATTCTCGACGAGGACGGCACCGAGCGCGCCTTGCACCGGCTGCCTTACGGCACGCATCTGCGCGTCGATGATGGCGTCAAGGTGAAGCGCGGCGACCGTCTTGCCGAGTGGGATCCCTACACGCGGCCGGTGCTGACCGAAATCGACGGCACCGTCGACTTCGAGGATCTGGTCGAAGGCGTGTCGGTCAGCGAGCGGCGCGACGAGTCGACCGGTATCACCAACAGCGTGATCATCGATTGGCGCGCCTCTCCGCGCGGCGTCGATCTCCGCCCGGCGATGGTGATCAAGGACAAGAAGGGCAAGGTCGCCAAGCTGTCTCGCGGCGCCGAGGCCCGTTACCTCTTGCCGGTCGATGCCATCTTGTCGGTCGAGCCGGGCCATCAGGTGATGGCGGGCGACGTGCTGGCGCGTATCCCGACGGAAAGCGCCAAGACGCGCGACATCACCGGCGGTCTGCCGCGGGTTGCCGAGCTGTTCGAGGCGCGGCGTCCCAAGGACCACGCCATCATCGCCGAGGTCTCGGGCACGGTGCAGCTTGGCCGCGACTACAAGAACAAGCGGCGCATCACCATCGTGCCGGATGACGAGAGCCAGGAGCCGGTCGAGTATCTGATCCCCAAGGGCCGGCATCTGGCGGTGCAGGAAGGCGACCGTATCGAGAAGGGCGAGTTCCTGCTCGACGGTCACCCCGCGCCCCACGACATCTTGGCCATCAAGGGCGTCGAGGAGCTTGCCAACTACCTCGTCAACGAGATCCAGGAGGTCTATCGGCTGCAGGGCGTAACGATCAACGACAAGCATATCGAGGTGATCGTCAGGCAGATGCTGCAGAAGATCGAGGTGGACGAGGCCGGCAGCACCGAGTTCCTCAAAGGGGAGCAGGTGGACCGGATCGACTTCGAGGATGCCAATGTCGCGGTCGAGGCGGCCGGCGGCAAGCCTGCCACCGGACAACCCGTGCTGCTCGGCATCACCAAGGCATCGCTCCAGACCCGGTCCTTCATCTCGGCGGCCTCCTTCCAGGAGACGACCCGCGTGCTCACCGATGCCGCCGTGAACGGCAAGGCAGATGCGCTGGAAGGCCTCAAGGAGAACGTGATCGTCGGGCGGCTCATTCCGGCCGGCACCGGCGGCACGCTTGCCAGGTTGAACAAGATCGCCACGCATCGGGACGAGCTGATCCTGGAGGAGCGGGAACGCGCCGCGCAGGAGCAGATCGGCCAGGGTGAGGCGGAAGCGGCAGAAGAGGCTTCGGCCTAGCTCGACTCAGAAGTCGGACATCGGAAGCCGGAAGTCGGATAAGGTTGGCCTTTCTGATTTCTGGCTTCTCGCTTCGATTTGTGGCGCAAGGCCTTGACGATGCGAGAATCGGCCTGATACAACGCGCGCACTTTCGCGGCAGGCGGTAGCCCAAATTTGGTTGCCTACGGGCGCGGGTTAAACGCTGCCGGACTAACCGGGATCATATCGGGGTCATGATCTTGGGGGCTTGCCCTCCAAGGTCCTCTGTGTTGAGGCGCTGAAGCGATGGGGGAGGCCCCGCACTTCGGCACAAATGATGTGGGTTTTCGCCCGCGGACGAGATTGGACGAAAAAGGCAGCCATGCCGACGATACAACAGTTGATCCGCAAGCCGCGCCGCCAGCCGGTGAAACGGAATAAAGTGCCGGCCATGCAAGCCTGCCCGCAGAAGCGGGGGGTGTGTACGCGCGTCTACACCACGACGCCGAAGAAGCCCAATTCCGCGCTGCGCAAGGTGGCGCGCGTCCGCCTCACCAACCAGATGGAAGTGACGAGCTATATCCCGGGCGAGGGACATAATCTGCAAGAGCACTCGGTGGTGTTGATCAGGGGCGGACGCGTCAAGGACCTTCCGGGCGTACGCTATCACATCATTCGTGGCGTGCTTGACACCCAAGGCGTAGGCGACCGCCGGCAGCGGCGCTCCAAATACGGAGCCAAACGACCCAAGTAGCGGGTCGTTTTGCGTTATTAGGAACGGACCAGACGACATGTCCAGGCGGCGTAGAGCAGATAAGCGTGAGGTGATCCCCGATCCCAAGTTCGGGGACGTCGTGCTCACGAAGTTCATGAATTCGATAATGAAGGAAGGCAAGAAATCTGCCGCCGAGCGGATCGTCTACGGCGCGCTCGACCAGATGGAGAAGAAGGCCAAGTCGAACCCGATCGAGCTGTTCCACGAAGCGCTTCGCAACGTGATGCCCGCGCTGGAAGTGAGGTCGCGACGCGTCGGCGGCGCCACCTATCAGGTCCCGGTCGAGGTTCGTACCGACCGCAGGCAGGCGCTTGCCATCCGCTGGATCATCGCCGCCGCGCGCGAGCGCAACGAGAACACCATGGTCGAGCGCCTTTCCGGCGAATTGCTCGACGCCGCCAACAACCGCGGGACCGCGGTGAAGAAGCGCGAGGATACGCACCGCATGGCGGACGCGAACCGCGCCTTCTCGCACTACCGCTGGTAACGCATTCAAGGACCTGACGATGCCGCGAGCTACCCCCCTCGAGGACTACCGCAATATCGGGATCATGGCGCATATCGACGCCGGCAAGACCACGACCACCGAGCGGATCCTCTATTATACCGGCAAGAGCCACAAGATCGGCGAAGTGCATGACGGCGCTGCCACCATGGACTGGATGGAGCAGGAGCAGGAGCGTGGCATCACCATCACCTCCGCCGCGACGACCGCTTATTGGAACGGCAAGCGCATCAACATCATCGACACGCCCGGCCACGTGGATTTCACCATCGAAGTGGAGCGCTCGCTTCGCGTGCTCGACGGCGCGGTAGCGTTGCTCGACGCCAACCAGGGCGTGGAGCCGCAGACCGAGACGGTATGGCGTCAGGCCGACAAATACGGCGTGCCGCGCATGATCTTCGTCAACAAGATGGACAAGATCGGCGCCGATTTCTACGTGTCGGTACAGATGGTGAAGGACCGCCTCGGCGCTAAGCCGCTGGTGCTCCAGCTTCCGCTCGGGGTGGAGTCGAGCTTCGCCGGCATCATCGATCTCGTCCGCATGAAGGCGGTGGTATGGGACGACGAGGCGCTCGGCGCCAAATTCCACGACGAGGAGATTCCCGCGAACCTCCTCGATGAGGCCAAGAAATATCGCGAGATACTGGTCGAGCATGCGGTCGAAGTCGATGAGGCCGCGACCGAGGCCTATCTCGAGGGCAAGGAGCCGAGCGAGGCGGAGCTCAAGAGGCTGATCCGCAAGGGGACCGTAACCAGCCAGTTCGTGCCGATCCTGTGCGGCTCGGCCTTCAAGAACAAGGGTGTGCAGCCTTTGCTCGACGCCGTCGTCGATTACCTGCCATCGCCGATCGAGGTCCCTCCGGTCAAGGGCATCGACGTCAAGACAGGCGAGGACGTGACGCGCGATCCCAAGGACGATGCGCCGCTTTCGATGCTTGCCTTCAAGATCATGAACGACCCATTCGTCGGCTCGCTCACCTTCTGCCGCATCTATTCCGGCAAGGTCGATTCCGGCACGACGCTGCTCAACACGGTGAAGGACAAGAAAGAGCGCATCGGCCGCATGCTCTTGATGCATGCCAATCACCGCGAGGACATCAAGGAGGCCTTTACTGGCGATATCGTGGCGCTGGCCGGCCTCAAGGACGTGACCACCGGCGATACGTTGTGCGATCCGGCCAAGCCCGTGATCCTCGAGCGCATGGAGTTTCCCGATCCCGTCATCGAAGTGGCGGTCGAGCCCAAGAGCAAGGCCGATCAGGAGAAGCTCGGCGTCGCGCTCAATCGGCTGGCGCAGGAGGATCCTTCCTTCCGCGTCTCGGTCGATCACGAGTCGGGCCAGACCATCATCAAGGGCATGGGCGAGTTGCATCTCGACATCATCGTCGACCGCATGCGCCGCGAATTCAAAGTCGAAGCCAATGTCGGCGCGCCACAGGTGGCGTTCCGCGAGACGGTCTCCAAGCGCGCCGATGTCGATTACACGCACAAGAAGCAGACCGGCGGCTCGGGCCAGTTCGCCCGGGTGAAGATGACCATCGAGCCGAACGAGGCCGGCAAGGGCTTCGAGTTCGAGAACAAGGTGGTCGGCGGCAACGTGCCGAAGGAATACATCCCCGGCGTGCAGAAGGGCGTGCAGAGCGTGGTCGAGTCGGGCGTGCTCGCCGGCTTCCCGATGCTTGACGTCAAGGTGACGCTCACCGACGGCGCCTATCACGATGTCGACTCAAGCGTGATGGCGTTCGAGATCGCTTCCCGCGCCGCCTTCCGCGAAGGCGCGCTGAAGGCAGGCCCAAAGCTGCTCGAGCCGATCATGAAGGTTGAAGTGGTGACGCCCGAGGACTATGTGGGCGGCATTATCGGCGACCTCACCAGCCGCCGCGGCCAGGTGCGCGGACAGGAGACGCGCGGTAACGCGTCGATCATCAGCGCCATGGTGCCGCTCGCCAATATGTTCGGCTACGTGAACAACCTGCGCTCGATGAGCCAGGGTCGCGCGCAGTTCACCATGCAGTTCGATCATTACGCCCAGGCGCCTCAGGGCGTCGCCGAGGAGGTGAAGGCGAAGTTCGCCTAACTCCGCAAAGGCCGGACGGTCGCGCGGAAACAGGTTTGCTTTTGTGTTGAAGGATGGAGAGCCAACATGGCTAAGGAAAAATTCCAGCGGACGAAGCCGCACTGCAACATCGGAACGATCGGTCATGTCGATCACGGCAAGACGACGCTGACGGCCGCGATCACCAAAGTGTTGGCCGAGAAGGGCGGCGCAAAGTTCACCGCCTATGACGAGATCGATAAGGCGCCGGAAGAGAAGGCGCGCGGCATTACCATCTCGACCGCGCACGTGGAGTACGAGACCGACAAGCGGCACTACGCCCACGTCGATTGTCCGGGCCACGCCGACTACGTGAAGAACATGATCACCGGCGCGGCGCAGATGGACGGCGCCATCCTCGTCGTCTCCGCTGCCGACGGCCCGATGCCGCAGACCCGCGAGCACATCCTGCTGGCTCGCCAGGTGGGCGTGCCGGCGCTCGTCGTCTATCTCAACAAGGTCGACATGGTGGACGATCCCGAGCTGCTCGACCTGGTCGAACTCGAGGTGCGCGAGCTCCTCTCCAAGTACGAGTTCCCGGGTGACGAGATTCCGATCATCAAGGGCTCGGGCCTTGCGGCGCTCGAGGGCCGCGACGACGAGGTCGGCAAGAACTCGATCCTTCAGCTGATGGAGGCGGTGGACAGCTACATCCCGCAGCCCGACCGTCCGAAGGACAAGCCCTTCCTGATGCCGATCGAGGACGTGTTCTCGATCTCCGGCCGCGGCACGGTGGTCACCGGCCGTATCGAGCGCGGCATCATCAAGGTCGGCGAAGAGGTGGAGATCGTCGGCATCAAGCCCACGACCAAGACCACCGTCACCGGCGTCGAGATGTTCCGCAAGCTGCTCGACCAGGGCGAGGCGGGCGACAATGTCGGCTGCCTGCTCCGTGGCGTGGATCGTGAGGCGGTCGAGCGTGGCCAGGTGCTGGCGAAGCCGGGCTCGGTGACGCCGCACACCAAGTTCAAGGCCGAGGCCTATATCCTCACCAAGGAGGAGGGCGGCCGCCACACGCCGTTCTTCGGCAATTACCGTCCGCAGTTCTACTTCCGCACCACCGACGTGACCGGCGTCGTGCATCTGCCGGAAGGCACTGAGATGGTGATGCCGGGCGACAACATTGCCATGACGGTCGAGCTGATCGTGCCGATCGCCATGGAGGAGAAGCTCCGCTTCGCTATTCGCGAAGGCGGCCGCACCGTCGGCGCCGGCGTGGTGGCGTCGATTATCGAGTAAAGGGGAGGCTAGGAGCGCGCTGCCATAAGCGGCGCGCTCCGCATATTGAGGCGGTCGGGAGATGCAAAGTCAGAACATAAGAATCAGGCTGAAAGCCTTCGACCATCGCATCCTCGATGCGTCGACCAAGGAGATCGTCAATACGGCGAAGCGCACCGGCGCGGAAGTGCGCGGGCCCATCCCGCTGCCCACCCGCATCGAGAAATTCACTGTGAACCGCTCGCCGCATATCGACAAGAAGAGCCGCGAGCAGTTCGAGATGCGCACGCATAAGCGGCTGCTCGATATCGTCGATCCGACGCCGCAGACCGTCGATGCGCTGATGAAGCTCGACTTGGCGGCTGGCGTCGACGTCGAAATCAAGCTTTAGGCCGCGCGAGACGAGGCAAGGATTAGAGACCAATGCGATCAGGTGTCATCGCGCAAAAGGTCGGCATGACCAGGATCTTCACCGATGCCGGGGAGCACATTCCGGTGACGGTGCTGAAGCTCGACCATTGTCAGGTCGTGGGTCACCGCACCTCCGAGAAGAACGGCTATACCGCGCTCCAGCTCGGCGCCGGACGGCCCAAGGTGAAGCGCCTCACGCGCGCCGCGCGCGGGCATTTCGCCGTGGCCAATGTCGAGCCAAAGCGGAAGCTCGCCGAGTTCCGCGTGAGCCCCGACAATCTGATCGAGGTGGGGGCGGAGATCACCGCCGACCATTTCGTCGAAGGCCAGTATGTGGACGTGTCCGGCACGAGTATCGGCAAGGGCTTCGCCGGCGCCATGAAGCGGCACGGCTTTGGCGGATTGCGGGCGAGCCACGGCGTGTCGGTGAGCCATCGTAGCCACGGCTCGACCGGCCAGCGCCAGGATCCCGGCAAGGTGTTCAAGGGCAAGAAGATGGCCGGCCATATGGGCGACACCAACGTCACTACGCAGAATTTGCGCGTGGTGAAGACCGACCCCGAGCGCGGGCTGATCATGATCCGCGGCGCGGTGCCGGGCGCCAAAGGCGGCTGGGTGCTGTTGCGCGATGCGGTGAAGCGCTCGCTGCCGGATGCCGCGCCGAAGCCTGGCGCCTTCCGCAAGGCCGCCGGAGAGGCGCCGAAGCAGGCCAAGAAAGACAAGCCCGAGCCGGCTCCGAATGCCGAGGCCGAGCTGCAAGAGGGTGGGAGCCAAGAGTAATGAAGGCCGACATCACCACTCTCGACGCCAAGAAGGCGGGCACCGTCGAGCTTCCCGACGATGTGTTCGGGCTCGAGCCGCGTCCCGACATCCTGCAGCGCATGGTGCGCTACCAGCTCGCCAAGCGGCGCGGCGGCACGGCGCATGTCAAGGATCGCTCCGAGATCAACGCCACCACCGCCAAGATGTACCGGCAGAAGGGTACCGGCCGCGCGCGTCACGGCAGCAAGAAGGCGCCGATCTTCAGGGGCGGCGGCAAGGCGTTCGGGCCCAAGCCGAGGAACTTCGCCATCGATCTGCCGAAGAAGGTGCGCGCGCTCGCGCTGAAGCATGCGCTTTCGTCCAAGGCCAAGTCGGATACGCTGGTCGTGATCGATAAATGCGAGCTGAAAGACGCCAAGACCAAGGAGCTCAAGTCGCGCTTCGCCAAGCTCGGCTTCGGCTCCGTGCTGATCATCGACGGCGCGAATGTGCAGGAAGCCTTTGCCAAGGCCGCGCGCAATCTGCCCGACGTCGATGTGCTCCCGGTGCAGGGCATCAATGTCTACGACATCCTGCGGCATGAGAAGCTGGTGCTGACCAAGGCCGCGGTCGAGGCGCTGGAGGCGCGATTCAAATGAGCGCACTCACCGCCTATGACGTGATCCTTTCGCCGGTTATCACCGAGAAGGCCACTGCCGTCTCGGAGTCCAATCAGGTCGTGTTCAAGGTGCGCCGTGATGCGACCAAGCCCGAGATCAAGGCGGCGATCGAGGAGCTGTTCAAGGTCAAGGTGCTGTCGGTCAACACGCTGACGCGCAAGGGCAAGACCAAGAACTTCCGCGGCGTCAGGGGCAAGCAGCAGGACGTCAAGAAAGCGATCGTGAGACTCGCCGAAGGCGACAAGATCGACGTGACGACGAGGATCTGACGATGGCGCTCAAGACCTTCAAACCGACCACGCCCTCGCAACGGCAGCTCGTCCTCGTCGACCGCAGCCATCTGTACAAGGGCAAGCCCGTCAAGACTCTCACCGAAGGCCTCACCAAGTCAGGCGGGCGCAACAATTTCGGCCGCGTGACGATGTGGCACCGGGGCGGCGGGCATAAGCGCACCTACCGCAAGATCGACTTCAAGCGCAGCAAGCTCGGCATGCCGGCGACCGTGGAGCGGCTGGAATACGATCCGAACCGCACCGCCTTCATCGCGCTGATCAAATATGAGGACGGTGAGCTGTCATATATCTTGGCGCCGCAGCGGCTTGCCCCCGGCGACACGGTGATCTCCGACACCAAGGTCGACGTGAAGCCCGGCAACGCCATGCCGCTCGGCAACATGCCGATCGGCACCATCGTCCACAACGTGGAGATGAAGCAGGGCAAAGGCGGCCAGATCGCCCGCGCCGCCGGGACCTATGTGCAGCTCGTCGGCCGCGATGCCGGCTACGCGATCCTCAGGCTCAATTCCGGCGAGACGCGCATGGTGCCTGCCGACTGCATGGCGACCGTGGGCGCGGTCTCCAATCCCGACAACTCCAACGTCTCGATCGGCAAGGCCGGCCGCGTGCGCTGGAAGGGACGCAAGCCCGTCGTTCGCGGCGTGGCGATGAACCCGATCGACCATCCGCATGGCGGCGGCGAGGGCCGCACCTCGGGCGGCCGTCACCCGGTGACCCCTTGGGGCAAGTCCACCAAGGGCAAGAAGACACGTTCCAACAAGGCGAGCGACAAGTTCATCCTGCGCAGCCGCCATCAGAAGAAGGGTTAGTCGAAAGTGGCACGCTCGATCTGGAAAGGCCCATTCGTCGACGGCTATCTGCTCAAGAAGGCGCAGAAGTCGCGCGGCAGCGGCTCGAACGCGGTGATCAAGATCTGGTCGCGCCGCTCGACCATCCTGCCGCAATTCGTCGGGCTGACGTTCGGCGTGCATAACGGCCATAAGCACATCCCGGTGCTGGTCACCGAGGACATGGTCGGCCACAAGTTCGGAGAGTTCGCGCCGACGCGGACCTTCTACGGCCACGCCGCCGATCGCAAGGCGAAAAGGACGACGACGAAGGAAGCGACGTAATGGGCAAGCCGCAGCGCGAGCGCGCGCTCAAAGACAACGAGGCGAGGGCGGTGACGCGGCTCATGCGTGTGAGCCCGCAGAAGCTCAATCTGCTCGCCCAGCTGATCCGCGGCAAGAAGGTCGATCGCGCGCTCGCCGATCTCACCTTTTCGCGCAAACGCGTTGCCAAGGACGTGAAGAAGACGCTGGAGTCTGCAGTCGCCAATGCCGAGAACAATCACAACCTCGATGTCGACGCCCTTGTCGTCGCCGAGGCCTATGTCGGCAAGAATCTGGTGATGAAGCGCATCCGCGCCCGCGCGCGTGGCCGCTCGGGCCGCATTTTGAAGCCATTCGCGCAGATCACCGTGGTGCTGCGTCAAGTCGAGGAGCCCGCTTAATGGGACAGAAGGTCAATCCGATCGGGCTTAGGCTCGGCGTCAACCGCACCTGGGATTCGCGCTGGTATGCCAACCGGGGCGAATATGCCCGGCTGCTGCATGAAGACTTGAAGATGCGTGAGCATATTCTTGAGTCGCGCAAGCAGGCCGGCATTTCCAAGGTCGTGATCGAACGTCCGCACAAGAAGTGCCGTGTTACCGTGCATACCGCGCGGCCCGGCATTCTCATCGGCAAGAAGGGTTCCGATATCGAGAAGCTCCGCCGCGAGCTCGCGAGCATGACGGACTCGGAAGTGCATCTGAACATCGTGGAGGTGCGCAAGCCCGAGATCGACGCGACGCTGGTGGCAGAAGGTATTGCGCAACAGCTGGAGCGCCGGGTGGCGTTCCGTCGCGCCATGAAGCGTGCCGTGCAGTCGGCCATCCGCATGGGCGCGCTTGGCATCCGCATCAATTGCTCGGGCCGGCTTGGCGGGGCGGAGATCGCGCGCATGGAGTGGTATCGCGAGGGCCGCGTGCCGCTGCACACGCTGCGCGCCAATATCGATTACGGCACGGCGCTCGGCCGCACGGCCTATGGGGTCATCGGCGTGAAGGTTTGGATCTTTAAGGGCGAGATCATGGAGCACGATCCCATGGCCCAGGAGAACAAGGCGCTCGAGGCGCAGGAAGGCGGACGCTCCACTGGGCGCCGCGAACCCGCTGCGGCGCAAGGGTAGAGACAAAGGCTTGAACCATGCTGCAACCGAAGCGTACCAAGTTTCGCAAAGCGCATAAGGGGCGCATCAAAGGCGCCGCCTCGAGCGCGGTCACGCTCAACTTCGGCACCTACGGGCTGAAGGCGCAAGAGCCTGCCCGTATCACCGCGCGGCAGATCGAGGCCGCGCGGCGCGCCATGACGCGGCAGATGAAGCGGTCGGGCCGGGTGTGGATCAGGCTGTTCCCGGACGTGCCGGTGTCGAAAAAGCCGACCGAGGTGCGCATGGGCAAGGGCAAGGGCACGCCCGAGTTCTGGGTGGCGCGGGTCAAGCCCGGGCGCATCATGTTCGAGATCGACGGCGTGACGGAGGCGGTTGCGCGCGAGTCACTCAGGCTCGGCGCCGCCAAGCTCCCCATCAAGACGCGCATCGTCGCGCGCATCGAGGGTTAGGCAATGAAGGCGGCTCAAGTTCGCGGCATGACGCCGGACCAGCTCGGCGACGAGTTGATCAAGCTGAAGAAGGAGCAGTTCAATCTGCGCTTCCAGGCTGCGTCCGGGCAGCTCGACAACACCGCGCGGGTGCGGCAGATCAGGCGCGGCATCGCGCGCATCAAGACCATCGCGCGGCAGCAGCAGACGGGCGAGGGCGCGATCGAGGTGAAGGCCAAGGCTCCGAAGGTCGAGAAGGTTGAAAGGGCCGAGCCCAAAGCCAAGCCGGCCGCCAAGACGAAGACGAAGCCGAAGGCTGCGACGAAGCCGAAAGCCAAGACAACGAAGACGAAGACGAAAGCCAAGGGCTAGGACGAGACGATGCCGAAACGGGTATTGCAAGGGGTCGTGGTGAGCGACAAGAACGACAAGACCGTGGTGGTCCGCGTCGAGCGGCGCTTCACGCATCCGCTGCTGCAGAAGACCGTGCGGCGGAGCAAGAACTATCACGCTCATGACGAGAAGAACGAGTTCAAGGTGGGCGAGACGGTGTGGATCGAGGAATGCGCCCCCATCTCCAAGCAGAAAAGATGGACGGTGCTGCCGCGCGAGCAGGCGGCAGGGTGACACGAGAGTAGAGAGCTAAGGGCATGGTGCCATGATTCAGATGCAGACCAATCTCGACGTCGCCGACAATTCCGGCGCGCGCCGCGTCCAGTGCATCAAGGTGCTCGGCGGGTCGAAGCGGAAATATGCCTCGATCGGCGACACCATCGTGGTCTCGGTCAAGGAGGCGATCCCGCGCGGCCGCGTGAAGAAGGGCCAAGTGATGAAAGCCGTGGTGGTGCGCACTGCCAAGGGCGTGCGCCGGCCGGATGGCTCCATCATCCGTTTCGACCGCAACGCCGCGGTGCTGGTGAACCCGCAAGGCGAGCCGGTCGGCACGCGTATCTTCGGCCCCGTCACTCGCGAGCTCAGAGCCAAGAAGCACATGAAGATCGTCTCGCTCGCGCCGGAGGTCCTCTAGATGCCCAAGCTCAAGATCAAGAAGGGCGACCACGTCGTGGTCATCACCGGCAAGGACAAAGGCAAGAAAGGCGAGGTGCTGAAGGTGCTGCCCGAGGAGAACCGCGCCATCGTCAAGGGCGTGTCCATGGTCCGCCGGCATCAGCGCCAGACCACGACCCAGGACGGCGGCATCATCTCCAAGGAGGCGCCGATCCACATTTCCAATCTCGCGCTCGAGGATCCCAAGGACGGGAAGCCGACGAAGGTTGGGTTCAAATTTTTGAAGGACGGGCGCAAGGTTCGCTTTGCCAGGCGCTCGGGAGAGGTCATCGATGGCTGAGAAGGCCTATATCCCGCGTCTCAAGCAGCACTACAACGAAGTGCTGCGCGAGGAGCTCACCAAGCAGTTCGGCTATGCGAGCCGCATGCAGGTGCCGCGACTTGAGAAGGTCGTGCTCAATATGGGCGTGGGCGAGGGGATCAACGACTCCAAGAAGGTCAACGCGGCGGCCGCCGATCTCGGCCTGATCGCGGGGCAGAAGGCCGTCATCACCCGGGCGCGGAAGTCGATCGCGACCTTCAAGCTGCGTGAGGGCATGCCGATCGGCGCCAAGGTCACCTTGCGCCAGAACCGCATGTACGAGTTCGTCGACAGGCTCGTGAACATCGCGCTTCCCCGCGTGCGCGACTTCCGCGGGCTGAACCCGAAAAGCTTCGATGGCAGGGGCAACTTCGCCATCGGGCTGAAGGAGCACATCATCTTCCCCGAGATCGATTACGACAAAGTCGAGGATGTGCTCGGCATGGACATCATCGTCTGCACGACGGCGCGCACCGACGACGAGGCGCGCGCGCTGCTGGCAGGCTTGAATTTTCCGTTCCGCAGCTAGGGCAGGACGCATCTAGCGCGACAGGAGGACGTGAATGGCTAAGACGAGCATGATCGAGCGGAACAACAAACGCCGCCGCCTCGCCAAGAAATACAAGACTCGGCGCGCGCGGTTGAAGGCGATCGCCGCCGACAGGTCGCTGCCGGCCGAGGAGCGTTTTGCCGCCAGGCTGAAGCTCGCCGAGCTGCCGCGCAATTCGTCGCCGACGCGCATCCGCAACCGCTGCGACCTCACCGGTCGCCCGCGCGGCTATTACCGCAAGCTGCGCATGTCGCGCATCGCGCTGCGTGACCTCGGAAGCCAGGGATTGATCCCCGGCATGATCAAGTCGAGCTGGTAAGGACGGTCGATGAGCATTAACGATCCACTAGGCGATATGTTGGCCCGCATCCGCAACGCGCAGATGCGGCATAAGGCCAAGGTGACGACGCCTGCCTCGAAGCTCAGGCAGCACGTGCTCGACGTGCTGGCCGAGGAGGGCTATATCCGCGGCTATGCTCGCGTCGATTACACCGGCGGCAAGTCCGAGTTCGAGATCGAGCTTAAATATTTCGACGGCGAGCCGGTGATCAAGGACATCAAGCGGGTGTCGACGCCGGGCCGGCGCGTCTATTCGTCGGTGAAGGACCTGCCGACCGTCGCCAACGGACTCGGTGTCGCCATTCTGTCGACGCCGAAAGGCGTTATGTCGGATTCCCGCGCGCGGACCGAGAACGTCGGCGGCGAGATCCTTTGCAACGTGTTCTGACGGAGCCCTTCGAGTCATGTCGCGCATCGGCAAGAAACCCGTGGCGATCCCCGGCGATGTCACCGCCGCGGTGAACGGCCAGGAGGTCAAGATCAAGGGCCCCAAGGGCGAGCTCACGCACGTGCTCGTCGACGACATCATCGCCAAGCTCGACAAGGGCGGTATCGCCATCGCCATGCGCGAGGACACGCCGAACGCGCGCGCCATGTGGGGCATGTCGCGCACGCTCGTCGCCAATCTCATCGCCAGCGTGACCGAGGGCTTCACCAAGAAGCTCGAGATCACCGGCGTCGGCTATCGCGCTGCGGTGCAGGGCTCCAACGTGCAGTTGCAGCTCGGCTACAGCCATGACGTCATCTATCCGATCCCGAAAGGGATTCAGGTCGTCTGCCCGAAGCCGACCGAGATCGTCATCACCGGCATCGACAAGCAGCAAGTGGGCCAGGTGGCCGCCGAGCTCAGGCAGTTCAGGCCGCCGGAGCCATATAAGGGCAAGGGCATCAAATATGCGGGCGAATACATCCTCCGCAAGGAAGGCAAGAAGAAGTAGGACATCGCTATGGGCGCGTTGAAGGAAAGCTTTGTGCGGCGGTCGCGCCGGGTGCGCCACACGCTCAAGCGTGCGGCCAACGGACGCGCGCGCCTGTCGGTGTTCCGCTCCTCCAAGCATATCTATGCGCAGGTGATCGACGACAACGCGGGCAAGACGCTCGCCGCCGCCTCCACCCTGGACAAGGGCCTCAAGGGCTCACTGCCCAAGGGCAGCGACCTCGCCGCGGCGCAGGCCGTCGGCAAGCTGCTGGCCGAGCGGGCCTTGCAGGCGGGCGTCAAGGACGTCGTGTTCGATCGCGGCGGTTACCTCTATCATGGGCGCGTGAAGGCGCTCGCCGAGGCCGCCCGCGAGGCCGGCTTGAACTTCTAATTCGGAAAGGGATCGATCGTGGCACGAGGCCAACAAGGAAGAGAGCGCGAAGAGCGCGAGCGCGACAGCGAGTTCGTCGACAAGCTCGTGCATATCAATCGCGTGGCCAAGGTGGTGAAGGGCGGCCGGCGCTTCGGCTTCGCCGCGCTTGTCGTCGTCGGTGATCAGAAGGGCCGCGTCGGCTTCGGCCACGGCAAGGCCCGCGAGGTGCCAGAGGCCATCCGCAAGGCGACGGAAGCCGCCAAGCGCAATCTGGTCAAGGTCCCCTTGCGCGAAGGCCGCACGCTGCATCACGACGTTACGGGCCAGCACGGCGCGGGCAGGGTGGTGCTCCGCGCAGCCCCTCCCGGCACCGGCATCATCGCCGGCGGCCCGATGCGCGCGGTGTTCGAGACGCTTGGCATCCAGGACGTGGTCGCCAAGTCGCTCGGGAGTTCCAATCCCTACAACATGGTGCGCGCCACTTTTGACGCATTGCGCCACGAAGATAGCCCGCGAGGCGTCGCAGCGCGCCGCGGCAAGAAGGTGAGCGAGATCGTCTCTCGCCGGAGAGACCAGGCCGGCGAGGCCGCCGGACAGGCCGAAGCGTAAAGCCTGATAGCAAGGTTCGAGAGAGATGGCCGACAAAGGTAGGAAAACGATCGTCGTCGAGCAGATTGGAAGCCCGATCCGGCGCCCCTATATCCAGCGCCAGACGCTGATCGGACTCGGCCTCAACAAGATGCATAAGCGGCGGACGCTTATCGACAGCCCGCAGGTACGCGGCATGGTCGCCAAGGTCAGCCACCTCGTGCGCATCGTCGATGACGAGGCGGGAAAGTAAGGACAGCGACATGCGGCTGAACGAGATCAAGGACAGGGCGGGCGCGACCCATGCCAACAAGCGGCTCGGGCGGGGTATCGGCTCGGGGCTGGGCAAGACCTCGGGCAAGGGCACCAAGGGCCAGAAGGCCCGCGCTGGCGTCGCCATCAAGGGCTTCGAAGGCGGTCAGATGCCGTTGCATCGGCGCCTGCCGAAGCGCGGCTTCAACAATATCTTCGCCAAGAAGCTCAACGAGCTCAATCTCGGCCGCATTCAGGCGGCGGTGGACTCCGGCCGTCTCGACGGCAAGAAGCCGATCACCGTCACGGCATTGCAGGAAGCGGGTCTCATCCGCCGCGTCAAGGATGGGGTGCGTCTGCTCGGCCACGGCGAGATCAGCGGCAAGCTCGCCTTCGAGGTCACCGGCGCCTCTTCGACGGCGATCAAGGCGGTCGAGGCCAAAGGCGGCACGGTCACGCTGAAGTCCATCACCGGCCGCGAGAGGCCCGCCGCCGACAAGGTCAAGGCCGACAAGACCGCCGCCAAGCGCGCCGCCAGAGCGGCTGCTGCCAAGGGCGGCAAGGGCAAAGCCAAGGCCGAGCCGCAGGAGGGCGACGGCGCCGCTGCCGAGGCCCCTAAGAAGGCCAAGGAAAAGCCGGCCAAGAAGGAAGAGTCCGAGTAGCGTCGCCGCGGCCAAGCGCCGCCTGACGTCGCTCGCGAAGGAGAGAAGCGCCTCAATGGTCTCCGCCGCAGAACAGCTCGTCTCTAATCTCAATTTCGCGGCTTTCGCCAAGGCCGACGAGCTCAAGAAGCGCCTCTGGTTCACGCTCGGCGCGCTGATCATCTATCGGCTCGGCACCTATATCCCGATCCCCGGCATCAACCCACAAGCCCTTGCCGACGTGTTCAATCAGAACCAGTCCGGCATTCTCGGCATGTTCAACATGTTCTCGGGCGGCGCGGTCGGGCGCATGGCGATCTTCGCCCTCAACATCATGCCGTATATCTCGGCGTCGATTATTATCCAGCTGCTCACCACGGTCTCGCCGCATCTCGAGCAACTGAAGAAGGAGGGCGAGCAGGGGCGCCGGCAGATCAACCAATATACGCGTTACGGCACGGTGCTGCTCGCGACACTGCAAGGCTACGGCATCGCCATTGGGCTAGAGGGCGCGGGCAATGTGGTGCTCGATCCCGGCTGGTTCTTCCGCATCACCACCGTGATCACGCTGGTCGGCGGCACCGTCTTCCTGATGTGGCTCGGCGAGCAGATTACCGCACGCGGCGTGGGCAACGGCATCTCGCTCATCATCTTCGCCGGCATCGTCGCCGAATTGCCCTCCGCACTCGTCGGCACGCTCGAGCTTGGCCGGCAGGGCGCGCTTTCCACGGCGCTCATCATAGGGCTACTGGTCATGGCGATCGCCGTGGTCGCCATCATCGTCTTCATGGAGAGGGCGCAGCGGCGGCTTCTGGTGCAATACCCGAAGCGGCAGGTCGGCAACCGCATGTTCCAGGGCGACGCCTCGCATTTGCCGCTCAAGCTGAACAGCGCCGGCGTGATCCCGCCGATCTTCGCCTCCTCGCTGCTCCTCTTGCCGATCACGGTGGCGAATTTCTCCGCGGGCCAGGGGCCGGAATGGCTCAACACCCTCACCGCCATGCTCGGGCGTGGTCAGCCGCTGCACATCATCATCTATATCGCGCTGATCGTCTTCTTCGCCTTCTTCTACACGGCGGTGGTGTTCAATCCGAAGGACACGGCCGACAATCTGAAGAAGTATGGCGGCTTCCTGCCCGGCATCAGGCCCGGCGAGCGCACAGCCGAATATATCGACTACGTGCTGACCAGGATCACGGCGGCGGGCGCCATCTACCTCGCCGCCGTCTGCGTGCTGCCGGAGATCCTGATCTCCTATGCCGGCGTGCCGTTCTATTTCGGCGGCACGTCGCTGCTCATCGTGGTGAGCGTCACTATGGATACCGTCGCCCAGATCCAGAGCCATCTGCTCGCCCATCAATATGAGGGGCTGATCAAACGGGCGCGCCTCAGAGGAGCGCGGCGGAGATGAACCTGGTACTGCTCGGCCCTCCCGGCGCGGGCAAGGGAACCCAGGCCAAGCTCTTGGAAGACTCCCGGTCGCTCACCAAGCTTTCCACGGGCGATATGCTGCGCGCGGCGGTCGCGGCCGGCACCCAGCTCGGACGTAAGGCCGGCGCCATTATGGAACGTGGCGAGCTCGTGCCGGACGAGCTCGTCATCAAGCTGATCGCCGAGCGCATGGACCAGGGTGAGAGCGGCGAGGGCTTCATCTTCGACGGCTTTCCCCGCACCATCGCCCAGGCCGAGGCGCTCGACCGCCTGTTCGAGGAGCGCGGCAAGACGCTCGACCGGGTGGTGGTCATGGAGGTCGACGATGATGCGCTGGTCGAGCGGATCGCAGGCCGCTTCGCCTGCGCCAATTGCGGCGAGGGCTATCACGACCTCTACAAGCTGCCTAAGGTTAAGGGGGTCTGCGACCGCTGCGGAGGCACCGAGTTCGTGCGCCGGAAGGACGACAATGCGGAGGTGGTGCGGGCGCGACTCAAGGCTTATCACGCCCAGACCAAGCCCCTGATCGACTATTACCGGCGGCAGGGGAAAGTGAGTGCGGTTAACGGTATGGCCGATATTCCCACCGTGGCCAAGGAGATCGGCCAGGCGCTTGGCGCTAAGGCCGCAAAAGGGGGAAAAAACCGGAAAAGACACGAGGTTGACCTTGTCAAGCGGAATCGCTAAATAACCCGCTGCAAGCAAAAATGGACTGACCGGTCCCCGGGGGTAGAGCCTGTCCGCGGTCGGTCTCGTTGTGTTCCGATTGGGAAATCAAGTTTTAATTTCAGCACGTTAGCCGTGCTTGAGGAGACGACTACGTGGCCCGAATCGCAGGCGTGAACATCCCGACCAATAAGAGGGTCGAGGTGGCTCTCACTTACATCCATGGCATTGGCGATACTTTCGCCAAGCAGATCACCGCCAAGGTGGGCATCCCGCCGGAGCGGCGCGTGAGCCAACTGACCGAGTCGGAGGTCATTCAGATCCGCGAGGTCATCGACCGGGATTATGTGGTCGAAGGCGACATGCGGCGCGACGTTGCCATGAATATCAAGCGGTTGATGGACCTCGGCTGTTACCGGGGCTTGCGCCATCGCCGCGGATTGCCGGTGCGCGGCCAGCGGACACATACCAATGCGCGCACGCGGAAAGGCCCGGCCAAGCCGATCGCCGGCAAGAAGAAGTAGGCAAGTCAAACGCGCGCGGCCGGGCGAGTTGCCCTGAAAGGCCCTGCGCCAATTCGGAAATGCGGGATTAGAGCATGGCCAAGGACAAAGCGCGGGTTCGTCGCCGCGAGAAGAAGAACATCACCTCGGGCGTCGCCCACGTGCATGCGAGCTTCAACAACACGATGATCACCATCACCGACGCGCAAGGTAATGCCATTTCCTGGTCGTCGGCCGGTGCCATGGGCTTCAAGGGATCGCGCAAATCCACGCCCTATGCCGCGCAGGTCGCCGCCGAGGATGCCGGCAAGAAGGCGATGGAACACGGCATGAAGAATTTGGAGATCGAGGTACGGGGGCCTGGATCGGGACGCGAGTCGGCGCTGAGGGCTCTACAAGCCGCCGGCTTCAACATCATCTCGATCCGCGACGTCACGCCAATTCCGCATAACGGCTGTCGGCCCCGTAAGCGCCGGCGCGTCTAAACAGAAAGGCAATTCCGACCGAATGTTGCACGAGGATACTAGGAAGTTGGGGCAGGCTGCCCCGCTCGACCAAGAAAGGGCTTCACCGGTGCTGCAAAAGAACTGGCAAGATCTCATCAAGCCCACCAAGCTCAACGTCTCTCCCGGCCGCGACCCGAGCCGTCTCGCCATGGTCGTGGCCGAGCCGCTTGAGCGTGGCTTCGGGCTGACGCTCGGCAACGCGCTCCGCCGCGTGCTGTTGTCGTCGCTGCAAGGCGCCGCCATCACGTCGGTGCATATCGATGGCGTGCTGCACGAGTTTTCATCCATCCCAGGCGTGCGCGAGGACGTGACCGACATTGTCCTCAACATCAAGGAGATCGCGCTTCGGCAGCATGCCGAAGGCATCAAGCGCATGGTGCTGAAGAAGGAAGGCCCGGGCGTCGCCAAGGCCGGCGACATCGAAACCGGCGCCGATATCGAAATCCTCAATCCTGAGCATGTGATCTGCACACTCGACCAGGGCGCCTCGATCCGCATGGAGTTCACCACCTCCACCGGCAAGGGTTATGTGCCGGCCGAGCGCAATCGCCCCGACGATGCGCCGATCGGCTTCATCCCCGTGGATTCGCTCTATAGCCCGGTGCGCAAGGTCTCCTATCGCGTGGAGAATACCCGCGAGGGCCAGATCCTCGACTACGACAAGCTCACCATGGAGATCGAGACTGACGGCTCCGTGCGTCCCGAGGACACAGTGGCGCTTGCCGCGCGCATCGTGCAGGACCAGCTGTCGGTGTTTGTCAATTTCGAGGAGCCGAAGAAGGAGCCGACCTTCGAGCGGCAGCCTGAGCTTGTCTTCAACGCCGCGCTGCTCAAGAAAGTCGACGAGCTCGAGCTGTCGGTCCGCTCGGCCAACTGTCTCAAGAACGACAACATCGTCTATATCGGCGACCTGATCCAGAAGACGGAAGCCGAGATGTTGCGGACCCCGAATTTCGGCCGCAAGTCGCTCAACGAGATCAAGGAGGTGTTGGCCTCGATGGGCTTGCATCTCGGCATGGAAGTGCCGGACTGGCCGCCGGAGAACATCGAAGAGCTGGCCAAGCGCTTCGAGGACCATTATTAAGCGTCGGCTGGAAGGCCGGAAGGGTAGTCGACAATGCGCCACCGCAATCAGGGCCGTAAGCTCAATCGCACTGCGAGCCATCGCAGCGCGATGTTTGCCAGCCTCGCTTCCGCGCTGATCAAGCACGAGCAGATCGTGACCACGCTGCCGAAGGCGAAGGATCTGCGGCGCGTCACCGACCGTCTCATCACGCTCGCCAAGCGCGGCAATCTGCATGCGCGACGGCTCGCCTTCTCCCGTATCAGGGACGAAGCGATGGTCGCGAAATTGTTCGACACCCTCGGCCCTCGTTACGCCGATCGGCCGGGCGGCTATACGCGCGTGCTCAGGGCCGGTTTCCGCTATGGCGATTCGGCGCCGATGGCCGTGATCGAGCTGGTCGATCGCGATCCGGAGGCCAAGGGCCTCGATTCCGGCCCGGTGCAAGACGAGGGCGAGGCGGGCGACCAAGCCGCCGCTTAGCTTTTCGTCGGCTCACGCTAAGTAAAAAAGAGCGCGCCGCTGCTGCGGCGCGCCTTTTTGTTTGGTCAAATGGGGGACGACTTAATTGTCGTCGTCGTCGCCACCGCCGCCGCCGGCTTCTTCGGGATGCGCCTTGTCCCAGGCGGCAATAGCGGTCTTCTTGATTCCCTTCACGCCGTCACCGAGAATGCCGGTGATGGTCTTCTTGGCCTCGTCTTCAGGCTTACCCTCGGCGTCGAAATCGGACTGCCAATAGATCACCGTGCGATCCGGCTCGTCGTCGGTCTCGACCCAGAGCTTCGACTTGTAATTCTTCACGGGGAGGGGGCTTTCGATAATCTCGTAAGTGTAGGAGAGATCATCCTTGCCGGTGAGCTTCTCTTTGATCTTGCCGCCGTCCTTGAGCGTCAGGGTGCGGAAGACGACGTCGCCGTCTTTAGTCTCCTCGCACTCGGCAACGGCGGGGTGCCAGTCCTTGATCTGGCAGAACGTAGACCCGGTAACCGCCCAAACCTCGGGCGGAAGGCCCGGAGCCTCGATTCTTTTTTTGACCGTCACGGCATAGGCTGAACCGCTGCCGATCAGCAGGGCAAAACCCGTGGCCAAGGCAAATTTCAATATACGCATGCGTTTCTCTCCAGTGGTTTTATTTGACTTCCGCAGGACGCGCGTCGGCGCATCTTATTGGAAAGACAAGGGGGGGCAAGCCCCGCAGGGGCTCGATTCGGTCGCAGCCGGGGCCAGTTTCTTTCTTGATTTGGCTTGGGCTATAGGAGAGCGGAGCGTTCTCCCCACACTCAGAAAACCAGAGCGAAGAATGGGAGTCTTGGCAAAACAACGGGGTAATTGTGGTAGGGCGGTTCTGCTGGCCGGTCTGGCGCTGATGGCGCTCTTCGCTCCCGCCTTGGCGCAGCAGCGTGCCGTGCCTGAGAGCGCCGCGGCGATGAAGCAGTCCTTCGCGCCGGTGGTGAAGCGCGCCGCGCCCGCCGTGGTTAACGTCTATGTGCGGCACAGGGTCGAGCAGATGGTCTCGCCCTTCTTCGACGACCCGTTCTTCGGGCGACTGTTCGGGGAGCGCTTCGGCATTCCGCGCGAGCGGATTCAGAATTCGCTCGGCTCTGGCGTGCTCGTCGCCACCGACGGCGTTGTCGTGACCAACAACCATGTCATTCAGGGGAGCGGCGATACCGAGATCACCGTGGCGCTTGCCGACGGGCGGGAGTTCCCGGCCAAGCTGATCCTCAAGGACGAGCAGACCGATCTCGCCGTGCTCAGGGTCGAGACCACCGAAAGCGTGCAGTTTCCCTCCATCGAGTTCAGCGATTCAGACAGTCTCGAGGTCGGCGACCTGGTGCTTGCCATCGGCGATCCGTTCGGCGTCGGCCAAACGGTGACGAGCGGCATCGTCTCGGCGCTCGCGCGCACGCAAGTCGGCATTTCCGACTATCAGTTCTTCATTCAGACCGACGCCGCCATCAACCCCGGCAATTCGGGCGGCGCGTTGGTCGACATGGACGGACGGCTGGTGGGCATCAATACCGCGATCTTCTCCAAGAGCGGCGGCTCGCACGGTATCGGATTTGCGATTCCGTCCAACATGGTGCGCCTCGTGGTTCAGTCGGCGTTGAAAGGCGGCAAGGTGCAGCGGCCCTGGCTCGGCGCCTCGCTTCAGGCGGTGACGCCCGACATTGCCGAGTCGCTCGGGCTTGCCACCCCCTCTGGCGCTCTGGTCGCCAAGATTCACGCCAGGGGCCCCGCGGCACGCGCCGGGTTGCGCGCGGGCGACGTGGTGGTCAGCGTCGACGACAAGCCGGTGCAGAACCCGCAAGCCTTCCAATACCGCTTCGTCACCAAGGGCATCGGCGGCGTGGCCGAGCTCGGCGTGTTGCGCAAGGGTCAAAGGGTCAAGACCACCATCACGCTGGTTGCGCCGGTGGAGGACCCGCCACGGGACGCGCGCGACCTCCAAGGCCGCCACCCGCTCACCGGCTGCAAAGTCGCCAATCTCTCTCCTGCGGTTGCGCAGGAGCTTGGCATGGAGGACGATTCGCGCGAAGGCGTGGTGGTGCTCGAGGTGAAGGACAAGACGCCGGCCGCGCGATTCGGCGTGCGGCGCGGCGACGTCATCGTCGGCATCAACGACGAGAAGGTGAAGTCGGTGGAGCAATTGGTCGGCGCGCTTCAGGTCGCCGACGGCGGATGGCGGCTATCGGTTGAGCGCGGCGGCAAAGTGTACACGCTCTCCATTCAGGGCTGATCGCGATGAAAAAGGGCGCGGCGACATTGTTCGAAGCTGCGGGTCTTGCCGAAGGTGCGCCGAGACCGCTCGCCGACCGTCTGCGCCCCACCACGCTCGATGAGGTGATCGGCCAGGATCATCTCCTCGGGCCGCAAGGCATGCTTTCGCGCCTGGTCAAGGCCGGTCGGCTGTCCTCGGTGATCTTCTGGGGGCCGCCGGGCACGGGCAAGACCACCGTGGCCCGCCTACTGGCCGAAGTGACCGATCACCATTTCGAGCAGCTCTCCGCCATCCATTCCGGCGTGTCGGACCTGCGCAAAGTGTTCGATGCGGCGAAAGCGCGGCGGGAAGAAGGGCGCGGCACGCTGCTCTTCGTCGACGAGATCCACCGTTTCAACCGCTCGCAGCAGGACGCCTTCCTGCCGCATATGGAAGACGGCACCATCATCCTGGTCGGCGCCACCACCGAGAACCCCTCCTTCGAGCTCAACTCGGCGCTTCTGTCGCGGGCGAGCGTGCTGGTGTTCAAACGCCTCGACGAGGCGGCGATCGAGCAGCTGCTCGCCCGCGCCGAGGCGCATGAGAAGCGCAAGCTGCGGCTCACCGATGATGCCCGGGCCGCTCTCATCAACATGGCCGACGGCGATGGGCGCGGCGCCATCAATCTGGCAGAGGACGTGTTCCTGGCCGTGCCGGCGGGCGCGAAAACGACGCTCGACCGCGAGGCGCTGGTGAAGCTCGTGCAGCGGCGCGCGCCGATCTACGACAAGAGCCAGGACGGCCATTACAACCTGATCAGCGCGCTGCATAAATCGGTGCGCGGCTCAGACCCCGACGCCTCGCTCTATTGGCTCGCGCGCATGCTGGCCGGTGGCGAGGACCCGCTCTATATCGCGCGGCGGCTGGTGCGCATGGCGGTCGAGGATATCGGACTCGCCGATCCGAATGCGCTGGTGCAGGCGATCGCCGCCAAGGACACCTACGATTTTCTCGGCAGCCCCGAAGGCGAGCTCGCGCTGGCGCAGGCCACCATCTATCTCGCGCTCGCGCCGAAATCCAACGCGGCTTATGCCGCCTTCGGCGTGGCGCAGCGCGCGGCCGAGGAAAGCGGCTCGCTCCTGCCTCCGAAACACATCCTCAACGCGCCGACCAGACTGATGAAGCAAGAAGGCTACGGCCGCGGCTATGCCTACGATCACGACCAGGAAGGCGCGTTCTCGGGCCAGAACTGTTTCCCCGACGGGATGGAGCGGCAGCTCTTCTACGCGCCCACGACCTATGGCTATGAAGCGGAGCTGAAAGAGCGGCTCAAGCGCTTCGCCCAGCTACGCGCTAAGCGATCGAGCTCTTGAGCCGCCCGCTCCTAGCGGAGGGTGAAGAAGCTGAGAATGTCGAAGATCCGACCGAATGGCGGCCTGATCCCCTCAGCCACATTGAGCCGCGCTTGCGTGTAGATGCCCTTGGCGTGGCTCAAGGTCTTGAAGCCCTCGGGACCGTGATAGGCGCCCATGCCGCTCGCGCCGACTCCGCCGAATGGAAGATCGTGCTGGACATAGTGGAACAGCGTGTCGTTGACCGTGACATTGCCCGAGGTGGTGCGCTCGAGCACGCGCCGGCGTCCGGGTCCATCGGGACCGAAGACATAGAGCGCGAGCGGTCGCGGGCGCGCATTGACATAGGCGATGGCGTCATCGAGCTCGCGATAGGTCACGACCGGCAGGATCGGGCCGAAGATTTCCTCGTGCATCACCTGCATCGCGTCGGTGACGCCGAGCAGGAGCTTCGGCAGGAACAGCCGCGATTGCGAGGCCGAGGCCCCGGAGGGCTTCGCGCCGATCTCGACCATGCGCGCGCCTTTGGCGACGGCATCGGTCACGAGGCCGGTCAGCCGCGCAAAATGATGGTCGTTGATGATCCAGGTGTAGTCGGGATTGGTGGCGATGCTCGGGTAGAGACGGTCCACCGCCCGCTCGAACGCTGCGGTGAAGGCCTCGACCTCTTCCTCATGCACCAGCGCATAGTCCGGCGCGACGCAGGTCTGGCCGCCATTGGCAAGCTTGCCGTGGGCGACGCGGTAGGCGGTGTCCTCGAGCGAGGTGCCGCGCTCGACGATCACCGGCGACTTGCCGCCAAGCTCGAGCGTGACCGGCACCAGATTTTCGCTCGCCGCGCGCATGACGAGGCGGCCGACCGGCGTGCTGCCGGTGAACAGGATATGGTCGAACTTGAGCTTGGTGAACGCGGCGCCGACTTTCGCATCGCCGCTCACCACGGCGACCTGGTCCTCGGCGTAGAGCTCGCCCAGCATATCGGCGAGCAGCGCCGTCGTCGCGGGCGTGAACTCCGACGGCTTCAGCATGACGCGGTTGCCGGCGGCGATCGCCGTGGCAAGCGGCGCGAGCGCCAGTGACACGGGATAATTCCAGGGTGCGACGATGCCGACCACGCCGAGCGGCTGATAGACCACCCGGTTCGAGCCGGGAAAGAACACCATGGTGGTGCCGCGGCGCTCGGGCCGCATGAAGCGGTGCAGATTGCTGTGTAGATATTTGATGGTTTCGACCACCGAGCCGATGTCGAGGAGAAGGGTCTCCTGCCGCGCCCTGTGGCCGAAATCGGCGTCCAGCGCCGCCACGAATTCCTCGCGGCGGGCGAGGAGCCCGTTCTTGAGCGTCGTGAGATCGCGGCGCCGCGCGGCGAGCGAAGGGGGGCCATCACGCAGGAAAGCCGCGCGCTGGCGATCGAGAATGAGGGAGAGGTCGCTCTCGACCTTGGCGCCGGTGTCGACTGGGGTAATCGCGTTCATGGGGTCCATCCTTTCATTGTGTCCGACTTGACAGTGTCAAGGTAAGAAGTCGACTTGACAGTGTCAAGTGGTTCGGGCATGACTTTTCGCCATGACCGAGGAAACAGATCTCCGCCGAAAAGTGCTGAATGCGAGCCTTGCCTTGATCGAGGCGGGCGGGCTCGACCGGCTCAGCATGCGCGAGGCGGCGCGCAAGGCGGGCGTGAGCCACCAGGCGCCGTATCACCATTTCGGCGACCGCGGGGCGATCCTCGCCGCCATCGCCACCGAAGGGTTCGGAATGCTCCAGCAGGAGCTTACGCGCTCATTGGATAAGCACGCCGCTTCGCAAAGAAGCGCCCTCGCGGCCGTCGCCAGGACCTATGTCGATTTCGCGCTGCGCCATCCCGGACATTTCCGGGTGATGTTCCGCTCAGACGCGGTGCCGATCGAGAACTATCCCGAGGCGCTCGAAAATGCCGATGCCGCCTTCGGCGCGCTCGTTCAGGCGATCGACAGGAGCTTTGCCGGCGAGCCGCCCGAGGCGCGGCGCAATCTCGCCTTTGCCTGCTGGGCGTTTACGCACGGCCTCGCTACGCTCCTGCTCGATGGCCTGCTGGCGCGACGCTCCGGGACTCCGAAGGGGCGGCAGAGCGAGCTGGCCGACAAGGTGATCAAGAGCTTCGTGGCACAGTTCACTGCTGACGAGACGAGACTGGATCGCAAGGGCCGCTCTCGCCATAGCGGATGACCTTGACCTTCTCGGTGGTGACGAGGCCGCTGCCCATGATCGGCTCGATGGCGGCGACAAAAGTTTCGATCTTGTCCTCGCTATCCACGATCTCGATGATGAGCGGCAAATCCTGCGACAGGCGCAGCACCTTCGTGGTGTGCAGTACGCTGGAGTGGCCAAAGCCCATCGGACCGCGCAGCACGGTCGCGCCGGCAATGCCCAACTCTCGCGCCTTCAGCACGATCGCTTCATAAAGCGGCTGATGGCCGGCCTTGTCGTCCTCGCCGATGAAGATGCGAAGCAGCACGGCGTCGCTGGAGAGCGGCATGGCTTAGATCCACTTCATGGTGTTGA